>CAZWMN010000010.1:0-68571 GCA_964635075.1 uncultured Pirellulales bacterium | reverse complement strand
ACTAATGACAACTCTAACCAATTGACGTTATTTGACTTATGATTGGACAGTAGTGGTTTTGGATATCTGCCGAATAAATGCCTATGCAGGAAAACTCTGCGGTTTCTGAAGAATATGGCAAAAACGAATAATTTGGGATTTTGGACTGTGGTTTTGACTTTTAGGTTTTAAATTTTTAAAGATGCCCGAC
The DNA here is from genome assembly GCA_964635075.1 of uncultured Pirellulales bacterium. Classification (GTDB taxonomy): domain Bacteria; phylum Planctomycetota; class Phycisphaerae; order Sedimentisphaerales; family Anaerohalosphaeraceae; genus Anaeroglomus. The sequence continues at coordinate 68,381 of CAZWMN010000010.1, read as the reverse complement.
TTTCTGATACACAGCGCGTTCGAGCCTTGCGGCGATCAACCCCAAGCCATTGACCAATTGACGCAATGGCTCAGGCAAGGCCTCCCGCACCAGACGCTTTTGGGCGTCACCGGCAGCGGCAAGACCTTCACGATGGCCAATGTTATCCAGCGGATTCAAAAACCTGCGCTGGTCGTTTCGCACAACAAAACCCTCGCCGCCCAGCTCTACGAAGAGTTTCGCCAGTTGTTTCCCGAAAACGCCGTCGAGTATTTCGTCAGCTATTATGACTACTACCAGCCCGAGGCCTACATCCCCCAGCGCGACATCTATATTGAAAAGGACGCCTCCCGCAACGACGAGCTGGACCGCCTTCGCCTCTCGGCCACGACCAGCCTGATGAGCAGACAGGATGTGATTATCGTCGCCAGCGTCTCGTGCATTTTCGGTTTGGGTTCGCCGGAAGATTATAAAGCCAGCGTTATCAGTCTGCGTCTGGGCGATGAGATCGTCCGCAACGAGTTTCTCGGCAAACTGGCGGATTTGCAGTACAATCGCAATGATATCGACTTTGCCCGCGGCACATTTCGCGTCCGCGGCGACGTCGTGGAGCTGTGGCCCTCATATGAATCGTTCGCCGTGCGAGTGGAGTTCTTCGGCGACACGGTGGAAAAAATTTCCTACATCAATTCTGTCTCCGCCGAAATCCTGGCGCAGGAACACCAGATTTTCATTTTCCCCGCCAAGCACTACGTCCTGCCCGCCAACCGCATCGAATCCGCCTGCCAGAGTATCTATCAGGAACTGCAGGAGCGTTTGATGCAGCTTCGTCACGAAGGTAAGCTGCTCGAGGCTCAGCGGCTTGAGGCCCGCACGCTTTATGACCTCGAAATGATTAAAGAAGTCGGCTACTGCAGCGGCATCGAAAACTATGCCCGCCACATGGCCGGCCTCAAACCCGGCTCCCGGCCCTATACCCTGCTCGATTATTTCCCCGATGATTTCCTCCTCTTCATCGACGAATCGCACGTCGCCATCCCCCAGCTTCGCGGGATGTACGCCGGCGACCGCAGCCGCAAGGAAGTGCTGGTGGAGCACGGTTTTCGTCTGCCAAGCGCCCTCGACAACCGTCCCCTGCGCTTTGAAGAATTTTATGAACGCTGGAAGCACGTTGTTTTCGTCTCGGCCACGCCCAATCCGTTTGAACTCGAACTCAGCCGCGGACGCGTCGCCGAACAAGTCATCCGCCCCACGGGCTTGATCGACCCCGAAATCTTCATCCACCCCGCCTCCCGGCAGGTCCCCCACCTGCTGGCCGAAATCCGGAAACGCGCCGCCGTCAAAGAACGTGTCCTGGTCACCACCCTCACTAAACGGCTGGCCGAAGATTTATCCAGCTACCTGACATCGCAGGGCGTCCGCTGCCGATACCTCCACAGCGAAATTGTAACCCTCCAGCGTGTCGAAATCCTGCGGGACCTGCGCAGCGGCGAATTTGACGTGCTGGTCGGCATCAACCTGCTGCGCGAAGGCCTCGATTTGCCGGAGGTGTCGCTGGTGGCGATTCTCGACGCCGACAAGGAAGGCTTCCTGCGGAGTGAAACCTCGCTCATTCAGACCATCGGCCGCACCGCCCGCAACGTCAACGCCACGGTGTTTTTATACGCCGACACGGTAACGGCCTCGATGAAAAAAGCTGTTGACGAAACGGCCCGACGCCGTACAATGCAATTGGAGTATAACCGCCTGCACGGCATTACGCCCCAGACTATCCGCAAAGAGATTCAGAGAGGGTTGTCCGATGAACTGGCCGCGCGGAAGCGCGCTCGCGAGGCGATTTGTCTGGATGAATCCGAATTCGACCGTTCCGAGCAGATTGCTGAACTGGAACGGCTGATGTTTGAAGCCGCCCAAAAACTGGATTTCGAGCAGGCGGCAATCCTGCGGGATCGGATCAGAGAACTCAAGGAACTGCCGCAGTTTGATGAAATCCGCAGCGTTTCGACCGATCCACCCGCCGCACGCGGACCCGGAAGTGCAAAACCCGACAGGCCCAGAAAGAGGTAATCGATGGGAGAACAAGTTGTAAAACGCACAATTAAACCGCTGGATATCGAAAAAATCCTGCCGCTGATTCAAATGGCGGTGGAGGAAGACTTTGGCCGCGGAGACCCCAGCAGCGAAATTACAATCCCCGAAGACCAGATCGGTAAGGCTTATCTGATTACCCGCGAGGAAATCGTCGTCTGCGGAATGGAGTTGGTTAAACATGTTCTGACCTTATACGACGAGCGGCTCAAACTCCGTGTGCTGATTGAGGATGGCTGCCGCGCCAACGTCGCCAATCGTCTGGGAGTGATCGAAGGCCCCGTGCGTGCGATGCTTTCGGCCGAGCGTGTGGTACTGAATTTTCTGCAGCGGCTTTGCGGCATCAGCACTATGACCTGGAAGTATGTCAATGCCATTCGCGGCACCAAAGCAAAAATCTACGATACCCGAAAGACCACTCCCGGCTGGCGCGAACTGGAGAAATACGCCGTCCGCTGCGGCGGCGGATACAATCACCGGATGAACCTCGGTGAAGCGGTGATGTTTAAGGACAATCACTGGACCGAGCTGGGGGAGAAGTTTAAGTTGAAACTGCACAAAATGGTTCAGGAAGCCCGTCAAAAAGAGGACATTAGGTTCGTGGTCGTTGAAGTTGACCACGTGGATAATCAGCTCGACCGTGTGTTGACCATTCCCGGCATCGATGTGATTTTGCTGGACAATATGGGCCAGTGGCAGCTCAAGCACGCCGTGGAAATGCGCAACCACATGTGCGGCAAAAAGCCCCTCCTCGAAGCCAGCGGCGGCATCACGCTCAATAACGTCCTGGCCATCGCCGAATGCGGCATCGACCGCATCGCCGTTGGCGCTATCACGCATTCCGCCATAGCCGTCGATATCGGATTAGACAGATAATTAAATTCCCATTTTTCGATTTTCCATTTTCAATTTGAAAACTGCCATAGAACCCTTAAACATCGAAACGATTCAGCGAGGTCTCAAAACCCGCCGGACAGGACAGACAATCGTTTTACTTGAATCCACTTCAAGCACCAACGATATCGCCTGGTCGTACGCGCAAAAACCGGACAGCGACGGCCTTTGTGTCCTCGCTGAACACCAGACCGCCGGGCGCGGCCGGCGGGGACGCCGATGGCACAGCCAACCCCGCCAAAGTATTCTGTGTTCCATCCTGATTCAGGATTTCAGTCGCCCTTCCGCCCTGCTCACTTTGGCTGCGCCAATCGCCGTCATCGACGCCATTGCCGCCTGTTGCGACCTCGACGCCGCCATCAAATGGCCGAATGATATCCTTCTGAAAAATAAAAAAGTCGCGGGCATCCTCGTCGAATCACGCAAAATCGGCCCTCAAACAGTCTCCGTCATCGGTATCGGCATCAACGTTCATCAGGACAAAGACTGCCTTGCCGAACTGCCGCTCGACGCCCCCGCCGTCAGCCTCGATATCGAATTACGGCGGCACGTCAACCGCAATGAACTGGTACGCGAACTCCTCCAGCGCCTCGAAAAACGAATTCACACGGCCGTCGAAAAACCCGAAAAACTTCTGCGCGACTGGAAACGCCGCAACCGGCAGATTGGCTCACGCGTCGAATTGGAATCCGACGGCAGACAATACGCCGGCACCTGCATCGGCATCGACCCCGTCGAAGGGCTTATCGTCCAAATCGACCGCGGCCCTGTCAAAATCTTCTCCGCCGCTCAAACCACCGTTATCAAAAACGGCGGCTGACTGTTCAGCGGCGATTCTCATCACCCTTTTCTTCCGAAAAAGGTTTCCGCAGAAAATCTTTGATTGTTTTGGTTCCCCAAACCGTACCTTTGGCGATAGTCTGCCCCGTCGCCACCGCGGCCTTGGCGGGAATACGAACATATTCGGTAATCGTCTGCGCTGTCTGGTCAAGCGCCTGACACACGGCGTCCCGGACCTGGTCGGTGGCCTGCCCGGAACGCACTTTCACAAAGCCCCACACATCCGCGAAAAAGATGTCCCGTACGTCGGCGTAAAAATCCCCGATATGATTCAGCAGACCCGCCTTGGCCTCCTGCGGATTCCACCTGTGAAATGCCCGGCAGCGATCCATCGCCGCATGCCCTGCTATCGACGTCATAAAACCGGCGCCGATGCCCTGGGCGATATCATCCGTCAGTTTCCCGATGCCCGGCAGACGCGACGCCAGCGCCTCAATGAGATTCTTCCCCATATTGATATAATTGACCGTCGCCACAATATTGAGAATATCCAGCCCCATCCGAAGACTCTGACCCAGAGCCGGGCGCGTATTGTAAGTCCGAATAATTCGCCCGACCATCCACACATTGCGGTACAGCACAATAAACAAATCCACAGACTTGTAAGGACTCAGCGTCACCCCAAGCATTACATCACGCACACAATCCCGAACCTGCCTGCCGGCCTGCTTATCCAGCGACTCCAGAGCCGGGACAATCGCATTCTGCTCGACATACAACACCGCCTCGTGCAGCGGCTGATATTGTCCGCCCAAAACAAGCTTCAGTTGATTCAGCCCGGCCTGAATTTCCTGTCGCCCCGGTTCGTCGAGAAGAGGATTCTCCCCCAGCCGCTGGAGAAATTGAATCTGATACTTTGCCCACCGACGAAGATGTTTTAAATCAGCTTCCCCGATATCGCCGACCGCCGGAGGCGTCAGCGCCCTTGGACTTTTACCGATTGTTTTGATAAACCACACCCCCAGCCAGACGCCGCCGCCGAGCAATACCGCCGCAAACACATATCCCGCCGGCGGATAAAGCGAATACAGCGTCTGGAATGCCCGAATCAGCTCCATGACCGCAAAAAAAGTCAAAAGAACACCAAAAAGAACTATAACCGCCCGAATCGTCCGCAATAAATCCTTCAGCATATTTTCATCCCGTCAAATACATTTTTCGCCATTTCCCGCTTCATTTCCCACATCCTTTTCCCGATCCCATAGCCGCAGACGCTCGGCAATCATTTCGGGGCCGGGCAGTTCGCCCCACTACACTTTCTCTAACCAGCGGTTGGAGTTTCGGCCTAACCTTCATCTTATTTCTTCTTTCGCGGCAATTTCTTGTGCCGGGATGGAAGCCGTTTTATCGTTTTATCGAAATCGCTTGCCCGCAGGTCTTTCCATTCGATTCGCTTTTGATTGAATTTGTCGTATTCGCTTTCGGCAAGCTCCTTAGCCATCTCATGCGAAATCGCCCCGGCATGATTTAAAATATCTCGGTCATTTAACGACAAAAATCCGTGCAGCTTCTCAATCCAGTCTTTCATATACATCGGAATCCGTCGCGTTGCCTGGCCTTCCGCAAAAATCAGGTATTGCTCAACTAAATTATTCAGCGCCGAAAGTTCCTCTTCATTCAGATAATTCTTGGCAATCGCTACATCGGTCTTACGCACCTTTTCGCCACGCCAGCTTGTCAGACCCATATTGGGCTTGTTGGCATCGGCTCGTTTGTGAATAATTTCCGCAGCGGTCAAGCCGGTAATTGCCCAATGCATCTTGTTTTGGACGGTCTTGAAAAAAGTCAGGCTCATTTGGGCAGTCGGGTCATAATCGACACTGGTAGAATAGATATCGGTGATTTTCTGATAAAACCGCCGCTCGGACGTTCGGATATCCTGAATACGGCGGAGCAACTCATCAAAATAATCAAACGGATGGTCGGGGTTCTTGAGGCGTTCATCGTCCAAAACAAAACCTTTGGTGATGTACTCCTTCAATCGTTGCGTCGCCCACTGCCTGAAATGGGTTGCGATTTGCGATTTGATCCGGTATCCGACTGAAATAATCATATCCAGATTATAATACTTGATTTGCCGGCTGATTTTCCGGTTTCCCTCAGTTTGAACTGTCAAGTATTCCTTGACAGTTGCCTCCTCAAACAATTCTCCCTCTTCATAAACATTTTGAATATGGAGACTTATATTCTGTTTGGACGTCTGGTAAAGCCGGGCCAAATCCGCTTGGGACAGCCACAGCGTATCACCTTCCAGCCGGACTTCGATTTTCGTCTGGCCGCCTTCAGTCTGGTAAATCAGTATTTGGCCGCCTTGAGGTGCAAGCTCATTGTCTGTCATGCTTTTATGTCCTTCTCTATATTCCTTCACTTAAGGAAGATGTAACACGCTCATTATAAAAAAGCCCGCCACGCAATTCAAGATATATCTCCGCTGTTTATCACTCAAGCTTCTTTTATGTTAAAAAATATTTAATCTGAGCAATCTGTGAAATCTGTGGTTTTTTCTCTGTATTGCTTTTGGCCTCAAAAACGTGTAAAATTTTTCTTTTGGGATAGAAATGAAAACAAGAGAGCAAAATTCCAACGAATTGATTATCCGCGACTGCGGCCTGGCCGGCTATACGGAAATTTTATCGCTCCAGCTTCAGCTTCTGGCCGACCGCCAGGCGGAAATTATCCCCAACACCATCCTCCTCGTCGAACATCCGCCCGTCATCACGCTCGGCGCCCGCAAAAGCGAAAACAAACTACTGACCGACGAAACTACGCTGAAAAACAAAGGCGTCGAACTCATCGCCATCGGCCGGGGCGGCGGCACCACCGCCCACAACCCCGGCCAGCTCATTATTTATCCCATCGTCAAACTCAAAACCCTCAAGCTGGATGTGCCCCAATTTGTCCGTCTCGTCGAACAGCTCGGCCTCGAATTGCTCGATAAGCTGGGCGTCATCGCCCATCGCCAGAAAGGACTCCCCGGCCTATGGACTGAAAAACAAAAAATCGCCTCCGTCGGTATCCAAATCAAAAAATGGGTCACGATGCACGGCATCGCAATCAACATCTGCAATGACTTGACTATTTTCGATACCATCGTGCCCTGCGGACTCGAAAATGTTAAAATGACCTCCGCCGCCCGACAAACCGGCAAAAAATATAATATGAACGATATCAAAAAAACCGCCGCCCAATTATGCAGACAATTATTTAGCTCATAACTTAAATCGTAGAATGGGCTTCGGCCCCTGCGGTGCAATATAAAACGCAACGGAAGCGTAGGATGGGCTTTAGCCCATGCGGAATAATTGATGGAACCTAAACGCAAATTTCCGGACTGGCTCAAACGGCGTATCGGCTCCGGCCAAACGTTCACACACACGCACCATACGCTCGACACCCTCGGCCTGGAAACCATCTGCACCAACGCCAACTGTCCCAACCGCGGCGATTGCTGGTCCCGCGGAACGGCGACAATCCTGATTCTCGGAAATATCTGCACACGCAATTGCAGATTCTGTTCAGTCACGCACGGAAAACCTCTTCCACCCAACCCCACCGAACCTGCGCGGGTGGCCGCGATGGCAAAAGAAATGAAATTGAATTATCTGGTGCTCACCAGCGTTGACCGCGACGACCTGCCCGACGGCGGAGCAGGTCATTTCAGAGATGTCGTTCTGACCTGCCGAAAAGAATTGCCTCATCTGGAGTTCGAGATTCTGGTCCCGGACTTCCGAGATTGCCAGGATAAAGTAATAGAAATTCTATCTCCCGCCCGCCCGTTTGTGTTTGGCCACAATGTTGAAACTGTCCCGGCGTTGTATCCCATCGCACGTCCCGGCGGAGATTATCAGCGTTCGCTTATGCTGCTGCGAAAAGCCAAACATGCTTGGCCCGACACGCAGACCAAATCCGCAATAATGCTGGGCCTGGGCGAAACCGACCCGCAGGTATTGGCCGTACTCCAAGACCTGCGCAGCGTCGGATGCGACCGCATCGCCATCGGCCAGTATCTCAAGCCCGACAAAAACTCGCTCGATGTGGCGGACTTTATCCATCCGGACAAATTCAACTCCTGGGCCAAAACCGCCGGAGAGCTGGGCTTTAGCTGGGTGCAGAGTTCGCCCTTTACCCGCAGTTCCTACCACGCCGAAAAAAAATCTGCCGAATAAATATCTCCCGCATCTTCGTATCTCCATATCTCTGTTTTTATCAGACCATTCCATTTCCCTTTTTCTTCCCGCCCCGCCGTTTAATTATTATCTTTTATTATGGAAGGATGCAATGTGGGGGAACAAAGGAATGAAAACACAAAAGAAACAACCCGCTTATCGTGGCATTGCGCTGATTGCGGCAATGATTTTCATCGTCATTTTCGCGGCGATTTCCATCGGCTTTCTAAGTCTCAGTTCGGCCAATACACAGACTGCAAACAACCATCGCATTGGCAATAACGCCCTCAATGCGGCATTGTCCGGCCTGGACTGCGCAAGGTATGTCGCACAGACAACCCCCACCTTTTCAACAGACATCAATTATGTTACCGAAGCCCAGGCCGCCACGATTTGGACGAACCTGCGTACGCGGCTTGTGAACGTCAACCTCGGCAGCCAGACCGTTTCGCCCGATACTCCTTTCACCGACTCAGGCGGAACAGGTACGGAAATTTCGACGCCTGACATTCCCTGCCAGAACGGGGGGACTTTCCGGATTCGATTTTATCGCTACACAGCCCCCACGGTCATAGGAATTGAGACAATCGGAAACGAAAACGGCATTGAGCGAAGGCTCAGGATGAACCTGAACATCACAAAAGACGCGACCGTAATGAACTACGCCATCGCCGGACGCGGACGAATGTGGCTGACCGGCGATACAACCATTCACGGCAGCATATACAATGCATGGAACCTCTCGAACTCGCAACTGACGCAACTGACCGCGCTCGAGGACCAGATAAAGCAGAAGCTGGCCGCCGGCACGCTGAACAGTTCCTCCTTTGCGTCCCTGGTCAACACGCTTTCTCTGACTTCGACAAATCGTACGACGATACTGAACGAACTGACCAGCGGCACTCTGAGTCCTGAGAAGGCCGCCACCAGGTGCATCGGATTCATGTCGACATCTTCTCTCTCGGTTGCGCCCTTCAACATGACCAGTGACTCCACTGTCCTGGGCACCATTAATACATGCTGGACGAAGGATCAGGTAGGACCCAAGAGTTGGCAGTTCGAGACATGGGATGCCGGCAACAATCCCATCTACCAGACTGATGGCAACGGCAACATCATATATGAAACAGACAGTAGCGGCAACTTCCTGCTTGACGACAATGGCGAGAAGATCAAGTCCAGAGTGGTAAGCCCCGGTGATGAGATACAGGGCATCACCGCAGGCATCAACTACGGCGAAGCTCCCTCGGAAATGGCCGGCATGAACATCGCCGACTACGATACGACCGAGTACTACAATACCACATGCACGACAAACGGCGGCGGCGGCGACATCCCCTGCCCCTCGTCAGACCAGTATACAGACACCGATGCGCAGCTTGCCAGCCTTGGCTCTACTTGCGGGACGAAGTGGCGCTATGAGCGCTTCCCTCATAATTCGGGCAACTATACCACGGGCACCGGCATCCAGGTCAAGAGGTACATATATAAGAACCAGACCTTCAGCAACGTACGTTTGCCTGTTGACAAGAATGCCCTGTTTATCAATTGCACGTTCAATGACGTCCTGTATGTGGATGCAGGCAAGACAACAAGCAACTACAACAATGTCCGATTCGACAACTGCAACTTCAATGGCACGATTGTCAGTAATACACCTCAAACGTTCAACTGGCAGAAGAACACCCTCTATTTCACGGGCAGCGCCACCTTCCAGAACAACGCCAATACGGAGGCCACGATACTTGCGCCTCATTTTAACGTCAACCTCGGCAACACCAACCCCAACCAGAGCGACAACAACGTCCTGACCGGCGCCATCGTCGGCGGCATCGTCGACGTCCGCGGAAACGCCCAGATTTACGGCACTATTATCTCTATGGCTGACACCTCGTCCTATACATCAGGTTATGTTTCCAACATTGGCGCCACTCTCAATGACGGCGGGTCGGAGACCACCGAACCCGGGGATATCGGCAAGATTGAAATCACGCCCGACCCAGGCAAATTGTTGCCCAGCGGCATTAAAACGCCCATTGTCTTAAAACTTCAGGCACAAACGTATCAGGAATATTTATAAAACCGGATTTCATGGAAAGGAAACAACCAATGAAACGAATAGGGATTGCGATACTCCTGTTAGCCTGTATGTTCCTGATGCAGGGCAAACCTTTTGCGCAAAGCCTCATCGTGGAAAACCAACCTGCGACAGGCTGGGTGACCGATGCTCCAGTTGATCCTAACGATGGCGGCTCCGGCACGGAAACGCCCGAGTAAGCGCAAATGGTTCGCAAACACAAAAGGCTGTTGCTCACACGAGCACCGGCCTTTTTTGATTCACCTGCTCTCCTTTTTATCTTCCCCTTTGTCCTTCCCACAACATCACCTGCAAGCGCGACCCAAACGAAAACCCCGTATGCAGACAGTAATCCGCAAGCCACTGCGATTTTTCTATGTACTCTTCACACCTCGTCGCTTGCGGCATCAGAAACACCAACTCCAGCTTCACATCGGGCAATTCTTCCACAAACCGCACAATCTCATCGAGATCGCCCTGGCTATCCACCACAAATTTAAGCTGATAAGTATAGTGCCTAAGCAGGTCTTTAAGAGCCTGCACATTCAGGCGAAGCCGTTCGTGCACCGCCGCCTGAGTTGGATTGGCCGGCGTCGAATTGGACAGCTTCGGACTGATGCTCATCAGGTCGCACGGCAGATTGCGGACGAACATAATACCCGCCGTTTCGACAGTGATATGCGTACCAGGCCGCCGAACAACCTTGAGCAATTCCGGCAAAATCGGCTGTGTCATCGGCTCTCCGCCGGTAATAACAAGATGATGTGCCGGGTATCTGTTGACTTGCTCCAAAATCCATTCCTTGGTGAATTTCGTCCCCGCAGAAACACTTTGCGCGTAAGGCGTATCGCACCAGCGACAGTGCAAAGGACATCCCGCAAGACGGATAAAGACGCTCGGCACCCCCGCCAGCCGCCCTTCCCCCTGTAAACTGTAAAAAATCTCATTGATCAGCATAGATATAGTGTCTGTCGGAACGCCGCAAAAATCAAGTTCGTTTTGATATGAAAAATTCCCCGCTGCAAATGGAACTCACGCCTCTGCTTTACAATTTCCAGGGATCAATTCTCAATATTTCCGGATTCTATTCTGTGTTTCGCGTTCTGTGTTTTGATTTTTGAACTGTGGTTTTAACTTTTGGATTTTTATCCGCCGCCGGTGGATTAACTTTTAATTGAAACGGGTGGCACGGCCAAACCATGTCCCGAGCAACCTGTGGTGAGCTTGTCGAACCATGCCGAGGGACTGTTTGGCCGTGTTTTTATCGTTGCGAAAAAACAAAAGCGTCCAGCACACGTGTTGCGTCACAGCAAAGCGAAGATGAAAGCGACACGATAAGAAGCCCAGCCGCGCACTTGTCGCGTCGAAGCGCAACGAAGACGGAAGCGACCTGATAGGTATTGATTTTTAAAACCAAGAAAACCAGAGACAGCTTGTTTTTGAAAATTCCTGCTCTGTTTTCTCGCCGCATTATCGAGATTCGCCCAGTCTTACAACAAAAAAACATCAAGGAAAACAGAAGGAATTTTACAATCCGAGGACTTCGATGACAAGACAAATCGTATCCTGCTGGTCGGCGGAAAGTTTCTGAGTGCCTTCGTCCCAGGCCAGGATGGGTTTGGAGGGTTTTTCCGGAAGCTGCTGTGATGCAGCATCGGTTGGATTTGCTTTGGCAATGGCTCTTTGAGCGTTTTGCTCGGAGATATTCTGTGCCAGTTTGGCCGCCGCGGAAATATCCGTCAGACGAATCATCGCCAGCGCCTGCTGCGGGCCAATTGCTTCGACACGAACCGGCTGTTTTGTGCTTGCATCCAAAAGGGCATACGACGCCTTTTCGCACCGGGGCCACAGTCCCTCAAGTTCCCCAACCAGACCTTCCACATATTGCCGTGAACAGACAATTTTATAGCTGGTGCGGTCGGATTGCCGCTGCGGCTTGGTAAAATTCATCAGCCCCAGCGTATGGATTTTCTTTTCGATAAAATCATTGGCCGCGATGGGCTGGCTGGTCTGGAATTGCAGTACGGCACTGAACAGTAATGCGGACGAATTCGCCCCCGTGACTGTCGTTGCGACGGGGGCGCCTGACTGGGAATCCTGAGATACCGCCACAGAGTCGGAGGACATACTTGATTTTCGTTCCGCCGTCGTCGGCTGCAAAATTGTATAAACCACCACGCCCAGTGCCAGCAGCGGCAACAGAATCATCGCCGCCACCGCCGCTAATCGTCGCAGATGGAGTCTCCACTTGCCGACTGTATCGAACCGAGGGGCGGAATCGGCGAGAATGAATCGGCGTTCGAGGGCGGACCGGATTTCTTCCGCCATTCCCGCCGGAGCCGTCTCCACAGGCAGCGACTGCAAAAGCCGTCGTTGATGTTCCACCGCCTCCAGCTCCTGCCGAAATTGCAGATCGTTAGCCAGCAGACGTTTTAGTTCCGTCAGTTGCCGCGGAGTCAACTGGTCGTCCATATATCCGCTCAGAAGTTCGTCTTTTTCCAAATGTTCTTTTTCGCTCATATTCCCACCGTCTGCAAGAGTTCTCGTAATGCCGTTCTGGCCCGGCTCAGCCGACTTTTGACCGTTCCCAGCTCAATCTGCAGAATTTCAGCTATCTGCTCGTAGCTCATCCCTTCGATGTCCCGCAGTACCACAACGGCCCGCTGATGGTCGTCCAGCTTTTCCAGTGCCGCCAGAACGTGCCGGACGAGCTCGCGGTTTTCCGCCATGGTCACGGGGTCTGTCTGCCTTTTATCCGGCAGATTCGCCGCCATCGACGAGCTTTCCTGCTCTCCCGCGGCGACATCCAGCGAACGCATCCCCAGCCGCAGCCTGCGGCTGCAAAAATTCAGCGTCAGGTTCACTCCAACCCGAAACAGCCACGTATAAAAACCGCTCTGCTCCCGGAAGGTATTGATGTTCTCTAATACTTTGACAAACGTCTCCTGAGTAAGTTCCGCGGCGTCGTCGGGATTTCCGCAGATTTTCAGAATGGCATTATAAAGACGGTCCTGATATTTAACGATAAGCCGACCCATCGCGTCGGCATCCCCCCTCTTGCACTGCTTTACAAGGACAGCGTCGTCAAGACTGATATTTTCGGATTTCCAACGCACAAAATACCCTTAATATCCTGCAAAAAATGTAAAATTATTTATCCCCCCATTTTGTCATAAATAGCAAAAAAATCAATCGGCTTTACCAGCAATTCAGCGTAATCTCCAAAAATGGCCAAACAAGACAACCCCAACGGACGAAGTAACTCCCCCGCAAAACGCAATCAAAGTCCAACGCCGGCAATCTGCGTCCGGCAGTATGGACAGGCACAGTCTTTGACTGCGTTTTGGATGATATGGTAACCTGACCGTTCAATCAAAACTTTTCCACAGCCGGGACAAAACGTCGATTCGGTGCGGTTTCCGGGAACATTGCCCACATAAACATACCGCAGCCCCGCCTGTCTGCCGATGTTGTATGCCCTTTGCAGAATGGCGTTATCCGTCGGTTCCCCATCCGTCATTTTATATTGGGGGTAAAAACGGCTGATATGCCAGGGCACGTCCACCCCGCAGGTTTTGACCAGAAATGCCGTCAGTGCTTTTAATTCTTCCTCGCTGTCGTTCTTGCCGGGGATTAGCAACGTCGTAATTTCCAGCCAGATATCCGTCTTTTGCGCAATGTATTCAATGGTTTCCAGCACCGGCGCAAGTCTGGCTTTGCACAGGTCTTTGTAAAACGCTTCTGTAAAGGCCTTAAGATCAATGTTGATTGCATCCAGCCAGGACTTCATCAAATCCACCGCCTCAAGACTCATATAGCCATTGCTCACAAAGACATTATACAGCCCCCGTTGTTTGGCCGGAACCGCCGTTTCGGCGCAAAGTTCCATAAACACCGTCGGCTCGGTATAGGTATAGGCTACACTTTTACAGCCGCTTTCCATCGCCGCCTCGACAATTCGGCGGGGATTGTACGCGCTGCCGTCGATGACGTTTTGATACGGCGATTGGCTGATTTGCCAGTTCTGGCAGAAAACGCACTGAAAATTGCATCCGGGGGCGGAGATGGAAAATGTTCGGCTGCCGGGCAGAAAATGAAACAATGGTTTTTTTTCAATCGGGTCGTCGTTGGCGGTGCAGAGTTTGTCATAGTTGAGCGAGTATAAAACGCCGTTGATATTTTTGCGGACATGGCATCGCCCCAACTCGCCAACTTTGATAACGCAGCTCCAATGACAAAGCCTGCATTGAACGCTTTGCGATTCCCGCTTTTCCCACAATATCGCTTCTTTGAGCGTCATATTAGTCCCTTTTTTCGACGTATCGTCAGTCTGTCATAATAAACTGAAACGACTCCAAAAACAAGTGCCCTCGGAAGCGCCGCAGCGGCTAAAGTGAAAGTGGTATAAAAAAATATCCCCGGTTAGTAGGGTACCGGGGACATATATCATTTTGGGATTTCGGCTTGTGGTTTTGACTTTCGACTTTCAAGTTTTAATCTTCCGCTATGCCTGTACGACTTTGGAGTGCTGTTTTTTCATCGCCTTGTAAATGCTTTTCAACGAGTAATTTTCCACCACTGCATCCCAGCCCATGTGCCGGGCGATTTCAAAACCTCCGCGAAGCAGCTTATAGGATTCGTCGTCGTTTTTGGGCAGCCGGGCGCAGATTTCCAGCGCGATTTTCTGGCTGATTTTCCGCTCGATTTTATCGCGGTATTCCTTGTCAATGCGAAGCATCTGTTCGATTTCCAGTCCCGCGTCGCCGTTGAGCTCCGTATAGTCTGCAAAAATCACATTGGGCGTATCTTTCCCGCCGGTGATTGCCTTGACAAATCCGGCGCATCCGCAAATGCCGGTCACCACGCACAGGCCGCCGAAACACAACGGCTCTAATTGTGCGATGCCGAACGGCTCATAAATGCTCTGTCCGAATTCCACATCCGTCCCCCGACGGATATCCATAAATTCCATATCGTATGGCATACGGTGGCCGCAGTCCTGCCGGTTGAAGCCGAATTGATTGATGAAGACGACTTTAATCGTCCGGCTTTTGGCGTTGAACTCCTGCACGCCGACGTAGTATGCCGCTTCGCCGCCGGACAAATCCGGTGTTCCTTCGCGATGCGCCACCGGCCAGTTGTATGCCGCTTCCATATTGTAAATATCGCGGTCCCGCCGGCGATGCGTCTCCGTGCTGAGCACCAGCAGCACACCCGTTTTGCCCTGCGCCAGAAATTCCCGGTCCAGATGTTCCAGCACTCGCAGGTCGCGCCATAACCCCTTGCTCTGCACGAGGCGGGTTACGTGCGTGAAGATAAAATCAGGACGCCAGCCCAGCAGGGTCTGGCAGTAATCGCGCAGTTTATCGCGGGACTGATGTTTTTCCGCCAGCGTGATTTCATAAGCCGGAATGCCGTTATAGGTCAGGTCGATATCCGCCATCCTGAATTCAGGAGACAGGAATTTCAGTTCATCGACCACGCAATCGCCTACCGCCAGGATGTTGTCGCAGAACCGCGCTGCATCAACCAGCGAATACTTGAAGAACGTCGTCTGGTCGCCGAACACGTCGTTGATATACAGGTCCTGCTGACCGGCCTTGCGCAGCACGTTATAGAACATCGTGTCGTGTCCCGGATGGCTCTCGACAATACGCCGCACCGGGGCGACCTCGTGAGCGTAAAAGACGGTTTTGAAATCGTATGGATCCAGTCTGGCTGCCAGCGCCGTCGGGATGCCCATAAATTCGTGCGAGACAATGACGGTGTTGCTGTCTTTTTCCGCCGCCCCGATGGCTTTTAACGCCGCGATTGCCGGTACCGCCAGACGCATATACTGCTCAAATTCCCACAGGTTTTCATACATATTGCTCTTGATGCCGAACTCAAAGAACAGGGACGCCTTGAATTCGTTCAGCGGCGCCTGCTCCATCCGCGTAACATCAATGAGGATGACTTCCGGCGAGCTTTTGATTTGCGTCAGCGGGTCCAGAAATGTTCTGCGCCCATAGACAATGCCGACGTTGTATTTGTTTTCGATCTTGCGGAAGCTGGAGACATAGCTGCTTTTGACGTATCCGTCGATGGACGAATACAGCACTTCGCCGCCCGGCCCCAGACGCAACATCACATCGCCTTCCGTTGAAAACAGGGGACTAACCAGAATATTGCGTGCCGTGGCGTCTAAGTATGCCCGGCTGGTGAACAACCCGTCCAGAACCGCTCCGATGCCTCCGATCTTTCCTATAGCTTCGTGTGTCACATGCACGACTGTCGGTTTCTGACTCATCTCCATTTCCTCGTCTGTATCCAAAACTCCTGTACTTGTTTCATCACATGCTGCGATTGCCGAGCTGCAATAGCGCTCGATGCCCATTTCTGTATAAAATATAACGAATAATTGCCTGTTTCACCTGCTTTTTCTCCGTATTTTTACCGAGTTTTTTAAACTTCGTTTTTCCGGCGGACAATTGCCGTTTTTATCGGCCTGCCGATTGTCCCATAATTTTCAACATCGCCAAATCAAAAAATTTGATGCGAAAATTCCTTTTTCACCGGAAATGGAAACAAAAGACCTGCCTCCCTGACTATGCGTGTTCCTGCCTCAGAAACGCCGCAGGCAGAAAATTGATAATGTCCGTCGCGATTAAACCAACTTGTCCCTTCTCTTTCACAGCCAAATCGCCGGCCAGTCCGTGAATATAAACTCCCAGAACAGCCGCGTCAAACAAATTCAAACCTTGTCCAGCCGCTGCCGCAATGACGCCGGTCAGCACGTCTCCCGCCCCGGCAGTCGCCATCCCGGCGTTGCCGGTGGTATTGACATACACTTTTTTACCGTCGGTAATCACCGTCGCGGCGCCCTTCAATACGACTATTGTATTGGTATGTTCAGCCAGTCCAGCCGCCTGTGCGACCCGCTCTTCCGGCATTTTGCCGCGGAATAATGACTTCCACAATCGCTGCATTTCTCCCGGATGCGGCGTCAGAATCACCGAGGCCTTTTTCTTTTCAATCCAGCCGCCCGCCCCGCTGCACAACGCCAGTGTATTTAACCCATCCGCATCAACGATTATTTTCAAACCTTCCATACCCATCAAATGCAGCAATATATCTTTCACGCCCGCACCGACGCCAATACCGGGACCGAACGCGACCACATCATTTTGCTTTGCGTGCTCAGCCAGAATTCCAACCGCGTCGGATGAAATCCTTCCGTCTGCATCCTCAGCCAGCGGAATCGTGGTATAACACGACTCCAATGACGCGACAATGGAAAGCACTGACTGCGGCACAGCGACGCGCACCAAACCCGCACCACTTCGCAGCGCCCCCTTCCCCGCCAGCGACGGCGCCCCGCTGAATCCCACCGACCCGCCGACAATCAGAATCTTGCCAAACAGCCCCTTGTGCCCATCCACAGGCCTCGGCTTCAATTTTGGTATCTCGGTTATCTTCTGCATTGTGATGTCCTTTTTCTATTTATTGCGGGGTGCCCTGCTTGTCCCCGACAAGCAGGTTCTTTATCGCATCCTGCCCACGCAAGCGTGGGCAGGCCACCCGGCTCGCTGTCTCTATTTTTATTCTATGGGCTGAAACCAAACAAAAGTTTTTTTGTTTATTTCAATTCTATCCTCATGAGTGATATTATCTCTGTAGGGCAACTCATCTTTACCAACACCCGTTACAAAACCAAAAGAACCCATATCAAATATCCTTCCATATTCCAATCTTAAATACTTTAAGTCAGACGGCAACATCTTAATTTCAATCATTGTTGGTGAAAGCTTTTTAATATCATCCTGCAGTACTAATGGCACATCGGGGTCATCGTATTTGTCTATATTCATTTTCCCTTCTATCGTTTTCGCATCAATCTGATCTGATTCCACCCGTTGTTGGAACTGATTGAGATCGATTTCTTTCTCAAGATATTGTTTCACACCCATTAAAAAAGGATCATTAGGAGATTTACTCAAAACAAATCCCATTTTAATTACAGCAAATAGCAGAAAAATGATCATTAAACTCTGAGCACATATATAATAAATTTTCCCACATGGCATGATAAACAGTTTAACAAAAAGAAATAACGATGCACATAAAAAAGCAAGAAACAATGTGCCGTTAATTAAAAGCACCAACTGAAACAGGTTTACACGAGACAGACAAAATGCATTCCCGGCATAATACCAACAAATGGGGGCAAGCCAACACTGCCATATTAACCATAGAATGGCAGGTATGCTCAACTTGATAAATTTCACAATAAATATTTTCATATTCCGTCTTTTTCTGCGTAATCTGCGTAATCTGTGGTTTCTATTTGCCGGAAGCTTTTTCAATCTTTATATTGATCAGGCTGGCTGAGTATGCTGCGCCAAAGCCGTTGTCGATATTGACGACGCTGACGCCGGAGGCGCAACTGTTAAGCATCGCCAATAGCGCCGCTAAGCCCTCGAAACTGGCCCCATAGCCCACACTGGTCGGTACGGCAATCACCGGACAATCCACCAATCCCCCCACCACGCTGGCTAGGGCGCCTTCCATCCCAGCTACCACAATCACCACCGCCGCCTGCTGCAGCGTCGGAATATGGTCCAGCAGACGATGCAGGCCGGCTACGCCTACATCGCAAATCATTTTAACATTTTGTCCCAGCATTTTAGCCGTCATTTCTGCCTCCGCCGCCACAGGCCCATCCGCGGTGCCACCTGTCACAATCGCGATATAGCCCTTTGTCGTTTCAACTTCCTTTTGGCGCAGGACAATCATCCGCGCCGCGGCTTCATAATCCAGTTTAAGCGATGTCGCGGCCTGCACCTGCTCAAAAAACGCCTGCTCCGCGCGGGTCGCCATCATATTATTACCCGTCGCCGCCAGTGTCTCAAAAATTTTCGCCACCTGCCCCGGTGTTTTCCCCGGACAGTAAATCACCTCCGGAAAGCCGCAGCGGATGTGCCGATGATGGTCCACAGATGCGAATTCCAATTGCTGATATGGCAGATGACGCAGTTTCTCCACCGCCGAGTGAACATCCAATCGGCCCGCCTTCACCTCTTCAAAAAGCTGTTCAATCTGCTTACGATCCATAAAAATCTAAATCCGAAATTCGGAACAAATCCGAATTTTCAAAATTCGAACGACCCAAACGACTATTCGATTGTCATTCCGGCGAAAGCCGGAATCCAGCCTTTTAAAAATTTAGAACATTTAGATTTTGAATTTGTTTCGGATTTCGTGCTTCGAATTTATTTAATTTGTTGCTACTGGTTCAAGGTCCAGTCCGGCAAACCGACCGGCCTGATAATAATAGTACGCCAGCGACGCCACCATCGCGGCATTATCCGTACACAGCGGCTTGGGAGCAATCAGCAGCGACAGCTTATTTTCATCACACATTTTCCCCATCGCTTCACGCAGGGCGGTATTGGCCGCTACACCCCCGCCGACCAGCACGGTTTTGGCCCCGACCTTCCGCACGGCCCGCAATGTTTTGATAATCAGCGTATCCACCACCGCCTGTTGGAAAGACGCGGCAATATCCGATATTTCCTGCTGACTCATCGAAGTGACACGATTTTGCCCTTTCATATCCTGCCCCCGGCAATAATACAGAACCGCCGTCTTAAGCCCGCTGAACGAAAAATCGAGCGATTCCTTATCCAGCAGCGAACGCGGAAAATCAGTCGCGTCGGGATTTCCCTCTCGCGCCGCTTTTTCGATACTCGGCCCGCCCGGATACGGCAGATTCAGAATTGTCGCAACCTTGTCAAACGCTTCGCCCGCCGCATCGTCAATGGTCGAACCGAGCAGCTTCAGTTCCAGCGCCGATTCCGCCTCGTACAGGCTCGTATGCCCTCCCGATACAATCAGCGCCACGGCAGGAAGCTCCATCGTTTCTGACGCCAATATCGCCGACTGCAAATGAGCATGAAGATGATTTATTCCAATCAAAGGCTTTTGCCATGCAAATGCCAGTGTCTTGGCCGCGGTCACTCCCACTATTAAAGCGATTGCCAGTCCCGGCTGATGCGCCACTGCCACAGCATCAATCTCCGCCGGCCTGACTCTGGCTTGTTCAAGAGCCTGTTCAACCACCGGCAGAATTTTCTCCAGATGCGCCCGCGAGGCAATTTCCGGCACCACACCGCCAAACCGCTCGTGCAGCTTCGCCTGCGAAGCTATCACCGAAGATAATACCTCCCGCCCGTTGCGCACCACCGCCGCGGCGGTTTCATCACAGCTCGTTTCAATCCCCAGGATTGTAATGGATTGGCCTGCCATTCCTTTTCCGGCATTATTATCACTCTCACTCGGTATAGCTTATTTCCTCTCGCCCGTCTCGTCAACAAAATTGCCACTTCCCCCGCAGGCGCAAAAAAAACGACCGCTGTTTCCGGAAACAGTGGTCGTGTCGGTAATCAATCAAACAGAAACATCAAACGGTTTTTTCACCTTTAATTTTCGTTCGCAGACAAAGCTGAACCAACTCATCCACCTGACAGTGAAGCTTGTCAATTTCGTTGGCTTTCAGCGTTTCCTCCATCCGTTTGGCCTTTTCGGTGAAGATCGGAAAACCCGCAAACCCCCCCAGACCTTTGAGCGCGTGCACCTTAAACGCAAAGTCTTTCATCTCGCCTTTTTCATACGCGGTTTTGATTTCCTCCACGCGGGCCGGCAGATTATCCACGAAGGTCTCGATGGCTTTTTGATAATCCGGGTCACCTCCGAGGAAGGAAACGATTTCGTCCCCCTTATCGGCGGCATAAACTTGCTTGATCCGGGCGACAATCCGCCACAGTTTGCGTTCCAGTTTTTTGCGGTCAATCGGTTTAGTCAGGCAGTCATCACAGCCAGCGTCAAGCACCGCCAATTCATCGGACTTCTGCACGGACGCCGTCAACGCAATAATCGTGGTTTTAGTATTAACTCCCTCGGCTCGAATCCGTCGCATGGCTTCCAGACCGTCCATCACCGGCATTTGAATATCCATCAGGATGACATCAAACACTTCCTTTTTACACAATTCCACCGCTTCCTGCCCATTGGAACAGAAGCTGGCCTTATGTCCCAATTTTTTGAGCAGCACTTCAACTAAAATGCGGTTTTCCTCCACATCATCGACCACCAGAATTCTCGCACCGGCAATTTCCGTCGCTGTTGATGGTTCCTGGTTTTTCGCGGTCGGGGCGGTGGACTTTTGCGGCTGTGGAGGGGACGGGGTGACGCCGCCTCCGCCTGAAACATCCATTTGACGGAATGGAATGGTAAAGAAGAATTTTGCAGTTTGCCCGCTGCCGCATTCACAGCTCAGTCTGCCGCCCAGCAGATTGACCAGCTTGGACGCCATGCGTAGCGCAACAGCCGCATTGCTGCCGGCCAATTCCCGCGGCCAGTCGCCCAGCGGAACATCCAAATCAAGAATCTGTGATATCTGATCGTGATCTACCCCCTGGCCGGTATCTTCCACACAAAATGTCATTCGGGATATATCCTGAGTCTGTGTACCTTCAACTCCCAAATGAATCGTAACGCTGCCCCGATTGGTCCGGCGAACCGCCTGATCAGCCAGCGTCGTCAAAACCTGGGTCAGTTTGGTCTTGTCGCTGTAGAAACTGTCCGGCAGATTTTCGGACAGGTCGATCAGAAATGCGATTCCTTTATTGTGCGCAGCCGCAACGACCGCTTCCAGTGTGGTATCGAGCAGTCCCTTCGGCTGAAGCCGACTTTGAGTAAAAGACATTCTACCGTTTCCTTCCACAAAGGGTATTATCACGCCACCCGAAAAAACTCTGACGGACGAACACCCGTATTTTCTATCGGGCGATGCCTCAAACTACTTAACCGCCGCTAAATCGGATTTTGTCGGAAACATTTCCACAATCAGGGGCAACCTTTGCCTCTCGCATGATTCCTGGAAAAACCTGTTGCTGAGGGGAAAAAAGACCCTCGAAACCAGAAAAATGATAATGAACCCCTGTCCAAACAGACGAAACTTCAATGGAGGACAAAAATCGAATATGAGCCTCTCAGATGTATGGTCCGATAACCTGCGAAAAAAGAAAGAGATTGTGAAATCAGCTTCGGCCGGTTATAGTAGTTGCGATTTATCCGTAGAGGATGTGTTTTATACGAAAACAAAGTTTATAGTTTAGTGAAAGGGTCTGGTTATGTTATTATATTTTATTCGTTTTCTGTTCTTCGTGACGGCCGCATCGGTAATGCTGGTGGGGTTGAACGCCACCGCCAAGACGGAGCAGGACATTACCATTTTCATCCTCGGCCTGGCTATTACCATTCTGGCTATTGCGGTCGAATGGCTGACGCCCAAAAAATCCCTGTCCGGCCTGGCAGGTATCTTCTTTGGTCTTCTGGTCGGAATGCTCATCAGTTGGGCGATGAAACCCGTCATTGAGATGATCAACGTGGTTTATAATCTGCAGATCCCCGATGAGACGCTGCGGATGGTTATCTGGATGACGGGAATGTGCATTTGTTATCTGATTATCAGCATCGTCATCCGAACCAAAGACGACATTCGCTTTGTGATTCCCTACGTGGAGTTTTCCCGCCAAATTAAGGGCTTGCGCCCGATGGTGCTGGACACGTCGGTGATTATTGACGGCCGCATCGCCGATATTGCTCAGACGCGTTTTTTCGATTCGCCGCTGATTGTGCCGCGGTTCGTACTCAATGAATTGCAGTTGATTGCCGACTCTGCCGACAAAATGAAACGCAATCGCGGACGCCGGGGGCTGGATATGCTCAACAAACTTCAGCACGCCCCCGCCGTGGAAGTCATTATTGACGACACGCCGCCGCTGGGTGTGGAAGAAAAAGCCGGCGTGGACCAGAAACTGGTCGCCTTCAGCAAAAATTGCAACGGAAGACTCGTCACCAACGATTATAATCTGAACAAAGTCGCCCAGCTTCGCGGCCTCGACGTGGTTAATGTCAACGATTTGGCCAACGCACTCAAAACCGTCACCCTCCCCGGCGAAACCATGCAGGTCAAAATTATGCGCCCCGGAGAAGAATCCAATCAGGGCGTCGGTTATCTGGAAGATGGAACGATGGTGGTCGTCGAAGGGGCCAATGACAAACTCGGCCAGGCAATTCAGTTCACCGTCACCAGTGCCCTGCAGACCTCCGCCGGCAGAATGATTTTCGGCAAAATGGAAGATATGTCGCCCGCAGGCCAGACCGCCGCCGACAACGGATACCGCAGAGGCTTTCAGCAAAGCCGTCCGCCGCGAAAGTATTAACTCCGTGCAAATCCGCTGGAAACATTTATGTCTTGTGCGGAGGTGACACAAAAAGCCAAACGCTATCAGCGTATCATCGCCCAGTTGAAGAAGCTGTTCGCGATGACACCCGACCCCATTAGCCGAATGGCGACAACCACCGCCCTGCTGTATCACAAGATGGGCCATTTTCACTGGATTGGATTTTATCGGCTGGTGGATGGAGAATTACTGGTCGGCCCGTATCAGGGAACGCTGGCCTGTCAGAAATT
The DNA here is from genome assembly GCA_964635075.1 of uncultured Pirellulales bacterium. Lineage (GTDB taxonomy): Bacteria > Planctomycetota > Phycisphaerae > Sedimentisphaerales > Anaerohalosphaeraceae > Anaeroglomus. Next base: position 44,818 of record CAZWMN010000010.1, on the reverse strand, counting down.
AAAGCAAAACACCGGCGTCTGCTGGGCCGCCGTCAATCAGAATCAAACCATTATTGTCCCCGACGTCCACCAATTTCCCAGCCATATCGCATGCGACCCAAAGAGCCAATCAGAAATCGTCGTCCCGGTGCGGGAGGGAAAAGTCGTTGCCGTCCTCGACGCCGACAGCGATAAATTAAATGCCTTCGATGCGATAGATACGCAGTATCTTGAAATCATTATAGGAATGATATTCGGCGTATAAAATTTACTCTTGCACCTTGACCAGAACGTCGAGGTACTTGGTGCCCCATTTTTTGGCTGTCTTGTGGCTATTAAAAAAGACGTCAAGACGATTGCCTTTAATCAGGCGTCCGCGGTCTTTGACAACGACGGGCCGGTCTTCGTTGTATCCTGGGATAACTATTTCCGTACCGAACGGGATGCGTTTATCGGCAGCGACAAACGTATCGCCGCGACAGATTTTGTGCATATCGGCGGTCAGGCCATCCGAAAATTTCCCGCAGCATTTCGGGCAGGCGCAATAGGCGGTGACGCGCATACGAACCACCTTCCATTGCGGCGACTCACCGCCCTTGACAGAGGAATTACGCAATAAATTCAAAAGCTCCTCATCGAGGTCCTGCTTCGGCGAATTCTGCGCCTGTTCAACAGCCGGTAGATTCTGCTCCAGCCCCTGCACGGGAATCCGCGTGCTTAACGGAATGACGCCGCCGGCGTGAAGGCACACATTCATACTCCAGCAAAACACCACGACCGCTGCGGCAGCGACGCCCAGACGAAAGGCATAGTTTCTTTTCTTGCCGACAGCCAGAGTTTTCTCCCAAAATCTCAAAATAAGCCCTTTCCATCAACCCTATAAACCGTCCGGCTGCAAAAACACCGCCGGAATACACGCCCCCCGAAAATCCAAAGTTGCCGGAAATAATGAATACCCCCCGAATTGAAGTCCGTCAATAGTGAGCCTTATTATACTTAAAAAGCCCAAAAAAGTCAAGAAACATCCTCGGTTTGTTGAAACAGATATTTTTTCTCAGAAGTTCTTGACACAACAGCAGATATGAATTTTACTATCCGGCAGAACATAAATATAGTATAATTCATACACCGATAAAAAAATATGAAAAAGGAACTTATTTTATTCATAACAGGCCTGCTTTGTGCCGGATTATCGGCCTATGGTACTTGTACGGACTGTCCGGAAACGTTCGAACCATCCGGCCCGACGTTGCTGATTGATTACAAAGACGGCGAACAGGGAAATCCCGTCGATACCTTTATGTACTTTGTGCCGCTGGTGGCGCCGACCACGATGGATGTCTATACCGACCCCAACACCACGTTAAACGCCCGGATTATCTCGCGGACTTCCAAAGAATCCAGTTCCAGATTTACCACAACCTGCATTTTCGAGGTTCGCGGCAAGGGTGTTTATGAGGCGTTCTTTGAGCCGACGGAAATGATTGCCTTCAGCCTCGGCTGTTCTGAAAATCCCAAAACCCTTCATAATCTGCTGCGCTCCATCCGCGTGGACGGCCCAATGCGAGGCTTTCTCGAAGCCACAGGAACTATTCAAAATCATCAACGGCAGGTCGAACAGGTGCAAATGCGATTTGACCTGGCCGGCAAAAGTCCTGTCACTGCGCATTTATATGATGTGAAATGCGACGGCAAAAATTGCTTCTTCGAAAACCGCCTTCACGAACAGGTTGCGCGGATTGATTCGCTGCGTTTTGTCCGCGGCGGCAACCCGCCCAGAATGATTACGGAAGTCGGTTCGGTGGCGGGCGAAAAACAAAAAGAGGGACTCCTCGCGGCGTTTAAAGCAATACTGGCCAACTGGCTTTTGCCGCCTCTGCCCATCGCGACAGTCGGCAACGAAACTATAATGAGCTTCGGGGCGGCTCTGGATGCAACACAATCGACATTCACTTTCCCTTATGCACAAAACCTGCGGCAAAGTCTTTCCGCCCTGCTGGCTCAAAAGAATTCTTCGCAGGAATCCGAGAAAATCCAATAACCCCGTTCTCCAAAATGAAACTATTTGGTCACAAAAGGACTGAGTTCCCGCAGGCGGCTGACTATGGCGGGCAGTTTCTCAGCCACGAAATCAACTTCATCCTGCGTATTATACCGGCTCAGGCTGAATCGTATCGAGCCGTGAGCGGCGGTAAAGGGTATTCCCATCGCGCGAAGGACGTGCGACGGCTCCAGCGAGCCGGACGTACAGGCAGAACCCGAACTGGCACAAATTCCGAATCGGTCCAGCATCATCAGTATCGACTCGCCTTCAATAAACTCAAAGCTGACATTGAGCGTATTGGGCAGACGATTTTGGACGTTGCCGTTGACCATACAATCCGGGCACGTGGCGAGAATTTTCCCCTGCAGCCGGTCACGAAGGGCCTTGACGCGGGTGTTCTCATCCTCCATAGATTGTTGTGCCAATTCGCAGGCCTTGCCTAATGCGACGATGCCGGCGACATTTTCCGTGCCGCCGCGGCGGTTGGCTTCCTGATGGCCTCCCAGCATATAAGGCGAAATCCGCGTCCCTCGCCGGACGTACAATACGCCGACGCCTTTGGGGGCGTGCAGCTTATGCCCCGATAGGCTCAGCAGGTCGATATTGCTTTCTTTCATATTGAGCGGGATTTTGCCCACCGCCTGCACCGCGTCGGTATGAAATGGAATCCCCTTGTCCTTAGAGATTGCAGCCATTTGCTCAACGGGGAATATCACGCCGGTTTCGTTGTTGGCATACATCACCGTAATCAGCGCGGTATCGTCACTGATGACCGATTCAAATTCCATCCTATCGAGATTGCCGTTTCTATCGACGGCCAGTTCTATAATCTGATAGCCGTGCTGTTCCAGATGTTGGCATGAACCGAGTACCGCCGGGTGTTCCACACGGGTGGTTATCACGGTGCGTTTATTCGGCACAGCAGCCAGCGTTCCCAGAATCGCGGCGTTATCACTTTCCGTACCACAACTGGTAAAAATAATTTCGTCCGGCTCACAACCCAATAGCGCCGCAACTTGCTCTCTGGCCCTGCGAATCTTGTGCGCCACCTGTCCGCCGAAGGTGTGCATACTCGATGGATTGCCGTACAAATCTTTCAGATACGGCATCATTTCCTCCAGCACCTCCGGCGCGACCCTCGTGGTCGCATTATTGTCCATATAAATTACGCGCTTCATCGCGGCTTCCCCCGATTTCACGATCCTTTTTCCTCTTGGACGTAGAGGTCTTCACTGACAAATTCCTTCAGTTTGGCCTCCACGAGGTCTTTCATTGTAACCTCGGACATATTGCAGCTTGCGCACATTCCCCGAAAAGCCACAATCACCTTGTTGCCTTCCACGTCGATGAGGTCGATGTCGCCGCCGTGGGTGCGGATAATCGGACGAATTTGTTCTCGCACCGTTTCCTGAATCAGCCCGATTTTCTGAATGTTCGAAAGCTTCCTGGGCTTGGCGGCGGAAGCGGCCTGTTGCTTGATTTTCTGGCCCTGCACGGCTTCGAGAATCTTTTCGATTTCGCCTTTGCAGCCGCCGCAGCCGCCGCCGGCCTTGCAGTAATTGGTCACCTGCTCGACCGTGGTCAGGTCGTTTTCTGTAATCACTTTGCGGATTTCCTCGTCGGTGACGCCAAAACAGGTACAGACCACCCTGCCGTGCTTTTCGACAGGAATTTTGCCCTTGCCGCGGTAATAGGCGATGGCCGCAGCCAGCGCTTCCTGACCCATCACCGAACAGTGCATCTTCTGCTCGGGCAGTCCGCCTAAACGATTGGCGATGTCCTGATTGGTGACATGTTCGGCTTCTTCAAGCGTCATCCCCTTGATAATTTCCGTCAGCACCGAGGACGAAGCGATCGCGCTGGCACAGCCGAAGGTCTGAAACTTCACATCGGCAATCCGCCCATTCTTGTCCAGCTTGAACGTGAGCGTCAGGGCGTCCCCGCAGGCCAGCGAACCGACCTCGCCGATGCCGTCATAATCCGCAACCCTGCCCACATTGCGGGGGTTGGTGAAATGCTCCATCACTTTATCTGTATAATCCCACATAGGATTAACTCCCGAAATTCCTGTCTGCATTCGATGCTTTTCAAACCCTCTATCATAAGCAGTTAAATCCGAAATCCGAATATCGAAATCCGAAACAAATCCAAAAGCTCAAAATCGAAATTCTCAAGACGTTTTGAATTTCGAGCATTCGAGTTTTGATATTATTTCGAATTTCGGATTTCGTGCTTCGAATTTATCTTTATTCAAACACAGACGTTCTACTTTTGACTGGCTTTGAGAGCCTGGTTAAAGTCCTCTATGATGTCGTCAATATGCTCGGTTCCGACGGAGACGCGAATATAATCGGGCGTCACGCCGGCGGCAATCTGCTCGGCCTCGGTCAATTGCTGATGGGTCGTGCTGGCTGGGTGAATAACCAGGGTCTTGCTGTCGAGGATATTAGCCAGATGACTGGCTAACTTGACGGCATTGATAAACCGGACGCCGGCTTCTCTGCCGCCTCTGACGCCAAAGCCCAGAATCGCGCCTTGTCCAGCGGGTAGATACTTCATCGCCAGCTTATACGATGGATGACTCGGAAGTCCAGGATAATTGACCCAACTGACGGCCGGATGTTTTTCAAGGAATCTGGCCAGCTTCAGAGCGTTTTCACAGTGTCTCACCGCCCGCAAATGCAGCGTCTCCACGCCCTGCAGCAGCAGGAATGCGTTAAACGGCGACAGGCACGCCCCCGTATCCCGCAGGACGTGGGTGCGAATCTTGACACTATAAGCCAGATTGCCGAATGTTTCATAATAACGCAGGCCGTGATAACTCGGCTCCGGCTCAGTCAGGCCGGGGAATTTGCCGTTGTCCCATTTGAAATGACCTGAATCAATGACGATGCCGCCGATGCTGGTGCCGTGGCCGCCGATCATTTTAGTGCAGGAATGCACGACGATGTCCACGCCATACTCGATGGGGCGAAACAGAATCGGCGAAGCGGTCGTGTTATCGCAAATTACCGGCAGACCATTCTCGTGAGCGATTTTGACAATCGCCTCGTAGTCCAGCACGTCGTTTTTCGGGTTGCCGATAGTTTCGATATAAATAACCCGCGTATTCTTTTTTATCGCCTTGCGGAAATTCTCGGGGTTATTCGGGTCCACCATCACAACCTCAATCCCCATCTTTGGCAGGGTATGCGTAAAAAGCGTGCATGTGCCGCCGTAGAGGGAATTGCTGGAAACGACGTGGTAACCCGCCGGGCAGATATTAAATATCGCAGCGGTTTCCGCCGCCATCCCGGAACTGAACGCGACCCCTGCGACGCCGCCCTCCATTGCAGCAAGTCTTTTTTCCAGCACGTCCGTCGTCGGGTTCATCAGGCGAGTATAAATGTTGCCGAATTCTTTGAGGGCAAACAAATTGGCCGCCTGGTCGGTGCTTTTGAACACATAGCTGGTGGTCTGATAAATCGGCACCGCCCTGCTCTGTGTCGTTGGCTCCACTTCCTGCCCTGCGTGAAGGGCCAATGTTTCCAATCTGTACTTTTTCGTGTTATCCATATAAAGAAATCCTTTCGTTTTGCATCTCATCAAAAATCAAAACTTACTTCTCCGGCAGCACTTCCAGCATCCGCTCCAGCGCACGACAGGCTTTAACCCGAACTTCCTGCGGAACGGAAATCACATACCGCATATCCTGCAAAGACCAAAGTACCTTTTCGAGCGTAATTTTTTTCATATTGGGACAAATTGCCTTGTCAGTGGCCGGATAAAATTCCTTATCCGGATACCGCTTTTTAAGCGAATATAAAATACCCTGTTCGGTGGCAATAATAAATTCTTTCTTTTCCGACTTTCCCGCAAAGGTCAGCATTTGTCCGGTGCTGAGCAGCGCATCGGCCATCGTCCGCACTTCGGGGCCGCATTCTGGATGCGCCAGCACCATCGCGTCCGGATGCAACTTGCGAGCCGTCTCGATATCTTGAGCCAGAATTCGCACATGCGTCGGGCAGAACCCCGGCCAGAGAATCATCCGTCGCCCGGTCTGTTCCTCGACGAATTTGCCGAGGTGCTGGTCCGGCACGAAAATAATTTTCTTATCTTTCGGCAGCCTGTCAACCAGTTTGACGGCGTTGGAGCTGGTACAGCAGTAATCGCTCAGCGCCTTGACATCGGCGGACGAATTGACATAACAAACTACCAGCGCCTCCGGATGTTGCGCCTTAAGCGATTCAAGCTGTTTCGCGGTAATCATATCCGCCATCGGACAACCGGCATTCTTGTCCGGCAGCAGCACAGTCTTTTGCGGCGACAAAATCGACGCCGTCTCAGCCATAAACAGCACGCCGCAAAACACAATCACGTCTGCATCAGTCTTCGATGCCTGCACGCTCAGTCCCAGCGAATCACCCGTGAAATCAGCGATGTCCTGAATCTCTCCCGGCTGATAATTATGGGCCAGGATAACGGCGTTGCGTTTGCTTTTCAGTTCCTGAATTTTATCAATCAGTGATGCGCTCACTCATTTGCTCCGTTTTTTGTCGGCGGTTTTCTTTCGACCCCGTGTAATATACATCGATTCGGGCTTGGCGATAGCTACGACCGCCCCGGCCGGTACGGATTCACGAATCCAGACGTTGCCGCCGATGACGGCGCCTTTGCCGATGGTAATATCCCCCAAAAGGGTTGCCTCGGCATAGACTGTTACGTCATCTCCCAGCGCGGGATGGCGTTTTCTGCCGCGGATAAGCTGCCCCTTTTCATCTTTGGGGAAACTGACGGCCCCGAGCGTAACGCCCTGATAAATCTTGACATTATCGCCGATAACCGCCGTTTCGCCGATGACAACACCCGTACCGTGGTCGATGAAAAACCGTTTCCCGATTTTGGCGCCGGGATGAATATCAATCCCGGTCATCGAATGGGCGTATTCGCTCATCATACGCGGAATCAGCGGTATATCCATCGCGTACAACTCATGAGCGATGCGATGGACGGCGATAGCCATAATATGCGGATAGCTCAACACAATTTCCTCGGTGGATTGAGCCGCCGGGTCGCCGTCGAATGCGGCCTGCACGTCGTCTTTGAGCATCCGCCGAATATACGGAATCTGGTTCAGAAATTTCCCGGTTGATTCCCTTGCCATTGTTTTGCAATCGCAGGTCGGACATCTTTTCAGTTTGCATTTAAATCGCAGGGCCAGTTCAATCTGTTCGGCCAGCTCCCGCCGTACCGTCACAAGAATCTCCTGGACGACTGAACGGATATTGTCACTGGTGATGGGGCGTTTGCCGGTATAGCCGGGAAACAGCAATTCTCTCAGCGCATCGAGAATTGACAGAACCTTGTCCCGAACGGGGAGGTTCTTAACGTCGATGAAATTCGTGCCGGAGTCGTTCTCATACGATTTCAGAATTTCCTGCGTCAGTTTTTCCAGTTCATTGCTGCTGAAACTTTTATGCGGCATACTATTCTCTCTTCTTTCCGCCGGTGGTTTCGGAATCTTGTCCTCTTATCTCCTGTCTCTTGTCTTATTGTGAGTACAGTTCGGTGGACAAGTATCGTTCGCCGGTATCGCACATAATAAACACAATGGTCTTGCCCTGGTTCTTGGGCGGTTTTGACAATTCACAGGCGACATAACAGGCCGCTCCCGAGCTTATCCCGGCCAGAATGCCTTCCTCCGCGGCCAATCTGCGGGCCGCAACAAACGCCTGCTCATTGGTCACAGTGACAACGCGGTCGATAACATCCCGATTCAACACCGCCGGTACAAAACCGGCACCGATACCCTGAATCTTGTGCGAGCCCGGTTTCCCGCCGCTCAGAACCGGCGAATCCGCCGGCTCCACAGCGATGATTTCAATCTTTGGATTGCGGACCTTGAATACCTCGCCGCAGCCGGTAATCGTTCCGCCAGTGCCGACACCGGAGACTAAAATATCAATTTTGCCGTCGGTATCCCGCCAGATTTCCTCGGCGGTCGTCTTTCGATGCGCTTCAGGATTAGCTGGATTGCAGAACTGCTGCAGAACGAGCGAGTTGGGAATTTCCCGATTCAGTTTCTGCGCCGCTTCGACCGCCCCTTTCATTCCGCCGGCTGCGGGAGTCAGAACAATCTGCGCTCCCAGCATCTTCAGAAGTTTTCTTCGTTCCACGCTCATCGACTCCGGCATTGTCAGAATCAGTTTGTATCCCCGCGCCGCGCAAATAAAAGCCAGACCAATCCCCGTATTTCCGCTGGTCGGCTCAATCAGCGTCGTATCTTTGTTCAGGATACCCTTATGCTCGGCATCGTCAATCATAAACAAAGCGATCCGGTCCTTAACCGAACTGCACGGATTGAACGATTCCATCTTCGCCAGCACTGTGGCGCCCGGCGCCGCCATACGATTCAGACGAACCAGCGGCGTATGCCCGATGGTCTGGGTGATATCCTCGTAAATTCGAGCCATAACAAACTCCTATATCTGGTAATGACCGCCCTGCTGCAACTTTATCGCCTTATCGGCCAAATCTTTCAATGTTGTCGTCTCAAGAATAGACATCAGGGCCTGATACAGCTCCTGCCAGATCAGCTGGGTCGCACAATCGCTGCACCGCGGACAAAATTCCGTATGCTCAAGGCACTCTACCGGAACCAGTGGACCTTCAAGTGTCGTAAAAACCTCGCTCAGCTTAATCTCCGCCGGCGGACGCGAAAGCATATATCCGCCTCTGGGACCGCGAATGCTGCGTACCAGCCCGGAGGACTTAAGCATCGCCACAAGCTGTTCAAGGTATTTATTGGAGATATCCTCCCGGTCCGCAATTGCCTTGATTTGCAGCGGTTTTTTACCATATTCGAGGGCCAATTCCATCATCGCCCTCATTCCATATCGTGTTCTCGATGATAGTTTCATAGTTTTTATCTCCCAAATTCCTACTCATTCAGTAGTATATAATACTGTCTCCAGCAAAGAAAGTGCAATAAAAAATCGAAAATTTATTTTTCGGCCGGAATATGCATTTCAGTTTTTCATTGGAAATTTGGAGAATCCGCAAAAAACAATCATAACCCACTTTGTCAAAAGAAGTTATAAAACACATTGACAGGCTTTGGGTTGTGCCTGATAATGATAATATGGTTATGAAAACAATGAAGGTAGCCACGTTTAATGCCAATTCCATTCGCAGTCGGGTGGAGATCATCAATTCCTGGCTGGCCGAAAATCGCCCCCAAATTCTTTGTGTTCAGGAAACGAAGGTACAGGACTCAGAGTTTCCCGTTGAGGCGTTTAGCGGCATCGGTTATCACATCGTCTTTCGGGGACAAAAGAAATACAATGGCGTAGCTGTTTTCAGCGACCAGCCCATTGAATCGTCCGTGACCTCTTTGCAGGGCGATTCAATTGATGAGGCGCGATTTCTGCAAATCTCTTATAAAAAAATCACTGTTGTCAACACTTATATTCCGCAGGGGGAATCTCCGGATAGCGAAAAATTTCGGTATAAATTGCGATGGTTTTCACTCTTGAGGGATTACTTTGACAGAACCTTCCGTCCGGATGAGCCGATATTATGGATGGGGGATTTTAACGCGGCTCTCGAAGAAATCGACGTTTATGACCCCAAAGGACTGTGGGGAAGCGTATGTTTCTGTCAGGAGGTCCAAAAGTCGCTCAAGGAGATAATACATTGGGGATTTATGGATTTATTTCGGAAATTTCATCCGCAAGGCGGGCACTACACATTTTGGGATTACCGGCTGCCCAATGGTTTCCAACGCAATTTAGGCTGGAGACTGGATTATATTATGGCCACACAGCCTCTGGCCCGCAAATGCACCGGTTGCTGGATCGACAAAACTCCGCGAGGCCTGGACAAACCGAGCGATCACACCTTTGTCGTCGCCGAGTTCAAAGGTCTTTAACAACCGCTGATATGGCTTGCTTTTTTCCCCTGATCGAGTATAGTTTTTCGTTCCTTTGGCAGGGAAAATAAAACCGACCGAAGCGTTCGTAAAATAGGTTGACGGATACACAGAAACAGATGGACCCGATATCGATATCATACGAGGATTTTGCCCGGCTAATCAGCCAGCGAATACCGATTCTGCTGCGAGCCGCAGGCTTTCTTGTGAATCAGCATCATAATAACTGCGGCAGACTGACCCGCCCTCTGCTGGGAGAACTGTTGACGCAATCGACCCAGGTCGAGGAATTTCTGGATTCTTATGGCGCCGGCAATAACAGTCAATGGGCCGTCTTTCGCTCGATGATCGCGGCGATCAAACTGTTTTCCAACGTTGGATATGAGCTGCTTCATATCCAGCATTCTATCCCCGCCTATCGGTTGCTGCCGGTGGGACAGGATTTTAATCTCGGCACGCAAGAGGCGATTCATTTTGTGGAGGACATTCTTTTCCGTGCCACCGAACGGCTCCTTCAGGAATCCGCCGGCCTGCATTTACCGATTCCCCATTCCATCCCGTCGCCGGATGTCTATATGGAAACGCTGCCGTCGGGAAGACTGCCGCACGACCTGGCGACGCGAAAGCTGGAAACGGTTTCCAGTACCGTTACGCTGCTGGCCACGGCGTTTCTGAATCTCGCCGCCGAATGCAAACAGGCTCTGCCCAAAGGACGACAAACTATTTCTCAGGAATACCCGGGGGAAATCACAGGCCCCATCAGCGAAGAAAAACTGCGCTCGCTGGAACTCCGCTTTCATAATCTCCAATCCTTGTACGATACGTATGTTTCAACTACGGAAACCGAGGTATTCGACAAAGACCTGACCATTTTGCGGGGGCATATTACCGTGGTTCTGCACTTGCTGCGAACCGCCAGAGATTTCGCCCATTACTGTGAACGCCACGCCAGCCCCGCTTCACTGCATGTTCCGGGAGCCAGACAACTGGTCGAACCGGAAAAACTCCTCGATATCCTGATTCACTACCCGCTTTCTTTTGTGAGCGAATACCTCACCCGCGCCGAGCTGCTGTGCCAGGATATGCTGCGGCGATATACGGAAAACGTCCGCATTGAAGTGCGCGTACCGCCCTATCGCGGCTTCCACGTCCGGCCGTCCACGCTGATTTCCAAACTGGTTCTACACTACGGCAGCGAGGTGCGGATGGAGTTGGAAGACGAATCCTACGACGCCCGCAGCCCGCTGGAACTATTTCGGGCCAACGAAAAAATCAACGCCCAGAAACGACGGTCTCTGGCCGCGGAAATCATCCGGCTCAATCTCATCCCGTCCCATCCGAACGGCAGCGATGTCAAAACCCTGATGCGAAATGTCGCTATGACCCTGGCCGACTGCGGAAAAATCATCCTCTACGAACAACCGCTGAAACTGGACGAACTGATGCTTCGCTCCGAGGCGACGCTGATTGAACAGATCACCGACGAAATCGCCAAGCTGCTGGTGATGGGCAAAATTGACATCGCCACGGAAATGAAAGTGGTCTTCTTTGGCGATAAGCGGGTTCTCGAAGATATCCGCCTGCTGGCCGAGGCTGGCTATGGCGAAGACTGCTTCGGCAATAATATCCCACTCCCCGAACAACTCAAATACCTGCGACAATAAATTTAGTCATTGGTCGTTAGTCGATAGGTAATAAGTAAAGAAGCCAGCGAGAAGATAGTTATTCCAGATAAGCAATCTCTACGATTAAATTTTGGTGTATTTTGCAATCCCGACAAGCCGGGACTTCCGCTGCGCTCCAGAATTGGGTTTGAATTGGGTTCGTTTTTTTAACAATCTGCATTTTCGTTCAAAAATGCAGGGAAATTGGCTTCGTTTCGTTTTTTTGTCTAACTTTCTGGCCTCCATTTCTGCGTTTTTGGTGTAAAAATCCATAATTGGCCGCAAAAAAATTGGGTTCGTTTTTCCAATAGTCCAGAGACGAGAGACCAGAGTTGAGAGACAATAACCCTGCGGGTCGATTGGGTTCGATTGGGTTTGAATTGGCTTTTTTTTATCATATTTTGACTCACTTTTGACACGTTTTAAAAACCTGTTTTGTAGTGGGTGCGCAGGGTTTCTACGAATTCGAAATTTGAAATCTCAAATCGAGAGAAATTACTGAAATCCGAAATTCAAAACACTAATAAAAACTATAACACGTCATGCTCCTTTCGGAAGCGCAATATAGGCGCTCCCTATATAGGGGCGGAGTTGCGTGTTTGTGTCGAAAATCGGCGATTTTCGAGGAGCGTGAAAATTGCAAGTCTTTGTGTTACAGTGGGTTGAAAATTTATGGGATTTTTGAAGATAGCAAGATAGTGCAATCATACTTCGTATGAAGTCGTTAGTCGATAGTCTTTAGTCGTCAGTTAATAATCCGCCGGTAGGCGGACGGCTGAACTTCGACGCGGCAGGTGGGCGTTAAGAGGAAAGGATGAGATTGTAAATTGTAAAATGTAGATTGTAAAATGGAAGAGGAACCCTTCGGCAAGCTCAGGATTTCATTGTAAAATGGGAAAGATTCGGAAATTTAAGCAATGGTTTTATAAAGGTTTATAGAATAATGTACCTGACCCCTTTATTTCTCTTGACAAGGAAATAAATGCTCCTAACCCCTTATACTTCACCTCACCTCTTTTTTTTATTCACAATATCAGAATAAGAAGCAAGATATTTTGCGAGAAAGATTTTAGTTTCTCTGTTGTGCTTCTGGAAATCATGAATAATCTTATCTACTAGTTCACGGGGCCATTCATCGATCGGAATATTGTTTTTAAAATCAGTGCAAGATTGGCATAGAGGGATTGTTGCTTGTCCCATGAATACAGTATTGTCAATTTCTTGGGAAACCCCGCAGCAAAAGCAATGATTACGATTATCTTCATTCATCACTTGGCTGCGAGAGGACACCATCTCTGTTAGCTTAGCCATTAATATTTTTGTCTCATAATTAAAGTTAGGAAAATTCTGAAGTAATTTTGCGAGCCATTCAACTGGCCAATCACCAAAAGAATATCGATCTTTCATGTCGTGACAAGATAGGCAACATGGCACTGTTTCTAAACCACCATTTCGTTTAGGTATTGGGAAATGATCTCCTACGCCAGAAGACTGTGAAACTAAGGCATTACAATAAAAACATACTTTTTTATCATAATTTACTTTAATATTAGTTGACATTATTTGTACCCTATTAACTCTGATCCGATCGTGTTCACATTCATTATAATGCGATCGACTTGGACCGACACAGCATCCACCTAAATGTTTCTTGGCAGACTATAAATCTTCTTCCAATTCGTCTGTCAAATTAGGCACCCAACCATAAATGATCTTGGCCACATCATCTGGGCCACATTCAGGGCATTTAGAAGCCGTCATTAATTGTTCTCTTATAGTATTTTTCAATTCTTTTTTACTAAAGTGCAATTGCTTATTCCTAAGGTCAGATATTTTTTTATTAATCTTTAATATCGATTTCGCGGATTGTGTCAGCTAAAGCAAATATTGCAGTTACCAACAGATATACAAATATTGCAAAAACACTTGCTTCTTTATCTTTCCATCCACCATTAAAAGTCTTTTGTTTCTCTCCCAATAATACTGCACGCCGTGGTACTTTTTCAATCCCTGCCTATCAAGGGAAAAATGAGTTTTCAGAGTCCATAAAAAGGACTTTCTATTTCTTGTATCGGATCAGAAAGCCGCCGAGACCCAGTAGTAAGAGCGAAGCGGGTTCGGGGATAGCATAAACATTTGCAGTGATGGAGTTTGCATTAATAGGTATAGCAAAACCTATTCCATCAAACCATTTGCCTGTTAAAATGCCTGTGCCAATTACTTTTTTACCCACCAAATTCAAACCTTCGGAGGTTCTGAAATCATATCCATAAAGTGTTATGGTGCTGCTGTCGTAGGCAGACAAATCCTCAGTTATTACCCCTCCTTTCAACGTAACATTACTGTTGTCAAGAACACGCAAATGCTTATTTATCACCCCACCCGAAATTATTAGTTGACTATTGTCATAGGTCCATAAACTGTTATCAGCAGATCCACTGGTCATTGTTAACTGACTATTACCATGTGTCTCCAATCTCTCAGCTACTGTACCGCCTCCAATTGTTACACGACAGTTATTGTAAGCGGCCAACTCGCCGTTTATCATCCCCCCATATAACACATTAACAGTCGTCTGATTAACTGATGATAAATAATCAACCCACACAGTATCACTAACTGTATAATCGATGTCATGTGATCCTCCATCCTTGAACTCTATCACTCCAAAAACCTGACCGATTGTCACAAACAGAACCACAACCAGTAAATAAATTGTCTTTTTTAGATATTTCATCTGTCCTCCAATTTTAATTATCGTTTTCTAATCAGTAAACCGCCTAAGCCCAACAGAAAAAGCGTGGTGGGTTCGGGGATTGGGGTCATCAGGAAAGCATGATTCTGGCCGTTGATATTACCAGTTCCTGCAATTTGACCTAAATCATTAATACCTTTGGCGTCCAGTAATACCCAGCCGCTGCCTGTGGGCAACAAAGTGTTTAAGTCAATCATATTGCCGCCATCATACAAAAAAGCGTGTGTAGTATAATAACTTTCAGTAACAATATCGATGTACCCAACAACCTGACCGCTATCATTGATGCTCCAAGCAGACGACTGACTTTCACCTAAAGCTCCAAGGTCTTTCATTGTAGTGCCATCATACAAAAAAGCGTGGCTGGTAGAATTTCCAGTAATCTGACTATCCCCTACAACCTGACCGCTGTCATTGATACACCAAGCAGTAGAGTAATTTCCACCTAAAGTCCCAAGGTCATTCATTGAGGTGCCATCATACAAAAAAGCGTGGAAGGCAGAATTTTCGGCAATATAACTGTACCCTACAACCTGACCACTATCATTGATGCCCCAAGCCGCAGAGGCGGCCGTTCCACCTAAAGTCCCAAGATTATTCATTGTAGTGCCATCATACAAAAAAGCGTAACTGGCAGAATTACCAGTAATATAACTTTCCCCTACAACCTGACCGCTGTCATTAATGCCCCGAGCATAAGAGCTGTGTCCCCCTAAAGTTCCAAGGTCTTTCATTGTGGCGCCATCATACAAAAAGGCGTGTTTGGGATAAACTCCAGTAGTAGTATCGCTGTACCCTACAACCTGACCGCTGTCATTGATACCATTGGCAATAGACAGACTTCCCCCTAAAGTCCCAAGGTCATTCATTGTAGTGCCATCATACAAAAAGGCGTGTAAGGCAGAATTTTCAGTAATATAACGGTATCCTACAACCTGCCCACTGTTATTAATGCCGGTAACTTTAGAGCCACCTCCCCCTAAAGTCCCAAGATCGGTAATTGTATATTGCGTTACTGCCATTACCTGCTCGGAGCCAACTATCATAAAAACACTGGCCATCACAATAATAAACTGCTTTTTCATCTTTCTTCCTCCAAATTGCGGGGTATTTCCTCCGGTTATTGCTAAGATTATTATATCGTTCTGCCATAGGGTCAATCAAGGAAAAAATAGGCCAGTTGTTGCCTTTTAAGCCTTTTTCCGCTAATCTAATATGGGAATTGAAGAAAGCGGAAAATTCATCCTCGGTGACGCAACAAGGGCGAAAAGTATCTGACACCTTGAATTATTTTGAAGGAAACGGTATGGAGATTAATAAATTTAATGCAGAGATAGAGATCTCTAAGATATTTGGAACAGGATTTCGTCTTTTACAGAGTATATTATCTTTTTATAACACTGCCACGGCTGGACTTTCTGATGGTTCACGCGAACAGATATTGAAAATGTGGGAATCCATGGTTTACTTATACAACACAAAAGAATTGCATACGTTACTTAAAGAACCCGAATCTGCAAAAGAATCCCTTCAAAAAATAAATGAAAATTTACCTGTGATGCAACAAAAACTACAGGATGACGTACAAAAAAATATTAACGCTGCGAGCATTGTTTTTGCACATGGCGTAATTGAAGAATTTGTAAACGGGTATTTAACTATTACGTCTCAAATCAAGCCAGAATCATGGGAATATCTAATTAGATATAAAGAAATGAAAATTGAATCTTTCAAAAACAACTCATATGAAGAAATCCGTAATAAAGCCATCAAAAAACTACTACAGCAGGAAATAAGATACAAACCACTAATTGGCAAATTAGACCTTTTACACAAAATCACACCTCCCCAAGGTGACATTCTCTCTTCCAATGATTCCTTTTCATATGACCGAAATCGCATTATTAAACTTGATAATATCAGGCATCAAATTGTACATGGAAATGATTGGGATATTACTTCAATTAACTTTAAAATTGAATATGATTATTGGTTTAGACTAAATTCATATTTAGCTGCTCTTGTATGCAAAGGTACCGGACTGAAAATATTCGCTAACATTGTGTGGGAATGCCTTTTGGGGTTACCAAGTAATTCTGAGAATTTGGGACACCCCTAAAAAATTCGTTTTAACACCTACAAGTTCTGTTTGTAGTGTCACCCAGCGAAAACACAGCCGGGGGCGGGCGTTATAATTGAGAATTAAGAATTTAGAATTGAGAAATGGGAATGACACAACACAGCCGGGGGTGGGGGGAAGATTGTAAATTGACAATTGTATATTGTAAAATTAGGAATGGATTCTGGGTCCTGTCTTCGCTTCGCTTCGCTTCCGTCTTCACTCTGTTTCGACGAGACAAGCCGACGCGACACGTCGCCGGAATGACAGAAGAAGGAGACGCAAGATTTTGCGTTTCTACGGTTATGTTATACTGCCCTTACAGGGCGAAATGGGTTGGGGACGATCTTTTTTCCCAGCCTGTTGGGCTGGGCTATGTTATTCTGGCCCTTCGGGCTGCCCCGTAGAAAAGTCAAAAGTTAAAATTCATCCGTCGTCGCTAAAGCTATGACGGACAAGAAAGGCAAAATTGTGGAATCGCCAGCGGCGATAGCTGAAAAGAGCGGATTCCTCACCCCACATTAGAACAGGTGAACAGGAGAATAGGAGAGCAGGTGAAAGAAGAAAATCCGAAAGGGGGGTTCGGAATGACGGGCTTCTTGTTTCGCAAAGTAATCTGCTATTTCACAGCCGGGGCGGCGGGGCTGCATTATGCTGCCCCCTTCGGTGTATTGAATCCTCATTGTTTCGTTTGGCCGTTTTGCAATGCGTTGCTCATTTACAAGGCGAAAGTGCTCAGGGCAAGCTTTTCAGGGCGAAATGGGTTGGGGGACGATTTTTTCCCAGCCCGTTGGGCTGGGCTATGGTATGCTTGCCTTTCAGGCAGAGAAGAGGATTCCTGATAAAAAACCACAGTCGGGGGTGGATTCGGTGGGACCTTCGACAAGCTCAGGTTGGACTCACCATGTGCGGCTGTGCTACATCCTGCATTTTTTGTTATGGCGCAACAGCGGGTTGCGGCTGGTTGGGGTCGGCGGGTTTTGCCTCGGCCGGGATGTCTTCCACGAGGTCCGTCATTTTTTTCATCATATTGGCGGCCTTGTATTCGGGGATGACATACAGCCAGCCGGCGGTTTTTTTGGTGAATCGCTCGGCCCCGTCACGGGCCAAAAGCTTGGCCTCCTTGGCCTTGAGCTGTTCCTGGGATTCGACACCTTGCTCTTTTACCACGGCGGATTTATCCGTAAATTCGGCAGCGGCGGAAAGATAAACTTTGCCGTCTTTTTTACCCAGCCGCAGCGTATAAATGGTCGAATCGCTGAGTTTGCAGACATACCGCCAGTCCAGCTTTAAATCCTTGACCTTGCTTTCGGCCATCACGTCTTCGATGGATAAATTACTCAACGCCGTAAAGACATTTCGATACTCAGTCCCTTTGAACTGTTTGCCGACGGGCATATCGAGAAGCGCAACCACTTCGCCATCCTTGTCGCCTTTGAGCGTATAGGAATTATTGTTGGGGTCGGTGGCCGAGACTTCCGTAACTTTTTTCGTATCCACCTCCAGAAGATTCTTATCAATATAATCCATCGGTGCAGAGTTAATGTATGGCGAACTGAGCGTCAGATAGACATTATTTTCCGCCGCCAGACGGACATAAGAAGCCCCCTGCTGCTGTTTTTCCGGTTCTCCCTTAGCCGGGGAAACGAGGATTCCCACAATGGGTTTATTGTCGCTGTCGTAAAAAGTCGCCGTATTCCGGGCTGTGTCATCCGTGACGCCGAGGTCCTTATGAAAGGCCGGGTCCTGGGTGCACAATTCCTCCGTTCGGAAAGACAGGCACCGTGCGACCAGTTCATTGACCGATTTGGGATAGGCCGGATAGTTGTCCTTCTCGGCCACAACGAACCGGTCGCCGCTTTTGACAATGGTTGTCTTTTGTTTTCCTTTTTCTCCGGTGACGACGATTTTGGCGATTCGGTCGATATCCATACCCCCGATGAGCGGACCGACCACCAGCCCGCTTTTTTGTCCGGGCCGACTGATGCGGCCGACCAGAATCGCCGCTGCCACCGCCACAACGGCGACAATACCCAATGTCATTAATTTCTTATCGCTCATTATTGATTCCTATATCTATATCTCAATACCATCCGAGAAGTTATCGGGCGGCTTCCTTCTTCGCCAAGGCTACGAAGGACAAGTGCGCCGCCGCGCTTTTGTTCTTATCCCGTCGCTGACGCTCCGGGCTTTCTTTTTTTATGAATCGCTGGCGTGGCTGATGTAATGCCGACGTTTGAAACTGCGCCTCAGCCCCAGTGCGACGGCGACGGCCAAAATCAGTATGGGTCCCGGCAGCATACAGAAGTTTTCGAGGCGGGTTCCCAACCATTCGATTCGCTGGACTTTCTGCATCTTGACGTCCCGCAGGTTCTTCTCGGCCTCGCGAAGTTTTAATTCCACGGCCCGCTGCTCGTCAACAATCGTTTTGTTAATCAGGCCAGCTTCTTTTTTATCCATTGCCGCGATTTTCTGTTTGAGCTGTTCTTCGAATCCTTTAATCTGAGCCTGGATTTCGGTTTCTTTCTGAATCGTCTGTGCTTCGGCCTCGGTCTCGATTTTCTGGACGCGGATAAAGGGACGACTATAGCTGCCCCGCGAACGAATCGCCATCAGGCGGTTCGAACCGGACAGTTCTTCGACAAGGTTCAATACCACAGCGCTGTTGTCTCCGGCAATGGCCATCCCAAATGGCGTCGGTCGATAGGCCGCGATGTCGCTGATGAAATCCACATCCGCAAATACCGCCACTGCGCAGGCGTCCTTCGACTCGACAAGGCCGGTGAGTTTCTTTTTTATCACGGCGTCTTTCTTGTCCGCGTCTTTTTGGGCGTTGGCGGAATCGGCGTTGGGAGCTTTTTCCTCAACTTCAACGCCGTTTGGAAACGCTGACTTGAATTTGCCGGTGAGCATATATCCAATGACCACCGGTTTTGTTCCGTCGCGGAAATTCCGCAGAATTTCCGCGTAGTCCGGTCCCATCAGCGATTCCCGATAAGGAACTTTCCATGTATTGCCTTTGTCGCTGGTCATCATCAGCGGCGTATAGGCAATGCCGGCAGCGGGGTTGTTGGGTTCGGCGGTAATCCGGTTCAGGGCGCCGGGAAAAATCACATTGACCTCGTTGAGCATCGCCATTACCGGCGAATTGGAATTAAAACATTTTTCCGTTGAAGTCAATCTCAGGATGCCGAGCACCTTTTCCGGTCGGCTGCCCTGAGATACGGACCCCACCACCGCCAAAGTCCGGTCGCCGGCAAAGGTGAGACCGGGCATTTCCAGCCCCCATGTTTTAAGCAGCGGATTTAGATTCGATTCGGTGATGAACTCCTGCCCCATCTCCTGCATCGGATTGGGGCGGTCCACGACGCAATGCGGGTCCACAAAAATAATCGCTCGGCCGCCGTTGAGAATATACTGGTCAATCGTAAAGAGCGTCTTTTGAGGCAGATTTTTCGGCCCAATGACCAGCAGGACATCCACATCAGAAATTTTATCCGTATCGGCGGCAACGGCCTTGACTTCGTATTGCTCCTTTAACTGCTGGACGATGCCCCACGGCTGTTTTGGCTGCTGGCCCTGCATCCGCATCATATAGGCCATATAGCCCGACACATCTTCACCCATCACCGGCAGCGAACTCAGGATGCCGATTCTGGTCTTCTGACGGGTGGTCGCCGTATCGACGAGATAACTGATGTCGTATTCCACAAAGTTCTGGCGGTCGGGGCTGAAAAACTCAATGGTCTTGGTCACGCCAAATTGCGTCTGTACCACCAGTCCAAAAAAGAAATTTTCCTCCTCGCTGATGGTAAAACGTTTGAGGCCGTAACGAATCGCCGCCATTTCTTCTTCGGTATAAGGCCGGGGGTCGATGATTTCCAGTTTGACCTTGCCGGCGGACTGGCTGACATATTCCTCCAGAATCGCTTTGACGTAGGCAGCGTATTCCGTATAAAACCGAATCTGGTCTGGCGCCTTTATTGAGGCCGTCCGGCTGTAGAAAAGCCGGATGGTAATCGGCTGTTTCAGGCCGGCCAGGATGGCTTTGGTTCCGTCGGACAAGGTGTATAATTTGCGGTCGGTAATGTCCAGCCGCAACGATTTGCCCGCCTGACGGGTGATACTCACGGCTGAAACGGCAATGACGGCGATAAACAGAATCGCCAGAATGGCTTTGGTCATTCGGTTCATCAGGCTGCCTTCCTTTCTTCGAGAATTACCGCACAGGCGCTGATCCAGGCCACAATCAGAATTATGAAATAGGCCATATCTTCCAGCTTGATAACGCCCTTGAGGATGGAATCAAAATGCGACTGGATGCTCAGACTTTCCACAACCCGCACGGCGCCGGCCGGCAGAATCGACGATAAATAATTTACCGTCGTGGACATTCCTGCATAAACCAGAACGCCGCAGGCCACCACAGAAAGGATGAAACTGATTACCTGGTTTTTGGTCAGTGCCGAGAAAAACGAGCCGATGGCCAGAAACGAACCGGCCAGCAGAAATGAACCGAGGTAGCCGGTGATAATCAGGCCTGTGTCGGGCTGTCCGAGGTAATAGACCGTGACAGGCATTGGAAACGTCAGCAGCAAAGCGATGCCCAGAAACGCCCAGGCGGCGAAGAACTTGCCCAGCGCCGCCTGCGACACCGTAACCGGCAGCGTCAGCAGAAATTCAATCGAGCCGGTTTTGCGTTCCTCAGCCCACAGCCGCATCGCCGTGGAAGGAACCATAAAGATAAACAGCAGCGGCAGATTCGCAAAAAACAGCCGAATTTCGGCCTGGCGAATCTCAAAAAAACCGTCGCGAAACGGCAGATAACCCGAAAAGAACAAAAAAATCACGAGAAATACATACGCCACCGGCGTGGCAAAATAGCCTTTTAATTCCCGTTTGAATACCGACCAAAAACCGTTCATAACAATGGACTCCTTAGCCTGTCTTACAGCTATGCGATTTTCCTGGTGGACGTGATTTTGCGGAAGACTTCGTCGAGACTGCAATGGTACTTTTGAATCAATTCCTGCGGCGTGGAATCCACAAGGATTTTGCCGCGGGCGATGATAATCGTCCGATTGCAGATTAACTCGACTTCTTCGAGGATATGCGTGGAGACAATGATGCACTTGTCTTTGGCCATTCCTGTAATCAGCCTGCGCACCTCATGCTTCTGGTTGGGGTCCAGACCATCCGTGGGTTCATCCAGAATCAAAATCTGCGGGTCGTGAATGAGCGCCTGCGCCAGTCCCACGCGCCGACGATAGCCTTTGGATAGCGTCTCAATGGTCTGGTGATAGACCGACTCAATCGAACACAGAGGAACGATTCTGTCCAGCGCTTTTTTGCGGGCGGCGCCGGTAATGTGACGAACATTGCAGACAAAATTCAAAAATCCCCCCACGGTCATTTCGTTGTAGGCCGGGGCATTTTCAGCCAGATAGCCGACGACCTGCCGCACCCTGACAGGGTCTTTGAGAATGTCATATCCGCACAGGGTCGCCGTGCCGCTGTCGGGGACCAGGAAGCAGGCCAGCATTTTCATCGCCGTACTTTTGCCGGCGCCATTAGGCCCCAGAAACCCCAGCACGTCGCCCTTCCGGACCTGAAAGGAAATATCATCCACCGCAATCACAGGACCAAAACTGCAGCGTAACCGCTGTACCTCAATCATGTCATACTCTCCTGATTTCAGTCGGGTTTTAAAATCACCCGTCGGTCGAAAGCGAAATTAGAGTATTTTTTACGCTCGGCAGAAAAAATGGTTCGTCCTTTTTTAACCCTTTTGTCTGGCTTGTCAAGTCCTATTTTTCGGCCCTATAAATGATATGGATTACGCCAAGCCTGGTTCATCGCCCCAATAAAAAAAGGGCCGCGGCGGAACCGCCGCGGCCCTGTGTCACACACTCTTGGTTAATCGGCGCACTACGGACTCGTCACCTCCGCGCTCCACTGGCCGGTGTTCTGGTTGATTGACTGGTCGCGCGTCCGAACTTGATAGGTGTGATTCGCGATGCCGCCGCTGACCGGCACCCAAATTACGTTCGGCACCATTGGATTACCGTCCGGGTAGTACAGCCCAGCCGTATTCAGAGCATTATACCAGGTCGGAGCCACCAAACCCGGTACATCAACACAGTAGAACTGGTATTCCACACCACTGCCATCCGTCACCACGCCTGCGGTCAGGATATGGTACCATTGTCCATCGAGATACCACTTCACCACTGCCAATGTTGTCGGGTCGGGTGTCGGCGCCTCTGTGTCCACAACGCCAATCGTCACAGCCACCGCAGGCGAATAGCCACCCACTTTATAAACAAATTGCTGCCCTGGTCTGTCGCGGTACTGGACGCGGAATGTATAAGTCTGCCCCAAAACGGCCAGCGGAGGCGTTGTATAGTCACGATTCGAAATCCATCTGTTGAGCTCAGTACCGCTGTCCAGAGCATCGTCTTCGAGACAATCAAACCAGTAGGCGACACCGTGATTTTCATTATCCGTAGCTTCTTGAGCTACCATTCGAATCGTATTGGCGCTATTCTGATAAGGCGGGATTTCCCACTGTGCCGGATTGGGAACCGGCGGATTCGGATCTTCGCCCGCCGTGGCCTGTTCCAGCGATGATACGACTTCATTGCCCCTCGGGTCGCGAATCCGAATTTTAAACTCATATACTGTCTGGTCTGTCAGTCGGATAGCCTGCCATTTCCACGGCGCAACATTCGGGTCAGCCAGATTCGGTGCGATGTAAATAATCTCATCTTCTTCAACGCGATTATCCTTGTCCGCGGTAACCCAGTTGGGATCAAAATTCTGCATCCAGAAACTCGTGTGGTTGGGATCTGTCTCGAAAATCTTTACATTCTCATCCTCTATCTCCTCGTATCTGGATGCCTCAAATTTGTACATCGGACCGCCAATCCAGTTATCCGTAGATTGTTCCGCGGCCATGGTGATGTAATAACCTCGTTCCGGAATGGGGTCAACGTCCTCATCCACAGTATTGGGGTAATACACTCTTAGGTTGACCGGGATCGGATTAGTATCCGGATAAGTAACCGCTGTCGGCTTTTGAGCCCACTTGGCCGGGCTGGGAGCTTCCGTGTCTTCCACCAGCCAGCAACCCGCCATATAAGCAAAGTCAAGAAAATCGACGCCGCCATACAGATTCAGATCCGCCCTGTCGCACCAGAAATTATTATCGTCGCACGGCTGGTGCAGCCACCAGGTGGCCAGAATATACAAATCCTTACTGTCCACGATGCCGTCAAGGAAGCGTGTTTCGCCGTCTCTAAGGTCGGCATACCGGCACACATCATACGTCAGTTCAAACAGGTAGTGATACCCCATATCGACCTTACCATAATCATATCGTGGAATCGGCGTAGCCGTCGTATAGTGTTCCAGACCGAGATTGGCGGCCATATCGCTTCCGGCATCGACACACAAACTGGTAGCCAGCTGGGATTGCGTCGGATGCGCCGGATTGTACTGGCTGAGGTGATAATCATCCGCATCGATATCGACAAACAAAGGATCCACATCCATATTTGTCGCATCACTCCAATTCAACAGACAACCATCCTCAACACGAACCGTCGTTGAACCGCGACCTCCTACTATGTCGCTGTATGAAACGGCCAGCGTGGAAGGTCTCGGATCCAGATCGAAGCCGGATGTCACGGCAATCTCACTTCCATTCGAGGCCGTGCTGCCCCCGAAAATACTGTTGATGATATTCACATTGCTCTCATAGTTGACCGCCAAACCGCCGCCATATCCCCCTGTCGTTGAACCCAACAACCCAATGCTTTTATTGAAAGCGAGAGTGCAACTGGCGACATCTAATTCGGCATACCAGTTGACGGACACGGCACCGCCGTCGCGGCCGGCTGTGTTGCGGACCAGCAGCGAATTCCACAACTGCGATTGTTTGAGGATATCGCCGTCGCTGCCGGAGTAGGCTATCGCACCGCCGGACAGAGAAGCAGTGTTCCGTTTAAAGGTCCCGTCGCGGATATTGGTCAGCGAGTTGACAGAATAGATACCGCCGCCGCTGCCGACCACATACTGCTGGACGCCGGCCGGCGGCTGGTCGCCGATTTCCAAATTGTATGTCGCCGCGTTGTCCTCGACGTTGGTACGGGTAATATCGCCGGTCGAATTAACGAGGCACATTCCACCGCCGTCGTAGGCCTTATTGTCGAGGAAGTTACAATCGGTAACCTTGCCGTCCGACTCCAGCCAGTAGAGACCGCCGCCCATACAGGCCCGGTTGTTTTCCAGCAGGCATTTCTTGAGTATAACATTACAGTCAAATTCGTAGGCCACCGCGCCGCCGTAGCTGACATAGTAATCATCCGGTTGAGCCACCAGCGAATTGTCCGCGTAGTTGCCGGTAAAGGTACAATCCTCAAAACTCAGATTGCTTTCATACCGGCCGAACACGGCGCCGCCGGCGTTTTCAATGTCAAAGTTGCGCTCCGGGTATCGTACATTCGCCGGTCCAAGACCGCCGATGCCGCAGATGCCGCCGGTAGTATAACTATTTTCAAACTGGCATCGGACAAAACTCGGCGAACAGTCATATTCACAATACACTGCGCCACCGTACCCGCTGTAGTCCCAGTAATTGTCATACCTGTCGTATGGGGTGACGTTGCCGAGATAATAGAAGTTCAACCATTCGTTCCAGTTAAAGAACTCTCCCCAGTCAAACCACCGCAGCCAGGTTTCCCAGTCATATAGTCCATAGCCATAGAGACCCGCGTCCCACTTATCACCATATGTCCAACCGTCCCACCAGAGCCAGTATGAGGGATCCTCTTCAATGGACGGCGCCCAGGTCCAGGCACCGCCGCGACCGCCCTCATACCTGACACCACCCACGGTCGCGCCGTCGCCGCCGTTGCCGCCATTGCCGCCGCGGGCCGAACAGTCGATAAACGAACAGTTCAGGAATTTCGGATTGCTGGAATAGGCGCAATAGACGGCGCCGCCGTAGGCACGTCCCGGCCAGCCGCCATCGCCACCGGTCGGATGACCCTGATCGCCGCCATTGCCGTTATTGCCGTTGGCGCCGGTCACAGAGCAGTCGCGGAAAATGGTATTTTTAACGGTGGGAGAGGAGTTATAAAGCCACATTGCACCGCCACAGACGGAAGTTCCATCCGGCCCATCCTGCCCCGCTCCCTGGGGTGTCGGCGGCATATATCCCGTCCAGTTGGAACTGATGGTCAAGCCGTTGATAACCGTTTCAGGTCCGACATTTTCAAAGAGGAAGCGGAATTGTCTGAGAACCGTACCGGCCACCACATCGGGGTCGTCCGGGTTTTTGCCGCTGATGGTAATATTCTTATTCACGAGAAGCAGCGTCTCAAACGGATCGTCCCATCGATATTCACCCGGCTCAATCAGCACGACGTCACCTTCCAAAGCATCGTCAATCGCGGCCTGAATCGAGGTATATTGCGCCTGGCTGCCGACAGTCAACGTTCGCGGCAGTTCCATCCGCACCACGATCGTCCGGTCGGCTCCCATAATCACAACGTTGGTCAGCGACTTGGAGGAATCATTGATGGTACCGCCGGACCAGCTCGCCAGACGATAACCCGAATCCGGCACCACCGTCAGCATCACCGCTGTACCGGCATAATACATTCCGTTAGGATCGGGGTTCGGATTAGTCGTCACTGTCGCGTGTCCGCCGTCCACTATGATATTCAGAATCACCTTTGGTACGGTCTGCCCACCGGCACTTAGGGTATAGTGATAACCCATATCCACCGTGCCGCTGTCCGGGGCGCCGGTGGTCCGCGTTGTATATTGATCCATTCCAGCCGTAACGGCATCGGTACTTCCGGCGTCTATCGCCGGGCTGGGGGAATCCAACAAATAGTCTCCGAATCCGCCGGAAACGAACATCGGGTCGCCATCTTTGTTGTCTGCATTGCCTGCGATACCATTCAACGTCGCAGCGCCACTGTAACCCGTTGCAGAGCCGGAGTTATACAAATCATATTTCATATTGTTGTAGAACAGTGAGTACTGGAGGTTGACCTTGCCAGCATTTTGCTCATAGACAGCATCGCCTGTGCTGTTGGCCATAATACTATCCAGAAGGAGGGCTGTGGAAGACCAGTCGCAGAATACCGCACCGCCGGTCACAGCCGTATTCTTATCAAAGGTGCAGTTCCGCATCGTCGGCGATGTGAACAACATTGTCGCCACGGCGCCGCCGCCCTGACCGGCGAGGTTATTGGTGAACAGACAGTTTTTCAGCGTATGCACCGCCGCGATTCGGCGACCGGAGATATAAACCGCTCCGCCGTAGGATTCCTCGCCGTTGGCCTTATTGCCGTCAAACTGGTGATTTTCAATGTGCAGATCGGTATTCATACAGGCAATCGCGCCGCCAAAACCATATTCGACCATCGCCAGGTTGCCGTTCATAATACCGTCTTTCAGGACGGCCTGACTTTCCGTCAGATACAAACCGCCGCCCTGATTGGCAGCGTTACCCATGATGTAAGTCTGTGTCCCATCAATCGTCACCTGCTTGGCGTACAACGCGCCGCCGACCGCAGCCATATTGCCGCCAAACAGACAGTCTTCAAAGCTCAACTCGACGGTTTGAAACTCCACACTGCTGGTTAGCACGTTCGGATCACAGAATATGCTGATACCGCCGCCGAAGTGTGCAGCCCTGTTGCCGGCCACTTCGCAGTCAATCAACTGGATATTCGACCGGGTACGAATGGCGCCGCCGTCGAGGTCCGTCGAGTTATTGCGGAACTGGGAATCTCTCAGCACAATGGTGGAATCCCGATCCACAAACAGCGCACCACCGCTCGTGGTCGGATAGGTCAGGATATAGGCGTACCCCGGAGTATGCGGATAACCATAATCTGCAGCACTTCCGACCGGCATTCCATAAAAGTCCACACGAGCCGGCACCTGGTTTTCAATAAACGTACAATGGTCCGTCTCAAACGTGTTTTCCTTCTCACAATAAACCGCGCCGCCAATATTTTGAGTGAACGTACAACGGGTCAATTTGACGTTATTATTCTTCTCGAAATACAATGCCCCGCCGCGGGTATAGAGCGACTGATTTCTCTCGAAAACATTCGGACTGGGGATTTCCTCATACGCCGCGTTTTCGGTAAAGACGCAATCCGTAAATTTCGGCGCAGAATTTGCTGCCGCATAAACCGCACCGCCGGCGATGCGATCATAGATCAAAATCTGACCACTGACACCGTTGGTAAACTCATCCCACGGCTCAGCGTACGCCTGGCCAGCGCCGAGCGAACCGCCGCGACTGCCCGGTCCCTGCGCCGCGTCGTTTTTCTCAAAGGTACAACGAACAAAGTTGGGTTCGCTGCGGCCTTCGCTATACACGGCACCGCCCATACCGTCACCCACAGTATCGCCGCCGTCGCCGCCCCAGCTCCCATGACCAGTACCGAGGTTTCTGCCGCCGTTGCCGCCGTTGCCGCCGATGCCGCCCATCGCCGTATTGCCGGTAAATACACAGTCTTCAAACCGCGGACTGCTGCCCTGCAGACACGCCACGACGCCGCCGTAGCCAAAACCTGCGCCGCTACCGCCCTGGCCGCCGGACTGGGCATCGGCTGTTACTCCTACCGGAACCTCATATCCATTGGCGCCGTCGCCACCCACGCCGCCAGCGACCGTACATTTGGCAAAGATACAATTTTGGAATATCGGCGAACTGCCGTTCTCACACAAGACGGCTCCGCCATAGCCGTTACCAACCGCGTCTTCGCCGTTGTTGGCACGCGGCGGAGGAAGTGGAGTGCTGGACTGACCCGGCGGGAACGGTTCGGTATTAACAACCCATCCGGAACTACCTAAGTAACCTACGGTATAGGCATTCAATACCGTAAGGCCTTTGACCTTTGTGCCCGCACCTTCGCCGCTGTGGAATTGGAACGCACGCTTCGGAGTGAACTTCGCTCCCTGGCAGTCAATAATGGTACCGGCCACGACCTGCGGATTTGTCGGATCAATCGAAGTCAGCTCCACACTTTTGCCGTGGAAATCAATTCCATCCACAGAAAAGACCTGGTACGGTACGTTCGGCCTCGGAGCTAAAACAATGGTATCACCGTTTGCCGCCGCATTCATCGCCTCTTCAATCGTCTCATACGAAGACGGTACCAGCAGTATTCTGGGCTGAGATGGTTCAAACAAAACCTGAACGGTACGACTGCTATAAATAGTTACCGTATTTCGAGATCCAAAACTGGAATCGTCATCTGTCCCGATCCACCCTCGTATCCGATAATCCGGTGCAGGGGTGGCCGTCAGAGTCACAATCGTACCCGCCGCATAGCCGTCCCGTACCGGCGACCACGTGACCCAGTTGGGATCATTGGGCAGAACCGTCAGCGTATAGCTGCCCGTCGCCGCATAATGATATCCCAAATCCACTTCGTTCGCGTCCGGCGTACTGTCCGTCGAAGTCGTATATTGATCCATCCCGGCCGCCGCTGCGCTGACACTGCCGGCGTCAATGCAGCTACTATCATACGGCTGATTGGTGCTTTTATGGCTGAGGTAGTAAGCTCCCATCACGCCGGAGACAAACAGAGGATCCCTGTAGATGATACTCGTATCCAAGCCTTCGAGGATACATCCCGTATCTACAAACACGGAATTGTACGCGCTGCCCAAATCGCAGTGCGTAATTTGTACAATCGACACCGCCGGATCCAGTGCCGCGCCGGTAGCCACTGCGACCTGATTGCCGCGAGGAGCGGAATTTTGCCAGAAGATGCTGTCCCGCACCTTCGTCAGACTGTTATATCCGCAATATAAGCCACCGCCGGAACCCAGTGTGGTCAGAGAGGAGGAAGTCACTGTGTTGCCGACCAGCGTACAGTTGAACATATCCAGCGTCGTATTCCAGTTGACCGAAATACCAGCGCCGTCCAGTGCCGCGATATTGCCGTTAATCAACGCATTCTTCAGCCGCACATTTGCGTTGCCGCTGAGATAGTACGCACCGCCGGAATTGTCCGAACGGTTGCCGGTCGCCTCGATATCCGTCCATACAGAGTCGGTATCAAAGCTGAAAATTCCACCGCCTTTGCCCACCGGCTCAGAAACTGATACCGGCAAACCGGTCACAGGATCGACGACCACAGGGGTCGCAGCCTGATTTTCAATAAATCGGGTCTTATCAATTCGGCTGGCGCCGCCGACTTCATAAATCGCGCCGCCAAACACTGCGGTGTTCTGCATAAAGTAAGAACTGGCAATATTCGGATCCGCCCACTCGGAATAAATGGCGCCGCCGTTATGGGCATCATTGGTTTGGAATAGACATCCGTTAATCAACATCTCGGCGTCTTCCTCGATGGCAATGGCGCCGCCAAAAGCGATATAAGGATCCTCGTTCATTGCCGCCAGGGGTACGTTGCGGTCGGCCATATTTCCTGTAAAGGTACAGCTTGTCAGACTCACCTTACTGGTCTGGGCCGCGTACAAGGCCCCGCCAAAACGGTCAATTTTGAAATGGTCAAGCGGATACATGCGCCCGTCGTTGGTAACCGTTCCACCAATACCAGTTTGGCCGCCGAACACCTGGTTGCCGCTGAACAGACAGTTCACAAACTCCGAAACGCTCATCTGGTCGCAATAAACCGCTCCGCCCATCCCTGTATATTTCCAGTAAGGCTCATACGGTCCGCCGTTCCAGCCCGGCCACGGGTTTTCTGGGTTATCCCACGAACCGCCGCGTCCGGCTATGACTCCATTGCCGCCGTCGCCGCCGTTGCCGCCGATGGCCTGATTGTTAAGGAACTGGCAGTTAATGAATTTCGGACTACAGCCTACGCCAACATAAGCCCCGCCGCCGCGACCCCAGCCGCCCCAGCCGCCGTCACCGTCAGTGCCGCCGTTGCCGCCGTTGCCGCCCCGAACACGATAGTTCTGAACGACACAATTTTTCACCGTCGCGGAAGCGCCGGGATAGAAATATATTCCTCCACCTTCGGAAGGAGATGCGTTGCCGCCATCCGGATTGGTTGGGCAATCATTGCTGCCTCCACTGCAACCGTCATATAGCGGACCTCCCCACTCAAACCACCCATCAGGACTGCCGAGGGTAATACCGTTAAGCACCGTATCCCGGCCTGTTCCATAAAACAAAAACGACGTTCCTGCCACAATCGTTCCGGCAACCACGGCTGGATTATCCGGATTCGTACCCTGCAGTGTAATCGCCTTGTCAATCAGAATAACTTCTTGAACCGGATCATACGTCCCCGGATGCAGAACTATGATATCACCGTCCTGGGCCGCATCAACGGCATACTGGATATCCGTATAATCGCCCGGCACATCGAGAATATGCGGCGTATAGAACCGCACCTCAACGACTTTGCTTTCCGTCATCGTCACGGTGTTGGCCAATAGAGTAATGGAGTCGTCGTCGGTGCCTTTCCATTTGACCCGATCCGCCGAATTGGACGGTATCGCGGTCAACTGCACCACCGTCCCTTTTGGATACATCGTATGACCAGCCGGGGTGATTGTTCCCTGACCTTGCACCACCACCGTATAAAGACTCGGTCCTATCGTATCGCATTCGAGGATAACGGTTTTATTCCCATCGGCTGTCGTAGTATTGGTTGTTGCCATAGAGGTGTCGTCATCGGTGCCGTACCAAGCCTTGAGCACGTAATTGGGATCGGTAATTAACGCCCCAAGGGAAATAACCGTCCCCGCGGGTACCTGCTGACTGTTCGGGCTGACAAATTCGATTGTCTGAGTAATATTATTGGGATCCTGGTATGTCCCTTTCAGCACGCTATTGCCGCCGTAGCGCACTTCCAGCTTGACGGTATAAGAGCCTAATGATTCGCCGGCTTTATAATGATAACCCATATCGATAACGTCGTCATCCGCAACACCGTTGGTGCGCGTCGTGACAGGATAGCCGATTCGGTCTAAATAACTGACGGTCTCATCCCACAAGGTGAGGTTGCCGCCGTCGGCATCGCCATAACCGGTATCGACACACGGACTGTCCGGCGGAAACTGCCCGGAATCCGTATGCCGCAGATAGAATGTTTTATCCGTCGGCGCCTCGACGACACGGACCTGCACAAATCCCGGATTGTCGCCCGCCTGGTCACCGATGACGACTGCATCTGATACCTCCAGAGGATATGCGGGATTCGGAGACAAATAGGTATCGCCGGCGCCCATATATATATCATACACGCTGCCTTGCACATCACTGTATGCCATATCCACAACCGATACGGCATTTTCTAATTTCGTGGGAGAGCCGATACACACTTGCGGACCAAATGTCGCGATGTTATTCCACAAAATACTATTGTAAATACTCACCGTGGACTCATAACACACTACCGCGCCGCCATAACCGTAATCATCGGTCACTTTATTATCCGCCAGGGTACAATTCAGCAGTTCCAAATCAGCATAGGTATTGGACGCCACCGCGCCGCCGGCAAACTCGGCCGTATTGTCATTAAATAAACAGTTTTCCACGGTTTGAGCATGAAACATCTCGGTCTGAGCATGGTCGCCGGAGAACCACAGGCCGCCGCCAAAGCCGTCGGCTTGGTTGTCCACAAAACGACTATTCAGAAAATCCACGGAAACGTTGTTAAAATAAGCACCGGCACCGCAGCCGCTCATGTCGGAACCGCCCGAATTTTCAGCTTTGTTGCCGATGAAATCCAGGTTTTTCAGTTTTGCGGCAATATCGCCGTAAACATGGAGACCGCCGCCGTCTTCAGCGATGTTTCTGCTCAGCGTGCCTTCCGTGTAATTCAACTTCATTCCGACAGAGGCGCCGGCGCCGAAAGCCGCGGCATTGCCGGTGAAATCCACTTTGGTCATTGTCAAATTGGGGTCGTCGGACAACGCAAACTCGCTGTTAAATGCGTACAAACCGCCGCCGACGCCAGGATCTTCCACGGCCGCCGTCTGCGTAGCGACGTTATTTTCAAAGTCGCTGCTGCTGATTGTCAGCTTGCCGTCGTGGGTATTTGAAAACTCAACAGTATCCCAAAAGATATCATAATCCGCATAAGCATAAACTGAAACTCCAGGAGGAACAGGCGAAAGATTCTCATATTCATCTCTGTCCTGGATTCTCTGCTGGCTGAAATTATTCCATTTATTATCTATGACCAGGGTTCGAACGTCCGTGTCGGAGAAACAATACATACTGTCCATAAGATGGATATAGTAATAATATCCTTCAACCCCGTATGTAGTCGTATCAATCAGACTCCAGTCGTTCCAATTCCAGTCATACTGGGTACCCTGATAGAATATGCCGCCGCCGTCGCCAGTATAACCTCCGGCGATATTGCCTGAAACCGTACACTCGGACATTCTGATGTCCGCATTCGGCATACTGTACAGGCCGCCGCCGTCGCCGCCCAGAACCGCACTGATGAAAGTCCCGTTAGCGCGGAAGAGGTCTATACTGCAGGGGTCGGTATCCGTGACAACGCATCGTCCGTTGGCGACATCCATACCAATACCGGCCTGATTGTCGAAGAATTCGCAATACGCATACGTCGCCGTGCATGGTTTTTCGCTGGTATTGATTACATAATGTATCCACTGGTCGCCGTTCGGCGCCGTGGAGCCTATGGTCGTATTCGCCGGATCATAGTCAAAATGCGTGCCGCCGAGGAATTCGCCGCCACCCATACCCCAATACGTGGAGTTTCCGCGGACCACGGAGTTAAACATATCAATGGTACAGTTGGACTGATAGAAGCTGCCGCCGCCAAGCGTCGTTGTCACGTCCAGATTAAACCTGTTATCAAGGGCTTGAGAGAAAGTTGTTTTGGACTGACCGATGTCATTCAGTAATGAAACAAATGACCCCACAGTGATTCCCATACTGCCGGCCCCGCTGCCATTTGGATTACCCGAACCGCCCGCGCCGCCGTTGCCGGCAGTGCCGTCTCTGCCGCCAAATCCGCCGGGGCTGCCGTCGCCGCCGGGGCCGCCGGCGCCGCCATTACCGCCGGCACCGCCGTCGCCGCCATCACCGCCATTGCCGCCGAACTGGTCGCTGTCGCCGCCAACGCCGCCATTGCCGCCGGGGCCGCCGATACCGCCGTTATTGCCGCCGGCGCCGCCGTTACCGCCGTAGCCGCCATTGCCGCCGTTGACGTTGCCATCCGCGCCGTCACCGCCGTAACCGCCGTAACCGCCATTACCGCCAATCGGATTATCACCGCCGCCGTTGCCGGCATTGCCGCCGTTGCCGC
Organism: uncultured Pirellulales bacterium; assembly: GCA_964635075.1. Taxonomy (GTDB): domain Bacteria; phylum Planctomycetota; class Phycisphaerae; order Sedimentisphaerales; family Anaerohalosphaeraceae; genus Anaeroglomus. The sequence goes on along the minus strand of CAZWMN010000010.1, from coordinate 11,042 downwards.
CGTTGCCGCCGTTGTAAGCAAACGGATCAAGGCTCCACAGCGCGGCGTTTGTGTCGATGGTACAGTTGTACACATTTACCGCACAATTCCGGCCGTAATAGATGCCGCCGCCGAGGGCATAAAGTCCATCCCATCCTCCGTCGCCGCCCCAGCCGCCAAACCCGGCGCCGCCGCCGGGACCATCTATGCCATCTGTGTTGGGATCGCCATCAACTCCATCGGTTGGAATAATAGAAATATCGGGAAGTACATAAAACGTATTCGGGTCATTTTCGTCGATAGGCACGTTAGGATCGGTCGGACGAGAAATGATAAGAATATACGGATCAACGGCTGTGCCACCCGTGCCGGGGTCTCCAGCGTCACCACCAGCACCGCCATCGCCGGCATTGCCGCCTGCGCCGCCATCACCGCCGATATTGCCGCGGCCCGGACGAACGGCACATTCAACCACCGCTACATTGGTCAGAGTGGCCGTATTATCACCTTCATAATAGACCGCTCCGCCAAAGGCGCTGCCGCCGTAGCCGGCATGACCGCCATGACCGCCGTTGCCGCCGTAGCCGCCATGGTAGGCATTGCCGCCGCCGCCGGCATCAGTACCGTCAGTGCCGCTGGAAAGACGCGTAAAAAGTTCCGTGATATAAATGATAAACGCATCATCCGGCATGGTGAAGAAATCAGGAGGAACGGGAATCGTACCATCGGCAATTCCATCTATGATGGCTTGCCCATCCATGCCATCGACACCATCAAGTCCGTTGCCGCCGTCGCCGCCGTCGCCGGCGTTATTGCCGCTGCCGCCGTTGCCGCCATTACCGCCGGAGCCGGCGTCGCCGCCGGAGGCGCGGCAATTTTCAAACTGGGTATTCAGAATCTTCGGCGAACAGTTTCTGGCGATATATATCGCGCCGCCAAAACCATCGCCGCCGATACCGCCGCTGTCGCCGTCAGCACCCCGGCCGCCTGAAACGCCCGGCGTACTCGGTATGCCGGGAGTGGCGGGGCTGGTTTCTGTGGCATCCGCACCATCAGCGCCATCCGGTGTTGTACCCGATTGACTAACGCCACCGCCGCCATTGCCGCCATTGGCCGCGTTTTGACCGATAGCCGCGCAATCTCTGAATACGCAGTGATTAATCGTCGGACTGGCGCCGTTAAGACAGATAATCGCACCGCCGCAGGCCGTAAGCCCATTTGTACCCGAAATGTCGGGAGCCAACTGAGGATTATTTACCGCATAGGCGTTAATGATGGTAAAGCCGTCCAATAAGGAATCCAGCCCTTCACCTGATTTGAATATAAATGCTCGACGACGAAAATAATAACTGTCATCCGTATCCAGAGGATTCATAGCGTCGCCGCTGCCATTGGCGTATCCACTATTGTCCGCGCCTTCGCAGTCAATAATCGTCGCCGCGACAATAAGCGGGTTTTCCGGGTCTTCACTGCGAACCTTGATCGCTTTGCCTCTGAAATCCACATTGCGGTTGCCTAAGCCCATATAAGTGCCCGGATGCACAATCACCGTATCGCCGGAATTCGCGGCGTCCACGGCGGCCTGAATCGTCGCATACTGGTACGGCACATCCAGTACCCGCGGATGTTGGTTCAGGTTTACCGTAGCCGTCGCTGAACTGATTTCATTGCCGACCGCATCTTTGATATGAACAACAAAAGTATAAGAGCATTCCGCATCCAGAAGCGGCGTCACCGGATTCTGGGTCGGAGGTACATTTTTGCCTACCGTATAATTGGCATAAGTTTGCTTGGGATGGCCATAAGGCCGACTCAACGTCGCCAGCGCCGCCGGGGTCTGATAGTTCGGGTCCGAGGAGGCTGTACATTCAAAATAGTAATACAAAGGACCGCTTTCGTCATACGCCGTCGCCGACATCTGGATGGCTTGCGCGCTCAATCGTGCCGGCTTAAGCGACCACCTTTCGGGCGGCGACGCCGGGGCTTTATAATCAGTGCCAATCGCGGTCGTCGTTTCAACCTTCGGCGACCATCCCCCGACATTGGGTATTGCCAGCGTATCGCGCGTACGAACACGGCAGGCGTATGTTCCACCGGGTGCGGCATTCGAAAGCGTATAGAGATTACTGGTCTGCCAGTCACTCAGCGTCGTTGTCCCTGTGCCTACGTCCGTACATTCAAACTGATACATCACGCCGTTGCCGCCGGCGTCAGCCGCCTGGCGTGCTTTCATTGTAATCGTGTGCATGCCGGTCGCTGTCGGCTCGATATCCCATTCCGACGGATTCGGCGCCGGTGGAAGGAAATCGGAATTGACGCTCCGGACGGCCTTCTGTAAATTCAGCCGTCCATTATAAACACTCGACCCAGCCAGCGAATCCAATACATCCACCGTGTCAACAACATGACTTTTGACCTCTGCATACGTCATATCGGAGTTGAGACCCCAGAGCAGCGCGCAGGTTCCGGACACATGCGGTGTCGCCATCGAAGTCCCGCTGATGGTTTCATAATTCGTGGAAAGGCCGAAAGCCTCCATCGCATCCGTCATATACGTGGGAAACGTGCTGTAAATATCCGTACCCGGAGCGGCAAGATCGACGGTCGTTGCGCCCCAGTTCGAAAAAGACGACATCGTGTCGTTTCTGTCTGTGGCCATAACGGCAATAATATTGTCCAAATCATAACTGGCCGGATAGGCCGGCAGAAGGTCATTATTATTTGTGTCATTCATCGCTGCGGCCACGAATAATTGACCAGCCGTCTGCGACTCCTTAATCGCATCATACAACGCCTGGCTGTAGCCGTAACCGCCCCACGAGTTGCTGGTCAGTTTCGCTCCCATTTGAATCGCATACTGGATACAGGAAATGGCGTCGGCCGTATAGCCGCCGCCCCCGGCATCAAGAAATTTCAGGGCCATAATTTTCACATTCCAGCAGACACCCGCAACGCCGATTCCGTTATTACCCACAGCGCCGATAGTTCCCGCGCAATGTGTCCCGTGAAAATAGTCATCTATCGGATCGCCGTCATTGTTCACAAAATCGTAGCCGTAGATATCATCCACGTAACCGTTGCCGTCGTCGTCCACACCCGCCGTACCGTTCAGTTCGGCGGTATTGGTCCACATATTGGCCGCAAGGTCAGGATGGGTATAATCCACGCCTGTATCAATGACCGCGACAATAATATTCGACGCCGATTGGGCGATATTCCATGCCTCGGGCGCATCAATATCGGCGTCCACTGTCCCGCCGTTCTGGCCTGTGTTGTTCATTCCCCACAACTGGCCAAACATCGGGTCATTGGGAATCGCCGCGACACAATACTTATAATCCGGCTCCGCATACACCACTCCGGGCGTGGACTGAAACGCAAGTCGGGCATCCTGAACCGTACGTCCTTCCGGCAGCGCCACCAGCGCAAGTCCGGGGACTAAGGAATACTGTTTCTGAATGCAACCACCCCCGGCAGCTTGAAGAATAGACTCCCTGGCCGCGACCGATGCGGCATCCGTCCCGCCCTTACTAAACTTGACCAGCAGATAGCCTTCACGATATGCCGGCGTCGCCGCCCAAACAAAACCAGCCAAAACAAAGAACGCCGCTACCGCCCAGATCGCTTTTCGGTTCATGACACCCTCCATACGAAAATTAGTCCGAAATTTCATATTCGCCTTCCCGACTCAAATAGATAAAACGTCCCCGTCTCCATACTGACGTAAAGCAGGGATTTTAAACCATTCACTACATCGGAAAAGGCTCTCTGTGAGTTTAAGCGGAAGCTATCAGAAAATGCCATAAAAGTCAAGAACAAACAAAGCTCACAAATACCTTCATCCTGCCTACGTATGATATTATCGGACGGCTTCACTGTTCTCTTTTCCCCCAAAATTCATTCCCCCAAAGGCCCAATAATAACGGCCTTTTCATTATTAATACCTTAACGGGTATATCCATTTCAACAAAAATCTTTAAAAAATGAAATTTTTTGGATTTTTCTTCCCTTTTTCACAAAATTTGATAGAAAGCTCCGTTCGGACAACTTCTCCGCAAAAAGTCTCAGGATTAATACTGTGCAGATTCAGGCTCAACAATCTCTTCTTCGGGGCACGGTGGCAATCCCTGCCTCCAAGTCGCATACCATTCGCACAGTGGCCATTGCTTCTCTTGCCGATGGGCAAAGTCTGATTCGAAATCCCCTTAGTTCCCAGGACACCTTAAGCTGTGTCCACACATATCGGGCTTTGGGGGCCCAAATTAACACCGACAACCCCAGACTTTGGACTGTTGGCGGCACAGGCGGCAAGATTCAAACCAAAAAAGAAACCATTGATGTCGGAAATTCGGGTACGACGCTGAATATCGCCCTCGGTTCAGCGGCATTGGCAGACCCCTCGGCCCAAATCACATTTACCGGCGATTATCAGATTCAATCCAGACCGGTCGGCCCGCTTTCCAGGGCGCTGTCTCAACTGGGCGCAAAGTCCTGGACAGTGAAAGGAAATGACTGTGCCCCCGTGGTCGTCCGTGGCCGACTCAGGGGCGGCTCGGTGAGCATCCAATGCCCCACCAGTCAGTATCTCAGCAGCCTGCTTCTGGCCTGTCCTCTGGCTGATGGCGATTCCGAAATTGACGTTCCTCTGTTGTACGAACCAGACTATGCCAAAATGACCCTCGACTGGTTGGATAAGCAGCAAATTCGCTACTCCAGACAGGATATGCGGCATTTTTCTATACCCGGAAAGCAGGCCTATAAATCATTTGACCTGCCCGTGCCGGCGGATTTCTCCAGCGCGACATTTTTCCTCTGTGCCGGTGTATTGACTGCGGAAAAACTGACCTTAACCGGCTTGGACTTCGCCGACAGTCAGCCGGACAAATCCGTCGTTGATTATCTGAAGGGTATGGAGGCGGATATCCTCGTCGAGTCAGATAAGGTCGTCATCCGAAAATCCAGACTCAAGGGCATTGATATTGATATGAACCGCACACCCGACGCCCTGCCGGCAATGGCCGTAACCGCGGCCTTTGCATCCGGAACAACCCGATTGTATAATGTTCCGCAGGCTCGCAAAAAAGAAACCGACCGCATTGCCTGTATGGCCAAAGAACTGGTCAAACTCGGCGCCGATGTGGAGGAACTGCCCGACGGCCTGGTCATCCGCGGCGGCAAAAAACTGCGCCCCGCCGACCTGCACGGCTACGATGACCATCGCATTGTAATGGCGCTGTCCATTGCCGGAATGGTCTTGGACGGCACAACCACAGTCGATACCGCCGAGGCCGCGAGTGTTACGTTTCCCGATTATGTGCCGCTGATGCAAGCCCTCGGCACCAAAATAATGCTTAACGAATAATTTTTACGACAGGAGGCAGAAATGATTGGTTGCCATATTGGACGTTTTTTTCAGGCCAGCGTTGCCGGCGGTTCGTATCAGGAAGGACTGACGGCGGTGGTACAAGGCGCCCCTCCGGGAATGAGCCTGACCGAACAGGAACTCTATGGAGACCTGCTGCTGCGAAAACCGGGCGCCGATGAGCTTGCCAGTCCGCGGAAAGAGCCGGATTTGCCGATTGTTTATACGGGGCTTAACGCCGCCGATACCATTGAAAACGCCGGCAATAAAAACCTGACCAATGGAACGCCGATTACCATTTTGATTCCCAATCTGGACCGGCATTTTATCCATATCAAGCAGTATCAGGACACCAATCGCACACCTCGTCCCGGACACGCCTCCTGGGCGTCGTTCTGCAAATACGGCCCCTGCGATGACGCCATCGGCGCCGGCATTTTCAGCGGACGATATACCTCGACCCTCGTTGCCGCAGGGTACGTCGCCAAAAAAATCCTGAAAAAATTCGGCATCGAGGTGTTCTCTTACATTCGTGAGGCCGCGGGCGTCCGCTGCCCGGATATGGATTCTAAAACCATTTTCAATTACACCGAACGCTACAAGCAGATGCGCCGCGATTTAGACCCGTTCTATCAGGAAGTCTATGTCAAGGGACTGGTCAATATGGAGATGCGGTTTCTGGAGAAAATGAAGATTTTCGCCCAGATTGAACAGGCGATTGACGACATCCGGGCCAAAGCTCCACGAATGACCGGCGAAGAAGTAAAAGCCAAATACGGCGTTCATCACATTATCATTTGCCCCGACCCCGATACAGCCGAGGCGATGCTGCAGGCCTGCAATAAAATCTGCCGTACCGGCGATTCTTCCGGCGGCGTGGTCGAAGTCCGCGTCACCGGCGCCCCCGTCGGGCTGGGCGAACCGGTGTTTGAGAAACTCGATGCCGAACTGGGACGAATGCTGGGCATCGGCGCCGTCAAGGGCGTGGAAGTCGGCGCAGGTTTTGCCGTCAGGGATATGACCGGCAGCCGGTCCAATGATGCGATGCGGGCCGAAAACGGCAGGGTACGATTCTTATCCAACAACGCCGGCGGCATCACCGGAGGCCTTTCCAGCGGACAAGATATCATCGTCCGTCTGGCCGTCAAACCCACCCCCACCATTGACAAGGTCCAGCAGACCATTGATAAATACACGCTCGAAAACAAGCCGTTGGCCGCGATTACCCGCCGCGACCCGACCATTGTCGGACGCATCTGGCCGGTGGCCGAGAACTACACCGCGATGGTTATTCTCGACAATCTTATTGCGCATCTCGGCTATGAACAATTAAAAGCCAAATTTACTTAGAAGCCGAAGATTCCGGCCTGCAGACATAAAACAAAAAAAAGGGACGCGTACCCGCGCCCCTTTTTTAATTTCGACTTCCACATTCCACATTCCGGATTTCGGCTTATGATCCTGACCCGCTCGTCTGCGCGACCGCCTCATCTTCCGCCTCTTGTTTGAGTACAATAGTCGGTTTAACCAGAATCAGCAATATCCGTTTATCATCAACCGTGCTGCTGTTGGAAAAGAATCTTCCGAGGATAGGGATTTTGCTCAGGATTGGCACGCCGGCTTCTTTTTCGCGGCTGGCCGTTAAGGTCAGCCCGCCCAGCAGTACCGTACCGCGGTCCGGGACAGATACACGCGTTTGAATGGAACTGATCTGTTGTACCGGAAAGAAGATTGGGGTCGTAATATCCTCGCCAGTCTGCTGATTGATCCCAAGTATCGTATCCTCTCCAGATGGGACATCCAAACTCAGCAGATACGTGATAATGTTCAGCAGAACATATTTTTTATCCGAGCTGATGGTCGGAGCAATCGACAGGGTAACGCCGTCGCTGTAATTTTCATAATTATTTGTAATATATTGTATGCTCAATGCCCCGAGCTGTCCGACACCCGTTTCAGTGTTCAACGTCGCATCCGTACGCAGACTCCTGCTGGTCATTACCGACAGTGTGGCCGATTCGCCGTTGAGCACCATGGCCTTGGGAGCTGAAAGCTGTTTGGAATTCTGGTGAATCTGTGTCGCCCGAATCATAAAGTCCACCTGCAAGTCGTCCAGCGGACCGCCATAAGCAAAACCGAACCCCATCGCAGGATCGGTGTAAGTTCCCGCAAGGCTACTCGGAATATTGGTCTTGGAAGGCGCTACAATGGATGTAGAATCCTGCTCAATGCCTTTAATAACGCCGCCATGGAAGCCAGGTTCAGTGGCGTCGTCGGGGTTGATTACACTATGAATTCCGCCGACTCGGAAGCGGTTAATATTGACGTCCAGTCCCACATCCTTCAGATAGTTTTCATCCACCAGCAGGAAACGGGCTTCAATAGCTATCTGCTGTCCCAGACTTTTTTCCAGCTCATCGAGGAACTTGCGGATTTCTTCGTGCACCTGCGGCGTTTGCCAGATAATCAACTGCCTGTCGCCAAACAGTGCGATTCGGCCTTCTCCTATGCCGACGGTACTGAATTCTGGATCCCATGTTGTCGGTGCGATCGTCTGCGGAATGGTATATATTAGTTGATATCCTCGCATCTGGGACAAATAGTTTCCACCGCCACCCATCATACCACCGCCCATACCGCCGCCCATACCACCGCCCATACCACCACCCATACCGCCGCCCATACCGCCGCCCATACCGCCGCCCATACCACCCATACCACCACCCATCATACCGCCGCCCATACCACCACCGCCACCCATACCGCCACCGCCACCCATACCGCCACCCATCCCGCCACCCATACCGCCACCCATACCACCACCCATACCACCACCGCCCATACCACCACCCATGCCGCCACCCATGCCGCCCATCATGGCATCTCCATAGTTGGCGGGCGGATTGCTCAACCCGGACACATCATAGACCTCATTTCTGTACGTGGTTGGGAGGTTGTCGGTAGTCGCAATGGTAATGGTGCCGTATTGGACCACATAGCTCACCTCGGCTATAGCGCCGGCGCTGACGGATCGCAGCACACTGTCCAGGCCGACTCGCAGCGGAGCCGAGACCAGCGACTGACCGCTCATATTAATGGGCGTATCCTGTTGAATGAAAGCGTTTTCGCTCAAATCTTTCCACATCACCACAATGGGCAATGGCGTCCCCGCGGACTTTCTCAAAATCTCAATCGCCTCGGCCAGGGTGGTGGTTTCCGTCAGTGCCGATAAATCCACCGTTTGATCCAGTAACTTGTTGATTGCCGCATCGACCGGACTTATTTCTTCCTTCATCTTTTCGCGCCGCGCCGTGATTTCTTTCCAGTTTTGCGGATAATTGATTCCTTCTATGGCTGTCTTGGAATAGGGGATGGATTGCCGGTTGGCCTCCAGAATCAGTTTCATTTCTTCCTTATCTGATTCCCGCTGGATGCGGAGCTGTTCCTGCCATCGAATCGTATTTTCCAGCGTTTTCTTCATAATCAGGGCCTTCTGGTTATGCGGGTCTATCGCCAGAAGCTGGTCCAACTGTCCCAGTGCTTCTTCGTACCGTTCCTCGGACTGGAAGGTGTACGCCTGGTTCATATAGTCCTCAATCGCCTGGAGCCGCCGAGCATCCATCGTTTCGCGGATTTGTCTGGTGATTTGATCAGCCTGCCGCTGTTTGGCCTGAGCTTCCTGGGCGGTGTAATTTTTCTCCTCGGTACCAACCATTTCTTCTTTCTGGGTCAACTGTATCTTAATAGATGCGTACTCATCTGCGAGCAGCATTCGGTTGCGTTCAATCGTCGAAAACGCCCGCCGAAGAGCGCTGCGGGCCGCCTCAAAATCCTTTTTGGCCAGCGCTTCGTCCGCCTTGTTTAGAGCATCGTTGACCACGGCCTTGGTATAGCTGATCTGCACGGCCTGTTTGCGGCGGACTTCCTGCAGATACGAACTTTCCTGCTGTGCGGATACCAGATTGGGTTCGGCGGTCAATTGCGTTACCGCAGGCGCGGCTTTGGGTTGACTGGGTTCCGTACTCGCAGCCTGCTGAGGTCTCGGCTGATTAGGCTCTGTCTGCACGGCCTGCGGTTGGGCCTGCCGTTCAAGAACCAGAACCTCCTGTTGTTCAGTCAGCTTTTCCTGGGCCTTTTTCAGACTGGCGGCAATCATTTTTCGCTCCGCCTCGCTGAGATAAAGGCTGTTCTGAACCTGCAATAGCAGCAATTTGGCCTGAGCCGAATCCCCCTTTTCTATGAGTTCATCGCTTCGCTCGATGGCCGCGGCGACCTTTTTCCGTTCCTCCAGTGCCGTTTGAACCTGCTCGGACAATTCCTTCGCCTTTTGTTTTTGCGCATCGCTCAGAAATCGCCCGCACTCCTGTTCCATCGCCATGAGTTGCGCCTGAGCCTGCGGATACAGCCCTCGCTTCATATACTCCTGCGCAATTTGAAAGATGCTTTCGGCTTTTTGCTGCTTGGCCTGCTGTTCTGTGGCAGGGGCAGCCGCGACACTGCTGATTTTCCCCATCCCGGCCAAAAACACGACTGTTATAAGAAGTGCAATGGTACCTCGACGTATCCACGAGAATAATTGCGTACCCACCAGAAACCTCCAAAAATCACGAATTAGTTCTATTATTCCTACAATACTGCCGACCGGTATAGGGAGACCCTTTATTTCTACTATCGGTCGGCTGTGTCGTAAGTGTATAGAGAATCCACTATTGTTGCAAGGGAAAAAATCCGTTTCACCCGTGCAATTTCCTTGTTTTTCATTATTTCAATCGGTATATTTCCCTGCACGAATAAATTTTTCAAACAACGACGGGAGAGGATACCCCCTTTTTCCAGTATTGATATGCCCCATTTGCCCAATTCAAGGCAGGTCAGTCTGACCGTGGAAACCAGCGGTCGAGTCGGCTCCGTTGCGCTGGGGATTGGCGATTCGCTTGTCGCGCAGGCCGATTTATCCGGCTTTCGACGACATAGTTCCGAGCTTTTGGTCGTCGTAAGCGACCTGCTTGGCCGCCATCGTCTCCAACCGCAGGACATCAGCCGAATCTATATCCCCAAAGGCCCCGGCAGCTTCACCGGCATTCGTATCGCCGTCACGTTTGCCAAAATGGCCGCTTTTGCCATCGCAGCCAAAATCGCAGCGATAGACACGCTCGAAGCCCTCGCGGAAAACGCAACGTCGGTTATTCAAAACAAAACCGCCGATATTCGACGGCTGGCTGCCATTCTCGACGCCAAACGTGGCCTGTTTTACATTGCTGTTTTCGACTGGCTCAATGACCATTTCCAGCGGAAATCAGACGATCTTTTAATAACTGCCGATGATTTTTTAGGCCGTTTTTGTTCACAAGGTGCCCCCGTCCATTTGCTGGGGGAAGGACTGCTGTATTATCAAAAACAATTTGAACACCCCAACACGGTCATTCTGGATAAGGCATTATGGCCGGCGCGGGCCGAATAGGTCTGGCGGCTGGGACAAAAGTTAGCCGCCGAGGGACGGTTTGAAGACCCTTATACGCTGGTTCCTCTTTACATCCGCCGCCCCGAAGCCGAGGAAAATAAATAATAGCTGAATAATTTGAGGAAGTGGCGTAGTAAGAGCCTATCCGAATAACTCTTTCGTGATGAGGTCGAGCGAAAAGGCCGAGGCCAAGGCGGCAGGGGCAAAATCGCCGCAGGCGCAGCTAAACGCTGCGTCGAG
>CAZWMN010000009.1:4809-71708 GCA_964635075.1 uncultured Pirellulales bacterium | reverse complement strand
TCAGTTTTAGTACGGATATGCACCGTTGTCCTGTTTGAGGTTTTTCTCGACAGCGACTCGGGCTGCTCAGGCATCTTAAATCGGCCCTCGCCGTCCTTCGGTGCCTTTGTGTCGGCGGATTTGCCTACCGACGGCACCTCCGGCAGGATAGCCACGACTAATCGGCTTCCAGCCTCTGTCACTGCGTCACCCCCACAGTTCAAGCCTTCGGTACATAGTGCAGGAATATTAACCTGCTGTCCATCGTCTACGCCTTTCAGCCTCGACTAAGGGGCCGACTAACCCTGGGCGGATTTACCTTCCCCAGGAAACCTTAGGTTTTCGGCGAGCGGGATTCTCACCCGCTTTATCGTTACTCATGCCGGCATAATCACTAGCAAACGCTCCACGACTCGTTTCCGTATCGCTTCGACGCTGTTTGCTACGCTCTCCTACCGCGTTCGGATACCAGATTCAATGTCTCGTAAGACATTGAACCCAGTACCCAGAACACCCGCAGCTTCGGTTTTTCGCTTATCCCCGTTCATTATCGGCACCCCACTGCTCGATCAGTAAGCTATTACGCACTTTTTAAATGGTGGCTGCTTCTAAGCCAACATCCTGATTGTTACAGCAATAGGACTTCCTTATACTAAACTTGGCGAAAATCCGGGACCTTAGCTGGCGGTCCGGGTTCTTTCCCTTTCGACCACGAACGTTATCGCCCGTAGACTGACTCCCGAGATACATCCTGCGGTATTCGGAGTTTGGTAAGAGTAGGTAGTCTGGTGGACCCCTGTCTCCAATCAGTAGCTCTACCCCCGCAAGACAATGACTCGAGGCTAACCCTAAAGTTATTTCGGAGAGAACGAGATATCTCCACGTTTGATTAGACTTTTACTCCTCCCCACAGCTCATCCCGTAACTTTTCAACGTTCCTGGGTTCGGTCGTCCAGGGACTTTTACATCCCCTTCCACCTGGCCATGGGTTGATCACGTGGTTTCGCGTCTATCCCCTACGACTGTTCGCCCTGTTCAGACTCGCTTTCGCTGCGGCTCCGCACCTGAGGTGCTTAACCTTGCCGTAAAAGATAACTCGCCGGCTCATTATGCAAAAGGCACGCAGTCAGCCATTTTCCGACAAGTCGGAACATAGGCCTCCTACAGCTTGTAAGTGTATGGTTTCAGGTCCTTTTCACTCCCCTAGTAGGGGTTCTTTTCATCGTTCAGTCGCCTTACTGGTTCACTATCGGATATCGAGTAGTACTTAGCCTTGGAGAGTGGGCTCCCCGGCTTCACACGGAGTTTCACGAGCTCCATGCTACTCTGGTACGCCACGCAAAAGTCGGGCTTTGGCCTACAGGACTATCACCTTCTGTGGTCAGACTTTCCAGACTGTTCAACTGGCTCTTCTTTTGCTGATGTGGCGCCCGCAACCCCAAGCCGAAGCTTGGTTTGGGCTGGTCCGCGTTCGCTCGCCGCTACTGACGGAGTCTCGGTTGATTTCTTTTCCTGCAGGTACTGAGATGTTTCAGTTCCCTGCGTTCGCTTCACACAGACTATGAATTCATCTGTGGATGACGGGAATCGGTTGCCCGTTCCCGACGGGTTTCCCCATTCGGACATCCCGGGATTAACGGTTGTTAGACACCTGCCCCGGGCTTATCGCAGTCCACCACGTCCTTCATCGCCTCTCGATACCAAGACATTCCCCATACACCCTTAGTAACTTGACCATATCAATCGAAGATTGACTGGCCGCCGCTGACAGATTCAGATGAATCTGTCGTGCACAGGTTTGGCACATAATTAAGCGCTAATTGCAGATTGCGAAGATAAACAACCCGGTAATTCAAAAACAAAATGAGAGATTGTCCATCTTACAATCTAAAATATCGCATCCGCTATGTACTTGTAAAAGAGCGTTATTGCCTCGGTTCTGCTCATACCGCCGCAAAACCGCATAAGCCTTTATTTTGTTCTAACGCCGCAGTGGAGACGATGGGAGTCGAACCCACGACCTCTGGCTTGCAAAGCCGGCGCTCTCCCAACTGAGCTACGTCCCCGGGCCCTTGCAATTGATTATTGATAAATGATTATTGACTATTTATCCGTATCATCAATCGCATCAAGCCCGGTTATCGCCTGATACTCACCCATTGGATTCAATCGTCAATCGTCAATCGTCAATCGTCAATTTCAATGGGCCCGGGAAGATTCGGACTTCCGACCTCACGCTTATCAGGCGTGCGCTCTAAACCAGCTGAGCTACGAGCCCGACTATTCAGCCGTCTTCGACTCGAACACCGCTGTCCTTGCCGGCCAGTCGGCTCTCAAGACTCAACTATCTTACTTATACATCATTCAAAGAGCAAAAAAAATGTCGCTGCTCTTGCGATATCAGCGACATTGCTGAATGTTCGGGAGTTATTCACTCACCGCCGAGCAGTCAAATTAAAAAACTTCAGTTTTCTCAGGATTTTTCTCAACCCTTTATTCGTCCCTTTTTTACATTCCCGACGGTTTTGGCCGGGCTTGCGAAGGCCTACTCACTTACTACACGGCCTATCGCAGGACGTTTCCGTTCTTTCCACACCCTGACTACCTGTTTTTACAACTCCTGTTGAACTACTCCAGTCTATCTAAATTCGACCACCCGTCAAGCACTTTTTATGAAAATTTTATCAAAAATTACCTAAAAACCATAACCCTTTATTCTTAATGCAGTTAAGACAATACCCTTTCGGTCAAGAGGCTTCTTCGGTTTCTTCGTGAGACTCCCCGCTGTCTCCAATTTTTCAGGAAAATTACCTTGCTGGAACTGGTGGCCACATATAGCATAGAATCGGGTAAAGTGTGTGGGAGATTGAAACAGTGTAAGTTTTGTGATAGAATGTTTGCGAGGTTATGATACGCCGTCGTTGGCCGCAATGGTGGGATTGGGAACTGGAACTTAGCCCGCATGTATTCAAGCGAATGCTTGATCGCGGCTTTTCGGAATTGGACTTGCGAACAATGCTCGAACACCCCAAAAATTATAAGCCCGATATCGTTGAAGGACGGTGGGTCGTCATTGCCTCGCATCGCAGACGGATGTGGGAAATTATCGTAGAGCCGGATTTTAGTACGAAACACTTGGTCATAATAACCGCCTATCCCTGTGGGGTATCTTAAAATGAATGAGTCTTATTTGGAAGTCACGTTTCGGCACGGTCGTCCGCTGGCTGCGTATTATTATTTACCGCGCAAACCAAAAGACAAAAGCTGCCGAACCAAAAGAGTGGAACCGGGGTTTGTGATTGATTTTACCCGCGATGGCAGACCTATCGGCATTGAGATTGTAGCGCCGGATAAACTGACTTTGACAGCCTTTAATCGCCTGCTTCGTGAGCTTGGCCTCCATCCGTTAAAACGCTCCGACCTGGCCCCCCTGATGGCAGCATAGGAAATTACTGCTGGGTGCCTTGTCGCCGACAAGCAGGTTTTTAATCGAAGGGCCGACACATTTTCTAAAACACGCTCTCAAGACAAAAACACGTCAATTTATCCCCCAGGGATTTATCCCCCAGGGATTTATCCCCCAGGGATTTATCCCCCAGGGACTTGTCCCATAGGGATTCTCTGACCTTCTCCCACTGCCGGCAGACCGGCGGATTCTTGCACGCCGGGCATAGCGTCGTCAGATTGTCAACGCTCACATCCAGCGTCCCCCGGCTGTCATGCAGGTCAAACAATTCCTTGAGATACTTACCCGCCACCAACCTTGTATATCGCGACAAATCCTCACGTCAACCCATCCCGTCACCCCGAATCCCCTTGCGGGTGAGGGGTCTGCTTAAACAGTCGCCGAAGGCTTCCTTAATTTTGATATTTGCACTTTGATTTTTGATTTTATTACCGCATACTCGTAATACAACTCTTCTCGAACGGTCTTTACAAATTTTGGCGGCATCGTTTTTCCTTTCGTCAAGAGAGAAACTTAGTAGTACATCTTACCTGTCTATACAATGCACCTTATATAAGGCAATAATAGACTTTTTGATTCGTAATAAAACTTGGCATAGTCAATAAATATCAAGTCAGGAACAGGATTTTCTTTACGGTCTCCTATTTTAATAATACATCTCATAAGAGATTTTTTGTCGCCTTTTGTTTTACATTTTGAAAATTCATTGAAAACAACGACAGTATTTGTATTTAACATAATGTTTTTTAAGATAGAGAGTGCATCGGAATTTGTTGCACAATATTTACCTGTATGATATTTAACGCATTGTATAAATGTTTTCCCTCCGGCTTCAATAAATATGTACTTTCGCTTAAGTTCATTCAATATCTTTTTGACTGAACTGCTTATCTTTTTAATATTATCTGGTCCGAAACCAATGATTACTCCTGCCATTGTATGGTTAAATACCTCTTTGTTTAGATAGAATGTCTCACACAAAAACTGCTTGTATTTATCTGCGTAATTGAAATCAAAAAAAGTAAGCTGCTGCTTTGTATCATATATTTCTTTTGGAAATACTATTTTACTTTTTAGTTTTGCACTATTTTTACATTTGGTAAATAAAATGTTTTCTTTCATAAAAAACTCCCTCTCACCCCTTCTCTTTCTTTTTAAATTGATCCAGTAGAGGTTCAATTTCTTTCATAATTTCCTGGTTTCTTTCAGATGTCATTTTTTCTTTTTTTCTTCTTTCTCCAGCCCATTTACCCCATATTTTACATGTTATAGAATTTGGAATATCAGGCGGATAACCTCCATACTCTTCTTGATAACTAAATCTTGCTTTTTCCCCTTTTTCATTCCAATAATCACAGAAAGCCTTTAAATCATTTTTAAGCTCCTCTCCCCATATAAAATCCTGATCATCAGATAGAAATATATTTGATATTGTCTTTAAAAACTTATCATTAGAAGTAAATACACTACAAAATGGTAAATAGTATATATATTCCAAGTCAATAATATTTGTATTTTTAGTGCCAAATATATCTTTTGCTACTCCACAATAAAAGGCAAATGAAACTGTTAAGAAATAATAAGAATATGGAGCAAAATCTTTTATTCTAGGCATCCCCCTATTAAGCCAGATGTTGCATATCTTATCTCTAAATGGTTGGTCTTTCCCTGTTTTTTTTAATATAAATTGTAAATACTCTAACTGATTATCAGAGTCATCTATTAATTTATCTATATATTTTTTTAGCTCGCTTGCATCGCGAGCATCCATATATTCAGAATTTAGCTTGGCAATATCTAATTTGATTTGCTGAATTGATTTTCTATAATCCTCAGCCCAAGACATTTCTTCTTTGCTAAATTCCCCACTAGTCCATTTTCTGAGTGCCTCATATTCATGTGGTTCATCAAACAACACGACTCTTTCTCCATTACCATCTACAACTTCCTTTCCACCTGATAATAATGGTCTTCTATCCATAGGAATTTCATACCCAATTAATTCTGCTTCCAACATTTCTTGATATTTTGTTGTAAAGCAGGTGGAATGCCCATATATTTTCCTTGATACCTTTAGTACTTCCTTTTTAGATGCTTCATAATCTTTATGTTTTGTTATATCTCCAAGAATTTCATAATATAGAGTTGAACATAAGACTACATTATAATATTGGCGTAAATAAAAAACTTCTCTGACAGAAAGTAATTGAAGTGTACTTTTATCAACAAGGATTGCTGGACCCATTTATGATTATCCTTCTATATTGCTCCTGATTGAAATTCCCCGACATATTTAATCAGAGAGACTCAAATCAATTTAAGATACCAAATACTTTCTCGCCCAATTTTCTTTTAACTTTTTTCTTTCGCCCTGCTGATCAAAGATGATTCTTAAATATGCCAAAAACCGATTTCCCCTAAATTATACAATCTTCCTCTACATTTTACAATCTACAATTTATCCCCAAGGGATTATCAATATACAATTTTCCGCTTTCCGCTGCCGCGCCTGTGGTGAGCCTGCCGAATCCGACAGCGGGATGGAACCGTTTTTGGGGCTGACAGACAAACTCGTTTGGAGTAAAGCCGCGGAAATGGAGCCAAAGAAGATTCGCAGAATCGCTGCGGAAAGCTCTCTGTGCCGCTCTGCGCCCTCGGTGGCAAAAAATCTTGTTTATCCTGTAAATCCCGTCTAAAATCCTCTTTTTCTATTCACTATCAACTATTCGCTCGGTTCTAATAGCGATTGCACTATCCTGCTATTCCTGAAAATTCTAAAAATTTTTAACTCTCTATCCGATAACGACTTACGGCTTTTCTGCCCCCGAAAAATCACGAATTTTCGACACCGCCGTGCAAGTCCGCCCCATATAGGAGACGCATAGGTTGCGTCTTGTGGTGCTGTCATTCCCGCACAGGCGGGAATCCAGAAACTCAAAACTAAAAACTATTTTGAAGGAGTTTGACGTGTCATAGTACTGTGTAAGATCAGCCCGGCCGCAGGCCGACCATATTCTGACTTCAGACTACTGGCTTCTGGCTTCTCGCAGAGCATCTCATAGATGCCGCGCGCACCCACTGCAAAACAGATTTTAAAAACGTGTCAAAAGTGAGTCAAAATATGACAAAAAAAGCCAATTCAAACCCAATCGAACCCAACGACCTGAAGGGGTGGGTGGCACGGCCAAACCTTGTCCTGAGCAATGCCGAAGGATTGTTTGACCGTGGTCTTGATCTCTTATCTCTGGTCTCTCGTTTATTCAAAAAAAACGAACCCAATTTTTTCACGACCAAATATGCGTTATCAATATCAAAAACGCGGAAATGGAGGCCAAAAACCGACCCAAAAAAACGAAACGAACCCAATTTTGCCCAAAGGAAAATCTACCCGTTTTGGTATTTGCTGGTGATATAGACGGCTTGTGAAGCCAGCAGATTGGGCAGCAGTCTGACCGCTACAGTACTGAATCGGCCCAGTGGGATCTTCTTTTCGATATGAATATTCAACTCGGCGCAAAAACGGTCAAAATCCTTGAGCGACAGAAAATGTATATTAGGCGAATTGTGCCAGCGGAACGGCAACTGCCGCGTCTGCGGCGCACGACCGCCAAAGAACATCTGCAACCGACACGCCCAGTGGGCGAAATTGGGAAAGCTTACAATCACCTTCTTGCCGACGCGAAGCAGTTCCCTGATGACCTTTTCCGGGTCGCGCAGCGTCTGCAAAGTCTGCGACAGAATCACGTAATCAAAACTGTCGGTGGCAAACTGCGATAATCCCCGCTCGATATCCCGATGCAGCACCGACAAGCCTCGTCCGACGCAATGCACCACAAGGTCTTCGTCCAGCTCAATGCCCAGCCCATCGACATTTTTATCCGTCACGAGGCGGGCCAGCAGTTCGCCGTCGCCGCAGCCTAAATCCAGCACCCGGCTGTTTGATGCAATCACCGCGTCAATCAATTCATAATCCACCCTCGCCCGTTTGGAGCGTTCGATGGCTTTAAGCCGCTTGGACGGGGCTTTTTCACAAAGACATTTCTGTCCCGTGCGGATGCGATGCAGCGTCAATTCAAGAAATCCCGCGATGAGCTTGTCCTGCAACGGACACTCCAGCAGAAAGGCGTCGTGTCCGTAAGGAGAGTGGATATTGCAGTAGGTCACGTCCTTGCCTTCGGCGCTCAGCGCCTCGACAATTTCCTCGGACTGCGCCGACGGAAACAGCCAGTCGCTCGAAAAACTGATGACCAGAAACCGGCTGCGCGTCCCGGCAAAGGCGCTGCGAACCGAGCCATACTCACGGTTCAGGTCAAAATAGTCCATCGCCTTGGTGATATATAGATAGCTGTTAGCGTCAAACCGTTCGACAAAACTCTGTCCCTGATAATCCAGATAAGTCTCCACGGCGAATTCGGAATCAAAATCATATTTGTACTTTTCCGCGTCGTAGAGCTGGCGTCCGAATTTTTCGCGCATGGACTGTTCGGACAAATACGTAATATGCCCGATCATCCGGGCGATGCCTAAGCCGCGGGCGGGAGCTTCGCTGCCGTGGTATTGGCCATTATTGAAATTCGGGTCGGCCAGAATGGCGTTTCGCCCCACCGCGTCAAACGCGATGGACTGCGTGTTCAGCCGTGTCGTGCCCGCGATGCACATCGCCGAATCCACAAACTCCGGATACGCAATCGCCCATTGCAGCACCTGCATTCCGCCCATCGAACCGCCGATGACGGAAAGCAGACGCGAGATGCCGAGTTTGTCCAATAGAAGTTTCTGAACTTTTACAATGTCTTCGATGGTGATAATCGGAAAGTCCAGACCATAAGGTTTTCCCGTTGCCGGGTTGATATCCGACGGTCCCGTCGTGCCGCTGCATCCGCCCAGAAAATTGGAGCAGATGACAAAGTACTTGTTGGTATCAATGGGTTTGCCCGGCCCAATCATAATATCCCACCAGCCGGCTTTGCGGTCGCCGGGACTGTGATAGCCGGCGACATGGGCATCGCCGGACAACGCATGGCAAATCAAAACCGCATTATCTTTGTCAGGGCTTAGCTGTCCGTAGGTTTCATAAACTACATCGATGGGGCCCAGTGTCTTACCGCTTTGCAGAACGAGCGGACTGTTCTGCTCCACCACGCGAACCTTGTAGCTTTCAACAACGCCAACAGAGTTTTTCAGGTCTTTTTCCATCCGGGAAATTGTAAATGCTCTATAACATCTTGTAAAGGGCTTAATGAAAGAGAACAAGGATGCCTCTCGACCCCTCCTATATGCCCAAATGAAAGTGTAGCTCAAATTTGCTTGTTTTCTCATAAACCTCGTTTTTTAATGAAAAAATGATGGTTTTGGCTTCAAAAATTGCAGTGAAATTCGCCTTACATCTTATATGACTCATTTTACCATACGAGATATACATAGTCTTTTTAATCAAAATTTTTGTTTTTCGATAAAATTTCCCTTGCTACTCTTGAACTTTTTTCTGATAATTGTACTATACAGAGGCAGGTAAGACAGAATGTGTAGAATCTCTGTCGTGGAAAATGGCATAGAATAGATAGAATACAAGGTCCGATAGTAGAAAAACAATCGGCGAAACGAACCACATAACTTTCAATATATTCAGGAGGTCTGAATATGAAAATCAGCAGATCCACTGGTTATGCTCTCGTGGCGGTCGGCTACATCGCAATGAACTACAAAGAAGGTGCGGTTTTGGCGGCCCGGGTTTCCAAGGAATACACCATTCCGCTTGAATACCTGCTCAAGATTCTGCAACAACTGGTTCGGGCCAATGTGCTTCGCAGCAAGCGCGGCCCGCGAGGCGGATTTTTCCTGGCCCGCCCGGCTGAAAGCATCACGCTGCTGGAAATCATTGAAGCGGTCGATGGCCCGCTGCACAGTCATCTGCACCTGGCCGAGCAGACTAACAATGCTCCGTTCAGTATGAAGATGGAAGAAGTCTGCCGCAGGGCCACCGACGAGGTGAAAGCGATTTACGAAAGAGCAAAACTCAGCAAGATGCTCGGCTGGGAATAAGTACCCGGGCCATTCGTATCGCGGCATCACAACTGTTTTGACTAATGTCGGGTGGGCATTTAGCCCACCTGTTTTTTCGTTTTTACTTTCAAACAAAGAATCTGTGTTTCCTCATTGTCATTCCGGGCTTGACCCGGAATCCAGATGTTTTGAATTTGGGTTATTTCAGATTTTGAATTTGTTTCGGATTTCGTGCTTCGGATTCCGAATTTAATAAAAATCGCTTGATTTTTAAGACAGTCGCTGAGCCTGTCGAAGGACTTGCGTGGGCAGGATAAGCTTGGCCGTGGGAAAAACAATTATGGAACTGCGCGAATTTCAAAATTTTATCGATAAAAAATACGGCAAGCGTGACCGCGAGCGCGGTACCGCGGCGACGTTTATGTGGTTTGTCGAAGAAGTCGGCGAGTTGGCGACGGCATTGACCGGTGACGACCACAAAAACAAAGAAGAAGAATTCGCCGATGTCTTGGCTTGGCTGTGTACATTAGCCAATGTCAACGATGTGGACCTGGAAAAAGCGATAGAAAAATATACCCAAAATCACGTCGAAGGATACAAGTAAAGTTATCCATAATTGGGTTCGTTTCGTTTTTTTGGGTCGGTTTTTGGCCTTCATTTCTGCGTTTTTGATATTGATAACGCATATTTGGTCGTGAAAAAATTGGGTTTGTTTGGTAAAAACAGACGGAACCACAGATTCCACAGATTGCACAGAGATAAGTAAAAAGGGAAAAAGAAAATGGCATCCGCCGTCGCCAAGGCTATGGCGGGACAAGAAAGTATGGAGTCGGCAGAGCCGACGACTGAGATCATCAGGTCCCTCACCCCATAAAGGGGATTCGGGACGACTTGTCGCGACAAGTCGGTTTGAATTGGCTTTTTTTGTCATATTTTGACTCACTTTTGACAGCATTTTAAAACCTGTTTTGTAGTGGGTGCGCGCGGCATCGCTGCGCTATCAAATGATTAGTGATAAATGATTAATGATTATTCAATCGCATTGAGCGGACAAGCCGCGGTTGATGAAATCACTGTGACATGTCATGCTCCTTTCTGGGGCGCAAAAGAGGCGCCTCCTATATAGGGCGGAGTTGCGTGTTCGTGTCGAACCCCGGCGCGCCGGGACGCTAACGCGAAACGTAAGTGCTTGTGAGACAATGAGAAGAAAATTTATGGAATTTTTAGAGATAGCAAGATTGTGCAATCGCACTTGTGTCGAAATAACATAAACCACGGATTAACACGGATTTTCACGGATTTTTTTGCCTCAGAGGACTCAGGGCGGCACAGAGAGCTTTCCGCAGCGATTCTGCGAATCGTCTTTAGCCCAATTCCCGCGGCCATTCTCGAAGCGAGCTTCTATGCTGTCCGCAGAAATTGTTCCATACCGCTATCGCGGCAGCGGAAAGCTGAAAATAGACCGATCTCCCTCCTTGCGGCTTATCAGCCGCCCAAAAGTGGCTAAGCCATAGTTATGCTGCGAGAAATCATCCGCCCGCCGGTCCGAGCGAGACGGCAAAAGTGGGAAAAAGGGGGTTTGAAAAAGAGAGAAATAGGGTATAATATGGGCGAAAGGTGTGCGGGAAAATCATCGTCGGTGGCGCAAGGGAAAAAAGTAAAAGTCGGACTTTTCGGACAGGTCGGACATGTGGGACGAGTCGGACAAGAAAAATAAAAAGAAAAATTGGGCGATCCTTCTTCGCACAAGGCTACGAAGGACAAGTCCGCCGTCGCTGAAGCTATGGTGAGACAAGAAAAAACAGAGAAAATTGGGTGCGGGAAATTTCCCTTCCTTATGTAAAATTAAAGATTCGAAGGTGTCAATTTGAAGTTTTATAAATACGATAATCCATTTAAAGATGTACCGAAAGAAGTCTTTAGGGACAGTTTGATAAAATCAGGCCTTGATTATGAAAAAGAATTCGCAGATACTTTAGGTCACTTATTGAATTTATTTAGCTCTTATGATCCGTTACATTTATTATCAGTATTATCTTTATATGGTCTATTTAGGGGTGTAAACGAAGAAGAAAAAAGGAAGAAAGGCGATGCTCAACCGCTTACTCAAGCACATGTAGAAATAGCACAGGCACTTTTATTAGGTCTTCCAAAAGATAAAATATCATATACTCCAGCACAACCACAGTTTATCCAAGATATATGGGATTCTTTAATTAAAGTATCAACCTCTTTTTCTCAAAAAAGATTAGTTCAAATACAACAAGCGAATACGAAACAAGAAAAAGCCGTTTTATCTTTACAAGAAAATATAAGACAGAATACACAATATGTACGTAATTGGGGACATTATAGACAAGTGATAGATACCGCAACAAAAATGTATGCCCCGCTTGACTCTCTATATGAAAAACAACATGGTATAACTGCAACAAATATCATTGAATTAATTAAAACGTTGATTTCTGATATGGAAATCAAAGTAAATGAATATCGGAATCGTTTACATTTAGTATTCAAGGAGAAAGAAATTGAAAATGTTGTAAAAAAGTATTATGAAATATTTCCAAGCATGAAAGATTCCCCACAAAGACTTATTGAATTTATTAAAGTAAAGAAAATGCCCTTAGAAGGTGTTCTTCAACTCATTTTGAGTTACTCTGACCTTCGGCTTCCCGACTTTTTCACATATTCGACAAAAGAGCTTGCATTAAGATGTAAATTAGACAAAAGAATTCTTGATGGAATATTGACGAAGTTAAGCATTCAACCTGGCGACTTAAAAAATGCAGACAGAGAACATGTTTTCATGGACAATCCGGTCTGGACAAGGCCTTTTGTGAAACTTTCAGACAGTAAATACTTCAGTTCTATACCCCAAGTATTTTTTAGTTATATTTTTGAGATAATGGACGGTTTGATAGTTGATAACGAAGAGGCTAGAAAGAAAATCAATACTCGCAGGGCACAGTTCTTAGAAGAAGAAATATATGAGCTTTTCCAGAAAACCTTTCCAAAGAGCAAAATAATAAAGAATTTCAAATGGGTTGAGTCGGGAATACAATATGAAAACGATCTTATAGTCCAAATAGATTCTTATCTTATATTCATCGAAGCAAAATCTGGAAGAATCTCTAAGCCTGCTTTAAGAGGTGCGCCAAAAAGAGTAAAGCAACATATTGAAGAGCTTGTAATTGAACCTTCAAATCAATCGTATCGTCTATTTGAAAGGATTAAGAAGTTTAAAACTATCCATAGCGAAGATGCTCTTGGCAAACAATTGCCCTTTAACATTAATAACATTCATAAATATATTCGACTTTCTGTCACATTGGAACAGTTTGCAACAATACAAACCAATATCATGCAAATCAAAAAAACAGGGTGGCTAATTGACTGTTTACCGGTTGCACCAACGATATTATTGGCAGATTTACAAGTTATATTTGATTTGCTTACCAGCAGTGAAATAATTCACTATCTAATGCGTCGGACTGAACTTGAAGGGAAAGCCATATATCATGGGGACGAATTAGATTTACTTGGACTATATCTCGAGACAGGATTGAATATTGGAGACGTTGAAATTGGCAAGACTAGGTTGATGCTTACAGGAATATCGAAAGATATCGATGATTATTATATCGCATTAGCGCGGGACGAACACATTAAGAAGCCAAGCTTGAGAATAACTAAGTGGTGGTCTGATATACGAAGAAGAATTGAGCAAGTAGCACCCCATAGCTGGTTGGAAGCATCTGTTATGCTTCTCAATATAAGCCCTGATGACCAACTAAATATAACTAAAAATTTCAAGTCAATAAAGAAACATGTCAAGAAGAATTGGCAGACACCTGAGCATATAAACTCAGCGGTTTGCTTGCCAGCTAATTGGAGGGATGAGGCGGTAGCATTAGTAGCATACCGAGAGGCAAATAAAGAGAACCGATATAATTACATGAATAATCTTGCAGATAATATATTCTCTAAGAGCCATGTACATAGTTGTTTGATAATAGGTGTCAATATTGATAGAAATGAATATCCATATAGTATTTTAAGTGTACATTATCGCCCTCAAGAAAACGCTTAATGATATCAAATGACTGCATGATTGGAAACATAAGGATTTATTTAAGTGAGAAAGAATGGGTTTCCAGAGAATAACACCATAGATTACTACAGTTTGTTCCTACGGAATTTAATTCTTGATTTGAGATCAAGTCCAAAACGACAGTTTTTTGACGATGGGCACTTGCAAATTGGGCTGAATGGTTTAGACTGAAGGGGTAGAATTGACGATTGACGATTGACGATTTTCGATTGATGATTGAAAGAAAAGGGGAGAAGGCAGTAGCCAGCAGGCAGTATAGTTTGGGTTCTGGATTAAATCCAGAATGACAAGGGAATACAAAATGGCGAAGAAGAAGGCAGTAGAAAAAAAGGCAAAAGTTAAAGGGCAAAAGGCCCATTCGGGCAGACACGGGGGTCTGCCCCTACATCAGACGGCTCCTATTTCATCGGAAATATCACAGCCGGGGGCGGCTGTGCTACAGGAGACTGTGCTACATACGGGCAAGCCGTCGGCGGTGGTTGATACGCGGGTGGTGTATTGCGGGGATAATCTGGAACAATTGAAGAAGCTGCCGGGCGAGTGCGTGGATTTGATTTATATTGACCCGCCGTTTAACAGCAACCGCAATCGTGCAAAAACTTAACACAAAAAGGTTGAAACATGAGCCCAACACAACAATATGGAGTAACTGCATCGGAAGCCGGGTTTTCCCGGCAAGATCAAGTTCCTGTAGTTCTTCATGCAATCGAAAACAATGGGGGAGACGCGAAAATGGCTGACATTTATCAAGCCATGGAGAAGCGTATAGGTCAACAACTTTCTGAACAAGGACGCGCAAGTTTGCGTGAAGTGGTAAATAGATATATGGTAAAATTAGGATATGTCGAGAAGGCTCGCCGTGTATGGCACATTACGTCTAAGGGCAGGGAGAAGATACGAACATCCGTAGATATTGTAGATATTGAGACTTTCGAAGGAACTGATGAAGGGATTGATTCTTTAGTAAAAGCAAACCGTCTGCGAATTGGATGCATCGACACTGGAGATGAACTTGCCATATCACGTAGACGACGAGGGCAGGATAGGCTCAGGGAGTTAACACTAATAAATTATTCTTCAACATGCGCCTTATGTGATGTGAATGATGTTTCCTTATTGGTGACCAGTCACGTTGTAGGTTGGGCAGAGGATGCGGAGTGTCGGGGTTTCTTGTCGAATATCATGTGCCTTTGTAAATTTCATGATGCGTTATTTGAAAAGGGATATTTATCTCTTTCAGATGATCTTACGATTTTGAAGAAATATCCTCGCGCAAGTCAGTTTATTATAGTTTTATTAAACAATACCAAACAGTTTAGGAAACCCATTGAACATTTACCAAAACCAGAGTTTTTGCAACGACATCGTCTGCGATGTGGCTTCGAGGGATTGTAAGCAATTTCGAAAGAATATGATATTGTTTTGGATGGATCTAGAAAGTGAGGTTCACTTTTGGCGGGATGAATGACACCCCCTCCCGGCTTCGCCGTACTCCCCCTTTGCAGGGGGAGAGCTAATTTGAGAGAGATTATGGACAAGCAATGTTTGAATAATCATCCAGAGATGAAAACGTTTCGACGAGAATTGCGAAACGCGTTGACACCGGCTGAAGCGAAGATGTGGAGCTATTTGAAAAGTAAACAGCTTGACGGCAGGCGGTTTAAACGACAGCACAGCTTTGGCGGCTATATTCTTGATTTTTACTGTCCGGCGGAACGGCTGGCAATAGAACTGGATGGCGCTCCGCATTTTAATGCCGAGGCGATTGAATATGACCGGGAACGGGATTTGTTTCTAAAACAATATGGTGTTTTGGTGCTGCGGTTTGTGAATCACTGGGTATTCGATAATCCCCAAGAAGTGCTGAATCAGATACGAAAACATTTTGGATGGCAGGAGAAAAGAGGAACGCCTTAGGCGGGATGAATAATACCCCCTCCCCGCTTCGCGGTACTCCCCCTTTGCAGGGGGAGAGCTTGGGTTGGCTTATTCGCGGTACTCCCCCTTTACAGGGGGAGAGCTTATGGGGTGCGTGATTTGCCGTGGTCAATGGACAAGCTGCGTGAGCTTCCGCCGTTCGAGTTTGAGAACTGGGCGGTGATTGCGATTGGGGGAATACCGAATAAGGCGCAGGTGGGGGATATGGGGATCGATGGGCGGATTTACCCGGTGTCGGCGGCGCCGAAGCGGAAAGAGGGGGAATTGGAGTTTATGGACGTGTGGTATCCGATCCAGGTCAAGCAGAAGGAGAAGGTGGGGCGGCCGGATATTGACGCATTCGAGGCGGCGATGATGCGTGAAGACCGGACGAAGGGATTTTTTGTGTCGTTTGATTTTTCGTCGGACGCGATGAGCGAGATAGGGGCGTTTTTCAAGAAGACGGGCAAGAGTATTATCGCGCTGACGGTCAAAGATATTTTAGACGAGCAAATTGCGTATAAGCTGGCGTAGAACACAAGGGCAACCGCCGGTTGCCCCTACAAAAACTGCGTGGGCACGGCCTACCCTACGGGCTGGATTCCGGATTAAATCCGGAATGACACGGATGGTTCGGCAGGCTCACCACAGGCAGGCACGGGGTTTTAATTTTATTTTTTTCTGCCGCGGAGGGTGCGATACATACAATAGCTAAACAGGCCGAGGATGACGGCCCAGCTTGTGAGCATAAAAATCCAGCCGCCGGGAGTCATTCGCTTCTCCTCCTTTCCCTTTGCCTTCGCCAGACAAACCAGACACCAAAGGCCAGCGCCGCAAACAAATCAATCAGCAAGACCCGCGTCCCGATAATAAACGGCATTCTTTCGGCGGGAACATTTTTCATCAGCAGCGTCGGCAGCCCTTCCTGCACAAACCAGAATCCGAGAATGAAAAACAGAAACGCCGGGGTAATGTACTTGATAATATATCGATAAATGCGGGGGATGTGGATGTCGGAGCCGGTGTGTAATTCATCCCAGGCCTTATCCATCCCGAACACCCAGGCAAACAGGATCGCCTCCACCGTCGCAAACAAAACCAGGCAGAAGGTCCCTCCCCAGAAATCCATCTCGCCCAGCACGCCCCGGCTGTTGCCGAAAATCACAACCTGACAGAGATTAAACGTCACCACAGCGAAAATAATGCCGGCTGTTTTGCGGTCTAAATTAAACTCATCCTGCAAAAATGCAATGGCCGGCAGGGCCAGCGAAATCGAACTGGTGACCCCTGCGATAAACAACAAAAAGAACCACATAAAACCAAAAAACTGCCCATAAGCGACTTTCTGCAGTACCAGAGGCATGGTTACAAAGCCGAGATTAAACGCCCCCGTTTTGGCAACCTCTTGAGTTCCAATCGGCCCCAAAAAAATAAACGCCGCCGGAATCACAATACTGCCGCCCAGTATCACCTCGGCCACTTCATTGGTCGCCGCCGCCGTCAGCCCCGACAACGCCACGTCGTCCTGTCGGGTCAGGTAGCTGGCGTAGGTAAGGATTACGCCGATGCCACAACTGAGGGTAAAAAAGATTTGCCCCGCGGCGGCCAGCCAGACTTTGGCCTGGGTCAGTTCATGCCACCGCGGATTCCACATAAAGCCCAGACCATTGACGACGTTCCAGTTCGGCCGGGTCGTGTCCGGCGCGCCGAGCGTCAAAACACGAATAACAATGGCGGTTGCAAAAATAAACAGTACCAGCAGCCCCCATTTGCAGACCTTTTCAATACCTGCGCTAAGCCCCATGCACATCACCAGGATATTCAGAACAAAGGTAATCAAGAAAAACAGATACGCCGTACCGATGCCGGAAAAATGCTCATTGTGAACCAGCCCTTGATAGGCCTGCAGAAAATTCTGCATACTGACCGAATCGCTGCACGCGGCATATTTGCCCGTCAGCGCAAAAACGCTGTAGCCCAGAAGCCAGGATTCGACGTAGGTATAATAGATAAAAATCACCGTCGGGCCGAAAATACCGATGACGCCAAAGTATTTGATAAACCGGTTCTTTTGCCAGAGCGTATGAAACATTCCCGGAGCGGTGCTGTGTTCGAAGCCCCCTCCAAAACGGCCGATGGTCCATTCAATCCACATCAGCGGCAGGCCCAGCAGGAAAAACGAGATGAAATAGGGAATCATAAACGCCCCGCCGCCGTTGTTGGCCGCCTGAACGGGAAACCGCAGGAAATTGCCCAGGCCGATGGCGCTGCCGGCCACGGCCAATATCACCCCCAGCTTGCTGCCCCACCGCTCACGAGACATTATTAAAAAATCCGAAGCACGAATTTCGTATTTGCCCCTGGCAAGAAAACGAGGCCGATTTTACGTTAGGCCCAATGCCGCCAGGCTGTCGCGTTCGACAATGCTGCGAAGTTTTTCCCGCGGCACCTGCGGCAAATACGTATCCGAAAGCATTTTGTTAAACCCCAGCAGCGTCTCAATGCAGGCCTGCGGCGTTGCAAAGGGGTAGCCGCTGCCGAACAATAGCTTGTCCATCACGCCGGCTTCATACGCCGAGAGCACCACATTATAAACCTCCCAGACCTTCTGCGGGATTATCGTCAAATCCGCGAAGACGTTTTCGTGCTTAGTCAGCAGACACCAGGTCTGCTCAATAAAAGGAAAGCCCATCCGTCCGACAATGATTTTCAGTCGTGGAAATGCCCTCGCAACTTCATCCAATTGAAATGGCCGGCTAAATTCCATCACCGCCTGCGGACTGAACGGCGGACAGTTGTGAAAAAACACCGGCAGACGAAGCTCCTCGGCGACTTCATATAATTGCATCGCCCGGCTGTGGCCGGGGTGAAACCCATCCTCCGCACAATAGAGCACAAGACCGCGAAGCCCTTTTTCCAGTACGGTCTTTTTCACTGACTTGACATCCACTGCATCTTGGGCAGGGTTCACCGCGGCAAAACCAATCGCTTTGGAATTTCGCCGTATGTAGTCGGCCAAATCCTCATTGGCAATGTGTCGGTCGGCCTGGCAACCCGCCAATACAAAACAGACATCCACATCCCGACAGGTGTTTTTGTGTTCCCCGGAAGATATCTTCGAACCGTCCAGAGATAAATGTGTATGGCAATCGACTATCATACCCGTTCCCATCTCTTTTGCCGGAATTCTATGCGCTTCGCGTACCGTAAAACTCTACCTGAAGGAACCATAATATAAGCTATACCCCGACTGTCAAGGACAAAAGATTGACGAAGAAAATGAACAAAACACAGGGTTTTCCGCTCATCATTGTATGCCGAGACTCAACTTGACGATTTAAACTATCCTTTTATAATCGTTGAGATGAACTGCAAACCTGTTATCGGGATTCTCGGCGGTATCGGCTCCGGCAAAAGCACAGTCGCCACACAATTCGCCAAACTGGGCTGCGCTGTCATCGACGCAGACAAAATCGCCCGTGAAATCCTTGACAATAAAGATATTATAAATACAATATCTGCCGAATTTGGGGCCGATGTTGTCTTGGCGGACGGGACCATTAACCGGCTGAAGCTGGCCCAAAAGGCCTTTGAAAGTACTGAAAAAGCGAAAAAACTCAATGCAATTGTTCATCCGCCGGTGTTAGAGCGATGCGAACAGTTATTGGCTCAATTCCTGAAGGATGCGTCGGTTCCGGGGGTGGTGCTGGATATGCCGCTGCTGGTGGAAACCGGCTGGGATGGACGATGCGATGTACTGGTTTTTGTGGATTGCCCCCAAACCGTCCGGTTTCGCCGGGCAGCAGCCCAAAAACACCTTTCAACGGCACAGATAAAAAAAAGAGAAAAATTTCAGATTTCTCTGGACAAAAAAAGAAATATCGCTCAATATAATGTAAAGAACAATTCTGATGTATCGGATTTAGCGGAGCAAGTCGCTCAAATATATTCAGCCGTAGTGAAGATGTAGGGGTCATTCGGTTCAAATTTTGTTCCAGCAAAGGCGTGTGGTTCAGGCCTGTTTTCCAGTTTCCATAAGGACGGATCAAGCATAACTTCACGCAAAGCAACCGTATCGCATATCGGCGGAATCAAGCGATAAAGCGGCCAATGCGCCAGGCTATGAAAAATGCAATACCAAAAATGAGATTGTTTTGGAAAGAACACGGAAAGCGGCGACATTCTTTGGGAAAAACAATAAGCTATCGTCAAAAAACAAGGTGTTGGAGGACATCGCAAAATCAGCTCAGCAAATAAAATCAAGGAGTCACTATACCGAGGACTAAAATGAACGACGAACGGGAAACAATACGCAAGAAGCGTCCTTATACGCGGAGAAAAAAACTCGAATCTTCTGAAGCTCAACAGGAACAACCCGCAACGATGCCCGAACAGAGCCAAGTGGAAGGACTGCCCGGCAATGTGCGCGGACCTGAGCCGGCGGTGCAGGATCTGCAGCCGGAAGCCGCGGTGTCCGAAAAAGAAAAAGACGACGCGTCCGCACGGCAGCAGGGGCAGGCCCAGCCTAAGACGCCTGCGGAAACCTCCGGGGGCGTCTCTGGGGAAGAATCCATCCACGAAAAGTATGAGCGGATCAAACGAGGCAATCTGCACCTGACTGAATTGCAGAATCTGGATGTGATGGAACTGCACCGCATCGCCAAAACCGAAGGCATTACGGATTATATGGCGATGGCCAAGCAGGACCTCATCTTCAGAATCCTCAAAGAGCGTATCCGTCAGAACGGCCTGATGTACGGCGAAGGGGTGCTGGAAGTGCTGCCGGACGGATACGGATTTTTGCGCAGTCCCAATTACAGCTATTTGTCCAGCCCGGATGACGTCTATGTATCGCCGTCGCAGATTCGCCGCTTCGGCCTGCGCACGGGCAATATCGTCTCCGGCCAGATTCGTCCGCCCAAGGAAAATGAAAAGTACTTCGCGCTGCTGCGCGTCGAGGCGATCAACTATGAGGAACCGGAAAAACTGACGGAAAAGGTGGTCTTCCGCGACCTGACTCCGCTGCACGCCGAGGAGCGGCTGATGCTGGAAACAGCCTCGGACGAGATGAGCATGCGGATTATGGACCTGGTCGTACCCATCGGCAAGGGACAGCGGGCGCTGATTGTCGCTTCGCCCCGAACCGGCAAAACCATTCTGCTGCAAAAAATCGCCAACGCCGTCAGCACCAACAGCCCGGACGTCAAAATGATTGTGCTGCTGATTGACGAGCGTCCGGAAGAAGTGACCGACTTCAAACGCAAAGTGGCCAAGAATGTCGAAGTCATCAGCTCAACGTTTGACGAGCCGTCGGCACGGCACTGCCAAGTATCGGAAATGGTCATCGAAAAAGCCAAGCGTATGGTCGAATACGGCGAAGACGTGGTTATTCTGCTGGACTCGATTACCCGTCTGGCCCGCGCCTATAACACGGAAATGCCGCATTCAGGTAAAATCCTGACCGGCGGCGTCGATGCCAACGCAATGCAGATGCCCAAGCGATTCTTCGGCGCAGCCCGTAACATCGAATATGGCGGCTCATTGACGATTATCGCCACAGCGCTAATCGATACCGGTTCAAAAATGGACGAAGTGATTTTTGAAGAATTCAAGGCCACCGGCAATATGGAGCTGCACCTCGACCGAAAGCTGGTTGAGAGACGCATCTTCCCGGCTATTGACATCAGCAAGAGCGGCACGCGGCGCGAAGAACTCCTGCTGGACCCCAAGGAACTGGAACTGGTCTATCGGCTGCGTAAAGTCCTGAGCGAAATGAACCTCGTCGAGGCCGTCGAGCTGTTGAAAACCCGCCTGGCCAAATATAAGACCAACGCGGAATTCCTGATGACTCTGAACCTCGACTAAACGTTCACCGATACTCTTCCAGAACAAGATATTTCGCAGGCAATGGGCGATAGGCTCATTGCCTGCTTTGTTGACAAACCGTTTTCCATATATTTTGAGGGGGACCGGCCTTTTCGGCTATCCCAACTTAAAGAAAGAAGGTTTTGTCTTTACAGAGACAGCCCTTTTGCCGATAATACTACAACTGCATGAAGAGAGGGTCCACAACTCCGTGAAAGGAATACCGTATGTGTGGAATTGTCGCGTATTTTGGCCAAAAAACAGCCCAGCCCATTCTGGTCGAGGGACTTAAACGCCTCGAGTATCGCGGCTATGACTCCGCGGGTATTGCGCTGCTTGACGACAAGAGAAATTTCAATGTCTATAAAACCAGCGGCCGCATCAGCGCACTGGAAGAATTATTGCCCAGCCCCGCCAATCCAGCCACCGTCGGCGTCGGCCATACCCGCTGGGCCACGCACGGCAAACCCAATACCGTTAATGCGCACCCACATATCGACTACACAGGGAAAATCTGCGTCGTTCACAACGGTATTATCGAAAACTACGCGACGCTGAAAAAATGGCTGCAAAAAGAAGGCTGCACATTCAAAACCGAAACCGATACGGAAGTATTGACCAATCTGATTGGCTACTTCTATGCCAACAATCGGACAAAGGACGGCAAAGAAGCCCCGAAGGATTGTCATCGTTTTGAATGGGCCGTCCAGCAGGCGTTAAACGAAGTCTATGGCACCTACGGCCTGGCGATTTTGTGCGTTGACTGTCCCGATATGATGATTGGCGTCAAGAAAGGCAGCCCCCTGATTCTGGGCGTCGGCGAAAACGAATACATCATCGCCTCCGACGCCGCGGCCGTTGTCGCACACACCACGCAGGCAATTTATCTGTCCGACGGCGAAATGGTCACCGTCGGCAGCGAAGGTTTCCACACCAAAACCATCAGCAACCAGGACGTGCAGAAGGAACTGACGGCCATTGAAATCTCGCTGGACCAGATCGAGCTGGAAGGTTTCCAGCACTATATGCAAAAAGAAATCGCCGAGCAGCCCAAGGTCGTGGAGACCTGTCTTGGCGGACGCATCGACTTGAAAAATGGCCGCGTGATTCTGGGCGGGCTTCAGAATCACTTCCGCCAACTGACTCGCGCCAAACGGATCATCCTGACCGCCTGCGGCACGGCCTGGCACGCCGGCATCGTCGGCGAATTTTTGTTCGAACAACTGGCCCGTATTCCCGCCGAGGTCGAATACGCCAGCGAATTTCGCTATCGCAATCCCATTCTCGAAGAAGGCACCGTCGTTATCGCCATCAGCCAGTCCGGAGAAACCGCCGATACGCTGGCCGCGGTGGAACTGGCCAAGGAACGCGGCGCGCTGGTGCTGGGCATCGTCAATGTCGTCGGCTCCACCATCGCCCGCACCACCGACGCAGGCGTTTATCTCCGCGTCGGGCCCGAAATCGGCGTCGCAAGCACCAAGGCCTTCACCGCGCAGGTGGCCGTACTGGCGATGCTGGCTATTGAACTGGGGCGCCGCAGACATCTCAGCTTCGACGCCGCCTCACAACTGCTCAGCGAACTTGTCCAGGTCCCCGAAAAAATCAGGCGGATACTCAACCAGTCCGATTATATCAAGCAAATCGCTCAAGCCAATCTCGATAAGCCTAATTGGCTGTTCCTCGGCCGTGGGTTTAATTATCCCGTCGCGCTGGAAGGCGCGCTGAAACTCAAGGAAATCAGCTATATCCACGCCGAAGGAATGCCCGCAGCGGAAATGAAACACGGCCCCATCGCTTTGATTTCCGACCAGATGCCGGCGGTGTTCATTGCCACCCGCTGCTCACAGTATGAAAAAATCATCGGCAATATCCAGGAGGTTCGCGCCCGCGGCGGCAAAACCATCGTCGTCGCCACCGAAGGCGACGATAACATTCGCCAGCACGCCGACCATTTGATTTATGTGCCGGATATCTGCGAACCCTTGCAGCCGATGTTGACGGTCGTTCCGCTGCAACTGATGGCTTATCACGCCGCAGTGCTCAAAGGCTACGACGTGGACAAACCCCGCAACCTCGCCAAAAGCGTCACCGTGGAATAAATTCCAAACACATAATCCCGGTGGACAAAACGCAGGAAAATAACGCAGAATATGGATATCTGCTGTGATTTCTCGCCTTTCGATCTTTTGCGACTGCAAAAGGTTCTCAACGGTCTTCACTCTGTACACCGGATGGCGCCAGACAAAATCAAGCTTGATTTACCTCTGATATCCTGATACAAATCTCGGTACGCTCGATTGTCTGAGGACAGTGGAAGGCATGAGAGATTTTCAGCAGATGACGAACATCAACCGACAGAATAAAATGAATAGTATGAAGCAGGAGAGAATAAATAACCACCAGTTAAAACTGGTGGCATTGCCGTGTTCAGGATTTGCCTGTCCGCCGTTGGCGGTTGTTTCCATCCACCAGTCTCACGGGTGGTATTAAAATCGGAGTAATAAAGGACTTATATCACGCCAATTTTAAAAAGTGCGAAAGTACACAAACTGATTTGTTTCATGACCGCTGCAATTCGCTGATAAAGCTCGTCAACAACCAGTCCTTCATTATAGAGCGGAACAACAACGGAACAGTTCAGCGCCTTTTTTTCAGATTGAGCCATAATGTGTCAACTGAATACCTTTATCTCTAAATAAATTAATGGTTCGAATATCGCAAAGTGCCTGTAATTCTTTTTCTCTCTGCTCAATCAAACGTGTCCTGCTATGATTCAAACCCGCAGAAAATCCCGGGTGGGTCATAATTTCGACGACGCCTTTTATATTATACAGACAGACCGCACCGAGAAAAGAAAAATCTATATTGCCGGTATGAGCGACCCCGAACAGAGCCTGTGTCCGGATATACAGGGAGTTCTGAAGTCGATTGATTCGTGTCAATACGCGAAGAACCCTTGCTCGTCTTTGACCAGCCTTATCTGCTGTTGGCCAGGGATGAAAGGAGACCGCTTTGGGCTCAAAGGGCCAGCGGATGGCGCGAATCTGAAATTGTTCGGCTATCCGACACACCATAGAATACAGGGGCGGAAAACAGTGAAAATGTTTATGCGAATCCAGATGGGTGGGCTTGATTCCACGATCGATGACCCACTGTACCTGGGCCTGTAATTCTGTATAGACGGCTTTTCTGACATCAGAATGAACCAAAGACAAAAATGCCAGTTTCTCAGGAGAATACAGAAATGCGCCTTCCGCATTCACCAGCGCCGGGATTTGATTGACCGGGGTCAGGGCTTTACCTTCTGTCAGGCTCAGATGAACGCCGACGCCAAGGGATGGGTGGCTGTAGGCCATTCGGACCGCATCCTCTGCGCCGGCCATATTGACCATCAGGGTAGCGCTGGTCACCACGCCTTCCAGGTGGGCTTTGAGTATGCCCTCATTGACGCCTTCACACAGCCCAAAATCGTCAGCGTTAATAATGACCTTTTTCCCCATAAAAAAGCATGCCCGGAAACGCTGCGAACTTTATATTAATTTTCTCGCCCAAAATTGCCGCTTTTAGTGCCAAAAATCGCAATTGTCAATAAGTTTCCAACAAGGCAGAGAGATTGTCTCTTTTCTTGGGGAAAAGTCGGTATGACTGGAAAAAACAAAAAAGGCTCGTACTCGACGAGCCTCTCATTTTGTAGGCTGACCTCCGATGATGCCGTTTGAGCCGTATTGAAAGTAACCCCTTAATTTGAGGTGGGCAGCCGTTGCGTTTTTCCAAAAATCCTGTCAAGCAGGCTTGTCTGGTTCCAACGACCTGGCTTCCCGGGGTGATTTCATCGGTTCTTTCAAATTGGACTCTTACACGCACATCCCAGGGGCTAACCCGCAATTGTACTATATCAAATTATCGTCTCCGACGCAAGTTTTTATTGAATAAATCACCCCCATTGCCGGACCTTATATTGCCGCAGATACCGATAAAAAGAATATCTCACGAGGTGTTCTTTTTAAACCGTTGCAAAAGCAATCGTTTACGGCAGAGCTATTTATAGTCAAACCGTGCGGATTTGCGCGCTGAGTTTTTCCTGCAGCGACGTGAAAATGGTTTTCTCAAATTCATCCACCTGGTCGTGCCGCAGTGTGCCGTCGTCATCGCGAAAACACAATGAAACCGTCACGCTTTTTTGACCGGCGGGGATGGGCTTGCCGCGATATAGCGCGACGAATTCGGCTTGCTCAAGCTCCTGTGGAGAAGCTGCATTAATTACTTCGGCAATCTGCGCCCATTGAATTTTTTCTTCCAGAATCAACGATAAATCCCTGCGAATCGCCGGGAATTGGGGGATTGGTTTTACGGTTAAGGTCTCGCCGAGGTGTTCAAAGAGCAGGTCAAAATCCAGTTGCCCCGCACAGATTTGCTGAGCCCTGTCCAGATCAAAACGTTTTGCCAAGTCCGTCTTCATCACACCGGCGTTCCCGATGCGCATGCCATTCATATAAATATCCGCCCCGGCCTGAGCCCACGATACCGACGCGGGCTTAAACTCCAACGTCACCGCCGGATTGACTGCTTCAGCCACTCCTTCCATCGCGGCCCGCAATTCACGAAAATCGCCGTCAGTAGCCAGTCCCAGGCAGGTCCGCTCCACAGGAAGTTTCTGCTCGGCCCGTTGCGCCGGCAGATAGGTATCGGCCAGTTCATACACGCGGCACGGCATATTGCCGGCACGGTAATTGGAACGCAGAACGCCAACCAGCGAGCCGACTAAATTCGAACGCAGGATACGCGTGGATTTTTGATTGACATCCTGCACCGCCAAATGCCGCTCCGGCCCGACGCTGCCAAAAACTGCCGCCATTTCCGGCTCCACAAACGAAACCGAAACCGTTTCAAAGAAACCATATCCATTCAGCACAGAACGAATCCGATTAGCCAGCGTTTGTCGCTTATCTTTCGGCGCAACCTCGATTGAAATTTTTCGTCCCACGCCAATCTTGTCGTATCCCCAGCATCGGGCCGCTTCTTCAATTAAATCCGCCTCGCGGTAAATATCGTGCCTCCAGCTCGGTACAGTACAGACAACCAAATCATCGTTTTTCAATGCCGGCTCAAAACCCAGCGATTTGAAAATCGTCAGAACTTTCTCTTTGGGAACTTCAATTCCCAGCAGAGCATTGAGTCTGGAAAAGCGCATCCCGGCGGTGATTTCTTCAACCTTTCCCGGATAGACATCGACCGCACCCTTCGCCGCTTTCCCGCCGGCAAACTGAATAATCAATTGGGCGCAGCGGCGGGAAGCCCAGTCAATCTGTTCGGCGTCCACCTGCCGCTCAAACCGGTATGACGCCTCTGACGGCAGCCCAAGTCGTCGAGAGGTTCGCCGAATGCAGACCGGATTAAAATGCGCCTCTTCCAAAAGAATGGTTGCTGTGTTGTCGGAAACCTCCGTTTCCAGCCCCCCCATCACACCGGCCAGAGCGACGGGATGTGTGGCGTCGGCAATAACCAGCATCGAATCGCTTAACGCGCACGTTGTACCGTCGATACTGATAATCTGTTCGCCATCGCGGGCTTTGCGAACGATAATTTTTTTGCCCTGAATGGTGTCATAATCAAAGGCGTGCGGCGGCTGGCCGTGTTCCATCATTGCGTAATTGGTCGCGTCCACCGCATTATTGACGCTGCGAAGTCCCACCGCTTCCAGACGTCTGCAAACCCATCCGGGCGATGAGCCGACCTTGACACCCTCAATCACGCGCGCAGCGTATCGTCCACACAGCGTCGGCTCTTCAATTTTGACATCCACGAGCTGACTGACGTCGCGGTCGGATTCGGACAGATTCTCAACCCGCGGCAGGATCAGCGGTCTGCCCAAGGCCGCGGCTAATTCTCTGGCGATACCAATATGCCCCAGACAATCGCCGCGGTTGCTGGTGATTTCCACATCGATGACTACATCGTCCTCAAACGGCTTGACGGATTCGATGGGCAACCCACGGTCGCTGAGGGTCTCGGCAATTTGTTGGGCCGTATAACCCGACGTATCCACATAATCCCGCAGCCAGTTGAGCGATATTTTCATACGGCAGTCAAATCCTTCCCTGAGGTTTTTGTATTCACGAATAATGCAAACACGGTACTCATAATCTTTTATGGTGTCAATGTTTTTGACCCGCCAGGATAAAAAAAATCCTGCAAAAAATCGTGCACAATCATTATAAGTCCTTGATTGGAAAATAGATAGGTTCCTGTATATAAAAAGTTGTCTAAAACTTTTCCTGTTTTTTCTTGATTTCCCAACCTCTTTTGGTATAGTGGTTTGTACTTGGAGGTATGAGGAAAACTCGGGGGTCATATCCGGTTTTCCCGCCATTGAGCCAATAAAGGTATCATTGGGATAATAAAATTCGAGTGTTTTTTGCGTCCGTGTAGGAAGACGCAAAGAAACGGGGGGACGGGACTGATTATGTCCGGTGCCAATGCAGAAAATTATCCGCAAAGGACTGCGCGCAGAGAAGGACCGGTGCAAAGCGAAAGGGGATGGGGTGCGCCCCTTGGCGCGGCTCAGCATTCTCAGGGCAATCTGGAAGATACCATTATCGGATGTTCTGAATCGTTCGTATCATTGCTGGATACCATTCGTTCGATCGCTTCCCGCCAGTGTTGCATTACGCTGGTCGGTGAGACCGGTACGGGCAAAGAGATGCTGGCTCGCAAAATTCATCTCTCCAGCGACCGCAAAAATAAAGTTTTCATTCCGGTGGATTGTACCACTTTGACCGGTTCGTTATTCGAAAGCCAGTTGTTCGGTCATGTCAAAGGCGCTTTTACCGGCGCGGTGGATAACACGATAGGATTTTTCAGGGCTGCAGACGGCGGGACTATTTTTCTCGACGAAATCAGCGAAATCCCCCTTGAGCTTCAGGCTAAACTGCTTCGCGTTCTGCAGCATGGAATCGTCGCGCCGCTGGGCTCCACACATTCGCATCCGATCAACGTGCGGGTGATCTGTGCAACCAACCGCGACCTGCGTCAAATGGTGGCTGAGCAGGATTTTCGGGCGGATTTGTACTATCGGCTCAATGTCGTTACCCTGCATGTACCGCCGCTGCGGCAAAGACCCGAAGACATCCTGCCGATGGCGGAACATTTTCTCGAAAATCTCAGCCGGTTTTACGATGAGCCGCTCAAGACCTTATCGCCGCAGGTGGAGAAAATTCTCCTCGAATATCCCTGGCCCGGCAACGCCCGTCAGTTGGCCAATGCGATAGAGCGGGCCTGCGTATTAACAGAAGGTGCTGTAATTCAGACCGAGGCGCTTCCGCCTGAAATTCTGATTGAGAAACGCACCGCCGCCGGACAAAGTGCGCTGCTGACTCTCGAGGCCGCCAAGGAACGGCTGGTCACCGAAGCGCTTCGCCGTACCAAAGGGCAGAAAAACACCGCGGCCAAAATCCTCGGCATTGACCGTCGTCGGCTCAACCGGCTCATCGATAAACTCCATATCGAAATCGCCCAAATCCGCAAAGATTAGAGTGAATCTTTTTGGAAGGACGGCCTCGTTCCGCAATGTTTTGGCATCCGTTTTCGGTTTGTCGATTCAAGTCTCTTATTTTTGCTTTTTGCCTTTTAACTTTGCAACGTACCATTTTGGCCCCTCTTGTCAAAATGGTACACTGCAATGATAACTGTGTCACTTTGCGCTGCTTATCGCCATTTCATTTCGTCTTCCCGGTCCAAAATGGCTCATTCGTTGCTTTCCCCGGGACGGTTTGACGGATTTCTTCTTTCGTTCATAACTTCAGCAAAATTCGTAAGTTGCAATTTTTTCAAGATTTTCCCCCGATGCTGGCACGGCGGTTGTTAATAGTTATAGCAATACGATGAGGAGAAACAACAAAAGGCTGATATGGGCATGTACGTAATTGCAAAGGCAAATGTTCTGACAGTAGGTCTAAAAGAAAAAGCAGAGGTATTAAAGGAATTACCGATACGCCTGATTAATCTGCAACACGGAAGCGAAGCAGCACGCTCTTTCAAAACTGAATCATTCGACAGCGTTATCAGTCATTGGCATCTGGTCGATCTGCAGCCGGGCGCTTTCCTGCGGAATCTGCGAGGGATTCGTCCGGATATGCCGACCATTGCGGTCATCGAGTCGAATAACCCGACTCAGGAAATCGAGGCGCGAAGCCTTGGGGTCTCGGCCGTGATTACCGAAGACTGCTCGGACGACCATTTCCGTCAGGTGGTCTGTGCAGTGCTGGGACTGGAAAAGGTCGAGTCAATTACTGAACTGTACGCTGTCAAGGAAATCTGAGGAAAGCTCAAACTTGGGTGATGAAAGCTCCAGGGTGATGAGAGCTGGGTGGTGAGTCTGGGTGATGAAAAGAACGGTCTTTGAGGATAGGACCGCATAAAACTCTTTCCTCCTCCTCCAGTCGGGTCAATGCGTCCTTACGGACAATCGGCCCGACATAAAAAGAAACGCGGACGACCATCCGCGAATCGATAAACTCTTTCCTCCTCCTCCAGTCGGGTCAATACGTCCTTACGGACAATCGGCCCGACTATAAAAAGAACCGCGGACGACCATCCGCGAATCGATAAACTCTTTCCTCCTCCTCCAGCCGGGCCTGAGACGTTCGTAACGTCTCAGGCCCGGTATTTTTTTGCGCGCCTTCTTGTCCTTC
The DNA here is from genome assembly GCA_964635075.1 of uncultured Pirellulales bacterium. GTDB lineage: Bacteria > Planctomycetota > Phycisphaerae > Sedimentisphaerales > Anaerohalosphaeraceae > Anaeroglomus. The sequence continues at coordinate 41,674 of CAZWMN010000009.1, read as the reverse complement.
CCGGAAATTTCATGAATATCTCGACGCCCCGTTTCACTTTCTTGACAAAGTCGCCGGCGAAGGTATGCTGTGTCGTAATGGATTTTGTCTGATTCAGGAAGAAACTTATGAAATCTCTGCAGATTCTTTCGTGGGGCGTTTTTCTCGGACTTTACCTGGGTTTGTCCGTTGGGGCGTCAGAACCGGTGTTAAAGAAAGTTTCCCCCCCGCCGGGGTTCGGATGGGTTGCCGCTTCTAAACAGACCGCTCTTCGACCTGTCTCTCGACAGCAGGAGCAAACCGTTGCCAGTCTTGAACCGCAGGACGGCCCGGACCCCAGACCGTTCACCCCGCCGCGGCATTATCTTTGTTTAAAAGCCGAGGGGCCGATTGTCATCGACGGACACTTCAACGAGGCGGATTGGCAGAAAACTCTATGGAGCGAAGTTTTTACCGACATTCGCGCCCCTTACGGCGCCTCGCAGCCAGCGCCACCAACCAAATTCAAGATGCTCTGGGACGACGAATATCTCTACGTCGCGGCGTATTTGAGTGAATACAACATCCGGGCCAAAGAAATGAAACGCGACAACCCGGAGTCTATCGACTTTGATTTGGAAATGTACATCGACGCCAACGCGGACAATCAGCAATATAGCCTGCTGAAAATCAACGCCTGCAACGCATTGCAAAGCCTGGTCTATGACAGACCCCCTAAAGACGGCGGTGCGGCCAGGGCCTGGCCGATTCAGGGACTCAAACACGCCGTCTTCTTCGAGGGAACCCTCAACGATTCCAATGACACAGATAAATACTGGCAGGTGGAAATGGCCATCCCCCTGGCGATGCCGGCCTTGCTTGGCGGCGTGTCCAAAACCCCCGCTAACGGCGATATCTGGCGGGTCAACTTTGCACGGGTGGAATGGCGAAGCCAACTGGTTCTGTCCACGGATCGGGGAAATTATAAACCCGAAGAGCTGGCGGCGACGGAAAAACTCATCCGCTGCTGCTGGACGCCGCAGGGCGTCATCAATATGCACCGCCCGGAGACGTGGGGTTATATCCAGTTTTATGCGCAGCCTGCCGGTTCGCCGGCGGACTTCCAGCCCGACCCGACCGAATGGGCCAGGTACGCCCTGCACCGCGTGCTGTACGCCGAGAAATGGTATTACCTGAATTTCGGCGGTTATGCCGACTCGCCGGATTTGCTGGGTCTGGACAAAACGCCGCCGATGTTCGCTACCAAGCCGATTCAGATTCAGACCGGCCCGGATTCGTTTCGTGCCGGTGTACAACTGCGGATGCCGGATATGTCGCTGCGGACGATTTCGATTGACCAACAAGCCAAAATCACAGTCGAACCCCAATAAAGGCCTATGGTAATATGAACCATCCCGACAATAAACAAAATCAGACGATACTACCCGTATGGCTCAGGGTTCTGCTGGGTCTGGCGGCGTTCGTAATTATCGTGGCGGGAATGAAGGCTTCGGCAGCAATTCTCGTGCCGTTTTTGCTGGCGTTGTTTCTGGCGATTATCGCTGCGCCGGTTTTATATTTTCTGCAAACCAAAGGGATTCCGCCGATTGCAGCGATGTCCATTGTGACCCTGCTGATTCTGGCCGTCGGTACGGTACTGGTAACGATTCTGGCCCAGACGCTGCCCAATCTGGCTCAGTCGCTGCCTGAATATGAAACCCACCTGCAACAACTTATGCAGAGTCTCCAGGCGAAACTTCAGGAGCGGAACATTCCGGTTGACAATCTCTCGATAGAGCGCTATCTGAATCCAGGAACCGCCGTGGAAATCCTTGGCGGTCTTGTGAGTCAGACCACCTCTATTCTGGCCAACAGTTTCTTGATCTTCCTGACCACCGTTTTTATCCTGCTGGAAGCGTCGCTGTTTCATAACAAACTTCGCACCGCCTTTTCGGGTAACACCGCTTCCATCGAGAAACTCAACAAAATCATCGCCCAGGTCCAGCAGTATATGGGGATTAAGACCTTTACCAGTCTGCTGACCGGAGTTTTATGTGCGACTCTGTTTCTGGCCTGCGGCGTTCAATACGCAATTTTGTGGGGGCTTTTAACATTCGTACTGAATTTCGTACCCAGTATCGGGGCTTTTCTGGCGGCTGTCCCGCCGATTTTGCTGGCACTGATGCAGCAGGGTTTTCGTACCGCGGTTATCGTTGCGGTCGGCTGCGTTATCATTAACGTCATTCTCGGCAATTTTCTCGAACCCCGGATGATGGGGCAAAAACTGGGGCTTTCGACGCTGGTGGTGTTTTTGTCGTTGATTTTCTGGGGCTGGGTGTTGGGGCCGGTGGGAATGCTGCTGTCCGTGCCGCTGACGATGGCGGTCAAAATCGTCCTGCAAAGCAACGACGACACCCGCTGGCTCGCGATTCTGCTGGGTTCCGGCCCTGCTGCAAGCCCTCGAGAAAAAACAAAACTAGAAAAGAAATGATTTACACACTGGCGATGTCGAGGTTTCGTGCGGCGGCAGTCTCGTCGAGACGCCCCACCGGCGTAGTAATCGGAGCGGCCTTGATAGAAGCCGGGTCGGATTCGGCCTTTTTGGCAATCTCAATCATCGCCTCAATAAAAGCGTCGAGCGTTTCTTTGCTTTCGCACTCGGTCGGCTCAATCATCAGCGCTTCCTTGACAATCATCGGAAAATATATCGTCGGCGGATGAATGCCCATATCAATCAGGGCCTTAGCGATGTCGAGGGCGTGAATGCCATTGGCGGCCTGGCGGGTAGCACTGAGGACACATTCGTGCTTGCAGACTTGCGAAAACGGAATATCGTAATAATCTTTGAGTTTTTCTTTGACATAATTGGCGTTGAGCACGGCATTTTCGCTGACGCGAAGCAGTCCTTCCCTGCCCAGCATCAGCATATAGACGTATGCCTTGAGGATGACGCCGAAGTTGCCGTAAAACGGCGCGATATAACCAATGGATTTGGGCCGGTCGTATTCCAGCGCGAATGTCCCATCCTGCCGTTTAACCACCAGCGAAATCGGCAAAAACTCCGCCAGCTTGCCGCAGACGCCAACCGGGCCGGCGCCGGGACCGCCGCCGCCGTGAGGCGTGCCGAAAGTCTTGTGCAGGTTAATATGTACGATATCAAAACCAATATCACCCGGACGGACACGGCCGACAATGGCGTTGAGATTGGCACCGTCATAATAGGCCAGGCCGTCAACACTGTGAATCAGGTCGCAGATTTCTTTGACGTGCGGATTAAACAGCCCCACTGTATCCGGACAGGTCAGCATAATGCCCGCGACCTCGTCATTAAGAAATTGCTTTAAGGCCGCGACGCTCATCAGGCCGTCTTTATCGCTGGGCACAGCCTTGACGGTATAGCCGGCGATTGCCGCGCTGGCGGGATTGGTGCCGTGGGCGCTGTCGGGAATCAAGACGACCTTCTTTTTATTGCCTTTGTCGCGGTGATAGGCGGCCATCATCATAATGCCGGTCAGTTCGCCGTGTGCGCCTGCCATCGGCTGCATTGTGAATACGGCCATCCCGCAAATTTCCCGCAGCCACAATTCCGTCTCATATAAGACCTGCAACGCGCCCTGTGTGAGCATTCCGCCCAAACGAAGCTGCGGCAGGAGCGGATGCAGATGGGCAAAACCCGGATAGGCGGCGATGCGCTCGCAGACCTTGGGGTTGTATTTCATCGTGCAGGAGCCGAGCGGATAAAACACCGTATCGACGCTGAAATTCCGGCGGGACAGTTCCGTAAAATGCCGCACGACGTCCAGCTCGCTCAGTTCCGGCAGCGGCAGATTGCCCCGCAGCAGGTCTTTCTTGATATGGACACCTGCCGGCACATCGCTTTGAGCGATACGCAAGCCTCTGCGTCCGATTGTACTTTTTTCAAATACGAGCTTCATAACATTTCCCAAATTCTTGCAACTTTCTCTTCCATTCATTTTTGTCCCGAAGGGACAACAAGTTTAATAGCCGGAGGCGTAAGCCTCCGGTAGAAGACTCACCCTAATCCACAAGCCCCGAAGGGGCGAAAGAGAATGGTTTCTATATATACTGTTCCTCATACACAATATGATGTTTTTTCAAAAACAATTTCAATTCTTCCTCAAAAGAACGAGTGCGATGATGTTCCTGTTGATTTTTAATATACTCCGTCACCTGTCTGATACCCGAATAAGAAACAGAAAACACCGAGTAGCCTTCCTGCCACGCAAAATTACTTTGAAAGGTATCTCGAAACCAGCGGGATGAGTTGGTTTTCACTGTACGAAGAAAATCAGAAACAGACAATTCCGGATGCAGAGAAGCCAGCATATGAAAATGATCAGAGGTTCCGTTCAAAATATAAAGTTTAGCTTTCATATTTCGTATGATTCCAGCAATATATTCACAGGTTCGTTTTACCTGCTCTTCGGACAAACCGGCGGTTCGATCCTTGATCGAAAAGATAATATGATAATAAATACTCGCGTAAGACATTTTTTAAGCGCCGTTTTTCTTTCGCCCCTTCGGGGCTAATATTTTTTTTGTTCCCTAGTCCGGAGGCTCACGCCTCCGGCTATGAAACTCACCGTCCCTTCGGGACGTTTTTATCTATTTTATCACAGAGCACACAGAGAATTTTATGATTTATGACAGAGACTGCAAAGCAATTGACAATTATCAATACCATAATCTTTCGAGGCATCTACTCTATGTAAATGAACACCTTTTAAAGAAGAAAAAGGTTTTCCGCAAATTTGACAGGCACGAATACCCAAATCCCACAATGCCTGTTTGAATGGCTTTTTTGTCTGTATCTCATCTTGCATTAAACGCGCATAAACCCATCGGTTAATTTTAAATCGTAAATCAGCATTGCCATTTGCTGCTTCTGTAATAGAAATTCGAGTTTGGCGAAGAATTTTATCTCCACAATCTTTTACCACATCACGTCTCGTTGTGTTTCTTCTTGACCCGCCTGATAATTTTTCTTTGATCTCTCCAGAAAACTCGTTTGCATATTTACCTTTGCAGATTTGATTCTTATACCAAGCCCAGTGTGTATTTTTCCAAGCGCTATTTGGGAAATGCGTCAAAACAAGTTTCTCCAGCTTCTCTGGTTCCACAATCCCATTGTTTGTATTCACAAAATCAAAAACAAGCTCTTTAATGGTTCGGTATTTCACTTTTTATTTCTCTGTGTAATCTGTGAAATCTGTGGTTCCTTGTTTCTAAAGTATCGCTTCGAGTTCTTCGGCCAGTTTGCCGATTTGCTGTTTGGTGCGTTTTTCCGTTACGGCAATCAGCAGCGAATTTTCCATTCCCTTGTAATACCGGCTCAGAGGAAAACCGGCGGCAAAGCCTTTTTCAATCAGTTTGCCCACGACTTCCGCTGCGTCCATCGGAACATCAATCACCATCTCATTAAAAAACCACTTGGCGGGGAAATGGGGCTTGACGCCGGGAATCGCCGTCAATCGCTCATACGCATAACTGGCCTTATCGGCGCATAACTGCGCCGTTTCGCGCAGGCCTTCTTTGCCCAACAGGCTCAGGTAAATCAGCGCCGTCATCGCACATAGCGCCTCGTTTGAGCAGATATTGGATGTGGCCTTATCCCGGCGGATATGCTGCTCGCGCGCCTGCAGCGTCAATACAAAACCCTGTCGGCCTTGCGCGTCGAAGGCTTTACCCACGATGCGTCCGGGCATCGCACGGACATATTGTTTTTTCGTCGTAATAAATCCGAGATACGGCCCGCCAAACGACATCGTCAGTCCCAGCGACTGGCCTTCGCCGGTGGCGATATCGGCTCCCATCGCGCCGGGCGTTTTGAGTATGCCCAGTGAAATCGGATAACACGACACGATCAACAGGGCGCCTTTGGCGTGGGCTTTTTGCGCCAAATCAGTAAAATCGTCGATGCAGCCGAAGAAATTGGGGTTCTGCACCATCACCGCGGCGGTTTTGTCGTCGAGGGCCTTTCCTATCGCGCTGCGATTGGCAAGGCCGCCGGCGTTGGCCGTCTCAATCAACTCGATATGCAGATTTCGCGTATAAGAATGAATCATCACGCGGTAAATCGGGTTGACCGAATCGTCGATGATGATTTTGTTTCTGCCGGTGATGCGAAGGGCCATCATCATCGCCTCGTACAGGGCCGTGCCGCCGTCGTACATCGAGGCGTTAGAGACTTCCATCTGCGTCAATCGGCACATCATCGACTGGTATTCGTAAATCGCCTGCAAGGTGCCCTGCGACACTTCCGGCTGATACGGCGTATAGGCGGTGTAAAATTCCGCGCGGCCGGCCAGGGCGTGAACGGCGGCGGGAATGAAGTGGTCATAAAATCCGCCGCCCAGAAACAGCGTCAGGTTGATATAGTTTTTGCCGGCCAGTTCGGCCAGGCGATTGCGAACCTCCTGCTCGGACAGGCCTGGGGGGAGTTTCAGGTCTTCACAAAAAAGCTGTTTTGGGATTTCGCCGAATAAATCCTCGGCCCGAAGACCGATTTCCTCCAGCATCTGTTTTCGCTGCTGGCCGGTATTGGCAATAAATGGCATAAGGAAACCTTGCTTAAATGATATTCACATCTAATTGGTTAAATTCGAAGTTCGAAGCACGAAATTCGAAACAAATCAAAATCTGAATGTCCAAAACAAAAATCCGTTTTAAAAACTTGAATTTCTGTCATTCAAATTTGTTTCGGATTTTTTAATGGGCTTCTGTCTGCAAGAACTTTTCGTAGGCGTCGGCGCCCATCAGCAAATTAAACTCGGCCGGAATGGACGGCTCCACGCGAATCAGCCACGCATCGCCATAAGCCTGCGTCTTGAGCATCTCGGGATTGTCCGGCACGGCGCTGTTGACCTCGACGACTTTGCCGCCGACGGGAGAATACATATCCGAGGCGGTCTTGACGGATTCAACAACGCCAAAGATGTCGCCTTTGTTTAATGTCTTTCCCGCCTGCGGCAATTCCATATAAACAATGTCTCCGAGCTGCTCAATGGCATACGCGGTCAGGCCGATGGTCATTAGTTTGCCCGGTCCTTTTTTGACCCATTCGTGCGTTTGTAAATAACGCGCCTGTTTATCCACCATCATTTGCGTTCCCCTTTTGCTTTATTCAAATACAGCAACGGCATATCTTCCCGCTGACTGTAAATTCTTACGTACGATTTTTGCTTTCAACATCCGGCCTCGCACATCGACTTCCACTTCCGCGCCAACAGTCATCCGGCAATCCACATACGCCATCGCAATCGCCCGCTGGTCGGTCTGATCTGTCGGTCGCATTGATTCATCGGGCTTCCAGTACGGAATCATTGTGCCGCTGGTAACATCGCCGACGCATTGTCCCTGATAAAAAACTTTCGCTCCCTGCCGGACGACGCCTTTATCCAGTATTCTCAGGGAAACGATGCGTTTGGGCAAGTCCGAACAACCCGAAAAATCGCCTTTCTTATATCGTTCCAGTGCGGCCAGTTGTCGCTGAATCGCGGCCCTGCCGACAAAATCCGTTTTTTTCGTTTCCGTCACGGCAAACCTTGCCGCCGGACAGGCCAAAATCGGAATGGTCTTACCTTCGCCGTCAAGTCCCATCTCGTGGCCGTACAATGGCAGCGACGCCTCCAGCCGCAGCGTATCCCTCGCCCCAAGCCCGACAGGAGCTGCACCGTTTTTAATCAGCATATCCCACAGATATTCCGCGTCGGCAACCTCCATCATCATTTCAAAACACACCGGCTCACCGGTGTAGCCCGTTCTGCCGATACGGACTTGGCGCCCCGCAAAAAACGCGACACCGGCGGCGTTGCGTTTCGGCGCAGGCAGAGTTCCCCCTGTCAGAAGTGTATTGAGAATATCTTCGGATTTCGGCCCCTGTAAAGCCAGCATCGCCAATGTTTCACTCAAGTCCTCTATCTCAGTATTTGCGAATCGTCCGGCCAGTCCCCGGAGATGTTTTAAGTCCTTCTCTTGATTAGAGGCGTTGACCACCAGAACAAAACCTTCGTCGTCGAATCGGTACAGCCAGGCATCATCCACCGCCCCGCCGTCGGGTTGAGCAAGAATCGTATAATGACTGTTCCCCATCTCCAGTCCGCCGGCAGAGTTGGTTAATGCGTAATCGAGAAATACCGCGGCCTTTGCGCCGCGAATGAAAAATCGCCCCATGTGGGATACATCAAACAGCCCCGCCGTCTTGCGTGTCGTCAGGTGTTCCTGAATAATGCCGGCGGGATACTGAACCGGCATCTCCCAGCCGGCAAATTCCACCAACTTGCCCCCATATTCTAAATGCTTATGGTAAAAAGGAGTCCTTTTCATCTCTATTCTCAGATTTTAACCTCAAAATCAATCTGTTGTATTTTTGTCCCTGCTACGTCTTTACCAAATACCATATACAGTGTCAACAGGATTTATTCTTATGCAAAGATCGAAATAGACGTATTTGAGAAAACAGATTTTTACAAAACTTGTAAAAAATATGGATTTTTAGGACAAGCAGGATATACTTTTATTGATAACAATCACGACCCCGTCAAAATGAAAACTTTCAGAAAAAATGTCTCGGACTTAAATAAGAGATTTGACGTCAAATAAACGGCAGAATATGGAAATCAAGACACAACCTAATAACGTTCCTATGATTTCGATTGTGATCCCTGCTCATAACGAGGAAAGCAATATCGTTGTGATGCGACAAAGACTGGCGGCGGTGCTGGATACGTATGGTGACTACGAAATTCTGTTTGTGGATGATGGCAGCAGCGATACGACATTACAGAAAATCGAAAAATTGGCCCAAACAGATCCAAAAGTAAAATACATCTCTTTTTCACGAAATTTCGGCCATCAAAAAGCCCTTAGGGCCGGTTTAGATCACGCCGTTGGACAATGTGCGATTACGTTGGATGCCGACCTTCAGCACCCCCCTGAACTCATTCCCAAAATGATCGAACTCTGGAAACAGGGTTATGAGGCAGTCAGTGCGTTCCGCGAGAATAGTTCCGATTTGTCTTTATTCAAAAGGAAAACATCAGAGTATTTTTACAAACTTCTTAATTATTTGTCTTCAGTAGAGGTTCGCCCAGGGGCGGCGGATTTTCGCCTGATCGACCGGGCGGTGCTGGATGTTTTTAAACAAATCAAAGAAGAACATCTTTTTTTGCGGGGAATGATTTCCTGGATGGGGTTCAGGCAGTGTTTTATCCCTTATCAGCAGGAGAAACGACTTCGCGGCGATTCCAAGTATTCTCTTAAAAAGATGGTTTTGCTGGCGCTGGACGGCATCACCTCTTTCAGCGTTCGTCCGTTGCACTTAACTACGTTGTTTGGCGGAATCGTTTCCCTGAGCAGTTTTCTTTATGGGCTGTTTGCCATCAGCGCAGCCCTATTCAGCAACAAGGTTATATCCGGGTGGACTTCGATGATTCTCAGTGTTCTGTTTTTAGGAGGCATCCAGCTTCTGATGCTGGGAATTGTAGGTGAATACCTGGGCAAATTATTCATCGAGTCCAAACACAGACCGGCTTATATTATCAAAAAATCAAATTTGTTAAAATGACCGATGGGCAACCCGATTTCACAAGACCGCTTAACAGCCGATGGCAACTGTATTATTTGTGGCGCCGGCTCCCATAGTGTGTTATATCCCGGAATATTAAAATGTAGTTCCTGCGGTCATGTCTTCGCCGATACTCAGCTTTCAGACAGCGATTTAGCCGCCTTGTATAAAAAGAACTATTTTTTCGGCCGGGAATACTCCAATTATCTCAACGACAAAACGGTTTTGCAAAAAAATTTCACACTGCGATGGAAAGTACTGAAACGCTTTCTGGACTCCCAACGGCATAAACGACTTCTGGAAATCGGCTGCGCTTATGGATTTTTTCTTGAGCAGTCGAAACCGTTTTTCAGTCATTCGCTGGGCATCGATATCACGGAAGATGGGATAAACCACGCTAAAAACAGTCTCGGACTCAACGTAATGATGGGGCATTTCCCGGATTGCGACCTGAAGAATGAAACTTATGACGTGGTATGTATGTGGGATACCATCGAACATTTGCGGGAACCTCATCGTTATATTCAAAAAATAGCTGAACATACCGAAGATGGCGCTCTTCTGGCTCTGACCACCGGCGACATCCTGAGTGTGCCGGCCAGAATACGAAAGCAAAATTGGAGACTAATTCATCCTCCCACACATCTGCATTATTTTTCCATTGAGACCATCGGGAAATTACTCAAAAAATACAACTTTGATGTCTTTTATTGCCGTTACTGCGGTTTTTATCGAAGCATAGACAATATCGCTTACAACATCTTCGTATTACGCCATCAAAATCAAAAACTCTATGATTGGCTGCGAAAATGGAAACTCACGCAGTTTTACTGTTATTTAAACACTTTTGATATTCTGTATATCATCGCACGGAAACAAACCAAAATAATTAACCATATTCAACACGGAATCTCTTCATAAAAAAGCAGGCGTGGAAAAGGAACTGTTAAAAATGAGCTATCGCGGCATTTTGCAAAACAGCGGCAGAGCGATCGGCAATGATGATATTCCCGTGTTTTTGAAATTATGGTTTTTACGCCGCTACCGGGAAGTATCTATTGTCGTGGGGTTGAGCATCCTGGCGCTGGGTATTTATGTGTTCGATATGACATACAGTTCTGACGACTACCTCTTTCTGCTTAGAGATTGCGACATGATTGCTTCAGGCCGATGGGCCTATCATTTTATTTATAATTATATATGCATGCAAAACTACCTTCCGGTCCTTTCGCCGCTGCTCGGAATAACGGCGATGGCCCTGGCCGGCTTTGAGCTGACGCGCCTTTGGCGCATCCGGAATTTTACGAATCGCGTCTTAATCATGGCTTTTTTCTCGCTCTATCCTTATGTCTTGGAAATGTATAATTTTCGAATCGTTACCGTTGCTTTTCCCTGGGCTTATTATTTAGCTCTCCTTGCATTGAACCAACGAAAAGGATGGATAGGTTCCCTTTTGTTTTGTATTTCTCTGGGAATTTACCAAGCCGTTCTCGGTGTCGCAGCTTGTGCATGGCTGATGGCATTGTTGTTTCGCTTGCGTACAAAGGGATACCAGCTCAATAAAGCATTGCTCCGCTGGCATTTTAAGGGCTGGGGCTGGATACTTCTGGGAATCATCGGTTATCTGTTGATTATGAAAATAACTCTTATGAGGGGACATATCAATCCTCGTATTTCAGCGGGACTCTTTGGTGCGGACCCTTTAAGAAATTATCTAAAGTACATTTTTATTCTCTTTATTCGCCTTTCATTTATCCCCGAATATGTAATTCCTCTGGTACCGAAAATCGGCGTATTTCTTTGTGTTGTCACAGGGGCGGGAATCATATTGGTTGAATCGAAGCTGCGGTGGTGGGTCGTGCTGGTAATTATCATACTTCCATTTGCCGCCATTGCTCACATGCTGCCGCTTGCAGACCCATACGTTCCGTGGCGAATATCATTTGGACTGATTGTCCTGGTCACCGGCTTTTTCACAATGATAATGCAACACAAAAAATTGCATAAAGCAGGGCTGGCGCTTGGATTGTCTTTGGTCGTTTCATTTATTATCGTTGATAATGCCCGGATGTTTGAACAATATATTCAAAATCGCAGAGACATTGCCATGGCCAATCGGATTGCCTGCCGAATAGAGTCACTGCCGGGATATACTCCGGGAATGAAATTTATCGTGATGGGTGACACCGCACCCGCACTGTTAACTTGGAACGGCAAATTCACGCTCCAGGCAACCAAAGATTTTATTCGTTATTACAGTCGAATAAAATATGGAATAGAGGGATGTTTTGAAAGGTCATGGAGCAAGTATGAGATTTTCCTGAATTTTTTACAATTACCGCTTACTGCGGGCGGAGGGAAAGCGGCACAATCAGCACAACAATTCATAGAAACACATGGGTGCCGGCCATGGCCGCATCCTTCTTCGGTGTTTATTGTGGACGACACTGTCGTTCTTTTTTTGGCCCCATCTTGATTTGATAAGAAATCAAAGAATAATAAAATTTGCAAATTGGAAAGAAAGTCTGATAGCCGGGAAAGAATTATTTAAAATGAACTATTGCAACATTCAGCAACGCGGCAGGAGAAAAATCGGCAGTCAAGACATCCCCATTTTTCTCAAATTATGGTTTTTGCGGCGTTATCGGGAGGTATCCATTGTCCTGGGGTTAAATATCCTGGCATTGGGCATTTGTGTATTCAATATGACATACGGCACTGATGATTACATTCATTTGCTCAAAGGCTGTGATATGGTTTCCTGGGGTCGCTGGGTATCTCATATCATTTACAATTATCTCTGTATGCAAAACTACCTTCCGGTTCTTTCACAGTTGGTCGGGATAACAGCAATGGTACTGACTGGTTTTGAGCTGACGCGCCTTTGGTGCATTCGGAATTTTATAAATCGCGTCTTAATCATGGCTTTTTTCTCGCTCTATCCTTATGTCCTGGAAATGTATAATTTTCGAACCATTACAGCCGTTTACCCATGGGCTTATTATTTAGCTCTGCTCGCTCTGAATCAGCGAAAAGGTTGGATAGCAGCCATTTTGTTTTGTATTTCTCTGGGGGTATATCAAACCGCTCTTGGCTTTGCGGTCTGTGCCTGGCTGATGGCGCTGTTGTTTCGACTGCACGCGAACGGATATCGATTCAACAAAACACTGCTCCGCTGGCATTTCAAAGGCTGGGGCTGGATAATTTTGGGATTAATCGGTTATTTTCTGATTCTGAAAATGACCCTTGTAGAGGGCCAGATGAATTCTAATATTTCAGCCGGATTTTTTAGTTTGGACGCTCTAAGTTATCTGAAGTATCTTTCTATCCTGTTTGTTTGTCTTTCATTTATTCCGGAATACGTAATCCCTCTGGTGCCGAAAATCGGCGTATTTCTCTGTGTGGTTCTCGGAACTGGAATCATACTGGTCGAATCAAAACTGCGATGGTGGGTCGTGTTGATAATCGTAATCCTCCCATTTGCCGCCATTGCCCATGTGCTACCGCTTGCATATACATACGTTCCGTGGCGAGTCTCATTTGGACTGATTGTCTTAGTCACGGGGCTTTTCGCAATGATACTTCAACACAAAAAAATGCACAAAACAGGTCTATGGCTTGGACTATTTCTGATTGTTTCATTCATTATCGTTGACAATGCCCGAATGTTTGAGCAATATATCCGGAACCAAAGAGATATGGCAATGGCCAATCGAATTGCCTGTCGAATACAATCGCTGCAGGGATATACTCCGGGAATGAAACTTGTCGTAGTGGGTGATACCTCGCCCATACCGGTAAGTTGGTGGAAGGGGAAATTCACAATCCAGGCAATTAAAGATCTTTTTCTCTATTACAGCCAAAAAAGATACACGTTAGAGGGGAGTTTTGAAAAACCATGGAGTAAGTACGAAATTTTCATTAATTATTTACAATTACCGCTTACTTTAGGAAGCGCAGAAGCAGAAAAAACCGCACGACAATTTATACAGGTACATGGCTGCCGGCCCTGGCCGCATCCTTCTTCAGTATTCATTATTGATGATACGGTTGTCCTTTTTTTAGACCCGTCTTGAAATCTCGATTTTTAAGTTGCCCTGCGTGGTAAACGCTGTCCGTGCCGCTGATTCCTATTGCGGGGATTTACCACTGACGGTCGATATGCTTACCCATATACGCGCCCGTCCTCGTCAATAAAAACCGCCTTTCCCGCCTGCCGGGCGACCTGCAAAGCCTTCTCTATCTGTTGCGCATCGGGCACTTTGAACAGCCGACCGCAGCTTCGGCATCGCTGACGACGATCCAAATACTGTATTCCAAGTTCAATCCGTCCACCGCAACCGGGACATTTGGCCAAAATCCGCATACTCATTTCTCTCCACAAACCGGATTATGAATAGAACCAAAATTTTTTGCAAGTTTAATCCGGATTCCCGCGTTTTCAGCAATGAAAAGAACCGATGTTATCAGCCCCTATTCCAAAACAAACCACACAAAGTTGAACCAAAACCCCATTGTGTTTATAATGTACAACAGCCGGAGGTTGCAAATAGAAAGTCAGGGGCAAACAACGAGAAGATACGCTTTACCCGGCATTGGAAATCGAGGGGATGAAAAATGTCAAAGCACATTGAATGCAGAATTGTGGATTCACGGCTGCTGGAGCCGTGTCGGGCAATGTCTCAGCGACAGCCCGATAATCACCGGCGGGATTACTTGTCAAAACCGCCGCGCCCAATCTTCCGGGCAAAAATCCAGACCATCGAAACAGATTTCGTCGCAAACGAATGGCAGAAACTTTTCAAAACCACAAAAATATATCCTCTCGGCTTGTTCATTGACGTCACCGCTTAGTTCTTCAAAACGATCGCACACAAAAAAAGAGCCGCAATCACGGCGGCTCGGGGAAAGAATATCCCACACTCCCTTGTTCCTGTCACCGGACCGTCCCTGACCCGGAATTGCCTTTATATTCCATACTCTACAATTTTCTGCGCTGCTTCGCGAGCGGCCTGACGACTATCAAAATGCCCCTTCAAAAGCAGTTCTTTCACCCACTGAATTATTTCCGGACGATCTTCGGGATTTTCTTTCTGCGCCCGCTGTACAATTTCAACATACTCCCGTCCGAGCTGAACCGTCTGCTCCGAGGCGCCTTTCCGCCGATTCTGTCGGGTCTCAGACGTTGCGGATCGGACCGCTGCGCCGGCAACAATAGCTATGTTCGGATTTATGAATGTCATTCCCCTCGCCTTTCCTGGAATTTTTCACAGCCTTAAAAAAAACTTTTCGCTTTCATTGTCGCAGTGTGATTCGTTCACTAAAGTGAAAACTTTCTTTTTTCCGAAAAATCCTTGTTATCACACCTGAAAATCTGTTCTCGGACGCACTCTTCATCGCTTCATCCGGCTTTCCGGAAGCGTGCTGACAACCTCATACATCACAAACTTATGAAACGTACCGGGACTGTTAATCACAAATTGCCAGTTCATTGGCTGATAGCCGGTTCGCATTCGCGCATCGAAAAATCGCTTGACGCGAAGCTCGGTGTTTTTATCGGTACTGTCCCAGACGTCTTCCACCGCCCACAACAATCTGCCGTCGCGTAAATCCAGCAGTTTTAATCGCAATGCCGTCAATAATTGAGGATAGGAACGATAACGGGTAATCGTTCCGACAAGGATCGCATCGACTTTCAACTGCTTGTGCATCTCGGCCATATTCGGCACGGAAAACGTTTGAACCTCATCCAGATTCAACCCGTTCCACTCCGGATCTGTTCGATAGATCGTTCGGATGCTGAACAGATGTTTCTTGCCCAGATTGTCGGCCAGGGTCTGTGTCAGGATTTTCCCCAGTTCGGGTGCGGAGATGCTCTCGTTTTTCAGTTCCAGAACGGCAATCTTTCCCACGGAAGCGAAATCCGCGGTCTTGTCCAGATAAAAATGCCCGTCCGGACGAACCGCCGATTCCAGAACGGAACAGCCCATCAGCAGAACGGCTCCGAGAAATCCCATAAGCCCAATTGCGAGTCTCATTGTCCGCCCTCCCGCTGCGGCGAAGATTGCGGCTGAGGTGGGGGTTGTTCATTTTGTGACCCCACCGATTCGGCGCCCAGAAGCCGCAGAATCTTACTCAGCGCCGACAGTTGCGCCGCCTGAGCCTGACGTATTTCTTCTCGGAAACCCAGCACGTCGGCCTTCCATTTGCTCAATTCCACATGCGCTTCCTGCAGCAGACTATTGGACTGTTCCATTTCTTTTCGGCTTTGCTCCAGTTCCAGTTTTACCTTGCCAATGTCCTGTTGCATCCGGTTGTTCTGCTCAAGTAATTGCACATTTTCTTTCCGCAGTTGCTCGGCCTGTTTGGACAGTTCCTCATAACGCTGAGCCCACATCGCGATCGTCTGTACCGGATCAACTTTCTGCGAATCCGAAAATCGCCGCTCGAGACTGACGGCGTCCTGTCCGACCGTCATTGGCGCTCCCGTCGAAACCGGGATAATCTGTTCGCCGCCCCAATGACACCCTGCCAATACCGGAAACAGTAAAAGTAAACTGATTTTATTCATTTCAGCATCTCCTGTCTGAAAACACCTTTCATTGTGATTTTGCCGTGCCAGCGTAATTGCACTGAATATGGGTTTTCTGGCCGCAGGAACAGACAACTTCGATAACCGTGTAATCCGTGTTGCTTTCCACGACCCGCGCCTGCATCGGCTCGTGCGGAACCGTCCCGGAAGGAGTCAAAGGCCTGACAGGGACGCTTTTTTCTCCGGCGCCGATGCGAACGGTTCCGCCGACCCGAACCCGATGCTTCTTTACAATTTCAATAGGCTTTCGAATCATACTTCATTCCTGCATACTCTATGCGCGATAATCAATATGTCCGTCGTCCCGCGAATGATGGGGTTGTTGTTCTTCTTCGAGCGTCTGTTCAATCTCGCCCCGACGTTTTGGCCGCTTCGAATGACGCTGCGCAGGCTTGTGACCGTCCTGCCGCGACTGATCCACCGCCACGAGTTGCTCAACATGCTCCAGCGACGGCTGAATTTTAGGACTGTTCTCATCCACCATATTTCGGTCTTTCCTTTGGACGGTTTATTCATTCTCCTGGCCCAGGCGGACCGAAAGTTTAAACAGCGCCGTGGCGTGAAGCTGACTGACGCGGGACTCGGTGATCTCCAGCACCGCGGCAATCTGTTTCATCGTCAGTTCCTTCTGGTAATACATCACGATGATCCGTCGCTGTTTTTCCGGAAGCTGTTGAATCGCACGCGTCAGCGCTTCCAGTAATTCCTCTCGCTCTATCTGCTGATCCGGCTCCATCGTACTGCTGCAGGCCAGAATCTGGCCCAGCATCGGCGATTCTCCCGTATCGCCGTGAATGGACAGAAAATGCCTGGCGCGGGCCGTCTCAAAAATCCGGTACATCTTTTCAGTGCTGATTCCCAGATGTTCGGCCAGCTCCTCATCGGCCGGCAACCGGCCGTTCCGCTCCATCATTCGGCTGGAAATCTCCTGCGCCTGGTCGAACTGACGTTTGATGTTAGGCGGCGCAAACGACCAGCTTCGCAACTCGTCAATCACCGCGCCGCGGACACGAATAAAGGCGTAGGTTTTGAATTCCGCGTCCCGCGTCGAGTCGTAATCCCTCGCCGCCTTGACCAGGCCAATCGTCCCGGCTGAAACCAGGTCTTCCCGCGACAGCGGCGGTCGAAGATACGTAACGACTTTGCTGACGATTTTATGGACCAGCGGAAGATACCGGACAATCATTTCGTCTTCCCGCTGCTTGCGGGTATGATCGGTATAAGCGCGAACCGCCTGTCCAACGGAAGGCTGTGGCTCCAGAAATTCCGCCGCCATCGCCGCAGGCGCCGCCGTCTGCGTATCTGTCTGTTCAACCAGCGTCTTGGGCTGTTTCGTCAGCGGTTCCACTACGACTTATCCTTCAGTTGAGTTTTTCGCGCTTCGCTTTGCGCCATCGCGTCAATCAATACGTGAATTGTAATTGCCGCAGCCGTACGGACGACAAGATACATCGCCGCGGCGCCTAATATTCCGCGCCAGGCGCAGACCGCAGGTTCCTGACCGCAAAGCCACCCTGTCAGCGCCATCAGAAAAAACACGGCAATGGCGCATCGTCGAGCGATATGTTGGAGCGTTCTGTCCATACGGTTTTATTCTCCGCCGCTTACACCGTCACCAGAGCCGTACCGGCTTCAATTTCACTGACCGCAACGGAAACGGTTTCAATCACGTCCAGAATGGTCCCGGGAACAATCTCGTCATAAGCCAGAACAGGCAGGCGCCGGACGGAGCGACTCAGCAGGTTATATAAGCCCGGACGAATACGGGCGTCGCACAGCACCACGACCCCGTCAAGTCCCTTCTCCATTGCCGTTTTCCAGGCCTGAGCAATCATTTGGACCAGTTGATTCGCCATGTCCGGCCCGACGGAAAGCGAAATGGAATCCGGCGTCTGGCTGACACGGTTCACCAGAAAATGCTCCAGCGCCGCATCGAGCGTAATCACTTCGATGCCTTTTACGCTGGAAAACTGTTCGGTAATACTTCGGCAAACCGCCTTGCGGACGAATTCTGTAAGCAGAACGGCGCTTTTGGTCTTGCCGCCGTGTTCGCCCAGCGATTCGAGAATCAGCGGCAAATCGCGAACGGGAACGTTTTCCTTCAGCAGATTCTGCAATACTCGCTGCAGTAATCCGACCGAAATCATCTCCGGCACCACTTCGCCCACCAGCGACGGCTGATTTTTACGCAGCCGTTCCAAAAGCTGCTGTACATCCTCCCGCGTCAGCAGTTCGTGGGCGTGGCGGGCGATCGTCTCGGACAAATGCGTAATCAGCACCGACTCCGGATCAATGACCGTATAGCCGTTGAGTTCGGCGGCTTCCTTGTCCGATTCGTTAATCCACAACGCCGAAAGCCCATACACCGGTTCTTTGGTCGCAATTCCCTTGACCGGTTTCTGCACGGCGCCGGCGTCCATCGCCAGAAACTTGTCCGGCTCAATCCGGCCCGACGCAATAATATGGTCATACAGCCGAATCTCGTATGCCGTGGGTTCCAGATTCAGATTGTCACGCAGGTGAACCAGCGGCATAATAAAACCATATTTTTGTGCGATTTTCTTCCGCAGGGCTCCAATCCGCTCAAAAACCCCGCTTTTGCGCTTCGGATCCACCATCGGAATCAGCCGCACTCCCACCAGAATCGACAGGATATCGGCGTGCAGCATTTCCTCCGGCCGTACCATCTCCTGAGCGGTCGTTTCCGCCGCAGCTTCCGCCGGCGTGCGAGACTCCTTTTTCCCCTCCAGCCGCAACACATAAGCCAGACCGCCGCAGATTGCGGCAATACCCAAAAACGGTGTTTTTGGAAACCCCGGCACCAGTGCAAAGGCCCCAATCACCACCGCGATAATCATCATCGGCTGGGCATGCCGAATCATCTGGCGGGTCATATCAAAACTGATGGTGTTTTCGGAACGAATCTTGCTGACCAGAAAGCCGCTGCTGACGGCGACGATAATCGAGGGAATCTGACTGACTAAGCCGTCGCCGATGGACAAGACTGAGTACTGTCGCATCGCCGAGGCGATATCCATTCCACGCGACCAGCCCAGCAGAATGCCGCCGACCAGATTGACCGCGGTGATAATCAGCCCTGCCTTGGCGTCGCCGGAAATGAATTTGCTGGCGCCGTCCATCGCACCGTAAAATTCGCTTTCCTTGACAATCACGTCGCGGCGGGCCTTGGCTTCCTTGTCGGTGATAACGCCGGCGTTCAGGTCGGCGTCAATGGCCATCTGCTTTCCGGGCATCGCATCCAGCACAAACCGTGCGCTGACTTCACTGATGCGCCCGGCGCCTTTGGTGACGACGATAAACTGAATCACCACCAGAATCAAAAACATCACCAGCCCGACGATGAGATTTCCGCCGGCGACAAAGTTGCCGAACGTGTTAATAATCGTTCCCGCGTAGCCGTGCAGCAGAATCAGCCGCGTCGAGGCGACGTTGAGCGCCAGACGAAACAGCGTCGTAATCAGCAGCAATGAAGGAAACGTCGAAAGTTCCAGCGGTTCCCCGGTTGAAAGCACGATAATCAGCACGGCGACCGCCAGCGAAATACTGCACGCCAGCCCAATGTCCAGAATCGGCGTCGGCAGCGGAATCAGCAGCGTGGTCAGAATCGCCACCAGCATCGCCGCGAACACAAAGTTGCTGTTGATGGCAAGTTTTGAGACTATGCCATTTAAAGTTGATTTTGTCTTGAGCGTTTCCGGCATTATTTTATCCGCGCATCAGCGTTATTTTGTCGGGGCGGGCGTCTTGGATTCCTCTGTGCCGAGCAGCTCCCGAATCCGCACCGCGAAATTGTTATCGACCACAACTACGTCCGCTGTGGCAAACGGAATATCCTGGACAAACAATTCCGCCGGCTGACCCACGCTTTTATCTAAGTTCAGCACCGCACCGGGGGCTAATTGCAGAAGTTTTTTGAGCGGAATCTGCGCTTTGCCGAGCGTCACTGTAATCGGCATTTGAATGTCCAGCAGCAAATCCAGGTTTTCCTGTCCCGACGGCTGGGTCGGCGCGACCTGCTCCAGTTCCATCTGCTTCACTTCCGTACCTGTTGTCTGCGGTGTTTCCGTTCCGGCTGCCGGCGGTGTTTCCGTTCCGGCTGCCGGCGGTGTTTCCGCTCCTGTCGCCTGCTGCGGTTCACTCTGAACAGTTTGTGTTTCTGCCATATCGGATTTCCTTTTCTATTTTCTGATTTGGGATACCGCCAACGACAATTTCCCCTCGCACATCACCGGCCAGGCGTGAAAACAAAAACGACCGTTTAAGAGTGTTTCCATCGGCTCCGTCGTCTTTTTACCCAGTATCAACACGTCTCCTGTCTCCAGGGACATTAAATCTTCCATTCGAACCGAAGAATGACACAGCCGTACGGCAACTTCCACCGGCGCATCGTAAAGCTGCCGAAGAATTTTCCTGCTCAACTCCGCCGGGTTGAGAGGTTTTTGGCGGGTATGCCTCTCGGTTCCCAACACCGCATCAAACACCTCTCCCACAACTAACATCGTAAGTTCAATCGTCTGTTTGGGAAATGTCACCGTAAACGTGAATCCGCACAAATCCTGCAGTTGTCTGGCCTCCAGCGGCCAGTCCCCCCGAATAGTCGAATCGGCCTGTTTCAACATCACCTGGCCGTATCCCTGGAAAACTGCGAGAATGGCCTCCGTAATCCCTGTCGCCGCATCCTGCAGAATAAATTCTTCGAGCGTCGAAAGCGGTCCGCTTTGCCCCACCGACGCTTCCGAATCCCGCAACAACTGGGTAATCAGTATCTTGGCCGCCTCCAGCTGAATACCGAGGAATCCTTCAGCTCGCTTATCCTGTGCTGAGAACGGCAGAAAATACTGCGGCTTTTCCTGACGAATCGTCTGTTCGGCCAGCACATACGCAAAGTCCTGCATCGCTTTCTTCATCGTTACCTTCGGCTCCTCCAAGCACATCGGACCCAGAGTGTTTTCGATGGCAGCGGCAATCCTTTTGCCCAGATTTTGCATCTGTGACCATTCCTGCGGATCAAAATGATGCGGACACGTCCAGTCAAACAGCGGCGCGCTGGACGCCGCAGTCGCCTGGGCGGAAGTCTCAGGTTGACGACGACGCAGTATCTGCATCAGTCGTTGTCGGGAAATCGTTCTGTCCTGTACGGCCTGTTGGCTCATTGTACCGCGAACTCCTTGAACAACACTTTCGTTACATACGCCTTATCCTGCCCGAACAGCAGTTGATTGAACTGTTCCTGCATCTCCATTTTGATGCGGTTGAGGTTGCGGGAACCGCGGACATTTTCCAGATTCAGTCCGGCCAGATACGTTGTCAGCCAGTCCTGCAACTGTGCTTTTTTCCCGTCGAGAAACACCTGTCCTTTGACCGGATCCAACTGGGGGTTCAGCTCAAGAATCACCGTGATGCGGATATATCGGGCCACCCCCGGTTCATCCAGATTGGCGATGATGGTATCCAGCTTATCGTACACCCACGACTTTTGAACAGTTTCACCTGTCACCGGATCCACTACTTCCGTCTGCGGGACGGCTTTCTCGCTTGATTCGCCGTGTCCGGAGCCAGCGGAATGACCCGAAGGAGCCGACTGTTGGGTCGGCGCCGAATGGCCGGCGGAGGATTTGGAAGTCCCGCCCATCAATTGGGAAAGAGCGAATCCGCCCGTCGCCCCGGCAAGAATCACCACTCCAGGAATCAGCCACACAAACAGACCTTTCCCTTTCGCCGGTGCTGGCTTTTGAGCCTCCGGCTTTGCCTCCGATTGAGCTTCCGCTTTCTTTTCCTGTTTCTTTTCCTGTTTTGTTTCGTCTGCCATATCGCTTCTCCTGTTATCCGACCTGCATAACGGGTTGCCGTAAGTCAGGCCGATGATATCGTTTTATTTTTTCACGCAGCGTCCGGTCGCTGATACCCAGTATTCGCGCCGCCTGCGCCTGATTTCCATTTTCCCGCTGCAGCGTCGCCAGAATCGCCATCCGCTCCAATTCCTCCAGCGAAGTGCCGGCCAGCCGCTCAAACTTCGCCCGGGCGCCTTCGCCGACGGTCAGCCCCTCGTGCAGCTCTTCCATCAGCCACGGTATCTGCTCAACGTTCAGGATGGGACCGCTGCCGAGAATCATTGCCGAGCGAACCATATTACGAAGCTGCCGGATATTGCCGGGCCAGTCATATCGCTCCCACAATTCCAGCGTTCGCCGGTCTATCGCGGCAATTTTCCGAGCCGTCTCACAGGCGAATTCATTGACAAACAGCCAAATCAACTGCCGAATGTCTTCCCTTCGCTCCCGCAGCGGCGGTATCCGAAGCCGAATTGTGCTCAGACGATAATACAAATCCGCCCGAAACTGCCCCCGCTCCACCCATTCGCCAATCGACCGATTGGTCGTACTGAGAATGCGAACATTAACCCGTACCGGATCGTCTCCGCCGACCCGCTCAAAGCTCATTTGCTCAACGACCCGCAGCAGTTTGGCCTGAAAGGCCGCCGGCGTCTCGGCAATCTCGTCCAGCAGCAGCGTCCCGCCGTGAGCCAGCTCAAACCGGCCCTTGCGGCAAAACAACGCTCCGGTAAAGGCCCCTTTTTCATGCCCGAACAGTTCGCTTTCCAGAAGCGACTCATTCAACGCCGCGCAATTGACCTTGACAAACGGCCCGTCGCAGCGCCGACTTCTTTCGTGCAGCAATTGGGCCAGCAGTTCCTTACCCGTACCGCTTTCGCCTTCAATCAGCACCGGTACAGAGGTGGGAGCCGCTTTTTTCGCCAGTTCAAGCGCCTGCCGCAGTACGCTGCTGGCGCCAATAATCCACTGATGACCCGGCCCGCTGGCCGCACAGACCTGCTCCAGCACTGACATGGGATGATTGGGTACAAATCGATCGAGGACCGCCGCCGCTTTGTCCTGCTCTACCGGCCGAACCAGATACTCGGCAAACCCCTCTCGAACCGACTGCAATGCCTTGCGCGACGAATCCTCTGCTCCGATCAGAACCACCGGAATTTCGGGCATATTGACGCGCAGGTATGTCAGCGTCGTGTCCGCGCAGCGCTCGAATATCCTCAAAAAATCCTCGCTGACGAAAATCAGCTTCCAGCTGAACCGCCCCAGCAGACTGTCGGCCTGACCGTCGTTGACTGCGACGGTCCCGCGTATGCCTCGCCGCGCAAGCGCTTCCAGCAGCCCCGCTGCCTGTCGCGAATCCGGCTCAAGAATCAGCGCGTGATAGAAAGTAAGTTCATCGTTGATTGGGGTCATTGTTAGTTGTGCTTTTTGAGAGTATAGGTTGATTTTGTTTAAGCCAGTCCAGATTCTTCCGCTGCGCCAGCGCCGCCGACGCCCACGGCGAATTGGGATATTCGGCAATCAACCGGTTATACCTTTCGACTGCTTTGTCGAGGTCCCGCTGTCGCAGACAATTGGCCGCCTGATACATCGCCCACTGGCGGCCCAGAGGGTCGCTTTCCCGCTTCGATTCCGCCGCCATTTCATAAAACCTCGTTGCCTGAACATAATTCTTCGCCCGATACAGGGCGTCCGCCGCAGCTAATACGTTAACCGGGTTCTTTACTTCGTCCAGACTGCAAATTGGCGGCGTACCGGACCCTTTGTTCTTCGCCCAAATCAGTGGCGCAGCCGCCGCAGACGCTTGTATCATCTTTGCAGCCTGTATTTTTTCTTCCTGCGGTTCCTCCGCGGTTTTGGGCCCGGCAGAAACAGTACGGCCCGCTGGCCATTGCAGGGATTGAAGCTGGCCGACGATTTGTCGGAGAACGTCCGTTTGGGTCGATTGATTGGAATCCATTGCCGAAATCCGTTGCAGCTCTACCTGCCGACGAAGCGTTTCAGATTCGCGGGCGATGCTGTCGGTCGTTTGGTTCGGTTCGGTCAGGGCGACATCCCGACAAAAAACCAACCCCAGGCAAATGATGAGCTTTAATCCCACAGAAATCATGGTTTGTTTCCTCCCCCCGGCAGAATCCCTGCAAAGGCCAGAGCCGCCTTCTCATAGCGCTTTTGCCCGGCATACACCCGCCCCAGAACATTAAACGCCTCGTTTTGGATTTCGCTTTCCGTTTGCGGACTGGTCAAAATCGCGATACAAAAAGTCTCTGCCTGGTCGGGCTGTCCCAGCTTTTCCGCCGCGCGGGCCAGAATCAGTTGGGCCTGTCTGACGCGAACAGGGTCCTGTATATCCGCCAGAATATCGTTTATCTCCTGCCGGGCCAGCGCATAATCGCCCGTGGCCAGATAGCACTTCGCCAGTTCCAGCGTCAGCCACGCCCGCAGACGGGAATCAGCGATAAATTCAACTTTTCTGCGAAGCAATGAAACCGCCGAATCCGCCGCGTCAATCTCCCGCAGAATGCCGGCCTTGGCAATCAGCAGTTCACACGAATCCTGCTGACCGAGATGATTTTGAGGAAC
Organism: uncultured Pirellulales bacterium; assembly: GCA_964635075.1. GTDB lineage: Bacteria > Planctomycetota > Phycisphaerae > Sedimentisphaerales > Anaerohalosphaeraceae > Anaeroglomus. Next base: position 17,100 of record CAZWMN010000009.1, on the reverse strand, counting down.
GCTTTCCAGAATGCTCATCGCTTCCAGATAATTCTGCTGCCGCGATTCGGCCTGTACCAGTTCCAAAATAATTTGAACAGATTCCTTCTCCGAAAGTCTGCCGCCCAGAGCGATTCGCAGGGCCTCCGACGCCTTGACGTACTGTCCCAGCGCAATGTACGTCCTGCCGAGCATAAAACAGGCCGGTCCGACGCGGGAATCATTCTTGTCCCCCATCAATTCCATCGCCCGGCTCAGCCACACTTGTGACTGCCCCCAGTCCTGTTGGGCGTACGCGCAGCGGCCCAGCCCAAGGGCTGCTTCGCATTTCCCCACTTCACTTAAATTCATCTGAAATGCCTTGTGAAACAAATCCTTCGCCCGATCGGGTTGCCCGCTTTCGAGCGTGGCGCAAGCCAGATACAGTGTCGCTTCATCGGCGATGGGACAATCCGGATATTGCAGCAGCATTTCATTCAAATCAATGCGGGCGCCTTCGTAATCCTTCATTTCTACTTTGATTTTGCTGGCTTCCAGATAAGCGTAGGGGGTAATGGGATTCTGGGCGAACCGCGCTTCCAATAACTTGAATTCGCCCAGCGCCGCCGAGGATTGACCGGCGAAGGTGTACATCCGACCCAGCGCGTAATGCGCATTGGGGCTGCGGCGTTCGTCACGATACCGCAGTAAAAACCGCTGCCATAGTGAAATCGCTTCCTGAATCAGCTCATTGCGATGTCCCTCAAAATCCGTATAGCCTTCCGGATTCAGAATGGAGGCGCTCTGTCCGTCAAATCGCCAGAGTAAACCGACGCTTCCACAAAGTACTTCCATCATATACTGCTGTGGAACATACGTCAGATACGCTGTCACCGGTCGGCTGCGCATCGTCTGCGAATCGGTCTTCCACGCCGTCTTGAGGCCGGTTTCGGAAACCGCTTTCCACAGTGTTTCTTCCAGCGGACTGTACAGACAAACCAGCGACCATTGACTGCCGACGGGGAGATGCGTATCTACGGTCAGTTTGGGGCCGCCCGCTCCTTCGCCGACCTTCTCGGCGGTAAGCGAAAACGCCTTTCGCAGCCGCAGCGTATCCGATTCCGCCGGCCAGACGTCCGTCAATTGCTCCGACCAGCCTTGGCCCGGAAGCGCTTGATCCATATTGTAAAACCCTACCACCTGTCGGGTCAGCGAGTCGGCAATCAGAAAATACAAATCCGCCTCGAGGTTGGTCGAAACCATCCCCTCAAATGCCCTCCACAACGCCACCGCCTGATAGGCGTTCTTTCTCGCCTGGAGATATTCCTTATTCTGAAAACGTATCCGAGCCAGATAATAGCAGGCCATTCCGCGGACGTATGCCGACCGGCTCTGCAGCGCCTGCGAAAAATACCGTTCCTGGGTGTGCGCCTCGCCCGCGCAATGCAGACAAACCGCCATCCGGAGTTTCAGGTAATCCTTCAGGTACTCGCTGTCCGGGTCGGAAGAAATCCAATTCAAACTGATCTGATGATACACATAACAGGCCTTGAGATACTCCTTTGCGGCAAATAAATCATCGGCGGTTTTCAGCGAAACGCCCTGCCCAAAACGTTCTTGTTCCTCCGGACTTAAAACGGCTTTTTCGATTACACCGGCAAGTTCATCCGGCTTTACTTCGGATGTGACGTCTGGGGAATTTTGTGTCGATGCCGGCGCAGACGCCGAAGCCGCCAAATTAGCATGATTAGACGGCTGGACTTGCCCTGCCGGGGACGCCTCGGCAAGCCCAAAACCGACTATTTTTATGGGCTGAAACCAAACTGCTCCGACCAAAATCAGCATCAGCAGGATATTGGCCGCGAGAATCATATATACAGGACGGAAAACTACAACGGATATACCGCCTTTGTGAGCCGACCGCGACGCCGATTTGGAGGTCAGCTCCTTCAAAAAAGAAAGGTCGCCGACAAACGACTCCGGTTCAGACGACGTCGTCTCCGCCTTCGCTCCTCCCGAATCGGACTTGTCCGACAAGTCGGAGTCCGGGACGGTCGTCTGGGACGTCGTCTCCGCCTTCGGCCCTGCCGCATTGGAGTCCGGCACATCCGTTTGGGTTGGTTGTGTGAGGTTATCTTCTTTTTCCTGGCCCATCCCTGAACCTGAGTCCACAGAGTTTCTCTGCTTTTCCGCGCAAGCGCACTATGCCATCACTTCTCAGATATGCAATCTTTATGCCAGCCCCGCTTTAACCCTGTTTTTCGTGGAAAATACACGATTGAGCCGGGAATTGAGACGTTCGGAAATGACCCCGGCTGTATGCTTATCATACAGACCTTTAAAAAAACCGCCGGCGGTAGCGGCCGGCTGTGGTGAATACTTGGCTTCTGTGGAATGCCCTATTCAGGCGGATTCCTTCATCTTCCGGGCTTGGGCGAATAAATCCGCCCGGCCTTCCACGATATCGGAAGTGATGACATAATGTCCCGGCTTGGGTTCTTCGGGAAGCCGGTACATCAGGTCCACCATCAGTTCCTCCATAATGGCCCGCAAAGCTCGGGCGCCGGTGTCCCTGGCCATCGCCTTTTTGGCCAGCAGTTTGAGAGCCGGCTCGGTGAACTCCAGCTTGGTGTTTTCCATCTCAAAGAGTCTCTGGTACTGGCGGACCACGGCGTTTTTCGGCTCGGTCAGAATCTGCATCAGGGCCTCTTCATCCAGCGCCGTCAGCGTGGTGATAATCGGCAGACGCCCCACAAATTCCGGGATCATTCCGAATTCAATCACGTCTTCCGGCGTCACCTGTTTAATCACGGCGCTGTAATCCGCCTTCTTGTCGTCCTGCATCGATTGCTCGCTGCCAAAACCGATCATCCGCCGGCCCAGACGTTTTTTAATGATGTTTTCCAGACCCACGTAGGTTCCGCCGCAGATAAACAAAATGTGCGTCGTGTCAATCTGAATATAGGCCTGTTCGGGATGTTTGCGTCCGCCCTGCGGAGGCACGTTGGCGATGGTGCCTTCGAGCATCTTTAAAAGGGCCTGTTGTACGCCTTCGCCGGAAACGTCCCGTGTGATGGAGACATTCTGGTTGGTCTTGCCGATTTTGTCGATTTCATCGACATAGACAATTCCCCGCTGGGCCGCCTCGATGTCGTAATCGGCGTTCTGCAGCAGACGCAGCAGAAAGTTTTCCACGTCTTCGCCGACATAACCGGCTTCGGTCACCGTAGTGGCGTCGCAGATGGCAAACGGCACTTTCAGCATCCGCGCCAGCGTCCGGGCCAAAAGGGTCTTGCCCGAACCGGTCGGACCAATCAGGAGAATATTCGATTTTTCGATTTCAACGTCATTGTCATCGCTTTCGATGTGGATGAGCCGTTTATAATGATTATGCACCGCCACAGAGATTTTTTTCTTGGCCAGCTCCTGACCGATGACATACTGGTCGAGAAATTCCTTGATTTGACGCGGCTTTGGCACCTCCCCGGAAATCGCCTTTCCCCGGCTTCGCTTTTGTTCCTGGCGGATAATGGTGGAACATAAATCCACGCACTCCGGGCAGATATAAACGCCGCTGGGCCCTTCGACAAAAACTTCATGCTGTCTCTTGTTTCTGCCGCAGAAGCTGCATGTTTCGCGTCGTAAGCCGGAATTTGTATTTTTCGCCATTGCCGATTCCAAAATGAATACTTTGAACGGAATTATTATACCCAGAAAACCAGAAACCAGCAACAAAATTTCCCCGGAACCGGCAAAATAGAATACCAACGGCGTTGACGGCCTCTATGAAGCGGCTTTCACCGGCAGGGTCGCCGTGAGCGTATTGGCTCCGTCGCGGCAATCCGGCGTAATTCGTCCCCCGTGCTGACAGGCAATCTGTTGAACCAACATAAGGCCGATTCCATTGCTGAACCGCTGTTTGTGGGTTTCGTGTGCCGTGAATAATTGCTGTTGAAACTCCGACGAATACGCCGGGCTGTTGTCGGTAACGCAAATTTCAAACTGATTCTGCGAAGCGACAAAGCGGGTCTGCAATCGCACCGTTCCTGTTCCCTCTTCCGCCTGATCGATGGCATTAAGCAGCATATTTAACGCCATCAGTCCGACGCGTTCCGCATCGACCTCCACCTGGGGCATAGTCGTATCCAGTTGCACCTGTAGTTTGAATTTCTTATGCGCCGTGATCCACTTGAGCGAATTGACCACCCGCTTGATCTCCTCATGAACATCGCAGGACACAATTTGCAGCGGCTGCATTTTGGTGTAATCCAGAATATCCAGCAGATATTTTCTCAGCCGTTTCCAGTTGAAAATCAGAATCCCCCAGCTTTTGACCGCCTTTTCCATCTGATTGAGCCCAAAGGCGTAATCGGTCACTTCCGCAGCGCCGCCGACCATTTGCATAATGTTCTTGATGGCATGCGATAACTGCCGCAGGGCCATGCCTGCTTCGGCGTAATGACGCTCTTTTTGCTCCTCTGCCGTCCCGTTACTCTGTTTTTCCAGCAGTTCGATTTCCGGCATATCCTAAAGTTCCTGTCCAGAAATATTCCCGTCTTGGCGATACCTTTCCAGTTCTGCTATCGAATATTTTGTAAGCTTTCTTAATCAGAGACTTTACGAAAGGATAAAAAGGGTCCGTATCGGTTTTTTTGTCCTGCCGTTAGTCCGATAAAATTTCACGGTACTGAAAGATTCAAAAATCTGTCCACTTAAGTCCGGCCCTGAATGAACCGAAATAAAGAGAGGAACAGAACCCTTTTTTGGCAGGACGAAATTATGTACGACACAAAAACAAAACGAATGACCGCAGCGGAACTGTTAATTGTCGTATTGATATTAACAACTCTGACCGCCATATCAGTCCCCCGGTTATCGCACAGCGCCAGCCTCGACAAACAAACGCGATGCAACTCCAACATCGAACTGCTGCACTCGGCAGTGAAGTTATACAGCATGGAAAAGGGCAGATTCCCCGATACGCTTGAAGAGGTGACGAACAACCGCGAATTCTTTCCTGCCGGCGTACCGAAATGTCCTCTGGGCGGAACGTATATCCTCAAGTCCGACCACACCATCATCTGCACTCATCCCTGATGACTTCAGCTCGGATTTTTTGAATTTGTTCCGTCCCGCCGCGCCGGGGTCGAGTTTAAAGCCTGTCATCGCCCGTCATACAGCACGGGCTGTTTTTTCAGTTCCTTTTCGGTAGGCAGCAGAACCCATTCGGAAATCCCGTATTCTTCCGCAAGACTGGAAACAAACCGCTCCACGTCCTCTATCCGGCCTGCGTGAATCATTGCGAACAGATTATACGGCCAACCGGCAAACGTCTCCCGCTGATAACAATGACTGACGGCGGCTCGCTCGGCCAGCGCACGCGCGACCGATTCGATTTCCCCCTGCGGCAGAGCAAAACACGCCATCCCATTCGCCTGATAACCCAGCTTGCAATGGTTCAGTATGGCGGCTATGCGATGGACGACTCCTTTGGCGACAAGACCTCCGGCAAACTCCTCTATATTCGCAATGCCGGATTTTTGACGCATCGCTTCAAACGGCCTTTCCATAATCGGAAAATCCTCCTGCAAAAACCGCAGTGACTTCTTCTCCATTTCGGTCAAAGACACAACGGCAGCAGGATTTTCAGGCGGCAAAAATCCCATCCGTTCAAAATCCTCTTGCAACGGCCCTTCCGGACAAAATCGCACATCCAGCTTGAAAACCCTCACCGCCGGCAGAGAATAAAACCGCACATCTGTTTGTCTGTTCAATTGACATAGCGTGTTTTCAATTTCCCGCGGCGATGCGCCCTGTAAAGTGAACCAGAGATTGAACAAATGTTTTCGCAGATAATGATGTGATACGCCGGCCAGTGAATTGACCGCCGTAATCAGCTCGTTGAGCTTTTCCTGCGGCACAGACGCCGCGACCAGCGTCGCTGTCCGGCTCAGCGCTGCATAGTTGACTATGGCGCCGTATCGGCGAATAAGTCCCGTCTTCTTCAGGTTGCGAATCGTGGAAATAAGTCGTTCCGGCGGACAGCCCAGCCGATGAGCCATCGCCGCGAATGGCTGTTCGCACAGCGGCAAAGGTTCCTGCACCATGCGAAGAATTTGTTTTTCAATCTCCGTCAGCATCACATCAAGTCTATGCATTCGCCATTGATAAGGCAATCCCAAAAATGATGTTGGTTTAGTCCCGCAATTTATTGCGGGGTTTATCACAAAAATTTCAAGCGCCGGCGACGGGATAATGTTGATAGAAGCCCGGAGCGTCAGCGACGGGATAACGGAAAAAGGCCGTTGGCATAATGATTTTTGGTGATATAATACGCTCTAAAAGTGATTTTGAGTTGGCCCCGACCCCCAAGCGGGGTTTGGACGACTTCGAAAGGAGATTGTTTTTGGTACAGATGACGCTGCTTCAGACGCACGGCCTGGTCAAAAAATACACCGGCCGCACGGTGGTCGATCAGGTCAACATCTCCGTGGCTCAGCGGAGTATCGTAGGCCTTTTGGGCCGCAACGGCGCCGGCAAAACCACGACGTTTCGAATGGTGATGGGAATGATTGTGCCGGACGGCGGAACGGTGGTCTTTGAAGGCATCGACGTAACCAAACTGCCGATGTACAAACGCGCCCGGCTGGGGATGGGGTATCTGTCGCAGGAGCCGAGTGTCTTTCAGCGGCTCAGTGTTCAGGACAACCTCATCGCGATTCTCGAAACGATGTCGATGAGCGCCGCCCAGCGAAAACAGAAGGCCGAGGAACTGGTCGAGCAATTCGGCCTGACCGAGGTGGCCAACAGCCAGGCGCGATTTTTGTCCGGCGGTGAACGCAGGAAACTCGAAATCGCTCGGGCGATGGTGACCAATCCGTCGCTGATTCTGCTGGACGAACCCTTCAGCGGCGTGGACCCTATCACCGTCGAGGAATTGCAGACCGAGATTCGCAGGCTGGTCGCCGGCGGCGTCAGCATCCTGATTACCGACCATAATGTCGAGCGGACGCTGGAAGTGTCCGACAAGGCTTATATCATCGACCACGGCAGAGTCATTGCCGAGGGCGCGCCAAAGGAAATCATCCAGAACGAAACCGTGCAGAAAAGCTATCTCGGCAATATCTTCAGAGGCGACGAATTCGATAACTAAGGAAAAAATGCAAAGAGTAAAGGGAAAAAAGAATTGTTGCTATCAGCTTAACAATCAACAGAATTCATGATAGCTGTCATTCCCGCGAAGGCGGGAATCCAGTTATTCGTACCAAATACCTGCTTTTGTGGGTATGATATTTTCGTTTTTATTTTTCCGCAACAGGAACTAACTAAGGAAAAAATGCAAAGAGTAAAGGGAAAAAAGAATTGTTGCTATCAGCTTAACAATCAACAGAATTCATGATAGCTGTCATTCCCGCGAAGGCGGGAATCCAGTCTGCTTTTAGATCATGGTGATAACATGGATATTGCTGCAATCTACTCTTTCAATGACGGTCAAAACGTAGTAAAGAAAAAATATAGCAATCTGTACAAAGAAATTGAAAAAGTAATTGCAGGTGTTGATGCAAACCGACGCAAAACCAAAAAAAGCAAAGAAAAAACAAGAGCAGGAAAAATATTGTATGGTCCTCGAGAATTAAATTCGGCTTTTAAGGAGAAATTCTTTTCCGTGGGATGGCGCCGTTGCAGAATACCTTGTGAATACTCAATCAGGGCTTTTCGAGAAATAGGCTTTGTTAAAAATAAACTTGGCGTAGAAGTTCAATTCAGCGATTATGCTTGTATGACTTATGATGTCTGCGCGAAGATGGTCATCTTCAAAAATCAGAATTTAATTGACGCAGGCGTTGAAATCGTTCCTATAAAGCAATTTGCTAATGAAATGTCCACAGGCGTGTCCTATTTCGAGCAGTTCGTCTGGGACCTGGAGCATCGCGGCGTTTCAAATATCGATATCCCCGTTTTAATACTGGGCATAGACGCATAAGAGAAAATGGCAGACAATTTTTCCAATTGCGAAATTACGCGGTTTCCGGAGCCGGTGCTGAGCAGACCCGCCCAGCCGATTGAGAAATTTGACGGCTCTATCCGTCAACTGGCCGAGCGGATGAAGGAGATTATGGTCGAGCACAAAGGCGTCGGTCTTGCCGGCCCGCAGGCGGGCGTTAATCTGCAAATCTTCGTTGCCTCGCCGGATGGCACTAAGGAAAACGCCAAAGTCTATATCAACCCCAAAATCGAACCTTCCAGCTCCCAGCAGGCCATCGAGGAAGGCTGTCTTTCCCTGCCGAGCATCTATGGCGAAATCACTCGTTACACCCGCTGCACCGTTCACGCGCTGGATTTGGACGGCAAACCTTTCACAGAAATCGGCGAAGGACTGTTGGCAAGAATCTTTCAGCACGAGTATGACCATTTGCAGGGCATTATGATTAAAGACCGGATGAGTGAGCCGGCTAAACTCCGCGCCCGCAAACTGCTGAAGCGGATGCAGGACGAATACCAGAATAAACAATCCTCCGAAGGGCAAAAATAATCTTATGCGTATGGTGTATTTCGGTTCGGGACGATTTGGTATCCCCTGTCTGGAGGCGATTGTGTCGCCTGGATATGAGCTTGCGGCGGTATTTACGCAGCCGGCACGTCCCGCCGGCCGCCATCGCCAGCCTAAGCCCACCGATGTCGCCTTGTGGTGCAAAGAAAAAAATATCCCCTGCATCGAGGCCGGGAATATCAACACACCCGAATTTATCGAACGGATAAAAAAACTTAACGGCGATTTACTGGTCGTTATCGCCTTCGGTCAGAAGGTGGCAAAGTCTGTCATCAATCTATTTCCAAAAGGCGCAATTAATGTTCACGGCTCGCTGCTGCCCAAATATCGCGGCGCAGCACCCGTCAACTGGGCGATTATTAACGGCGAATCCGAAACGGGCGTCAGTATTATCACGCTGGCCGACCGTATGGACGCTGGCCTGATTCTGGTTCAGGCCCGTACCGCAATTCAGCCGGAGGACGATTTTCAAACGCTGCACAACCGTCTGGCCGGGCTTTCTGCGCCGCTGCTGATGGAGACCATTGCCGCGATTGAAAACGGCACAGCCGTCTATCAGCCGCAGGATAAAAAACAGGTTTCCAAAGCCCCCAAATTGAAAAAAGAACACGGCTTTATCGACTGGTCCAAACCCGCCGCTCGAATCGCCAATCAGATTCGCGGTTTATGGCCCTGGCCCGGCGCCGTAGCGGTGTATGTCTCAGCCAAAACCGGCAAATCCTGGAAGGTGATTATCGCCAAAACCGCCGTCATCAAAACCGCCGCCGATTCCGGCCAGGTCTGCGGCATCCTCGACGACAAACTGAATATCATTTGCGGACAGGGCAGGCTGAAAATCCTCGAACTCAAACCCGCTGGCTCAGGCCTGATGGATTTTCATTCCTTTGTCAATGGCCGTTATGGCGGTCCCGGCGATCTCTTCCTGCCAATGAAGAGGGTAATGCGGGATTTCGCATAAGGTTAATTTATTGAAAAAGCATTCTCTCAAATCTCATCTTCCCTTTTGCCTTTTACCCTTTTACTTTTGCGTTCACCCCTGTCAGGAATAAACACAATCCACAGGTTGTCCACAATCCGCATTTGCGTTGTGCAAATCCTGTGAACAATAAAATTTTTTCGCGCGCAAGTGATGATTGTTCTTGTATCTGCCGGATGTGGGAAAAAATTTCCGAAAATGCCGGTTGAAACCTGCCTTTTTTGGCTCTATCATCTGACTGTCATGGATGTGAAAAGAAGGTCGCAGCAGCGAGTCTTGCGAAGCGGCAACGGATTGGTTGGAGAAGACGATGCAGACAGCGTTCACGGATGAAATCAAGGCTATTCACGATTCCATCGCCGAAGCCGTCGGCGAAGCCAAATATAAAATCTGGTTTCGGAACAGCACGCGGTTTACGCTCACCGACGAAGGTCTGGAAATCGCCGTGCCCAATACGTTCATTGCCGGCTGGATCGAAAATCATTTCGCCAAAGTAATTCACAACGCGCTCAGTACCGTGAAAGGTTCGACAGTGCCGGTTCGCTTTGTGATTGACGCCGTTCTGACGCCCCCTCCGCGTCAGGCCTCCACGGTCAAAACTCATCCAGCCGTTGTCGAAGAAGTCGTTCGCCAGGCACATTTTGTCCCGCCGCTCAAGCTCACGCTGGATACGTTCGTCGTCGGACAGAAAAATCACTTGGCCTACAACGCCGCTCTGAATGTCATCCGCGAAGAAAAAAGTCCCTTCAATCCGCTGTTTTATCACGGCGGCTACGGCGTCGGCAAAACCCATCTCTTGCAGGGTATCTGCAACGAATACGCACGCACACGCCCAGGCACAAAATGGATGTATGTGTCCGCCGAGGATTTCGCCAACCAGTATGTCCTGGCGCTAAAAACACGCAGACTGGATACATTCCGCAATCGTTTCCGCAGTCTCGACCTGCTGGTAATTGACGACATCCATTTCCTGGCCAACAAAAATGTCATGCAGGAAGAGTTCCTGCACACCTTTAACAGTATCGACCTGGCCGGCAAGCAGATTGTGCTTGCTTCTGACGCCCACCCAAAGCAAATCGGCCAACTGTGCGAAAAGCTGGTCAGCCGGTTTGTTTCCGGAATGGTCGTGCGGATTGACGCGCCGAATTTTGAGACGCGATGTGAAATCTGCCGGCGCAAGGCCGCCGCGATGAAACAAAAACTCAGCGAGGACATCGTTTCGTTTCTGGCCGGTCAGATTACCGGCAATGTCCGCGAGTTGGAAGGCGCGCTATTGAAGCTCATCGCCTACGCCTCGGTCAGCGGACAGAAAATGTCGCTTGTCTCGGCCAAAGAGCTTTTGGCCGAGCACATCCTCCGCGCCGACCCCGTCGTGCACAGTTCGGACATTACTGAAGTGGTCGCGCGGTATTTTGACGTCAGCACTGCCGACATTCACTCACCCAAAAAGGACCGTTTGATTAGCCTGGCTCGGGCGTTTTGTATGTATTTGACCCGCAAGCTCACAAAAATGTCGTTTCCGGAAATCGGCAAAACGCTCGGCGGCAAAAATCACGCCACCGTCATTTTGGCCTGCCGCAAAATTGAGCAGGCCCTCGAGGGCAATCAGCGATTGCAATGGAAGAGCAGCGACGGCTATCGCAACGCCCCCGCCAGGGATGTCCTGCAGGAGCTGATGGAACAAATCTCATAACATCATTTCGAGGCCGTCGCGTCAATGTTTAGCCCCGCCCCCTGCGGTGGCGGTTGTTTCATTTTATTTAGCCCCGGCCTCTGGCCGGGGGTGCAAACGCAAGGTCCGCTTTCTTGTTCCCTCACTTTATGTGAGGGGGTTTATTGGGCCGGGGGTGCAAACGCAAGGTCCGCTTCTTTGCCTGCCCTGCCTGTGGTGAGCTTGTCGAACCGAGCTTGTCGAATGGGTTCGTCCTCAATTTTGATTCTTGATTTTTAATCTTTCATTTTATTTAGCCCCGGCCTCTGGCCGAGGTCATTCCGAATCCCCCTTGTGGGGTGAGGAATCTGTTTATTCCCCCATCGCCGTAGCTTGTCCTCGCGAAGGCGGGGAGCGACTCCTCAATTTTGCCTTTTGATTTTTAATCTTTCATTTTATTTAGCCCCAGCCTCTGGCCGAGGGTGCAAACGCAAGGTCCGCTTTCTTGTTAATGGTTTACCCCCCACCCCCGACTGTGTCGGCTCTCAAATTTCAAGTTCTGAAATCTGATATTTTTTCGGCTGGCTAAATTTTACATTCTACATTTTACAATTGACAATCTTACGGTTCTTTCCCTAATTATTCATTCCCTCGCCCACTTCTCATCTTTTTCGTGCAGTCCGCCTCTTTTGAAGAATCGCCCTCAATTCCCGCCTTTCTTTTTTGTTCGGCCGATGGTATGCGATATACATTGCCAGCAGCGGCGCAAATCCCTTTTTCCCGATGCGCTCCATAAATTTCGCCGCCTCCGGCAGCAGACATTGTTCTTTCGCCGCCGACGACCGATACACATATTCCCCCCCGACGCGCCTGCGCTTCACCGCCTTTTTCTCCACCAGCCGGTTGATAAACGTCCGGATGGTCTTGGCGTTCCACCGTGGCCGATGACCTTTCATCGCCTCGATAATCTGCCGCGACGACGCCTCACCCAGCTTCCACACCGCATCCATCACCTCCCACTCACTGGCCGTAATCTTGAGCCGAACCACCTTAACTGTCATAATGTTCTCCTGTCCGATTTGTCCTGAGCCTGTCGAATGGATTTGTCCTGAGCCTGTCGAATGGATTTGTCCTGAGCCTGTCGAATGGATTTGT
>CAZWMN010000009.1:0-4709 GCA_964635075.1 uncultured Pirellulales bacterium | reverse complement strand
CCGACCTGTCCGAATCGTCTGACATGTCCGACTGGTCAGATTTGTCATTTTATGGCATGAATTATTCTTTCAACAACCTCTTTTAAATCCTTTTCAATCGTATGTTCCCAAAACCGTAACACCTTCCATCCCATCCGCCTTAATTTCGCAAAATTCCGCTGGTCCCGTTTTCTTGTCTCGCCGATTTTCTTTTGCCAAAATGCGGGGATTTTATCCTTCCATACTGGAAATCGATACCCATGCCAGAAATCCCCGTCCAAAAACACCGCTATCTTTTGTTTGGTAAACACAATATCCGGCTTACCCGGCAGTTTCCCAACATTTTTGCGAAACTGCAACCCTTGTTTTCGCAACGCCGTTCGAACAATCTTCTCCAACCCCGTATCCCGCCCCTTCACACGGGACATACAATAACTACGTTGTTTTTGAGTCAAATTATCAGACATTATTTTGTGTAAATTGACTGAACGCTTTGGTATGTTCACGTCTTCCAGGTAAGAATAATTCAGGAGGCATACTACTGGTGAAGTTAAAATTTTGCGGTATTGCCGGACAAAGTTTAGAAAAATCGCATTTTGAGCATTTATCCGAATGAGGCCTCATAGGATAATCATTGGCTATTATACCCTGTACTGCCCATTCGACATTTCTCGTTGCACATATTATTGCTTCATCAGATATTGGAACCTCAACTCTTATATTATCTTTAAGCAAATGAACAGAGCCTGTTTTAGCATTTTCTCCCCAAATTTCTTGAGCAGCTTTAACATATAACTGCACTTGCAAAGCCAATTCTGTCCAATCCAATATTTCACTGCTTTCCGGATTATCACCGCCCTCAATAGCTTTAAAGTCAATAACTTCAGCCTCAATAATATTCCCGTGATTATCTTCTCTTAATAATAAGTCAATAGACCCAGTTATTAAGCAATTTTGAGCGGGGATCTCAAACCTCGCTTCAACTTGTTTCCTTCTTTGAAAATCTTGTGAGTAATCTTGAACATACTGTCGGGCAATTTCAATGGACTTATTTTTCGCTCTTTCATATGGCCCTGGATTAGTATTAGGATTTTTGCTTTGAGGTACATGCTTCAGGTGGAAAGTACTTTGTACCACTCCCTCTACTCTTTCTATCGAGGGTACGGATTCTCTGTATATTTCGTGAAGTTTTTCTATTGTAGTGTGGACTGTTTTTCCAAAACCAAACATATCTGGAATAAATGGTGTAAAGCCATAACGATATCTAAATCGATAATCCATGGGACATCGTAAATAATATCTTATCTCAGAAAAACTCGTTGGAAGAATTGTCTCATCTATTCTACGTTGTTGTTCTCGATAAGTTAACCTATCTGGCAAAGTATCTAAAGCATTTGATAATTCAGGATGATTTAATCTATTTACATAAGATGACGTCTTTCTTACACTTTTTCCTCCGGGTAAACATTGTGCCCCTGTTATATATAAATATCTTTCCGCCCTTGTTATTGCAGTATAAAACAATCTTGCCTCTTCATTTGGACTTCTTTGATAAGCACCCCTATTAATTGCAGGTTGGATAACATTATTTGGTAACCATCCATCATATTGTTGTCGCTTAGCCGGAAATCTCCCGTCTTCAACATCTACTACAAACACCACCGGGTATTCTAATCCTTTTGATTTGTGAACTGTTGATACTGTAACTGCATCTGGCCTTTGCAGTAGATCGTCTGTTGATACATCGTATCCTGTTTCGGCGGCATTATTTAGAAAATTTAATATCTCTTTGAATCGAGAAGGTGAGTCAACGCTCATATATACTGTTTCAATATCTTGAACCATTTTGCTAAAGAGTCCAATATCCCTCATTACTTCATCTGGAAAATTTGTTTCTGCAATCCCAAAGGATTCTAATACCTCATGTACTAATTTTTGCGGATATACCCTTCTTCTCGTTCCACCAGGCGGAGTATGAATCAACCGTCCCCATTCAGTTAAAATATTAACTATACGAGCAAAGTTTGCATTAGGATAAGCAGTTCTTATTCTTGTATTAAAAAGAGATTGAACCATAGTTCGATTTGGTGATCCTGCCCTGAGGAGCTCAAAAGTATCTCTTATCATTCTTACTTGTTCCCGATCAAAAGGACCTCCTCCCGCTTCTAGGCTAAAATGTATACTTTTATTATTTAATGCTTGAGTATATCGGTAATGTCGTGGTGCATCATCTTGTTCAGGTTCTCTTGTAGATCTCATTAAAATAGCAAAATCTGCGGGAGTAAGACCTCTTATTGTACCATCTGGCTCTTCGTAAGATGCGCCCAATAATCTTTCTATTCTTTCTGCTATCCAACCTGCTTCTTCTTCTCTGCTATTAAACCATAATATTCTAAAATCTCTTGGTGCTCTATTATTTACAGATATTGGGTTTTTTGTAATTCTACTAGGTCCTAATTCAGCCGATACAAACGCATCAGAACTTTTTACAATTGCGTCCGTACTTCTGAAATTTTCAGAAAGTGTATGTGCATTCGCATGGGGATATCTTGATTCAAAAGTTAATATATTGCTAACATCCGCCCCTCTCCACGCATATATTGACTGATCATCATCACCAACAACAAATAATGTTCTTGATCTTTCATGTAAATACCTAATTAATTCTTCTTGCGCCGGAGATACATCTTGATATTCATCAACCATCAAATGCCTGAGATTACTAATCGTTACGGATCTTTCAACGCCTCTATTCTGAAAAGCCTCTAATACATTTCTGATCATTAATGAGAAATCAATAAACTGATCACGACTAAGACATTCGTTAAGCTTTCTTAAAATAGTTCCCAATTGTTCGTCTTGAGCATTTACACTATTTATATCAATCATTTCGTCATTTAAAGTTTTCCATGCGTCGGCCACCTTTTGTATGATTTTGAAATATTTATCTCCAGCTCTAGAATATAAATCTTTCAAACCTAATTCATAAAATCTCGATATCAAATATAGCTTTAAACGGTTGTCATCTAATACATCATATTGTCTCTTAGTGGCGTCTATTTCTCCTAATATATTTTTGCAAAAACTATGTATGGTACCAATATACATGGCTCCTATCACTTCAGGTGAGATTCCAACTTTAATTAATGAAGTTGCTACTCTACGTTTAATTGTTTCAGATGCCTTTTCCGTAAACGTAAATGCAACGATGCTTTCAGGTGTTTCTTCATCAGCCAGAAGACGTGCTATTCTATATGCTAATGTTCTTGATTTCCCTGAGCCTGCACAGGCAAGACATAAAATTTCATTGGCAGAATCTAAGACGGCAAGCCTTTGTTTATCTGTCAACTCGTTGTGTAACACTTCGGAAATATCCATAGCCCCTTATCCTTTTATATTTTCAAGTATTTGCTTTGCATGTTGTTTAATTAAAGAACACGGAAGAGCGTTTCCAATCATTAATGCAATGTTAGTTTTGCTATTATTTGGGGGAAAGTTATATCTACGCGGAAAACCTTGCAAAATTGCCGCTTCACGCAACGTTATAGCCCTATTTTCCTCCGGGTGCAAAAATCTCCCTTTTGATGGATTAAAACATCCGCTTGTAATCGTCGGTGCAGGCTTATCCCACGCCATCCGTCCATAAACATCTTTAAAGCCGTTACATTTTTTATGACATTCAAGCTGGTCTTTTTTGGGCAAATCCGTTCTGCTCCCGCCGTTTTTCGGTATTTGTCGGATTCGTTTGCGTACTTTTTTACTTCTATTCTCTTTGATGTCGTGAAGCGGGTCTCCGCTTTTTCCCGCAGGGGGTAAATTGCGTATTGCATCCGCGACGGTTTTTCGTTTTGTCGGTTTGGCGAATTCTATTTTCCTGCCTTTACCCGCCAGTAAAATCATTCGCTGGCGTCGTTGCGGCACACCGTAATCCGCCGCATCCTTCACATCAGCATTGGGAATATATCCTAATTTCTTGATTTCTTCACAGAAATTTTCAAACCGTTCATCCTTTATCAACCCCGGCACATTTTCCATCATAATCGCCTTGGGCTCGAGTTCTTTGACAAACCGCAGAAATTCATAAATCAAATCGTTTCGTTTGTCTTCGATTTCCCGTCCGCCGTTAAGCGTTCGCATCGTGGAAAATCCCTGACAAGGTGGACAGCCGGCAAGCAAATCCAGTTCACCTTTTTTAAGTTTTAATTTTCGCTTTACCGCCCGGCCGCTCAACTTTTGAATGTCTTTTTTCCAGACGTGTACTTCAGGATGATTGGCTTTATATGTTTCGACGGCCAAATCGTCGCAATCAATGGCGCCGACCACTTCAAACCCGGCTTGTTTTAGTCCGAGCGTAAGCCCGCCGCATCCGCAAAACAAGTCGATGGCTTTGGGTTTCGTTGATTCTATTTTGATATGTTTCGTCAAGTCTTGCTCCTTACGAATTCCGAACTCGCCGCAGGCGATATTATACAACCCCTATGTCCATTTTACAAACCCCATTTTCCCTGCCCTGAGCAACGCCTGCGGTGAGCAAAGTCGAACCGTCGAAGTGTCGAAGGGCTAAATTCAGCATTCAACATTTAACACTAAACATTTTGCTGGCCGCTGGCGGCTGGTAGCCGGAAACTCTCTCTCGTCTCTGGTCTCTTGTCCCTATGTAGAAGTGATCCCCTGTGGTTTTGGGCGGACGCCAGTCCGCAGAGAAAAATCTTTCGGGGCCGACGCACAAA
>CAZWMN010000008.1:0-76951 GCA_964635075.1 uncultured Pirellulales bacterium | reverse complement strand
ACAAAAGAGCAAACCTTCACCCCCAATATCGCTTACGTTGATTTTTCCCAACCGCCTTAACGCAACTCATTTTACCGAAACGACTTACCAACTCAAACAACCGTTTGAAACGCCTCCTCCAGACGTATAACTTTCCCAAATCTCCATTTTTCGCGTATCGGTAAAAATACTGATTTATCGTCTTAAGTGGATTGAAGATGGGAAGTTATCGTTTGGGCTTAGCCGGAAGAATCACGTCACAAAGGATCTAAAAAAATGGCCGCCGCCTTGTTCTTCGTGGCTTTAGCGGAGAGGAATTTGGCGATTGGAACTTGTCCGCCGCAGGCGGATTGGAAACTTATGCTCTATGTGCTGCTAAATACCGCGGTTCAGAATATTTTCCGCGGCTTGGCGAATTGCTTCGGGAGAATCTAATTGGCCTGCATTCAGTTCCTGGCGGATTTGCTCTATGTTCACATCGGAATCCGATGCAGGCTCGGCCAATGCCTTGGCAATATACCCCTCAAGGCTGGAATCAAGCGCATCGGACTTTGCCGGCACGTCTTTGGCGGACTGAGCCTGCTGACGGCTTTCATCCGCTCCGGGCAGTCCCAAAATCTCTTGATTGACTGGTTTAATTTCCATCTTTTAACTCTTACAAGATGCAATTTCTGCTTTATCCGCCTTTATTGTCGCAGACTTTCAGGAAAACTTAAATAATTTTTGAAAAAATTTTCATTCTCAGGCGTACATATTCAGGCTGGCGGGGTCAAAAACCTGCCGAGTCGCGCCCTGCGGGGAATCGGCTTGCTCGGCAGCTTGTTGAGAAATACCCATAGAGTCCGCGCCTTTGGATGAACTGGAACCACTTTGACCCGCCAGATAATGCTGATCGGCAGCACTGAAATTGTGGGCCGGAGACTGAAACGAGTCCTGGCCGGATTGCTGCTGGTTTGGCATCGAGGCGATATCCATCCGCCGAACTTCAATACCATTCTGGGCCAAAGCCGCGGCAATCTGCGGCAGAGCTTTTTCCACATCCTTGCGGACCTGTGAATTCTGGACCTCCAAAAGTCCTTCCATCTGCCCGTCCTGCTGGCGAAATGTAATGCGAACGGTTCCCAGTTCCGCCGGACTCAGCATTACCTGAATCTGCTGAACGCGGCCGGTGAGCGTGGTTTGAATCTGGTCAATAATCTGCTCGGAAGGCTTTAAAAATACCTGCTGGAAAGAAATTTTTTCAGCCCCGACCGACGGCGAAATGGCCGCCTGGACAGGCGATTCCGCATCGGAACGAATTGAATCCGTCTGCCGAATAATTGGCTGCGTTGGGTCGGTCCCGATGGTCTGTAAAACGACAGATGACTCCTTCGCCTGCGAAATGGGAGACTTTGCCTGTGGGTTTAACTCCGCTATAACGCCCTGCTTTGCTTTACCCTGATCTTTGCCCGGCGACGGCGGCACTTGGGCCTGTAAAGTCGCCGAGGATTCTTTTATAACGGCGGCTGCCGAGGATTCTTTTGTGATGGCGGCTGCGACGGCGGTATTAGGCCCCGTCGGAAGATTTACGGAAACATTCGGCGTTTTTTGAGGATTCGCAAGCTGTTGCCCCGTATTATTGACAGTCGCCACGGAAACATTCGGCGTTTTTTGAGGATTCGCAAGCTGTTGCCCCATATTATTGACAGTCGCCACGGAAACAGGATTTGTCGGGCGATTTGTGATTTGGCCGGCTATCGGCGTATCCTTTATTTCCATCGTGTCTTTGACGACTTTCTTGGACGAAGCGGCGGTATCTTGTGAGTCGGTCGGGGTTGTCGTTTTAGTGGCGATATTCGTTGCCGCAACGGAGTTCTGACGTGATGCAACTACGGCCTGAGTCGCTGCCTGCTGAGTCGTCTGGGCTGCTTTGGCAGGCCGATTCCCGGCAGATTTAGAATCAGCCGCGATAGAAGAAACTTGCTTTTTCGGGATATCCACCAAAGACTGCGGACTAAACCAGACCCCGGATAAAACTGGAACGGTCGTATCCCTTTTTGCCTTGTCGTCCGGTTTTGGCTTTTCATCTGAAAACACAGCGGTAATTTTCCCATCCTTCTGCGATTGTGATGTGCCGGATTTTCCCCCTGAAGTATTGTCAGTCAGACGCTTTTGCAGAATATTCGTGAAATCCCCTTTCCGCTGATTTTTGGCCTGCGAAACGCTGTCAGCATTTTCCTTGATAGTGGAAGGAACCTCCTCGAGACCTTCAGTTCGACGGAGCGATCCCCTGGCAGACTCTTTTTTGGCAGTAAGAGGTTTGCCGGAGGGGGATTCCTGCGATTTCGGGGCCGTCACAAGGGACGTATTAGCCAAAGCCATCACATTGGACATAGAAACACTCTCTCCCAAGTCAGTTTTTCAGAAGAAGTGCAATAAAAGTGCCAATGAAATAAAAACGTCCATCAAAAACAGACATAACTTTTTCTTTTATGGACACTTATACAATAAATAATGTTTTCTTCCTGCGATGAAAATTCCCCTGCCACACCGTGGTAACAGAAGAAATTTCTGTATGAAAGGCAGACACTTCTATAATCAAGGCTTGCAATGTCTTTTTCTCGGCCAAAATTTTTAGGGTATGTACAAAGACCATACATTTCATTGAGGGGGTTGACGCATTCCAGCCGTTCATAAGTGTAAAAACCGCATTATTTTTGCAAAAATTGGCCCTTTTAGAGACTGGCACAGGGCTTGCTCAAAATGGAATGTCTTGGATTATGTAATTTTGGAGAAAAAAGGTGGCGAATGACAGTACTGTAATTAAGCTTCTGGAATCGGCGATGCGCGCGGAGGGTCTCCGGCAGCAGGCCATTGCGAGAAATGTCGCCAATATGCACACCCACGGCTATCGCAGAGTCGATGTCAATTTCGAACAGGTACTCAATGAAGCCCTGAAAAGAAACAAAATGCTCGATCCGGAAAAACTGGAGGTTGAGTTTCTTCAGCCTCAAAACGCTCCTGTCAATGAATTCGGCAACGACGTGAATCTGGATAATGAAGTCGGCGAAATGGTGAAAAACGGCCTTAAACATCAAGCCTATATGATGCTGCTGAAAAAGAAATACCAGCAGATGGACGAGGCGATGAAAGTGCAGGCCTAAGTTTTTTGGCAGTGGAAAGGATTGCGAGTTATGAAAATAGAAGGCGGCAGTATGTTCGACACGATCAACATTGCGGTATCGGGTCTGCGGGCCTATAACCGCAGGATGGAGATCATCGGCTCCAACATCGCCAATATTCAGACCACCAATGCCGGAAACGGGCAACCGTACCGCAGGTTGATTGCGGAATTCAAGGCTGAAGAAGGCAAAGAAGGCGCAGCGGGCGTGGAAATCGGCGACATCGTACAGGACAAAAGCGATTTCCAGTACGTCCTCAACCCCGGCCATCCGCAGGCGGATGAAAACGGCTACGTGGCGATGCCCAACGTCAACTGGCCCAGAGAAATCATGGACTTAAACATCGCCAGCAAGGCCTATCAGGCCAACGCGGCGATTCTCAAACGATATCAAAAAATGGTGGAAACCAGTCTGGAGCTTCTGCGATAAGGAATCCTCATTATGACCATACAATTTAACCCCAGTATGCCGTCGCCGACGATTCAAAGCCCTCTGTCAAGACCCATTGAACAGCAGGACACAGGTAAAGAATCGGATTTCGGAAAAACGCTCTTGAATTCCATCCGACAGGTCAACACAAATCAGACGGACGCTAACGTTTCCATCGTGGACCTGCTGGCGGGCAAACAACAAGATATCAACTCAGTAGTCGCCTCGATGGCTAAAGCGGATATGAGCTTTAAGCTGCTCGTGGGCGTCCGTAATAAGCTGGTTGAGGCGTATAAAGAAACGATGCGTATGCAGGTGTAATAAAGTTCGTAGCGCCCTTTCTAAAAAGTAAGTGTCGTTTTTTGTCATTCCGGGCTTGACCCGGAATCCAGCAATTCCGACTGGATTCTGGCGGGAGTTTATCCCGGTGAAAGCCGGGGCCAGAATGACAAAAGTGAAGCTTTTTTATTTGAAACGGCAGTAGTTTATAGTTCGCAGTTCATAGTTTATGCTTCAAAAGATTAACGCAGTCTGGCAGCGAATCGGGCTGGTACAGCGGGCGGTATTGGCCGCAGCGGCAATAGCCTGCATTATCACTGCAGGCCTGCTGACCCACTGGGCGGCACGGCCGGAGATGCGTCTATTGTACGGCAATCTGAGTTCCGACCAGGCCGGTCAAATCGCCGACAAGATCAATCAAAAAAACATCCCCTGCAAACTCGGCCCGGGCGGGACGAGCGTGTACGTCTCGGCGGAAAAAGTCTATGAATTGCGTGCGTCACTGGCCAAAGAAGGCCTGACACCCAAAGACGGTGAGGCGGGCTATGAAATTTTCGACAACGAAAAACTCGGCGTAAGCCCGCTGGTGCAAAAAATGAACTATACGCGGGCTCTGCAGGGCGAACTGGCCAAGACGATTCAGTTTTTTGACGGCGTGGAATACGCCCGCGTCCACATCGTCCGCCCCGAACAGACAATGTTCACCGGCGACGGCAAAATCGCCAGCGCATCGGTAATGCTCAAGCTCAAACCCGGCCGGCGTCTGAGCCAGACCGCCGCGGCAGCCATTACCAACCTCGTGGCCGGCGCGGTGGAAGGACTCAAACCCGAACAGGTTGTCATTGCCGACAGCCAGGGCAATCTCTTAACCGGCAACACAACCGCCGACCCTCTCGTCGCCGGCGCCAATACCTACAAAGATTACAAGACCGCTATCGAACAGCAAATGACCGACCGGCTGCTGCGTTCGCTGGAACTGGTGCTTGGACCGGCCAGGGCTACCGTATTGGCCAGCGCCACCATCGATATGACCAGCGAATCGGTAGTCAGCACCACCTATGAAAAAGGCATTCCCCTCGAGGAAACCGTCGATGAAAAATCCAACATCAAGCCGCCGGCAACAACCTCCGACGGCAAAGAAACCTCGCCGGGCAGCACGGAAAAAACCGGCTCCACCGTCAGCAAATACAAGGTGCCGGAAGTCGTAACCACCAAACAGAGTTCACCGGGAAAAATCACCGGCTGGTCCATTTCCGTTGTCGCGGATTTGTCCAAGCCCAAAGAAACCGCTGCAACCGAAAAGAAAGCAGGTGAACAACAAACCGCTTCCGCTGGCGCAGATCTGATTATGTCGGTTGATGATATCAAGGCGATGATTCGCACGGCTATTGGTCCGGAACTCTTAAAAGAAGAAAATCTGACGATTCGCCATGTGCCGTTCAGCCGCTCTGCGGTTCAGCAAACGCCGGAGGCTGGCGCATTTGAAAAATGGAATCGTTATATTGAAATCGCCCGTCAGTCGTCAATGGGGATTCTGGCCGTCAGCGCACTCTTGGCCTTGAAAATTTTCACCGGGGCCGGCCGCAAAGCCGCCGCGGCGATACAACAGACTGCGGCTAATTCGCTCGGAACCGGCAATGCTCCTCTGCTTGGTGCAGGCGGTGCCGATGCGACCACCGCCATCCGACAGCATATCACTCTTCAGCTTCGCCAGAACCCCGAACAGGTTCGGCAGATTTTCACCAGTTGGCTTTCAGAGGAGCGATAGCCGATGACACTCAAAGGAATTCAAAAAGCGGCGGTGCTTCTAACGACGCTCGACTCGGTCACGGCGACGGAATTGCTTAAGGGACAGCCGCCGGACATCATTCAGAGAATTGCGATGGAGCTGTCCCAACTGGATGCCAAGGGGCTGACCGCACCCGATCAGGCGATGGTGGTCGGCCGGGATTTCTGCAATGAATTGCAAAAACGCGGCTCCGGCGCTTTGCACGTCAAAAGTTTTGTCGGCAATCTGCTCCAGGGTTCGGCAGGAAAAGAAAAAGCCTTTGAATTGCAGGCCCGGCTGGAGAAGGCGATGCGCGAAAAAGACCCCTTTATCGTCATCGCCGACACCCCACCTGTACAAATAGCCGCGGTAATCAGCGGTGAATCTCCGCAGGTCATTGCAATGGTGCTTTCTTCTGTGCCCGCCAAATTAGCCACGGAGGTTCTGTCCCGCCTGGAAGAGCAGACCGGCACACAAGTCGTGTGGCGGATGACTTTGCCTCAGGAAGTCTCCCCTAAAACCCTGCGGCGAATCGGCGAAACGGTCTGTAAGAAACTGATGGAAATGAACTCCGACCAGAAGACCCCGGTGGTTCGAGAAAATATGTCCAGAGAAACTCTGCGAAAAGTGGCGATTGTGCTGAGCGGTCTGCAGAAAGAACGACGCGATGTGCTGCTCCAGCAGATTCAGAGTCGCAGCGCAGAAACCGCCGATACCATCAAGGCGCTGATGGTCACGTGGGACGACATTCCCAAAATCGACAACAAATGCCTGCAGGGCCTGCTTCGGAAAATAGAAGAGAGCGTGTTGGCCAAGGCGCTGTACGGTGCCGAACCGGCGGTCGCTCAAAAAATCCGGTCGAATATCTCCGAACGCATGGCTCAAATGATTGACGATGAATTGGCTTTACTGGGAGAACCGAGAAAAAAAGATGTCTTCGTGGCCAGGGAAGAAGTGACTAAACCCCTGCGAGAGGCCAATGAGGCGGAAGAGTTGCTCTTCATCGAGGAGGAATGATGAAGGCGGCAGCGGTCAAATTACAATTGCCTCTGGCCGTCGGTACCATTCAGGTCCTCGACCTCCGCTACAAACCAGCTGCCAGAGAACCGGACGCTGAGGATACGGCACAGACCGCGGAGCCAAAAAAGAAACTGAATCGGCTGTGCGAGGCCCTGGCCAAAGCCGTCGAGCAAATAAATCTATATGGCCAAAACCTGTTCGCGGCACACCGGGAAAAGATCGTTCATCTGGCGGTGCAAATCGCCGCCCGGATTCTGGCCAGAGAAATCGAACAAGGACATTACGAAATGGAAAACATCCTGGCCCAGGTCATCGAACACGCACCCCTTGGTCAGGTTGTAGAAATCCGGCTCAACCCCGAAGACCTGAAAACGTGTGAAGCATGGCTGAAAAACGAACAGGCCCCGCTGGACCACGAGATCAAACTGGTGGCTGACGAGTCTATCGGACGGGCGGAATGCGCGGTGCATACGCCCGAGGGAATTGTGGAATACCGTATTGAAGAACATCTCCGACAAATTGAAGCGGCAATGGCTAAAATTTGAAAGTCAAAAACCAAAAACTAAAACCACAATTGAAAATTTAAAAATAATCCGACGTAAAACCATTTTGAAATCGCATACGGATGCGACTTCGGTAAATCGGCATGAGCGACAAAGTATAAAAAGTATGAGTGAAAAAAACACAACCGCTTTTGTGGATTTTGAGCCGTTCTTTCAGGCGATTCAAGCGGTTCCTTTCATCGCCCGCAAAGGATCCGTCACCCACGTATCAGGACTGACCGTCGAAAGCAGCGGACCGACGACCGTGGGTCTCGGTCAGCTCTGTCGAATCGACCTGCAAAACGGAACGAGCGTGGAAGCCGAGGTCATCGGATTTCGCAAGGGCAATCTGATTTTGCTTCCCCTGGGGTCGATTAATGGAATACGACCCGGCGATAAAATTTCCGCGACGGACAAACCCCGAATGGTTTGCGTGAGCGACAGTTTGAGAGGCCGGGTGCTGGACGGTCTGGGCAATCCCATTGACGGCAAAGGGGCGCTTAGCGGCGAATATCGGCCCATTCACAATACCGGTCCTGGGCCACTTCGCCGTGAAATGATTACCGAACCGCTGTCGCTGGGTATCCGCGCCATTGACGGCATCTTAACCTGCGGCAAAGGACAGCGTATGGGCGTATTTGCCGGCAGCGGCGTGGGAAAAAGCGTGCTCCTGGGCGAAATCGCCAACGGCAGCGCCGCGGATGTCAATGTCGTGGCGCTGGTGGGGGAACGCGGCAGAGAAGTCCGCGAATACCTCGAAAAAGACCTTGGCCCGGAAGGGCTTGCCCGCAGTGTGGTCGTGGTAGCCACATCGGACACGACACCGATTCAACGGGTCAAGGCTGCCTTTGTAGCCGTGACCATCGCCGAGTTTTTCCGCGATCAGGGCAAAGATGTGCTGTTTATGATGGACTCGCTGACGCGCTTTGCCCAGGCCCAACGGGAAATTGGATTGGCCGCAGGTGAACCGCCCGCCACCAAAGGTTATTGCCCCAGTGTCTTTGGTCTTCTTCCAAAACTGGCCGAACGCCTCGGTTGCGATGAAAGGGGCAGTATCACCGGCATCCTGACGGTGCTGGTGGAAGGCGACGATATGAACGACCCTGTGGCCGACAGCGCCCGGTCGCTGCTGGACGGACATATTGTATTGGCGCGAAAACTGGCCGACCGCAGTCATTACCCGGCCATCGACATTTTACAGAGCATCAGCCGACTGATGAACACGATTGTCAGCGCGGAACATCGGACAGCGGCGCAGAAAATGCGTGAAATCTACGCGACCTATACTGATGCGGAAGACCTCATTACCATTGGGGCGTTCGCTTCAGGCAGTAATAAACGCATCGACGGGTCGGTTGCGCTGATTGACCGGATTCGGAATTTTCTGGCTCAGCCGGTCCGCCAGAGAACCCCATTTGAACAAACCGTAAGGCAATTAAAAGACATCGCCGCGGCCTGGGATAAACTGCTGGCCGAACCCGTCCCTCGCAATACTCAGACCGCCGGTACGGGGAAACCCGTACAAAAATCCTCTTGACGGAAGAAAAAAAGAAAAGTGAAACGATTTGTCTGGCGATTACAAAGACTTCTGGATTTGAAGATCAAACAGCACGATATGCTTCGCGCCGAATTGATGGCGATTGGAGAGCGAATCGCACAGACCCGCGCACGAATCCTGATGTATAAGGCGGAGATTCGTGGGCGATTGGCCCAATTGCGTCAACTGCCTGCCGAGCAGCGACCGGCGCGACAGCAGATGTTTCTGCAGTTTGTTCACGTCCTCGACAACTGCATTCGGACGATGGAACAAACCGTTGCCGGCCTGGAAGAACAAAGAAAACAGAAAATCAAAGAGCTGCTGGAGATTCGAAAAAACCAGAAAAGCCTCGAAAAACTCCGCCAGCGCGCCAACGAATTATATCGTCAGCAGGAACATCAGGCCCAGCAGAAAGAAACGGACGAGACAACCGGCATGGCATACGCCAGGAAAATCCTTTTGCCGTCGCCGTAATGGAATTGAGATGGAGTAAGAATATATGAAAAAAACGCAGATTATTTTATTGGCCGTGACAGGGGTCATTAGTTTCGCCGCGACATTCGGCGTTGGTTTTATACTGAAGAAAAATAAAGCCGTTCCGGCTGCGGCAAACGCCGCAACGCCGGCGCCGCTCACAGCCGCACAGGATTCTAAAACGCCGGCTGCAAAGGCGGAAACTCCGCAGAGCGAAACGACAACCACCGGCGAATCGGCAATGTCGGAAACTCAGTTGAAAACGCTGATCTATGACCTCCGGCAGAAAATGCAGGATTACAAGGATAAACAAAAGGAACTTGAGCAGGAGGCCCAGCGGATTGAAATCGCCCGCCAGGGTCTGCAGGAAGAGGTCGAACAACTGAATCAACTGCGGGAAAAACTGAACCTGACCCTTTCGGCGCTGCAGGAAAAAGAACGGACCGTCCGCGACAGCCTGATTAAAGTCGAAACGGTCGAAAAAACCAATCTGCAACGAATCGCCGCCACCTATGACAAGATGGACCCGGCTCAGGCGGGGAAAATTCTGGCTATGATGGTGTCCAACAGCCAGACCCAAGACGCAGTCAAGATTCTGTACTATATGTCCGAACGCAACGCCGGCAAACTGCTGGGGGAAATCGGAGCCGCCAACCCCGAAACCGCCGGCATGCTGAGCCTTCAACTAAAACAGGTCGAAGAACAGAAATAATTTCATTTACGATTGTCAACTGACGAGGAAGAAACCAAGAACTGCATAAAATCGTAATGAGAATTTTCTGCACTGTGGCGATCAACTCCGCGACAGGCAAAAAATCTGAAGGTCGTTCGGGGATGTAAAGGTTATAATATTTTACATCTGTGTGATTTTCCTGCGCGGGTAGTCTGCCAAAATCCCTTCAGGGACCGAAAAACGCCCGTTTTTCTCACTCGGCACGGTTTTTGCTCATCTGTCTGGGAAGCCAAAATCCATTTTGAATTCAGGACTGAATTATGCTGAAAAAACGTCTTGTTTTTCTGGGGCTATTGCTGGCTGCCAGCATCGTCGGACAGATTCTGCTTCGTCCGTGCCTGGGTGAATCGAACGCGGCCACAAATCCCAGTCCAAAAACAGACGCCGTCGGTTCGTGGAATGTCCAGACCGGCAAATCCATCGACAGCCTTGGGGGCAAATTGGCGGGACGGTTTTTCCTGATGATCGGATTTGTCGCGGCAGCCGGGGTTGCAGTGTGGTGGTCTTTGAAAAAAATGAATGCGCCCTGGCTGAATTCCAAAGGCGGACAACTGGAACTTATCGAGATGATGCACCTGGGGCCGCGAAAGACCATTCACCTCATCCGGGCCGGGAAAAAACACCTGCTGGTCGGCAGCAGCAACGAAGGAATTCGTTTTCTGAGCGACCTGACCGGCAACATTGAAACTCCCCCTGCCGAGGCCAAACCATGAAAAAACTATTTTTATCCACCCTGCCGCTGATTTTTCTGGTTTTGTCTGGTATAGCCATAGCCGCCGACAATGCGACGATTTCCACGCCGGCACCGGCGGTCAATACGATGCCCCAAATCCCTGATGTGGTAAATCTGATTAACAAAGCGACCACAGATAATCAGCAAAAGAGCACTGAGTGGAGTACGCCGGTCAAGCTGGTGATGATTTTTACGCTGCTGGCGATCCTGCCGAGTCTTTTGGCGATGATGACTTCGTTCACCCGTATCGCGGTAGTGCTGGGGTTTGTTCGCCGAGCTCTGGGGACGCAGAATATCCCGCCCAATACGGTTTTGCTGGGACTGGCTTTGTTTTTGACGCTGTTCACAATGGCGCCAACGCTGTCACGAATGAACAGCGAGGCAATTCAGCCGTATCTGGCCGGAAAAATCGATATGGAAACCACATCGAAAGTCTGCTCGGGCATCATCAAGGAATTTATGCTCCGTCAGACCCGCAAGAGCGACGTGGCGTTGTTTGTGAATATGGCTAAAATCCCGCCGCCACAGAACCCGATGGAACTGGGACTGCATATCGTAACGCCGGCGTTTGTCATCAGCGAATTTCGAACGTCGTTCGAGATCGGCTGTCTATTGTTTATTCCGTTTTTGCTGCTGGACCTTGTGATCGCCAGCGTGCTGCTCAGCGCGGGAATGATGATGCTGCCGCCGGTGATGATTTCTCTGCCGCTGAAACTGATTCTGTTTATCCTGGTTGACGGCTGGGGGATTCTGGCGCAAGGGTTGAGTTTAAGTTTTCGATAAAAACACCGCGAAAGGAAAACACAATGAATATCGACGGGATTTTATATCTGGCTCGGCATACGATGGAAACCGCCCTGCTGATTTCGGCGCCGGTTCTGCTGGCCTGTATGATTGCGGGCGTCGTGATCTCATTGTTTCAGACGGTGACATCCATCCGCGATATGACGCTGACAATGGCGCCAAAACTGATCGCCGCCGGCATAGCCACCCTGCTATTCGGCAACTGGATGCTGCAGGTGCTGATGCGGTTCACCACGGAAATTTTCAATCAAATCCAGACCTACGGCCAATAAGAAATTTAAATGTCAAACGTTAAATTTGAATGTTGACATAAAATGGACTTCCTCGACGGCAGGATATTAGGGGCGGTTTTGATTCTCACCCGCGTAGGAGCTTTCTGGGCGGTCTGTCCGATATTCAGTTGGCAGGCCATCCCGACCCAAATCAAAATCGCTGCGGCCATCGTTCTGTCCATTTTTTTGGCGGGAATTATCCCTTTTCCCGCGACGGCTCAGTCGCCCGACATTATTGAAATTCTGATGTGGACATCGGCGGAGGCCGTCTATGGGCTTGCGCTGGGCCTGGTGGCTTACGCGTTGTTCGGAGTCGTCCGAAATGCAACCGCCATCGCGGAACAGCAAATCGGCCTGACAATGGCCAGTGTGCTGGACCCGATGACCGAAGAACAGGAAAATGTGCTGGCGATAATGATGGAAATTTTATTCATCCTCCTGCTCCTTGCCGGCGAGGGGCATCACATTCTGCTGAAAATTCTGACCCGCAGCTACGGCGGCTTCGGCATCGGACAAATCCCATCGCTGGGCAAATTGGTCGAGAGCGTTCTTTTATCCGGCTCGGCAATGCTGATGTTGTCGCTGCAAATGGCGGCGCCTGTCCTGGCGGTTTTCCTGCTGCTGATGGTGGTGCTGGCGATTATGGCGCGTATCGCCCCGGAAACCAATATCCTGTTTTTAAGTCTGCCGGTACGGGTTGGATTGGGATTGATTATGATGGGGATTCTGGCGCCTTTTATGGCTGAGTATCTCAAGCAGTTCGTCGTCTGGCTGGATAAGCTGCTGGTCGTTTAAAAACTCAAAACTGAAAACCCAAAAGTTAAAACCAAAATCCAAAACTTAGAATCTTTTTAACATCAAAAGAAGCGACCGGTAATGGCGGACACTAATAAAACCCATGAGCCAACGCCGCGACGGATACAAAAAGCCCGCGAGAAGGGCAACGTTCCGTACAGTCCGGAAATGAGTTCGGCGATCATATTGATTGCATTGACCGGCGCAGCGGCGCTGCTGGGGCCGTGGTTTATCTGGTGGTGTAAAAAAGAACTGCTCGAAGGATTGCACTGTCGGGCCGAGCTGTTCGACAACAGCCAGGTGTTCACCGCCTGGATGAACGGTAAAATCATCGGTGGAATGCTGGTAATGACGCCGTTCCTGGCGGCACTGATGGTCTTTGGCGTCACAGCCAGTGTGATGGTCAGCGGATTGAATTTCGCGCCGCAAACGCTGAACTGGAAGC
Source organism: uncultured Pirellulales bacterium (assembly GCA_964635075.1). Lineage (GTDB taxonomy): Bacteria > Planctomycetota > Phycisphaerae > Sedimentisphaerales > Anaerohalosphaeraceae > Anaeroglomus. The sequence continues at coordinate 63,980 of CAZWMN010000008.1, read as the reverse complement.
TGGACGAACTGAATCCGGTCAAAGGGCTTCAGCATCTGTTTTCGCCCGAATCACTGGTCAACCTCCTGCTTTCCATCCTGAAACTGGCGTTCATTGGGTTTCTGGTTTGTATTTATCTTCGCAATAAAACAGAATATCTGGCTGCGCTGCAGTGGGCCGGTACGGAGCAAATCCTCTCGGCTATCGGCGGCGTGGTGCTGGGCGCCGTGATTCGCATTTGTATCGGCCTTCTGATTATCGCCGCAATCGATTGGCTGTACCGGCGGTGGAAATACATCGACAACCTGAAAATGACCCGCGAGGAAGTCAAGGAAGAACACCGCGACAGCGAAGGTCCGCCGGAAATCAAATCCCGCCTCCGCCGCAAACAATACGAACTGGGGATGCGGCGTATGCTCAAAAAAGTCCCCAAAGCCAGCGTGGTGCTGGTCAACCCGACTCACGTGGCGGTGGCGCTGCAGTACGACTCGGGGCAAATCGCCCCGCTGGTGGTGGCCAAAGGGGCTGACCACTTATGCGAAAAAATCAAGGAGATCGCCCGCGCCTACGGCGTTCCCATCATTCGCCGACCGGAATTGGCCAGAGAAATCTACGCCACGGTTAAACTGGATTATCCCATCCCGGACAAACTCTACGCGGCGGTGGCCGAGGTGTTGGCGGTTCTGTATCGACTCAAACACATCTACGCGAAGTAAAAAAGTTCGTTCCGCCCGCGGTGGATAAAAGTTCGTAGTTTGGGGAGGGAAATAAAAGCTTGAAGCGACCTGCCGAGAGACGCTATACTATCAGCAGAATTACTATTGAACAGGCGGATGATGAAAAGCCAAACGGACTTCGACAGGCTCAATGGAGCCGAACCAACCTTACCGGAAAGCATCCGATATCGGCTGGATGTGGTCTTCGCAGCCGCAGCACTGACGGTCCTGGCAGGGTTATTAATCCCTATCCCTGTGCGGATATTGGATATGGCTTGGATCGGAGGCGTTTGTCTTGCCGCGGCGGTGGTGGTTGTCTGCGCCGCGGCCAAAAGCTGCCACGACCTGCATGGATTCAGTTTTTTGGTCGGAGCGCTGGTATTGCTGCGAATCAGCCTGACGGCGATGACCGTACGAAAAATTCTCGCAGAACATATCGCTCCGACCGTTATCGACATCCTCGGTAAATCCGTCAGTGGAATGGGGGTTATTGGAGCCGCCATTATTGCTCTGCTGTTAGCGGTTGTGGGTTTTGGGAGTATCTTCCCGGCGGCAAACTGGATTCGGCGGGCGGCCCAACATTACGCCGATCAGATTCTGCCGGTCAAACGGGCTGCCTTGCAGGCGGAGTTAAGCCTTAAAGGAATCCCCCGCCAACAGGCCCGACAAATCCTGGAAAAAATCCGGGCGGAAATGCGGTTCTTCGGTTCGATGGGAGCCGTGGCGGTATTGATGCGATGCGAGGCGGTGGCGGGGTTAGTTATGATCATCGTAAGCCTGACCATCAAAGTACTCACCGATGCCTTTATGGCCGGCTACAATCCGGAACTTTTGGATACACTGGCTTCCGACGCGGCCGGACTGGTGATTGTCGCCGTGGTTCCGTCGGTCGCGGCGGCCTGGGGTTGCGCCGTCCTGACACGCAAAGATTCCCTTTGCCTGAAAACGATGGAACCGGCCACCGAGGAAAAACCGCAGAAAATCCAACTGGCCGGAAGCCCCGGAAAAAGCCCCAGCCAGGCCGAACTGCTGAATCCGGACTTTGCCGCCAAAGCCCGCACCATCGAACAAGGCGGTGAAAAAATCGCCGAATTTGAGCCGGACAAGAAAACTCAACCTGACGAAATCGAATACCCCCTCCAAAATCTCCGCTGCGACAGTCTTGAACAATACTATCAAAAGCTGACGGAGATGATTTTATCCATCAAAAAAGAAAAAAAACAAGGTATCCTTTTGACCAGTCCGACGGATACCCCTCTGGGAGTTCACACTGCGGTCAATGTTGCTATCCGACTTGCCAGCGCCGGCCAGAAAATGCTGTTAATCGACGCCGAACCCCGCCGGTACGCCGTGGCCAAGGCGTTTGAGCTGGATGCGTCCAAAACGCTGGCCGGCCCGCAAAAAACCTGCATAGAAAACGTGTCTGTATTCACGGCGGGAAATACCGAAACCCAGGCGATTGGGCGAACCGTGCTGGCGATGGAAAAACTGCACGACCGCTTTGACAAAATTCTTATTTACGGCCCGCAGAGATTACAAATTCTGGCAGGGAAAACGGAAAGCCGACTTCACACGATTATTTTTGTAAAACCACAGGCAAATTCCAGCTCAGTCCGCCTTGCGGCCATCACCCGCGATTTCGCATCGGTACTGGTTGTGCCCGTGCCGCAAGAAACTGTTCATTCTCCCATTGCAGCGGGGCTTGCCCCTCAATAAACCATCTCAGAATAATTACATCATACTTGTTATGCTGGCCATCTGCTGTTGTATCTGGGAAAGCAGCCTTTCCATGCGGGCGAACTTTTCCCTTAAACGCTGTTCGCATTTATCGAGACGATCCTGTTCATCGTCGATGTAGTCCTGTTGTTGATTAATTTGATCCGTGATGCTGTCCTTAGCCAGATCAATCCGCCCATCGGACTTAAGCATATCGCTGACCAAACCATATAAAGCATCGCCGAAGCCCTGCTTGACATTGATTGTGGTCGTCAGCTCGCTTTCCGTGCTGCTGGTGTCCACCGTCAGCACCATACTATACTCCGGATAAATGGGATTGCCGTCACTGTCACGCTCGGAGTTACCGTATAAGGTATTGTCTGAGACGGTCATATCGCGGGCCTCGTCCCAATCTTCCGTGCTTAACTTGATCTGCGCGCTGGTAATCGTACTGCCGGTCTTATATACCCTCACATCATAAGAGCCTGCGTCGGTGTATTGACTGGCGCCATAAAACGAAATATAGGCCGCATCGCCGCCGGTGGACGCCCCCACGTACTGAGCGCCGACCAAATTCAGCACCGCCATATAGTCATCCGACACCGCATTGTCAAACTTTTCGCTATCCAGTTCGAGCGTTCCATCGGCGTTAATCTTCAGGCCAATATCCTGCGGCGTAGTAAAGGCGTCGGACGAGGTAAATCCTTTGGCCAGAGATTGAAGGGGGGATGTAATCAGCGAACTGATGCTGCTGATACTGTAACTGTCGGACAGAATCCCCATCTTCTTGTTCTCTGCATCGTACTGAGTTTTGTCTTTAATGTAACTGACAATCGCGTTGTAAGCGTCAATCATGGAAGTAACGTTTTCCTTGAGTTGCGTGGTGTTGCGGGTCAGGCTGACTGAAATCGAATCATATCCATCCGTCTCATTGCCGCTGACGGCCTGAAGATTCAATGTCACGCCGGCAATCACGTCGGAAATGGAATTGGTCTGCCGGCTAATCCATTCATCAGCGTCTGTCGGATAACCATCCACTTTAACTAGCGCATTCTGGGCGGATTGGGTCTGGGTAAACGTAGCGGCGGTAAATTTAGCGAGCGAGGCCGTCTGGGTGCCGCCATCAACCGTGGTGTCAAATCCCAAAGAATGAGACTGACTGCCGCCGGTAAAAGACAACGCAAGGTCCGTCAGGCTCGTGCCGGTGGTTGTATCCGTCACTTTGAGGTATCCCTCATCCAGCGACACATGCACTGTATCGCCATACGCCTGCTCAACAGCATCCATTAAATCCTGCACTGTCGAATAAGAGTTGATATCGAACGTCATCGTGACATTACCGCCATTATGATCCTTTGCGGGAGGCGTCCCGCCGGAGGCGGTCAATGTAATAGTTGTTGAATCATAATAGGTTGCCAGGTCTGTGATGCGCGTCGTGGCTGTTGCATTGGAGCCGCCGGATTTCAGCGTCAGCTTGCTCTGCGACGTTTTAAGCTCGGTATTAGTGCTGTTAATGGAAATCTGATTGTCCACGCCGGTATCCTTGCCGGCCAGAACCAGGTGCCATCGGTTGCCGCTGCCGTCGTCATATTCCAGAAGACTGGCTGTGACACCCGGATTATTTGAATCCGCATTAATTTTAGTCACCAGTTCCTGCAATGTTGTCTCGTCCGTCGTGGTAATCGAGACTTCCTGGTAATTATACGAATAAATAAACGTCCCGGCTCCGACCAGCGAAGACGCAGATGAAAATCCTTCCCCACTATGCACCAATCGCTCCGCCGTGGCCAATTGCTTAATCTGAACACTGTGGCTGCCTTCCGTCGCGCTGGCGCTGGCGCTGGCGGTAAGAACAGTTTTGCCGCTGGAGGTTGTGCCGGCGGATGTATCGAATGCTTTGAGCTTGCTGAGACTGTAGATGTTACTCAGCGCCGTCTTGAATGTGCTGACTTTGCTTTCCAGCTCTGTCATGGCTGTCTTTTTGTCCTTGTAGCCGGCCAGCTTGTTCTGCATCAGCGTCAATTGACGGCTTTCCACCTGCATTAACTGCTGAACAATCGCAGCGGTATCAATTCCCGTCGAAAGCCCCGTTAAATTTACAGTTGCCATATTTTACTCCTGTTCGAGTATATCTCATTTACATTATCGTCGTAAGATCAGGCTGCTGAACCCCCCGGCTCATAGAAACAGGCCTGTGCAGCGACGCTTTTGGCTGCATCTGCGGGGCATTGGTTGTATCAAACGGCTGCGGTGACCGGAACAGATTTTGAATAAAACGAGCTCTGGGCGCATTGAGAATCAGATTTTTATTGGACAGAATCCGTTCCACGATAGTCTCCGCAACATTCCTGCGTCCCTGCCCGACATAAAATTCAGCAAGCCTCAAACCACTTTGCAGATAAAACTCGATGACGTCCGCATAAACTTTGCGCTCCCGCTCGTCCAGAACCCTTTCTGTAATGGGCCTGACGAGGGATGATTGCAGAAAATGCTCATACACTTGCACGGCCCGACGACGGTCGCCGGTTTCCCATTCGAGGTCGGCCAGCAAATGACAGGGGTATGCAGAATCCGGTCTCCGAGCATAGGCCCAGCGAGCCCATTCGAGGGCGACTGAAGGAAATCGACGGCGGAAGAACTGAATGATATTCTGTGCAACAGCCGGTCTATCAGCTTTCAGGTCGCCGCCGCGGTAATAACTTTCCGTGAAACACAGGAAGATATAATACCCTCCCGGTGTGGAAAGGTGCCAGTATAACTGTTCTTTGCTGAGAAGCTCAAGCAGATAATTCGTTGTCCATCTGTTCCCTGCTATTGTACCCTGAAGCTGCGGCAGATATAAAATCGGCCCGCAGGATTTCTTCTCGTCACTGTAGATTTTCCAGGACAGATACAACATCTCATACCCGAACAGGCCGACGGGGAAACCGCCGTTTTGTTCAATGATTTCTCTGCGGAACGCACACAACATATCTGTGTCCACCGAACTATACCGTCGTTCGGTTCCCAAATCGTACTCCAGATGCAGCGGCGCAGCATCCGGTTCGACAATTCTGCCTCGCACGGCGCTGATTTGCTGCGTGTTCATTTGCTCAACTAAATCGCGTACCATCGTGTCTTCCGCCGTCAAGAGCGGCGACACGAAAGCGATAATCTTTCCCCGACTCTGCGCAACGGCCAGGTTTTTCGCGGCGGCTTTGGATATCGGCTCATCGGTATTGATAACCGCCATACTCACCGGCACGTGCCCCAGAGAGGCAAAATCAGATGGAGTGTTTCCGCAAGTTACTATAATCAATTCAAAATCAGCCTGTCGCTGGGCAGCCCAAATGGAAATCAGATTTTCAAAATCAATGTCCTGCTGTCTGCAATCCAAAATTATGGAAACAGCGGGAGCGCTGTGGCGGCGATTTTCATATACAACGTCCGCGCCAGGAGCGGCGATTTCCGGATAGGCGAACACAAAACCGTCCACGACGGTTTTACGCTCCAGCCCACCCAATCGGCTATTCTCCTCCTTCAGATGCACCCGGAGGAAACGAAACGCCTGGGGCGTTCTATGGTCGGCGTACTCCTGCTCAAGCAAACGCCGGGCCCCGGCATCCCGTCCATAGGCGAAATAACTTAATCCCCGCAACAGATTCAGACCGGCAATAGTTTTTCCCGCGTCGGCGTGAATACTGCACAGCGTATGAAGAGAAATTAAGCAGCCAACATATTGGCCGGAAACAAATTCGGCAACGGCTTTATCAAGCAGACCACGCACCATACCCTGATCCAGACCGCCGGATTCCCACTGCTCGAACAAATGACCGAAACGAGAAATAAAATCGTCACAATTACATTCACGCAACAACCGCCCCACGTCCACAGACGCATCGGCCTGATGGAGCTGCCGAATCCGGCATAATTTTTGTTCCCAATAGCGAAGATACATTCTTCGCCGACCTTTGGGATTCAGAGGCAGAATCATGCCGGTCTGCGATGCGTCGTGTTCACATTTAAACGTCAGCAATTCAGGAAGGTTTTTGAATCGGACTTTGCCGGTCAGTTGGGCGTATAAACCGGCCTTAGCCAGCCAGAACGAATCCGTCCCCCACGGATGATTGTCATAGAGACCGACCTGATCAAACAGAGACTTGCGAATGACGGCTGAGCCGTGCCAGCAGGTGTGCCAGGTATAGTTGAAAACTCCCATAATCTGTTCGTGGGTTACGTTCTTCCTGACACAATCACAGTATTCCCTGCCGGGAAAATCATCCAAAAAGCGACCATAGAAGGAGCCGACAATCCCCAGCCGGTCGTCTTCGAGAATTTCATCGAGCAAAATCTCCAGCTTGTGGGGCGCCATTATATCGTCGGCGTCCTGAATGGAAATAAACGGCGCACGAGCCTGACGGATGGCGAAATTGCGACGGGCATACGGTCCCTGATTGTCCGCATTCAGAGAAATACGGAATCGGGCATCCATCGCAGCGTACCGCTTGAGAATCTCATGCGTACCGTCGGTACTGCCGTCATCGACAATGATGGTTTCCCAATCCTGCAATGTCTGGGCGCGAATACTGTCCAGACACTGCGGCAGATATTTGGCCATATTGAGACATGAAATAATCACGGAGACTTTGGGGCCGGGTATCGCAGCGGATTTTTGTCCGTATCCTGAATAACACAACGAGTTCCATTGCTGTTTAAGCGGGATGGATGGTTCAACAAAAGAGCATTTCCCCGACAGCAGGGGCAGCGGAAGTTTCTCCACGGACGCTTTGGCAGCGGTGATATCCCGCCCGTATTTATACAGCAGGTAATCTATGTTGAATTCGTACTGCTGCCGTTTTCTGCGGATTTTTGCCGTACCGCCGTAATCGTGGTAAATCACGGCTTTGGGCCAGTACATCACCACATCGCAACGGCCAAAAGCCTGGATTAGCCGCCAGGTCAAATCCATTCCTTCGTGTCCGAACAGCAGCGGATCCTGTCCTCCCACTGCCCGCCAGGCCCACAGTAAAAACGCCGAGTTACCTTCCTGATTACAGAAGGTTGGGAACGGCGTGTCGCCCCGATCGCAGATGGAAATCATATTGCTAAGCGACAACGCCTTGGGGAGTGTTTTGCCGCGAAGACCGAGCACTCGATAGACCCGGAACGCATCCCGTATCGATGCGGTATAATCCACATCCACCAATGCATCATCGTCCAGAAAGATTGCAATTTGTCCATGGGCAAAATATGCGCCGATATTACGCCCTTCGCTGAGGTTAAAATTAATCGGGCAGGAAATAACGCAGTCGGCCTTGTCCACCATGCGGGAAACGTCCGTACCGCCGTTATCCACGACGATGATTTCGAAATCGCGGAAGGTCTGACGGCTTAAACAATCCAGCAATTTGAGCAGGTCTTCGGTGCGATGATATGTCACGATAATTGCAGAAATGAGGGGATTGTTTCGCTCTTTGCGCCGGTCGATAACGGGCAGTTTGGAGTAATCCATTTGGGCCTGATACTGTGCTATCAGCCGCCGGGCGCTGACCCTATCGCCGGATGCGAATAATCGCTGCGCCTCAAGAAACAGGTCTGTCGCCGCTTTATTTTCGCCTGTGTTGCCGCATCGGACATTCAAAACCGCCATGGTAAAGCCATCCGGTTTTTTCAGATTAAAGGCGATATTGCGCAGACTGATAAGAGTATCCAGCCATGAGGGGTCGCTCAAAATCTGACGCTTCTCAAGAATATCCAACAGCTTTTTAATGCTGGACTCCGTCGCAATCCAAAAGACCGCCCGCCATTCCGATGCGCTTGCCGGTTCAGACGGAACTGACAATTCCTGAGACAACATATCTTTGTGTTTATGAATCACCCGGAAAAACAGTTGAATAAACGGGTCTTGTCTTAATACATCCGCCAGACACCGCTCAAAGGCTTCTTTCGGATTTTGCTTTTGCTCCACTGCTGTTTTATAGCTTCGCCGTCTGTGGGCATTGATTTTCGCCCGTGCCCATGACAACCAGCCCTTCAAGAGCTTATCGCCGCCACGACTTTGCGATTGAGGAAGCTCTCTAATCAAATATAGCGAATGGGGGACAAAATAAAATTGTGTCACTTCCTCCATCTTGTGGAATATATCCTTGTCTTCGGCGATATCCAGCTCGACATCGTGCATTTCCGTCTTAACGTAATCCCTGATTTTGTAGGTTCTAAATGCGCTTATCACATCTCTCTGAAGCGTTGTTTGTCCCTTTGGCATTTCCCTGCAAAAACCAGGTCTGACCGGATTCATGTTCTGATCACAGAACGTATGCTGGGAATAAATGAATCCGCATTTCGGGTGTTCAAGATGCGCCTTTGTCATTTGTTCAAGGGCGTCCGGCGTGAGAATATCATCGCTGTCTAAATCGCCGAACAGGTCCGCGCTGATGTTTGCAACGCCGGTAATGGCCGCCTGAGAAACGCCAAGGTTTCGATTATGTCTTATCAGCTTGATTCGCGGATCATGCAGGTATCGCCGGACAACGTCCACGGAATTGTCCGTGGACGCATCGTCCACAATAATTAGCTCCCATTCCCTGAGCGTTTGCGCCAGAATGGACTGAATCGCCTCCTCAATATACAATCCTTTGTTGTAATTGCGGATAATAACGGCAAACTTCGGCAGCGGATGCGACAAGGGCCTGCGAATAACGCAATGCCTGAACCGTTTGTAAAGATTAATGATAAACTCTTTTTCCTGATCATGCGTCCCCGCGGAACGTTCCAGACTGTCCGGATTTCTATAGTAAAGTCCAAGCGGTTCCGGAACGCGCATCAGCTTATGCGTCTGTGAAATTCTCAGCGCAAATTCATAATCTCCACATACCTTCAGTCGCTCGTCAAAATAACCATATTCTTCGTGCAGTGAACGACGCCACATCGGCTGAGGACCGCAATAGTATCCCTCAAGCAGCGTATCCCTGGAGTAGTCCTGTTGCCATCTGGAAACACAACGCGGCGTTTTGGTCCGCCAGCTCTGATTGGCAACCTCCGTCATATAAAAATGAGCGTACACATATCCAACATCCGGATGCCCCTCCAGCGTTAAAGCCAGTTTTTCCAGCATTTCAGGGGCATGGCGGTCGTCGGTATTGGCGTTGGTGATATATTTCCCTCCGGCAGCCTTGATTCCGCGATTCCAGGCGGCGTAAACGGTTTCGCGTTCCTGGGTTTTGATATACTGAATATGCGGATATTTTAATTGATATTCCCTGATAATCGCTTCCTCATTCTGCTGCGAACCGCTATTGACAACCACAATTTCCAGCAGCCCTTTTTGACACAGCGTCTGTTCCACCAAATCCTGAAGACAGCCGCGAATAAACGCCTCGGAATTATAGGTAGAAACAATCGCTGAAACGAGATACAGACCGCCCCCGGCCGCATTGCGAACGGCGGCAACGTCAGGTGTGATAATATCCCAAATATCGAGATTTTTGAAAAAGTCGGCGCCGTACTCCTTCAGCCAGCCGCAAATCTGCTCGGCACGCCAACTGTCCTCCTTATCGAACACGCCGGCATTAAGGTCGGGATAATACCGATACCAGTCTTCGTTCGCTTTTCGAAGTTGTATATTGGTCTCATCCTTACTTGGGGCGTATCGCTTATTGATTTCTACAATGGATTTCTGCGGTTCTCGAATATGCTCAAGGCAGCGATACCACGCCTGCTTGAGCAGCAGATTACGCCAGTTGACAAATTGAAAATGTAAAACGCCGTATTCATACCCCTCAATCTTTAATGTACGGCCTGCCAGATCCTGAGGCGCTCGGGGAGTGTGAATAAACTCCGACGAATAGGAACACTGACCATCGTCGCAGAATACGAATGGTTTGTAATTGTTCGTCCAGACGGAATCATCACATCGATACCGTTGTGTACTTCTCCATAATGCTATCCAGTTAAATTTCAGCGTATCTCCCGGTTGAAGAGACAGAATTTGGTTCTGTAGAGAATGATTTAACAGAAAATTCGATGTAAACGCCTCATCGGCGTCCAGAACAATAAAATGCGTACCGCCGATTTCCCGACCGGCCTGAAGCATTTTATTGCGGTCGCCAGGCTCATCTCGTAACCACCGGTCTTTGGTCATAATTCTCTCGACTCTGCATTGTTCGGCAAGGCTCTGAACAACCGCTACGGAACTATCGGTCGAACAATCATCGAGATAAACAATCGCATCCGTAAATTGAGACAGCAGCCGAAGGCACTGCCCGATGATATTCTCCTCATTGCGTGCCGCGACAAGCCCGACAATTTTGGGCTTTTTTACCGAAGAATTAGAAACAGAAGTCATATCAGGGCTTTTTGTATTTCCCTCTCGGACACGATACGACGCCGTCTCATCAATCGCCCGCTGCCCCAGCCTTTGACTCAGCCAGAAGGAATTGCCGCTGCCGTTGCCGATTTTGTGGTCCAGTCCAATTCCGGCCAGATAAAAACCCTGCCCGGCCAGATACTGTTCGAGGTCAGCCAATCGAGCCTGATTTTTATACAACGTAGCGTGAAACCAGACTTCCAGAAAAAGCGAACTGCAATTTCTAAGTACTTTCTGAGCGCCCTTCAGCACATGAAGCTCCGCCCCCTGCACATCACACCACAACAGGTCAATCGGTTTGCTTCTCAGCGGCCCAAAATCATCCAGCCGGATGGATTCAACGGTAAATTTCTCCTTTTGCTCCATGCCATATTGTTTCGCCACATCAATCGTTTGCCCCTTTCCGGCGGACGATGAGCCATCCATAGGCAGGATTGATCCGGTCCCGGGAAGGTTATTCTCATAGAATTCCATTTTACCGTTTTGATCCGAGACGGCGCAGGGATAACACTTTACATTGGAAAAGGCTTTGTATTTCTCACAAAGCTTATTATAAGTGCCGGGATTGGCTTCAAACGCAATAATCTCCGCATTCGGATACTGGTTCAGCAACCGTTTGATTTCATCCCCGTAATAGGCCCCAACAATTACGATCAAAAACGGCTCGGCGGAGTCCCGCTCCAGATACGCTCCGAAATTGGTTTCGATCTCGTATTGAATTTCATCATACGGCTCGGCGGTCTGCCCTATAAAATTCTTAGTTGTATAACCCTGGACGGCTGTCTGAATATCCGAAAAAAACAAGGTCTTCTGCGTATCATAGATAACGGAATAACCCTTCGCGGTGATCCGCCTGACAAGCTCTTCTCGTTTGTCCCTGTATTCCACGACGACTAATTGCGGTTTATGTTGCGAAAAATCCAGCCCCTCCAGAACTTCGACATCGTGGCTTTCTGCATCAATAGACAGCAGGTCAACATCCTTCAAACCATTTTCCGAGAAAATATCCGTCAGGGTTTTGACTTCAATGGTTTCTTTTTCCCATTTGGCTCCGTAGGTTTTTGTCCAGCGGGCGTTATCCTCAGTCGATAAAGACGCCACATCGCTGCCCCATTCCGGAAGATGGGGGTAGGTTGATACATTCATTTCCGCCGTACCGGTATGGTTGGAAACCGCCGCCTGAATACACTTTACATCATAACCCAAATAAGACTGGCACAGTTTGGCATAATTTTTCCCGACCGGCTCTATGCAAACACCCCGCCAGCCGTATTTTTCCACCAGTCGCCGGACGTTGCTGTAATGAATTCCATCAAAGGCCCCAACCTCGACAAATGTTTTGCTTTTGGGTTTACGTTCGGAAAAATAGCGTTCAATAAATTCGTCCTGCCCCTGTTGGGAATAGTACCCCCGGGCGTGCTTTGGAAGTTCCCGTGCAAACCAGAACTCCTTGTTGAGCGAAAGGACTATTTTACACACCTTATCAACCAAATCAATTTCCCCAAGTTTCCAAGCGACGAGAGCGATTAACCACATCGCCTTCCAGTTGTTTGGTTGCGAACTGACTATATTCCTGCCGACTTCCAGGATTTTTTTCAACAAATCCTTTGGATATTTATCCGTTAATGGCGACTGGATTACACGAATTGTATCGTCCAGATGTTGTTCCAGGTATTCACGGATGCGTCCTGTATCCGCTAAAAACGAAAAAACTTGTTTTTGGAGGAAGAATTGGTTGTTCTTTATCCATAAAAGTTTGCAGGCGCCTTCTTTTAAAAATGTATTTACCGCCTCCGTGACTGGATAGGGTTTCTTTGCACCCTGATCGTAATCGTCTCCACAGATAACGCCGCCCTCTTTGAGCAGGGGAAAGAAGGTCTTAAGGTCTTTTAAGACATATTCATACTGGTGGTTCCCATCGATATAAACCCAGTCAAGATGGTTTACAGGGATTTCGTTTATCAGTTCTTCTGTTTTCTTCCTTATGATTTGTACGTTTTGATAATTCGTGAATCTCCTTCTAACTGATTCATAAATAGCATCCATATCTTTCTGGTTCTGCGCAATGGTTCCTCCGTACCACTCGTGTGAAAATTCAGGTTGATATGACCAGGGATCAATCAGATACAACTTCCCCGGTTTAACCATGCGCAGTATTTCCTCGGAAAAATCGCCTTTCCAGACACCGAGTTCACATCCAACCGAATTCTGAGGCAACTGGGACAGGAGAAATCTCCTGTAGTCGCCCTCTTGCTGATTAACGCCGTCTGTTTTCACGTTAATCTCTGTGCCTCCATAAGAACAAATTACTTTCTGCGACCGACATCCAAAACCGTTCCGAGAAAAATGGCTTCTAAATTTGGAAACTCGGATTTACTTTCCGGAATAGCTGCCGAGGACCTTGATACCCTGTCGAATCTGGTTGAGTTTGTCGGCGACTTCCTGACGCTGGTCGGCGATCGTCAGGCAGATGTCCCGATACAACTGCTGAAGCCTGCGGCGCTGCTCGGCAAATTCCGGCTGATCGAGAATCCGCAGACGGCTCAGTTCTTCGGCCAGTGACGTCGTTTCCTCGGCTACCGCGCAGGCTCCGTCGATGTCATACGAACGAAGCCGATCCGCCTGTCGCGTCAGCAAATGCTCGAGATAATCGGCCATTGCACGATAATCCGTTGTCGGATGATTTTCCGTTATGTTCATTTTGTCTCCTTTCCCGATTGTGCCTGGGTGAGTCTGTTTTCGGTTTCTTCCAGCAGATTGCGGGCGTCGGTATGTTCCGGCTCCAGCGTGAGAATATCCCGCAAAAGCTGTTTGGCCTTGTCATATTGTTTTTCCCGCTGATACAGCGTCGCCAGACAAAACATCACCGCTGTATCGGCCGGGTGCAGATTCAGATAGGTTTGCAGATAATTAATCACCCGCGAAAACGAACCCATCTGACAGGATACCTGAAACAACCCCAATAACGCCGTCAGGTTATCGCTGTCCAGCTCGAGGCTTTTTAAGTACCAGTTAAATGCCGCCTGTGGCTGGTTTCGCTGCTGGGCAATCATCGCCAGTCCCGCCAGTGCCCGGCTGTTTCGTCCGTCGAGACGAAGCGCGACGCGAAACGCGATTTCCGCGTCTTCCGCTCTGCCCTGCTGCAGAGCGATGACACCGCTGCCCAGATACGGCCCCGCCTCATCCGGCGCCAGAACCGCCGCACGCTCATAACATTCCTGGGCCTGCGGAAAATCGCCCATCGTCGCCAAACAATCTCCCAGTTCCTGCAGCACATCATAATGCTGCGTCCATCCCTCATCGGGGACGGCGCTTTGCCGCGTCAAGTCCATACCAGCGTCTCCTCATGTTGCGTACAAAGAGTTTGATTGGTTGTTTTCGGTATCAGTGAGTCAGCCGCTTTAGCTTGATAGCCGGTTGACTTTCCCATCACTATCGCAAGAGCCCTGGAATACAAATCCGCGGCTGTTTTGCAGTCGTTGAGTTTCTTTCTGGCCCGCGCTTCAATCAAATGCGTCGTCACTGTCGGACGTATCTGGTTTATCTGCCGTATAAGGTTGGTCGCGGCGGCATACCGTCCGGCGTGATACAGGGCATTGGCCTGCCGCGTCCGCATCCAGATTTCATTGCCGTGATGACAAGCCAGATAATGATAGACCTTTGCCGCCTGTTCCCATTGTCCTTCCAATTGCAGCAACTCCGTGCTGCACAGCAGATTATCGAACTGAAACGGATACTCCTCATGTTTCGGTTTTCGTACTTCCAGACCTGCCGACCGCAATTCCTCGGCGGATTCGGCCGGGAAGCCGCGACGCAGAACGTCCCGCAATACCGCCGTACGCAAAACTGCGCCAAAGTGCGTTTCGTCCGCCTCCACGATTTCGTATGCCGTCCGGTTTTGTTGGTCGCGCAGCAGTGGATACAGCGAACGTTCCAGATAAATCGCATCCTGCAGCGGAATGAAAATCCCCACAGTCAAAACCGCCGCAAGCGGCGCGTCAGTCTTTTCCAGCATCCTCGCCAACCGTTGAGTCGGTGAATCCGTCTGAGCAACTCGCACCGGCACGACATTGGAAATGCCGCACTGGAGACGCTGATGTTCCTGTTCCGTCAGCGGCACATAAATCTGATTCGGATAAAAACTGTGCGACCAGAAATCTCTGACCGTCGTGGATAATGTCTCATCCGCCCGCTGGGTCAGAATCAGCACGGCCAGGTCTTCCACCTTCGGCCACGGCTTGGGCGGTCGGGCTGTTCGAATCGTCAGCAGATTTCGCAGATAATCGCCGACGTTTTTTCGCCGCTGCACCGAAATCCGGTCGCATTGGCCCACCGGGGCATAGTATTCGCCTGTCACAATCGGCACATGCAGAAAATCGGTATAAAAACACAGACGGCGGGTCAAATCCCAGTCAATCAGGACGTTGAGTTTCTCATTGTAGGGGCCTGCCTGATTCAGTAAATCCCGTCGATGCATCAGGCTGACGTGCAGCGCGTGATTAAACTGGAGCATCAGCATCCGGTCAAAATCCCGGCTGATCTCCACATTCTTGGCCAAGACCCGCCGACGCCCGTCCCCGAGCACACGGCAGTGGGCCTTGTACAAATCGCCATACACCACTTTGTAATCCGGATTTTGCAGAATCGCCTGCAGCAATGTTGCCAGATGATGCGGATAAAATTTATCGTCGTCTCCGAGATAACAGACGTATTCTCCTTTGGCCTGTGATAACGCTTCATTAAACGAATACGGCAGGCCGCGGTTTTCATCCCGATCGATAAACGTAAGTCGCGAGTCGTCGAACTGCCGAACGACGTCCCGCACCGGCAGTCCCCCATCCCGTACCAGAAGAATCTCAAAATTCGAATATGTCTGGCAGAAAATACTTTCCAGCGCCTCGGCCAGATATGCCGGCCGGTTATAGGTGCTGATTACTACCGACACCAGCGGGCCGTTCCCCGGCGGAGTCCGGTCCGATTGTCGCATTGTTTTTCGGCTGTCTGTCATTGAGCGCGAGTACTCCCTTGGCGCATTGTTGATAAGACCAACTCCGGCGATAACTCCTTCGTTCGCATTATGCCGTCAAATTCTTTCCGGTCTGCGGGTGCGTTGAAGCGACCCATCACAACCGCCGGAATCTGAACCAGAAGCGCCAGCGCCGCATAACTTTCTTCCGTCGTCGCCAGAATGTCACACCGGCTCAATACCACCGCGGTTTCTCTGGCCGTCAGTCTGCCGCTGAGATTCTTCGCCGCCGGCAGTTCTGTTTTTGTTTCTCCCAGCACAATCACAGTACAGTCCGACTGGTATTCAAGGCCTTCGCAAAATTTCCGCCAGTCGGCCCATTGTGTTGGCGAAAGCGAATGATTTACCGCTACGGCAACCCTCGGCTTCTTCAAAGCACATATCCCGAATCGCTGGGCGCGAATCAAATCATACCCCGTCAACACAATTGCCGGATGGTCTTCCCCTAAAGCCGTTCTCGCCTGTTTCGCATACGCCCATACTCGCTGACGAAATGTCACTTTCTCTGCCGGCGCCGGCAGTCGTAAAATCGTTCTAAATCTCCGACTGTCGGTTTCCTCTTCATCATAAATCGCACATTTCACCGCCGGATGACCGGCGTACAAATCCGCGTACCTCTGACATACGGCAAGGGAATACTGTCCGTCTGCCTGTTCGGCCAGCAAACGAATCACCGGCTCGGCACAAACCGCCTCGACCATTCCTCCTTCCACCACAATCAGCACATTACCGCGTAGCAGAGCCTTTGGTTCTGAAAGTCCGATTTCCATTTTGTGCCGTACCGGAACATCGGCTATCGGCTCCGATGTCAGGCTCAGGGTACAAAAGGGGCGGAAAGGCTCTCCCGGCTCGAAACGGTCTGTCTCTGCGAATCAGACTCCTGAAGAATTTCTTTGAGCCGCTGTGAAGCCCTGAGGGCTTCCGCAGCCACTTCATTGACGGATTTGCTCTGTACCGGATGCGCCGGCCGCGGCGTCGGTATTACCGGCGCGGTTGGCGCCGAACGCAATGGAACCGCCGGAATTGTCCGAACGGATTGCGGCTGTGCAACGCCGGCATCAGCGGCAGGTCCGGCGGGCTTTGTCGGTATCGCCGGAGCGGCCGACCGCTGAACCGCACAGGCAAGATGAATCTGCCGTTCCAGCTTTAATAACTCCGCCGTTAATTGCGAATAAAATCCGTCGTTCCCGATTTTCTGTTCCAGCCAGCCGCGATAATTTTCCAAAGCCGGGTCGCTGTTTTGCACCTGTCGGCAAAAATCCTCGGCAATATCAAAAAGACATGATTCGGGAACACACTCCTGCGCCCCGGCAAATGAATGCACCACTGGTCTTAACCCGCAAGCCATTGCCGTCCACAGTCCTCGAATGTGTGCGGGATTGATCGCCGAACTGACAACATACTGCTTATCCCGCAGCCAGTTTTCGATGTTCTGTACCGGGCCGTCAAAGAAAACTACTCCCTCCAGATTCAGTCTGGCGGTCATCCATCGACAATACTGTTCCAGCGCCTTGTCTCGAAACTCGCCGGCCAGATAGAGCCGGTAATCTGCATCGAGGTAATGTAGTTTCTGCATACCTTGCAGTAAAAACGCGGGGTTGTTGAAAGCGTCAAATGGTCCGATTGCCGCCAGCCTTTTGCCTCGTCTTCGCTGCGTAAAAGTAAATTCCTCCACTGCAAACGGCTCGGTTGTAATTCGGACGCTGGTTTGCCTGCAAATGGCCGGGATTCGCTCGGACAGGATTTCCATTTGCGCCGACGTGCCGCATAATAAAACCGAATCCACCCCCGCCCAGAAAATGGATTCCAAATCCTGCGTATAGACGTCCTGCGACTGCAGAACGGCGACCAGTTTCTTTGTCCCTTTATTGACGGCGATGTTTCGCAGCGTTGGACCCGTCCCAATCGTAACGACAATTCCAGCCTGGGCCGAGGATAAGGCTCTGCAGTCTCCGACGATTCGCTGGCTGCGAAATCGCGGCTCCAGATACGCACAGACCTGTTGCAATGTTTCAGTCTCTTCATCGCCTGCCGCTATCGCTGTCGGGCGGCGGCGGCGGATCAACTCCACCATCGGTCGAAGAATTTCCTGTTCCGGCGCTTCTTTGAGCGACCGTAGCAGGCATTCCACCGCACCGCCCAGCGCGTCGCGCGACAAAAACGCGTTGGCTGTGCGGTTGAGCACATCGACATTCAACACGCCGGCTTCGGCCATCGCATCAAACAGCCTGTACGCCTCGGCGGTTCGGCCTTCCTGAATATAGGCCTCGCCCAGGTTCCACAATACCTGCCCCGACAAAGCCCCCTGCACATGGCAACGGGCCTTCTCAAGGTATTCAATCGCTTCGGCCCCTCGCCCCATACAAAACAGGATTGTTCCCGCATCGTTCAGCGCCTCGCCGTCATTGGGTTGACTACGAAGATGCTCCCGGATCAACCCCAGAGCATCCTCGTACTGTCCCGCTTCGGCAAACGACAAGGCCTTTTGATACAACTGGCTTTTCGGCTGCTGGCTCATACGATTTCTCCACTTTATATCCGGACTGGTATTGTCAGAATCTTCCGCTAATGAATGTGCAAACAGCGTGCCCAAACAAAAAATGCCTTTTTCAGGGATATTTTCGCGGAGTTTTGCAGGGGAAAGCTGCCCGATGTACAAATATCAAACAGGCTCCGGCGGCTGATGGGGAAGATTTTTCCGCCGCCATTCAGACCTGGCATACTTCCTGCTTTCCGGCCCCAACGGGGTTGGCTTCCAGCACGGCGATAACCTCATTGATTTTCAGCAACTGCCGCCAGAACGAATACCGCCGTTCCACAGACTCACGGTATTCCGTCGAATCGTAGCATCCGGACAAAATATGCTCACAGAATTCTCGGGGCGTGTTAAATAAATACGCAGGGTCGTAAATTTCCCTGGCGCCGGGGAAATTGTGAATCACCGGACGCATCCCTGACGCCATCGCTTCCAGACAGCCCATTCCCTGGCTTTCAATGATACTGGTCACTACGAGGTAGTTTTTATCTGCCAGCCAGGTCTGAATATCCTTCTGCCAGCCATCAAAAAATATCGTGTCCACAAGTTCCAGTTGGCGAATCTGATGGTCCATATACTGCTCGGTCAGCAATTCCGTTTTGTCCCCGGCAATATAGAGTTTATATTCCGGGTCCAGCCGGTGAAGCTGAGCCATACATTGCAGCAGCAAAGAGGGATTTTTCACCATCCGCAGCGAGGCCGCAAACGCCAGTTTCTTCCCCGCGCGTCGCGGGACAAATTTTATTCGTTCCACATCCACGCCGTTTGGAATCGAGACGATACGAACGCGGCTGTGAACGTCCGGCACCCACCGCCGCAGGGCGTCAATCACAAAACTGTTGCCCACCGTCAGCAGTCGGTCGATATTTTCCCAGCGAATCTGCCGCATAAAATCGCTGTATGCTTCGTATCGGTGCAGACGAACAAGGGTCCGACACACTTTCGGCATCGCCGAGCCGAGTTGAGCCAGATTGGTACACCATTCAAACCACGAAATATCGCTCCATCGCATCAGTTCAGCCATCTGCTGCGTGGTCGTTCCCTCAAAAAACCGCACCGGATGCCGCTGACCGAGAGCCTCGACAATATCCTTCAAAAAGGTCATCCCGTCGTTTCCGCAGAAAAAAGCGATTTTCGCCCGGTGAGGCTGGATTTGTTCGCGAACTGCCTTCAGTGTTTCGCTTTGGGGAAATGTTCTCATCGCGCGACGTATCGTTTCTGCTGCGCCGGTCCAATCCTGTCGCTGGATGAACTGGCTGGCAGTCTGCTCAATCAGCGGCTCATCCAGAATGCCTTCGGCCGCCAGCGTTTCCATCAGACGAACCACCGATTCCGGCTGTCCTGTCGCTGCGTATGTTCGTGCAAGATAAAGCCATGCTTCTTTGGGACAATCCGGCAATTGGACTGCCCGCTGGAAATGCCGCAGCGCATCTTCCTCTTGCCCCATCGCGAAAAACAACACTCCCGCATCGCACCAGGCGGCGGCTGAAAAAGGCTGAGTGTGCAGAAAATGCCGAACCCATTCCATCGCTTCCTCTCTGCGCCCCTGCGACAATAATGTCTGCCCTTTTTGCAGGAAAGATGAAACCGGTTTTGACGCGGATGTAATACTCACAATTCGGCGGGGTTTCCTGTTATTCCATAAAATCCAGAAACGACATCGAAAACATCTTCGACGCAATAGCCAGCGACATCTGGTACAACACCTCATACCGCGCCAGATCAATCGAGACCTGGGCGATGTCGGCGTCCTGCATTCGGCTGACATCATCCTCGGCGCTGAGTTTGGTCTGCTCAATACTGTCTCGCAGGCTGCTGAGCGTTTGCAGTCTGCCGCCCACAACCGGAAACGATTGCGTCAGTTTTTCTTCTGCGCCCTTCATCGCCGTGAGAGTATCGTTGAGCATTTGGCGAAGCTGAGTTTCGGGTATGTCTTGCGTATTCTTCAGCAAATCTCTCGCACAAATCAGCACATTGAATATATCATACGTTCCCGGAACGCGAATCGGTTCCGTCCCCGTCTCCTTGATGCCCGTTGTGTTCACATACAGCACTTCCCCCGTCTGCGAATTTACTACCGCCAGATTATCTTCCGTCCCATCAGCCGAGACCCAGTTTTCTCCGCCGTCGATGGACAATTGCCAGTCGCCGGCGCTGCCCTGAATCTGCAGATACACGTCGCCGCGTACCGTGCTGGTCCCTGAACCTGCCGTCGCGCCGGTCTGGCCGTAAAACACCGGCGATTGACGGTCATCCACTGAAAACAACGCCGGCCCGGCCAGCACACCGGAAATCGTTACTCCTTTTGCAACTTCGACGGCATTTTCCTGCGTACTGCCTTGATAGATGACTCGTGTGATTTCTCCATTGCTGTTCCGTTCTACCGTGTAAGGTGTTGTTCCAGTCTTGGCGCCGGCGAACAGACTCTGCCCCAGCCGCTGGGTGTTGGCTAAAGAAATCAGTTGTTCCAGCGCGTTATCCAAATCCGTCGCCAAGGTCTGGCGGGTCTGATCGCTGGTGGTTCCGGATACGATAGAGGTCATTGAGGATCGCGCCCGCGTCAGTTCCGTCGTCATGGACTGCAGCACCGACGAACTCAAATCCAGCATACTGCTTAACTCATCCAGATTTTTAAGATACTGTTCTTTCGTCCGGTTGTCGCTGGTCAGTCCCAAAATCTGGTTGGCGACGTTGGGGTCATCCGACACGCGGTTGACTTCCTGTCCGGTGCCGGCCTTTTCCTGCAGAGCCGCCAGCTTGGCGGACTGCTGACCAATCGCCCAGCTTGTATTTTTATAAAGCGCGTTGAGAGAAAAACTCATAACTTGTCATTCCATTATTCAGGAAATAATCTGCATCATGGTCTGCAGCGAATCGGAAATCAGATTCATATATTTGGACATCGCCTGAAACATACGCTCAAAAACCATCATCTGCATCGCCTGGTCGTTGATATCGACGCCGCTGATTTCGTCCCGCTGCTGTGAAAGACTGCGCTGAATTCCCTCAGCGTTGTCGTACTGCATTTGCGTAAACGATATCTGGTTTCCCACATCCACCGCGAGGTTACGATAATAATCCGTCGTGCTGACGCCGCCCAGAGAAGAGGTCACCGTCTGTCCGAGCTGGGCGATGGCCAGGGCATTGGCGTTATCCGTCTGTTCCACCCCGCGGGAAACCGCAATGCGTCGGCTCGACTGGGCAATATCATCGCTCAACGTGATCGAGGAAGCATCCGTGCCGGCAAAAAAGCAGTTCAGTCCCGCCGCGGCCAGAAAGCCGGAGGTGTCGGAACTGGCCAGCGCATTAATAGTAAACTCGTCTCCGTCGTTGAAATAACCGGGACTGATGCCGTTACTGCCGAGAGAAATTGTGATTCCGTTTTCCAGAGTAATCGGCGTTCCAGCGACGTATCCTTCCCCGATATTGGCCGAAGCGACTGGTGCGCCGCTGCCGTCCCGAACCGTAAGCGTCATTATCCCTGTCCCAATCGCCTGGGCGCCGCCTTCGGTGGTTACCGTACAGGTGTAATCCTGGTTATCTGTTCCGGTATAAAGCCCTGATACATGAATTGTCGGCGGCGCCGTGTCGGCCGTCCCGCCTCCGGTCAGCGGTACCTCATAGGTCGGCTCGGCCAGTACCCCGGGAAGAAAATCAAAGGAATAGCCGCTGTCGGCTGTAATTTGCAGCCGACCCGAATGAATCGTGGTATTTCCCAATCCCGTAATCCCGGCAAAGTCGTCGCAAATCGACTGCATCGTACTGTCCGAGGTCACCGTGATGGCGTGCCGCGTCGCTGTCCCGTCCGGTGCAATGACACGAACATAAAGAAAATAATCTTTACCCTGCTCCATCGACGGAATATATTCGGAAACACGGCCCTGGGGCATCAGCCAGCCGGTCAAACTCGTAAAAGACCCCGCCGGTCCAACCCCCTGAATGTGAAGTTGATTAGTCTCGGAGATAATGGTTTGCGCCAGCGTATCGAGTTTATCGGAAATTTCCCGCAATACGCTGTTGCGCAGTTCAAACAATCCGCCCAGCGTTCCGCCGGTCACATTTTCCTGATACTGCTCCGTTCCACTGACATTCAAAGCCAAGTCATATTCCTGGCCGTTGGGAAGAAGGTTGGCCTCGATGGTGACCGCATTTGTCCCGACAACCAGAGGAATATCTGAAATCGTTACATTCATCTGGCCGTATGAGCCGGCTGAAGTACTCACACCCGCCAGCTTGTTCAGTTCCGCTATCAGTTGGTCCCGCTGATCCATCAGATTACCGCTGTCAAACCCGCAAACTTGCCGCGAATAGATAACCCCATTCATCTGAGCGATCTGCCCAGCCAGTTCATTCACCTTCTGCACGGTCGTTTGTGCCTCGGAATAGGTGATATCCTCCAGATTGGTCACCACGGACGCCACACTGCGCAACTGATTGGATAACGCCTGTGCCGCCGAGACCACGGTGCTTTGCAGATTAATATCATCCGACTGAAGAGACAGATCCTGAAACGCGTTGTAAAACCGATCGAGCGCCGTACTGATGCCGGGCGTGGACAGCTCCGCGAATGCACTTTCAATACTTCGCAAAGATTCCGCCTGCCGCGACAGTGATGACATCGTCGAATCCTGCCGCAGAATTTGTTCTTCGATCAATTGGTTAACGCGTCGAACAATGCCGGCAAAATCGGCGCCCTGTCCGACCAGAAATCCGTTCGAAAACGCCTCATCCGCCGGCTGCAAAATAATATCCTGTCGATGATATCCTTCCGTCGCGGCGTTGGCGATGTTATTGCCGATAATATCCAGCGACCGCTGGGCCGCGTGCAATCCGCTGATTCCTATTTCATAGCCGGCCATATTGGCGCCCTTATATCCTCGTGCTCATCATCGCACGATACAATTCGCGTCGAACCTGTCCTGCGCGACCGTAGGTGAGCGTATGATTGGCGCTGCCCACGATTCCGTTCAACATCATTCGATTAAGCCGCTCACATTCCCGCAACAGCTGCTCCGTCGCCTTGTGTTCCGCTGAAAGCCGGGCTGCAAGGTCCTGAAGAGCGCGTTGTTTAACCTTTAGTTCTCTTCCTTTTTCAGGTTCCAGAAACTCGGCCAGATACGACACATTGACGTTCTCAGCCCGACAATGCAACAGCCTCGCAAAGGCCTCGCAAAGCCGCTGCTGCCGTTCCCGCATCCCGACCCGCTGCGACGCCAGTTCGGGCATCTCCTCCGACATCAGTCGAAGCGTTTTCTCATCCCGCCGGATGACCGCCGCGCGAAGTTCGGTCAGTTGTTCCAGCATTCGCCGTATGGACAAAATACTGTCGTCCAGAAAGTTGAACAGTTCTTCCGACAGTTCGTTGAGAGATTTCTGCGATATATTATTCATACGTCTTCATTCAGCAAACCACCGGCGCTTTCAACCTTATCAACTTGTTGGTGGATTTGGCCGTAAATCGTCTTCCAGAATCCGACTCCGCCCTGGTCGCTGACGGCGTCGGCCAGTTGCGACCAGTACAGACTCTGGTATTGCTCGTTGCAGGCTTCCGAACCGCTTTCCTCCTCGTCGTCCGATTCGTTCAGCGCCTCCAGACCCTTCTGAACCTGCTTAAACATCTCGTGCAAGAGCATCCCCTCAAATTTCTTGGCCACATCTTCTATCTTCCCAGATGAATCCGAATCGGATTTTGATACCGCATTCCTCACGGCATCAACCTGCGACAGGTCTCCAATGTTTCCAATTTGTGCTGTCTGCAAAATATCCATTTATTATTTCATCCGCATCCGGCGGATTCCTTGATTTTGCCTTTTCACTTTTACCTTTTCACTTTTCTACATCATTTCCAGTCGGGCCTGCAGCGCACCGGCTTTCTTCAGCGCATCGAAAATGGCGATTAAATCCCGCGGCGAGGCCCCGATGGCGTTCAGAGCGCGGGCCAGCTCATCCACCGTCACGGTCTTCGGCAGAGCAATCAGCGCCCCTTCTTTCTCTTCCACCGCTATGGAGGTATCGTCCACCGCCTGCGTGGTCGCCGCATCCGTAAACGGCGTCGTCGGTTGAGAAACTATTTTTTGTTCCTTCACTTTGACCACCAGGCTGCCCTGTGCGATGGCCGTTTCGAGAATAGTTACATTGCCCCCCACGACAATCGTTCCCGTTCGCTCGTTGATGACCACAATCGCCGGCACATCCACTTCTACATCCGCCTGCACGATTTTATCAAGAAATGCGATTTCCTGTCCTGCCGCAACTTCTTCGGGCACAAAAATACGTACTGTTCCCGGGTCTTCCGCCGCCGCGGTATTCGGGTACATTTTTTCAATCGCCTGCCGAATCCGCTCGGCCGTACTGAAACTCGGCTGTCGCAGACTCAGCGTAATGCACCGTTTTCCTCCCAGCATTTGGAAAAACTGCGAGAGTTCCGACCGTTCCACAATCGCTCCATTGGGAATCCGCCCCACCGTGGGGTGATTCTTGGATGCCTTGCTTCCCGTCTTTCCTTCGACCGTCCAGGAAGACGTTGAAATTGCCGCAACTCTGGCCACCGCATATACTTCTCCGTCGAGTCCCTTTAACTCCGTCGCCAGCAGCATACCCCCCTGCAAACTTTTGGCGTTTCCCACCGAAGAAATACTAATGTCAATAGCGCCGCCTTCACGATCCCACGGTCCCAGTTCCGCGGTGACCATAACCAGCGCGATATTGGCCGAACTCAGCAGCGACGGACTGAACGTCGTACTGCTTTCACGGCGGAGAAGACTGGCCAATAACTGAGCGCTGGGAGTCGCGCTGTCGCCCGTTCCGTTGAGACCGACGACGATCCCCGTCCCCATCAGTGGATTGCTCCGGACGCCGGAAATATCACAGATATCTCCAATCCTCGCAGCGCATGCCACAAAGCTTAAAAATCCCCACGCCGCCAAAATCACTGGTACTGAATTTCGCTTCATTTGCATCTTATCCCTGGAAAACTTCCTCTTAGAACGGCCATATCCAGCTCAAAAACTTCGCAAACCAGCCGGGATTGTTATAATCCTCGGTCGGCCCATTGCTAATAGTGACGAGTTGAAAATTCGCCACTTGTTTGCTGCTAACCTTGTTCTCGTAGGATATATCGCTGGGTCGCACGATCCCGCTGACCTGGATTGTCTGTTTGTCCCCGCTGATTTCCCGCGTGCGTGTGCCAATGACCACCAGGTTGCCGTTGGGATGAATGTCTTCGACTACAACCGTAATGCTGTCCTCAATGCTGCGTTCATCCTTGTAATCCGCCTTGCCGTTGAGTTTCCGGCTCGACTCGGCATCCACCCCTACCGTCGGCATACTCGGAATAATATGCTCGATTTTGTTGTCATCCCCGTTGAAGGTTAACGATTCGCTGGTGGTTTTCTCGAGATCTCGCTTGACTTTATTATCAACCTTATGTTCCTCACTGATGACAATGGTCAGAATATCGCCAATTTGAATGGCCTTGTCGTCGGCGTAAGGAGACTTGCCGTTGGCGCTTCGCTTGGCCCAGATGGAACCCGCCTGACACGTCGCACACAGTGCTATCGCCAGAACCGCTGTCAAAATTTTTTTCCGGCTGTCCGGGTTCATATTTTCTCCTTTCAGATTTGCGGACGCACCGTACCGTCCGCCTGGACGGTGCAGTAAATAATTCGTTCGTCCGGCCGTTGCCCTCGTCGAACGCGAATCAGTTCGCCTGCTCGACCTTCATCGAGCGATTGTCCCGGAGCGGATAGACACAACGCCTCTGTGTCAATCTGGACCAGCACCTGCTGATTGCGCCGAACCAGCGTCGGCGCATCCGCCGGTCCGACCCAGTCGGGATGAATTTGGGACCCTTCGGTGATTCGTCTCCGTGCCGCAAGACCGAACGGCTCTTTCCAATTTGCCGGTTCCGGAGCCGACGATTCGACCTGTTCAATTTTGACATCCTCCGCTCGAATCACCGTTCCCGGCAAAAGACCGTGTGCCGCCACGACACGACGAACCTGGAATCGCACCGCGAAGATGACTTCACGCTGTGCAACTGGAACTCCTTCCTGGCTAACAGTAATCGTAACTCTCCTCGCCCCCGGCGTCTGATATCGGCTCATTTGCACCGTCAACTCCGCCGAGGTGTTCGGATCGTTCAACACCACCGCCGCCGGTGTTCCAACCGCCTGAAGAAAACTCACCTTTTGTCCGGCCAGTTGTTTTTCCAGATACGCTTTGGCCGCCCCTGTGATTCGCTGCGGCTCAATTCGCACTTCGTTTTGCCGAATTTGTGCGGTCTCGGCCCCCACCAGTTCTACCCGCCATCCCGGTATGCCGGTGCTGGCCAGTCGGCTTAAAATGGTGTTCCGATCCGCGTACAAAATCTGTCCCTTTGCGGAAAATATCCCCAGCTCTGTCTTTCCCGCTTTTTCCACAAGTTCCTTCGGCCCGGTAAGCGTTGAAATTTGCCCCAGACGCGCATGGGACTCACCAACCACGACTTCTTTGGTAAGCGAGATGCGCAATTTTTCCACCGGCTGCGGGACATTCGCCGCCGAACAAAATATTCCCGCCGTCAATATCCAGATTGTCGTCAGTGGAATCATTCTACCCATTCCAAAATCCCGTCATCTATCGTACCAGTTGCGACAGTTGCTGCAGAATGTTGTCCCCGGTGCGAATCGTGCGCGAGTTGATTTCGTAGGCCCGCTGGGCGTTAATCAGGTTGACCAGCTCCGTCACCATTTCCACGTTGGATTTTTCGAGGTACTTGGACAAAAGACTTCCGCATCCTAATTCCCCCGCTTTGCCCGCCACCGCCGCGCCGCTGGCTTCGGTTTCGCGGTAGAGGTTGCCGCCCTCGGAACTCAGCCCCGCAGCATTGGGAAAGCGGTACAATTCCAGCATTCCAATGACTTGCTTGCCGGCCGGGGTGATAGCGCCGACGGTCCCATCGGGTGCGATATCGACCGACATCGCGTCCTGTGGAATCGTAATGCCGGGACTGATTTGATAGCCGCTGGCCGTAACCAGCAACCCGTTGGCGTCCTTCTGAAACGCGCCGTCGCGCGTATAGCGTTCTTCGCCGCTGGGCAGAATCACCTTGAAAAACCCGTCGCCTTGAATCGCCACATCCAAATCGCTGCCGGTGCTTTGCACGTCTCCAACGGTAAAATTTCGCGTGGTCGAGGCGACACGGACGCCGCTGCCGATTTCCAGGCCGCTGGGCGCCGTTACGCCGGTGGCCACTTCACGATCCGCTTCGCGCATCTTCAAATACAGCAAATCCTGAAAATTGATCTGCGTTCGCTTAAAGCCGTTGGTATTGACGTTGGCCAGGTTATTGGCGATGGCGTCAATCATCGTCTGTTGGGCCTCCATACCCGTTGCCGCTGTGGAAAATGCCTTCAGCATTTTTTTATCTCCTATCCCTGACTATTGGCTAC
The DNA here is from genome assembly GCA_964635075.1 of uncultured Pirellulales bacterium. Taxonomy (GTDB): domain Bacteria; phylum Planctomycetota; class Phycisphaerae; order Sedimentisphaerales; family Anaerohalosphaeraceae; genus Anaeroglomus. The sequence continues at coordinate 36,232 of CAZWMN010000008.1, read as the reverse complement.
ACTCAGCATCGCGCTGTTGTTATCGCGCTGCTGCTTGAGAATATTCATATGCGATTCATAAAGTCGCGATAACGTGATTAGATTCACTACTTCCTCCATAATGCGGACATTGGAGTTTTCCTGACAGCCCTGCCGTACCCGAATGTCCCTGGCCGGTTCCGGTTTGGCGTCCGCCGTCGCGCGGTAAGACCCAAAACCCACCGCTTCCAGTTCACCCGTTCCGCCTGGAAATTCCACCACGCTGAGTTTTCCCACTTCCTGATCGCCCGCCTGGAGCGTCCCATCCGTACCGATGCGGATGGACGATACGGAAACTTCTGGGGGGATGACAATCGGTCCATTTTGTCCCGCTACCAGCCGACCCGCCGAATCCACAAGCTGTCCCAGTGCGTTGACTTCCAGAGAGCCGTTTCGCGTATAAAGTGGACCCGTCGGCGTTTCCAGCGTCAGAAATCCCTTGCCTTCCAGCGCAACATCCAGCGGCCGACCCGTGGGAACCACCTGACCCTGCGAAAAATCGACATTCTGCTTTACGTCAATCTGCCCTGTCGTCAGAGAAACGTCTTTGAGATTCTGAATCTGACGATTCAGATCTGCGCTGAATGAGCTGATCGAACGTTTGTAGCCCGCCGTATTGGCGTTGGCGATGTTGTTGGCCACCGCCATATACTGCTGCATCAGAGAGTCAATGCCCGAACAAATTTGTCCCGCCGCTTCGGTCATACCAATTGCCCCTTTTCTTCCGGCGTCGCCGACCCTTCTTCCGTTCCGCCTTCAGGAGACAATAACACATCGGTTCCCGCGATGGCATTGGTGATTCGAATCAGATTATTGACTGCGATCTCGTTTAGACCGATCATTTCCACGCCGACAGATCGACCCGTTGATGTGTCCCGAAACCCCCGCACTTCCGCAATATCCCGTATCAGTCGCCCCGGTTCCGCCTCAAAGATAATCAGAATCCGATCCTGTATTTTAAAATCCAGATTTGTCTGGATTCGCAGCCCCGGCCCTGAAATTTCCGTCACGGTTGCATTCACAAACGTTGGAGGTTCCAGTGGTTCGTCTGTGGTTTCACTCACGTCAAACAACGCCACGATGGCTTTTTTCTGCACCGGAACCCGCGGAAAACGTCGGCGGTCGACAGATTTGGCTTGATTACTATGATTCAGTTCCAGCCCCTGGGGGCCGCACGAAGTCACCATCATTTCGAACACCCATGCCACCGCCCCGACTTTATACTGCACATTGGCTGTTTGACCGGGAATCGCCTCGACCGCCGTATCCGGCAGCAGCGCCAGTTCATACGCATCGTTACGAATAACCGTCGCCTCGAAGCGGAAGACGCCCGATTCCGAAATCAGCTCCACCAGGACGTTTCTGCCCTGTGGAATCTGCCGGCTGCTCAGGTTTTGGGAGGTGTGAACGGTCCAGCCGGACACACACGGGCTTTTTTGGAATCCCACTTTGGTCTTGATGCCTTGGACTATGATATTCAGTTGTTTGCGCTGCATCAGGTTATGCCCGGCTTCGAAACTTTCATGTATCAGTTTGGCAAAACCCGTATTAAAGGCGCTGCTGTTGGTGAAGATGTAGTTTTTTTTCGGCACATCGGCGTATTGGCAGATGGTTTCCAGAATCTCCCGCTCCTGCGTCGTCAGCCGGCAGAGATCGGAAGACTCAAGAAATTGCTCTTCCATCGCCAGCCGTTCTTTTTCCAGGCGCATCCGGCGAACGGCGAAAAACAAAATCACCAGCAGCCCGATCAGCGACCAGCCCAGAAGCACAAACCACTTATTGGTCAGAAAACCCGGCATTGGGCCGGTATGAAGATGACGCATCGCCTCATACCGCTGTATCGGCGACAGGGCCTGATAAAAATAGGCTGTCAGTTCATACAAAACCACCATGAATTCCCTGTCGGAAATAGGGTTAACGAATCAAATTGGTCAATTCCTGAAGCACGCTATTGGCCACGCGAATGGTGCGGGAGTTGGCCTGATATCCGTTCTGGGCCTGCATCAGGTTGACAAATTCCGTTGCAATATCCACGTTTGATTTTTCGAGGCTTTTGCCCGTAATGCGGCCCGACCCGCCGCTGCTGGCCATCGTAGCGATGGGTTCGCCGGAGTTGGCTGTCGGCATAAAATAGCCGTTGCCCGTCGATTCCAGACCGCCGGCATTTTGGAACATCCCGACTTGCAGCGCCGCGACATTCACCTTGACGCCATTGGTAAAGGTACCGACAATCATTCCGGTATTGTCAATCGTTACGCTCGAAAGCGACCCGGCTTCGTACCCGTCCTGGGTCAAAGCCGCCGCGCTGGACTGTTGACTGTCAAACTGGGTTAAACCTGTAAACTCTCCCGCCGTTCCGAGGTCCAGCGCAATGGTTTGCGTAATGCTCGGATTGTTTTCAAACTGTACGGAGAACAACGTCGACTCCGACGTCGAGGTCAGTCCCTTGTAGGAACCGTTGGTATTGAATTCGATGCCGGAAATCCGTCGATTCAGCGCCGTGGAGTTGTGAACATCGTAATCCGACCAAGACGCAACCCGTTCGCCGCCAATAGCCTGAATTACCAAATCCCACGTATTATTCGTATCGGTCTTGACAAAGGTTCCCGTTAAAATATGCTGCTGGCCCAAATTATCATAAACCGAAATTTTAAATGTCTTGATATCGTTGCCTCCGATGGCGGCATAATCAAAATAAGTCGGAATCGTCAGGCTTTCGCTGCCGGCGGCCTCATAAGTCATATTGGTCACCTGGGCCAGGCTGTATCCGGGGAGGTCGCCTGTAATGGCGATTTTTCCGTCGGCGCTCAGCGTTGCCGTACTGCTGTTATACAGCGCCGAAATCTGGTCCAGAATATCCTGCACGGTGGCCCCCTCTCCCGGTGCCGCTCCTGTCCAGGTGATTGCCTGATTTGTGAATACGGTTCCGTCTTCCTTGATACCCGAAACTAAAATCGTCCCCGTTTCTCCCTCCGCCAGCGGCGTTCCATTCCATTGATCGAGATCAGAGATATAGGTATTGGCCGTTGCTGCCTGATCGCCCGAACTTGTCGTGAACGCCATATTGGCGATGAGCTTATGAGTTTCCGGCTTGCCGTTGGAGGAACGCAGATTGCCGTTGAGAATAATTTCCGAAGTGGCATTGGCCGGCATCGAACTGTCCCAGGGAATATGAATGCCCGAATCGCCGACCGTTTGGAAACCTTCGCTTTCTCCATAAGAACCCATTCGCTGGACCTTATAGCCTGTCGAAGGATCGACGAGCGTGTTGTTGGCATCCACCGCAAAGGAACCGATACGGGTATAGATATCCTGTCGGCCGTTATTCAATACAAAGTACCCCGATCCGTCAATCGCCACGTCAAGATCCTGACCTGTCGTTTCAATATTGCCCTGACTCATATCCCGTTTGATTGACGAGACAATCACACCGCTGCCCATTTGTTGTGGGTTTATACCACCCAATGTTCCCGACGGGCCGCTGGCCTGACGAATCGTCTGGCTAAGCAGTTCGGCAAAGGTGACCGCACTGCCCTTAAATCCAATTGTATTCACGTTGGCCAGGTTGTTTCCCGCTACGTCCAGCATCGTTTGGAACGCTTTTAATCCGGACACGCCGGCTGATAATGCGGAACCCATACTTCGTCTCCTTTACTATGTCCTTATGCCTGAATACCTTCGATTTGATTGACCGAAATCGTATAGTCCTTCGCGTCTTGACCGCTGGTATGAATCGTCAACACAGGTTGACTATTCTGAAACGCCAGTTTCTTGACCTGTCCTTCCAGCACATCGCCGTTTTCAGTGTTGTAAAAGCTCACTGTCTTGCCCAGCAGCGATTTGGCGTAGTCCACTTGCGCCATCCACAGCGACCCTTCAAAGCTGTATTTCAAATCGCTCATTGCGCTGTTGATTGTCTCTAAATTGGTATTCATCTCCTCCGTCAGCTCCAGTTGCGAAATCTGCGCCAACTGAGCGGCCATCTGCTGATTGTCCATCGGCTCCAGCGGATTCTGATTGCGAAGCTCCGTAATCAACAGACTCATGTAATCTATTTTTTGTTGTGCCGCGGAAGTTATATCCGTACTCATTTGTGTCTCTTTCGATATTTTGTCTAACTTCAAGGCGTACTTTTCCGCAAAGAAAGTCCGCAATTCCTATGCCACCGCTTTCAAAAAACCGATTTGACGGCACATAACTTCTTTTTGGGTAATGCGTTAAATATTTTCTCGCCTGCTTTCCATAAGTTTTCACAACGTATAATCTCCGTGCTGCGGTGGATAAAAATTGTCCCATCGGTGGAAAAAATTTCCTCTTTTTGATAAAATCATCAACGTCCTATAACCACGACAACAGCGACTTTTTAATCCAAAAGGCTCATAATTTTACTTCTCGAAAAACAGCATTTAAGTTTTTATTGGACTGTCCGATAAAAAATTAAAGATGGCTTGCTCCCCCTGCCGACCTATTCCATACAAACGTTTTGGGTTCTGGAATAAACTGAGTCCACCAGCGAGTAAAGGTTTATGGAAATAGAGTCGATTCTGGTTGTCTCAAGGCAGCCGCAGATACAACATCTGGCCAGACAAATCGCTGGGCGGCTCTACGCTGTGGATGAATGGAACGACCTGATCGACCTGATCAACCGCGCTGAGCCGAAATTGATCCTGCTGGGACCGGATATTTCCATTCCACAGATTCAAACCCTGACCGGCTGGCTTAAAGAACAGAAACGTTCTATGCCTCTGGTTGTAGTGGGCGACGAGTCCACTCATTCATTGGCCGCCGAGTATCTTGCGCTGGGTATCACGGATTACCTGGACAATGCGGAAAACGCGGATCGACTTTGCCAAATCATACGCTCTCTGCGGTCTGACAAGCTCATCGAGGACGAACCGAAGCATTTTTTCATTGGGGATTGTCCCTCCAGCGTATCCATCGTCGGCAAAAGTCCGGCGGTGGCCAAATCGCTCAAAATGATTCGGATTGTGGCACAAAGTCAGTGCAATCCGGTTCTCATCGTGGGCGAAACCGGCACCGGTAAGGAACTGGCCGCGCGGGCCGTTCACGTCCTGCGGCACGGAAGCGAAAAGAAATTCGTCGCCGTCAATTGTGCAGCCTTAACCGCCAATTTGCTGGAAAGCGAACTGTTCGGCCACGTCAAAGGCTCTTTCACCGGAGCCGACCGCGACAAAACAGGTCTTCTGGAGCTGGCCGCCGACGGCACAATCTTTCTTGATGAAATCAGCGAAATGCCGCTGGACCTGCAGGCCAAACTGTTGCGTGTCATTCAGGAAAAAACCTTCCGCAGGGTCGGCGGAATCCACGATCTTTCAACCGATGCCACGATTATTGTCACCAGTAACCGCAACCTGGCCAATGAAGTCCGGCAGGGAAAATTCCGACAGGATTTGTACTATCGGCTGGCGGTTTGTCCCATTGTCCTTGCGCCGCTTCGGGCCCAAACGCGAAAAGAGGATATCCTGCTTTTGGCCGAGTATTTTATTCGGCAGTCCCGGATTTGTCCCGAAAAGAAAGGCAAAATCAAGGGCCTGACGAAACTGGCCGCGGAAATGCTGCTCAAACACCCCTGGCCCGGCAATGTGCGGGAACTGCGAAACGTCATTGAACGCGCGATTCTGCTGGAATCCGGAGAGCAGATTGGCACCGACAATCTTTTCTTTGAGCTGGAAGCGTTCGATATGGAACCGCAGACTCAGCCTTCGGAATTATCCTCGCGGATGCGCGATTTTTCGCTTGAAAAGGCGGAAAAAGAACTGGTGCGAAGGGCCTTGGAAGAAGCTGGTGGACAAAAAACCCGCGCCGCGGCCCTTTTAGGCATCACCCGCGCCACCCTCTATGCCAAGGTCAAACAATACAACCTCGAACAACCCGCTGAAACACCGGCATAAAACAAACCAAAAGACATCACACTGCGACAACGAAGAATTGTACCGAAATGCCAATCTCCTCCCCCAGGCCTATCATTTTCTCAGCCCTTGATAGCATCTTATTGTCATACATCCTATCCTCTTAAGGGGGATACCCCAATGGGTTGGGGTTTCCTGGACATCCCAATACCACGACAATTGAATCTTGACAAAGGTAGTGACGTCTATATGATGGCGGCAACCGGCAAAACACAAAGACAAACCGGCCGGGATAACATTCGCAGGCAGTGCGTTTTGATGTACGAAAAACCCTGAGAACCCCAGCTATGACGGCTGATAAGGAAATGGGGAAGAAACCGGTTTATATATTAGGAATATCTGCCTTCTATCACGACAGCGCGGCCGCCCTGCTTCGAGATGGGCAGATTATCGCCGCGGCACAGGAGGAGCGGTTCACTCGCAAAAAACATGATTATCGTTTTCCCCTGCACGCTGTGCAGTTTTGTCTGTCGGAGGCGGGAATCAGTCCGCAGCAACTGAATTACGTAATTTTTTACGAGAAACCCCTGGTACGATTTGAACGACTCATAGAAACCTATCTGGCTTATGCGCCCAAAGGCTTTCGGCAGTTTTTAATGAGTATCCCCCTATGGCTCAAGCAAAAACTTCATCTGCCGCGGGAAATGGACCAGGCACTGGATAATCAGTATCAGGGCCGATACTTATTTCTGGAACATCACGAATCCCACGCCGCCAGCGCCTTTTTCCCGTCGCCTTTTGAAGAGGCTGCGATTCTGACCCTCGACGGCGTCGGGGAATGGGCCACCGCCAGCATCGGCGTCGGAAGACAGAATAAAATAGAACTGCTCTATGAAATGCGATTTCCCCACTCCCTCGGCCTGCTTTATTCGGCGTTCACCTATTTTACCGGCTTTAAGGTTAATTCCGGGGAATATAAACTGATGGGTCTGGCGCCGTATGGACAACCCAAATACGAAAACCTGATTCGGTCGGAACTGCTGGACCTCAAAAGCGACGGCTCTTTTCGGCTGAATCTCGATTATTTTGCGTATTGCTATTCGGATGTAATGACCAATGATAAATTTGAAAAACTGTTCGGCGGCCCGCGAAGAACCCCGGAGGTCCGGATTACTCAGCGGGAGATGGATATCGCCGCTTCCATACAGAAAGTGACCGAGGATGTGATGCTGCGTATGGCCCGCTACGCCCATCAGCAAACAGGTCTTACCAGGCTGGTTCTGGCCGGCGGTGTGGCCTTAAACTGCGTGGGTAACGGACGGATTCTTCGCGAGGGGCCGTTTGACCGGATTTGGATACAGCCGGCCGCCGGCGACGCAGGCGGCGCACTGGGGGCGGCAATGTTCGTCTGGTATCAGCTCCTGGAAAACCCGCGAACGGTCGAAAAAGACGATTTACAAAAAGGGTCGCTGCTTGGACCGGCTTATTCCAATGACGCGATTCGGGAGTTCCTCGATTCCGTCGGGGCGGCTTATCAATACTGCCAGGACGAGAATCAGCTCCTCGATACGGTCGCCGAACTGATTGTTAAACAGAACGTCGTCGGCTGGTTTCATGGAAAAATGGAATTCGGTCCGCGGGCTCTGGGCTATCGCAGTATTCTCGGCGACGCCCGCAATGAACAAATGCAGTCCAGAATGAATCTGAAAATCAAGTTTCGTGAATCATTTCGGCCTTTCGCTCCCAGCGTCCTTGAGGAACGGGCGGAAGATTACTTTGCCCTGAAAAACCACGCCAGCCCCTATATGCTTCTGGTAGCGCCGGTTCGGGACAACAAACGCATCGCACTGACGCCGGAGCAGAAAAACCTGACGGGGATGGAACTGCTCAAGACCCGCCGCAGTCTGGTTCCGAGTATAACCCACGTGGATTATTCCGCGCGGGTGCAAACGGTTGACGCGGTTCGGCATGGCCGGTATTACCGGCTGCTGAAACGGTTTGAGGAAAAATCAGGCTGCCCGCTGATAATCAACACCAGCTTCAATATCCGGGGCGAACCGATTGTCTGCACGCCCCAAAATGCGTATCATTGCTTTATGGCCACGGATATGGATGTGCTGGTGCTGGAAAACTGCATCCTCTTTAAGGAGCAGCAGCCGCAAAAGAAACTCTGGCCGGTGGATGAGTATCTGAAACAATTTGAACTGGATTAATTGTCTTTGGGAAAAAATTATGTCGATAGTTCAACTGGATTTAAAACCTTCGCCAGCGAAACTTCGGCAATTCGGGGAATTGTCCCTGGTGATGCTGAGTCTGCTCGGACTGCTGCTGACTTGGCGCTGGGATATGAGCAAATTCGTATTGGCCGGGTTTGTAATTGCCGGTCTTGTGATTTACACGCTGAGCCGGATTTCCGTCCGGCTGGTCTGGCCTTTGTACGCCGGGCTGATGCTGGCAGGATTTCCTATCGGCTGGGTGATAAGCCATCTTCTGATGGCCTTGTTTTATTTCGGTATCTTGCTGCCGACCGGTCTTTTTTTCCGCATCCTGGGGCGGGATGCTTTGCACCGCAAACCAGAACGGCAAAAGGATTCCTACTGGGTCAAATATTCGCGCCCGGATTCCGTAAAACGCTATTTTCAGCAATTTTAACGGCACACAAATCAAAGAGGTTTCTTATGAATGAACAAGCCCCATCGAAGTCAAATCAGGAATTTCAGCGCTATGCCGGCCGGCGCCGCGAAAATATCGCGGTCGAATTCCTGGAATTTCTCAAACACAATAAAAAATGGTGGCTGCTGCCCATCATCCTCGCGCTGCTGGCAATGGGGTTAATCATCCTGCTGAGCGGAACCGCCATCGCGCCGTTTATTTACCCACTGTTTTGAGAACCCCTCCTTATTCTGAGCCGGGATGATTGAATGAAGAAACAATCCTTTGGAAAATGGGCGTGGACGATCGGTTTGCTGACACTGTTGTCTCTTTTGTGGCTGCGTCAGGCCCCTTTGGCCTATTGTGTCGCGCAGCAGCGCATCGTTTTGATGGGCCGTTATACACTCGAACAAATGACCGTGTTGTTGATTCTGACGCCTCTGTCGGCACTGATTCTGTGGGGCGTCTGGATGGGAAAACCCAAAACGCCGGAAGAAAAAAAGAAGGATATCTTCAAAATCATCAGCCTGACTCTGTCGATTTTAATGGGAATCGTGCTGACCGATATAATATTACGGCTGGTGCAGCGCAGCCAATACATCCGCTCCGGCCAAAGCTATCATCGCCAGCCCTCTCAGGTTCAGCGGGGCACTTTCGTGGACAGCCCGGCATCACCATTTACTTATCCCAATGCCCCGGTCGGCTATCCGGCACATGCATTCACCCTCACCACCGATAAACGGGGGTTACGCAATCAAACCGACTTGAATCAGTATGATGTTGTCGTACTCGGCGATTCCTTCGCTGAAGGGTCCGGCGTCTCCGACGAGCAGAACTGGCCCGTTCTGCTGGCACAGAAAACCGGACGGACAGTCTATAATCTCGGTATGTCCGGCGGAAATCCCACCGATTATGTTGAGGTCCTCAGGGAGGTTGGCCAGCCATTGAAACCGAAAATTGTGCTCTGTATGCTCTATGAGGGGAATGATTTCCGCGACAGCAACTTTCCCTCCTCCGGCCAGGGCCGCTCAAAGCCATCTTTCAAAGACATCATCTTTAAAACGTCACCCCTGCGACAGCGACTGGCCGAGTTGATCATTCGAACATTTAGTCCCATTAACAGTAATCGTTTCAACATCAGTCCCGCAACCCTCAACAACCCCCGGCATATTATGTATCCGGTATCCTGGCTGCCGATGAACGTACCGCAGGGCAGCGCCAATTATTATACCTTTGACCTGAAACGCTTTTTGGCCCACTGTCAGACATCAGAGCAGTTTTCCCAAACGCAGGGATGCCGCAAAACGCAGGAGACTTTGACTTTGCTCCAGAGTCAGTGCGCCGCCAGCGGAGCGCGTCTGATTGTGGTCTATGCCCCCGATAAACCCCACTTGTTGCTGCCGGCCGAACGGGAATATCTTGACCCGGCAAAACTGCGGGCGTATATGGCGCTGGCACGAAAAAATCTTCCCCCCGAAGAAAAAATCCTCGACACTATTCTGCCGCAACTGGATACCTTTGAGATGGTGACGGCGGACTTCTGCCGTAAGCAGGCGATTGAATTTGTCAGTCTTACCGATATTCTCAGGCAACAGATTCTGGCCGGCCGGTGGGTATATTTTACTTATGACCAGCACTGGTCGCCGGAAGGACACCGGATTGTCGCCGACTTTCTGGCCGACAAAATCCGTTGATTGCCCCGGTTGTACTTTCCGTGTTCAGTTCTTGACCGTCGCCCATTGTACCTTTTCGGCGCCGCTTCTGGCAATCCCTGCCAGGACGGGACGAACATTCTCAAACGCGATTTGTTTATCACACCGCAGACAAACGATTTTCCCCTGTCCGGTTTTTGTCGTCCGGCTGTCAATTGCCGAGGCAATCATTTTTTCCAGCAGTTCCGGTTCATTGCCGGGCAGGATATCCGCACCGGCGGCATAACACACCTTGCCGTCCTTCTGCATCACCGTAATCGTCATTAACGCACCGGCTCGCGGGTCAAACTTTTCTGCGGACACAATTCTGTCCGGCAATCGCACCTCAAACAGTTCGGCGGCGCAAAACTGAAAAACCAGCATAAAAAATATAATTAACAATGACACCACATCAATCAGTGGCGTCATATCAAAACCTACGGCAGTATCTCGCTTGAAATGAAGAGTCTTCACCTTTTCACCGGGATTTCCACACGCTGAGGATTCTGCGGTCGGTTCGGCTGGGTGGCACGGTCAAGCGTCGGCTTGGCCGTGGGCGATACCGCCGCTGGCACGATTTTTTGAGCGCCGGCTTTTTCTTTTACCGCCTCAACGACAGGTCTGGCCGTCTGGGTTCGTTCTTTTTCCGCAACAGAACGTACCTCCATCTCGGTCCGCATCTTCTCCGGTTCCATCGTCCGCATTTCCCACAGCCGTTCCAGCAGGGTTTCGACCTCCACCGCCGCCTCGGCCGCCAGACCTTCGACTTTAGACCGAAACACCCCATAGACAAACAACGATGGAATCGCAATCAGCAGCCCCCAGAAAGTCGTAACCAGCGCCACGGATATGGCACCGGCCAGTTGGGCCGGTCGAGGTTGTCCTGCGGAAATACCCAACTGATTAAACGCATCAATCATTCCCCAGACGGTTCCAAACAGCCCGACCATCGGAGCCACGGCGCCAAGCAGATTGCACCACTCCACTCTTCGCAACAGTTTCATCCCCTGCTCCTGCAGACTTTCGGCGGCAATTTGACTCACCAGCGAGAACGACGGGTGCATTTTTCGCGTTTTTTCAGAGACGGCACATATCGCCCGGCCGACAAAATCCGTCTTTTTCCCAAGGTGAATCGTAAGAGATTCAAAACCGTACCGTGCCGCCGCGGTGATGATTTCCGAACTCGTTGTTGCCGGAAGCAGTTTTTTGCGTCGAACGGTAATACACAACTCCGCCATAAAATACACCGCCATCACCGACATCGGCAGCAGAATAAACCATACAATGGGGCCGCCGGCCACAAAAAACTGCGTATAATACGTCTGTGAAAGTTCTTCCCATCCACCTTGAGCAATCGGATTATCCATAATCGTCTTTTTCAATAATTAAAGTCATTCATCATTTATCATTCCACGGATACAAACTGTCCGCCCGTCATTTTCGCGATTCGCTCGAGCATCCGCTGGTCTTCCGGCGACGCCCACAAACCAATGGTATTTATCGTCACAGACGACGCATATTTGTTCCGCATCCGTTCAATATCTCTGCAAAACGCGCCAGGCGATGAAATCTGCAAATCAAATCCGTCGGTCAGAAAATAAATCAGCTCCATCGGTCTGCCCCTGGCGTCGCGGATTTTCATCGCCCGTTCGAGGGCCTGTCGGGCGTTGGTCTGGCCCTCCAGGCGGATACGATCTATCATTGCAAACGCCTGCGCTTTGGCGTACCCGGCGGCGGGTACGGCTTTGCCGTCGCCGCTTTCGAGCAGCTTGTCGCCGTCCATAAAAAAAATCAGATAAAACGACTGTGTATCCCGCAGCGAAGCGATACAGTCCTTCAACTGCCGCCCAATCAATTCCAGTCGTCCGTACATGCTGCCTGAACAGTCCACCACAAAACAAACCGTCCTGACCGCCGTTTCCTGGCCGAAAAAACCCGCCTCAGAAACCACTCCCGAAACCGTTCCTGAAATCATTCCCGAAGCCGTTGACGACGTTGTTGACGATGCCGTTGACGAAGCGGTTGATGTATTCTGCGGAATTTGAACCGGGGGCTGCGGACGACTTTCATCCGCAACCACAGGAGCGGATTGCGAAACCATCGGTGTTGGTTTATCCTGTTGAGCCACAGGTTTACTTTCCATTTTGACTTCAGGTTTGGGCGTGATTAAAGGCTGTTCGACAGGCCGTCGAACCGCCTGTATGCTTACCGCTCCCACGACGGAATGTGATTCGGCGGGTGCACCCAGACGAACAGACGCAAAACCTCCCAGCAGTGCCAGATGGACCGCGGCCGAAGCCCCCGCGGCCAACACACTGATTTTTCCCCTCCGTGCAATCACATTCACTCCGTGCAACAGATATAGCTGTTACGACAACACTTACAAGTCACTATCGTAAAATCCGAAGCACGAAATCCAAAATCCAAGACAAATCCAAAATGACAAAAATTCGAATATCCAAAACGAATAAACCCAAAGGCCACAGCGGCTTATGTTTTGAATTTGAGATGTTCGAATTTCGAATTTGTTTCGAATTTCGAGATTCGGATTTCGGATTTAACCGTCATCACAGATTCTCTGTTTTTAGACATCACTCAACAACCAGCACCTCAGACACACCCGGTTCCATCAAGTCATAAACCTCAACCGCATCGCCGTTAAACAGCCGGATACAGCCTCGCGAGGCCCGCGTCCCGATCGTTTCAGGGTCTTTGGTGCCGTGAATGGCAAACCCTGTTCGTCCTTTCGCCTGGCCTTCCAGCCCTTCCAGCGTAATCCAGCGCGAACCGAGCGGATAATCCGGGTCATCGCCCTGATATACTCTGCCCGTATCCGGGTCCTTCCAGGGGGGTCTGACCAGTTTACCGCCCAGAGCCGCCCGCCATTTGCCGCTGGGCGTCTCGTACTCCACCCGCCCCAGACCTACTTTATACTGCTTGACAAACATCCCCTGCAGATACAAATCGAAGGTGTAATTCTTTTTGCTGATGACCGCCCAAAACGGGCCGTGAACCACTTTAATCGACTGGCCGGCCTGCAGCCGTTCCGGGTTCAGAATACCGTTGATTTTTTCGATACATTCGTGAGGCACTTTATACTGTTTGGAAAGAATCGCCAGTACTTCTCCCGACTGCACCTTATGCAGTTCCGTAAATGTGTCGCCGGGATAAACCGTTTTGCCAAACAGCCACATTTGGGCCAGTTGGGCAAGCTGTTTTTTAACCTCGCCGCGCACCGCGTCGCTCAGCTTCATATCCAGGGCGCGATTCAACTGGTCGCGTGCGGCGACGACTCTGCCGGCGCCGGCATCCTCCATCGCCTGTCGAATAATCGCCGCCGCTTCGGGACCGGTGCCGTCGGAGGAGAATATCTGATTGGGTTCTGTCGGAGCCGGCTGTTGGGCCGACACAGGCGCCGTATCGGTCTGCTGAGCCTGGCCGGTTGTTGTCGGCACTTCCGAACTCTCCGTCGCAGCGGGTTCGGCGGTCGAAACAGGTTCCACTGCTTCCGTCGGCTGTTCCTGTTTTTTCTTACGGTACTGATTCAGCGCCACCAGTCCGACAATCAGCACCATCAGAATCAGCAGAATAAATTGAGTCCGTCGATTTCCCGCGCTGCGTTCTTGATACGGTCGATATTGGAATCTCATAATCGAATTATCCTCCGTGATTCTCTTTATTTTTCATATCAACTCATCCGCCGGATATGCAGCTAAATCTTACTTTTACTTTCTGGATTTTTATCCGCCTTTGGCGGATTAACTTTTCACTTTGGAAGGTATCCGTCGGGTACCTTTGCATCGAACGATACCTGTTTCGCACACCAGGGCATCCATTGGGATATCTTTTTTGTCGTGCGGAACGGCATCCAGAATCTGTTCCGAAAACGCCGCGGCCCATTTTTTTGCTCGCAGTCCCGGCGAAGCGAAAAACCGGTCATAGTACGCCCCGCCTCGTCCCAGACGATTGCCCCGCCGATCAAACCCAAGACCCGGTGCAATCACCAGGTCAATGTCCCCGTATGGCACCGGCGTGCCTGTCGTCGGATTCCGCAGACCCATTTTATCCGTACTCAACCCGCTATCCAGCGAATGGATTTCCACCGGAATCATGTGCCGCTGTTCCCACGAGACTTTGGGAACGGCCACCGTTTTGCCTCGCTGCCAGGCGTCCAGCAGAATCGGCGTCATATCCACCTCGTGCTGCATCGACAAAAACAACATTACGACCGAGGCTTCTTTATACTCCGGCGCGTTCAGCAAATGGTCGCAGATCTGCCGGTTCTTCTGCTGGCGGACTTCCGCAGGCATTTGGGCCAATATCTGCCGAAGCTCTTTTCGTAATTGCGTCTTGTCCATTATATCCACGATTCGCTTTTTTCGCCGGCTTTTTATTCTGACTTCCGACTTCTGTGTCCTGAGCTTGTCGAAGGACTGGCTTCTGACTTCTTTATTTCTTGTACCTGATTTTTGAGCTTTTGTAAATACTCTGCAATCAATTTTTCCCGCCCGACGGCCTTGGGCTGATAATACGCCCTCGGCAGTTTTTGGCCGACGTAATCCTGCGGAATATAACCCGTTGGGCTGTCGTGCGGATACTGATAGCCGATGCCGTGCCCGAGTTTGGCCGCACTTTTATAGTGCGAATCCCGCAGATGCGGCGGCACTGGAATCGTCCGGCCCGACTGAACGTCGGATACCGCCCCCCAGACGGCCTTGGCGCAGGCGTTGGACTTGGGGGCGCAGGCCACATAAATCGCCGCCTGCGCCAGAGCTAATTGCGCCTCCGGAAACCCCACAAATTCCGCGATTTGCATCGCCGAAGCCGCTAATACCGTCGCCGTCGGGTCGGCATTGCCCACGTCCTCCGTCGCGCAAACCACAATCCGCCGGGCAATAAACCGCAAATCCTCCCCGCCGGCAATCATCCGCGCCAGCCAATAAACCGTCGCGTCCGGGTCCGAACCCCGCATCGACTTTTGCAATGCACTGGCCAAATCATAATGTGTATCGCCCGTCCCGTCGTACTGGAGGGCCTTGCGCTGGATGGATTCTTTCGCATCATCGAGAGTGATGACAATCTCGGCGCCCTTTTTCGTTTGCTTCTGCTTGGAGAATACCGCAACCTCCAGCGCCGT
Organism: uncultured Pirellulales bacterium; assembly: GCA_964635075.1. Classification (GTDB taxonomy): domain Bacteria; phylum Planctomycetota; class Phycisphaerae; order Sedimentisphaerales; family Anaerohalosphaeraceae; genus Anaeroglomus. The sequence goes on along the minus strand of CAZWMN010000008.1, from coordinate 20,864 downwards.
AAGGGCTTTGCGGGCATCGCCGTCGCATAACTGGGCCAGAAAATCCTCCGCATCCGTGTTTATTCGCAGCTTTAACTTGCCCAGCCCGTTTTGCTCGTCCGCAACCGCCCGCTTCAGAATCACCTTGATATGCTCAGCCGTCAGCGGCTCAAACGTAAATATCGTGCTGCGGCTGATTAACGGCGAATTGATACTGAAAAACGGGTTTTCCGTCGTCGCCCCAATCAGCGTAACAATGCCGTTTTCGACGTCATCCATCAGTACATCCTGCTGGGCACGGTTAAACCGATGAATTTCATCAATAAATAGCGCCGTCCGCCGGCCCGAAGAGAGCAATCTATCCTTTGCGTTATCAAGGACCTGACGGATTTCCTTCACGCCAGCCGCCGGTGCGCTGAGACTCTCAAACACGGCGTTGATGTGATTGGCGATGACGTATGCCAGGGTCGTTTTGCCGGAACCGGGCGGACCGTAAAAAATCAGGCTGCTGATCGCCCCGCCTTCCAGCATCCGCCGGAGAAGTTTCCCTTCGCCCGCAAAATGCTCCTGCCCGACGAATTCGTCGATGGTTTTTGGCCGCATCCGTACCGCCAGCGGCGCAAAACCCTGCAAAGTCTTGTCTTCCGTGGACTGAAATAAGTTTTTTTCCGCTTTCGCCGACATAATTCCCAGCTATTATACCCCATTCCTACCCCCCATTCCACTGGCCAAAATTAAAAATCACCGCTTCCCCTGTTTTGATGTTGGAAATCGGAGAGAAAGGAAGTATAATTTAAGGACAAAAAGGCAGGAAAGGAACTGTGGTGTGCAAAAAAGGATCGGCGAAGAACTTAGGGTCTTAAATTATTCCGGTTTTTAAGGAGGTTGTTATGAAAACCCAATGCCCCAACTGCTTAGCCGTTTTTTCTGTTCCAGATAACTATTTAGGCAAAACAGGGCGGTGCGATAAATGCCAAGGAGTATTTCCAATATCAGAATTCCGACAACAGAAAACACAAAATGACGACGCTAACGTCAGCAAGAACAGCAAGGAGAAGAGCAAAGTTTCAGAATCCGACAACTCTTTGAAATTACTCGAAAGATTGTATGATCTTAAGGAAAAGGGCGCTTTAACCGAAGAAGAATTCCAAAGAGAGAAAACGCGAGTATTAAATTCTTCGTCTGCCTCTGATAAAGAAACCAATCCTGTAACAAAACAAAATGTTTCTCAGAATATAGAAACGGCAGAACATAGCAGGGGCGTACCATCAAAGCCGCGAATGCCTGAAGTAATAAAAGCAGGATTGGCAATGTGTATTACCTCTTGTGTATTGGGTTTTGCAATTGGGTTTATAAATGGGTCACTCAATCCTCCTGAAGTGTCTGAAGATACAGCCGTAGGTCTCATTGGAATCGGATGTTTCTCACTCATCCTTGCCTCAGCCGGTATTGTGGGGCTTATCATGGCTTGCTTAGGTAGAGCGTGGGGTGCCATCCTTATGACATGCACGAATGCTATTGGCGTGGTTCTTACTCTACCGCCTCTCGCTACCGCTCTTATGTGGACTGACTTTTGGGTTAACCCTTTTTTAATCTTAGTAAATATTCTTGGCATCGCAAGTTCGGTATGCTTTCTTGTCCCCAGTGCATGGGCTTACTATAAGCAATCCGATGCTTACAGAAAATCTAAGTACGTAGTGCTTATCTCATAGGTACCTGTTCGAATAGGAATGGATTATGCCCGAGCCTTTTCATGGACCAACATATGTTGCCTTCTCCGACTTATGTGGATTTAAGAAGTTAATGGAGAACAAGGACAATGCCCATAAAGCTCTCGACCATTTTTTTCAGTCCGTGTACGATATCGCAGAGCAAAAGAAAAGTAGCATTTCTGCCATAGCAGTTTCGGATTGCGTAATTTCATGGGTTTCTTCGATGTCTGCTAACCGTAATGACATACTTGCAGAGATTGTAGAATTCGTTTCATCGCTGCATAAAAAGCTGTTGAAAAAAAGATACCTGATGCAAACAGCAATTGCTTATGGAGATTTTCATTATGAAAATCGCATTCAATTGAATAATCTACAAAAAGAAATGTATGTCGGACCAGCGTACCTGACAGCTTATCTGGAACACAAAAAAGTAACTGAAGGCGGAATTATTCTTATTGATGCAGAAGATACACCTCAGTACAAACCCGAGTTTTGGAGAAAAATAAAAAAGTCCAAAGGGCAGGAATACTTCTGGTCTGCTGATGAACCCAAACAAATTGATAAAATTATTTCCGAGCGAAAAATCGCTGGCGATTGGAAATATGAACGATTGAAGGATATTTATCAGGGGAAGATATAGAAATAGAGGAAATTAACGACAGCAAAGCTGTTGAAAAATTTGGTTAATTAAGCGACTATTTTTCACTTTCCATTTTCTTCATCTACAAACTCAAAACTAAGCACTCAAAACTCAAAACTTTTAATCTCTCACCCTATCATCGCCGCAAGAATACCCGCAATAGCGATAAAGCTGATCGGCCCGATCAAAAGTAAAATAATTTTGCCCAGCGGCGCCTCAAAATAACTGGCCGACAAACTCAGACACAGATGCACCGGCGTCAGATTCAGCCCGCACAGCAATCCCGAAAACGCCAGCGTCTGCAGACCGATATGTGCGTCGGCCCCCGTGCCGATAAACGGCAAAAGCAGCGGGAATGTAATCGCCACCGTCGGCATCGTCAGCCCCGTCAACGCCGCCACAATCATCGGCAGCACAAACAGCAATACCCACGTCGGCAGATGAATCCGCGTAAAAAACGCCATCACCGCCGTAATGCTGTCGCCCGCCTGAAGATTGAGCTTAAACAACAGCGCCCCCAGAATCAGCAGCACAAAATCCGTCTCGAAACCTTCCTTAAAAAGCCCTCCCCATCGCGGCAATGGAATTTTATTTGCCCACGCGAACAGACACAACGACGCCAATATCCCAACCGATGGGTTGATATTCAGCGCCATATAAAGCCCCGCCACCAGCGCAATCGGCCAGAATGCCTGCATAAACGTCCGCAGACTGCCCAGCCACGTTTCATTAGACCGCGGCTGCTCGCCTTTGGGTGGAATCCCAATCAGCAGCAGAAAAATACTCCCGCCGACAAGACCGAAAATCGTAATCAGGATATTATGTCCGACCAGCGCCAAAGCCGAAATTCCCAGCATACCCTGAATCAAGGGAACCGCCGGAAATAGCGGCCAAATCATTTCCCATTGATGACGAAAGAAAAAATTAATCGCCGCCGACCGCGTCCGGCTGACGCCAATGCTGTCGGCCAAATCCCGCACCATCGGCGCCGAAAGCATTATCCCCCCCGGCGTCGGCAAAAGCCCCATCAGCAGCGGCACCGTGCACATCGCCAGGCGCCGGCTCTTGAACAGATTTTGCAGCGCCGAAGCCAGCCGCTGCGAAACGCCCGCCTCCTTCATCGCCAGCCCCATCACGTTGACAAGATTGACCAGCAATGTCAGCGTTACAAACAAATATCCCGTCGTCTGGTCGAGCGGCCTGGTCTGCCATTCTTTCATAAAAGTCCGGTACAACTGCCCGGGCCAAACCCCCAGCAGGATTTCCAGCGCCGCCGCGGCCAAAATCATCGCCACGCCGATTTTGAACTTCCACCGCAGCAGGACGACAAATACCGCCAGCGCCAGCCCCATTGAAAATAATTCATACATAATCGCTCTTTCAATAAACGACCTAAAAATGTGTACTGCCGCCGCTCAAAAAAAGCAAGCCAAAAGCCCCGCCAAATTCGCCCGCAAGCATTTGTTTTTAAACCCGCCTTCTGTTATAGTGATACCGATAAAGAAAAATAAAATTGCTGACAACAATGAAAAACGCAGAACAAATCGGTTCAGACCTGGCCTCGCTCATAAAAGGCGATGTCCTGATTGATATCTATAACCGCGTCGCCTTCAGCGCCGACGCCAGTATCTACAGCATCCGTCCCGAATGCGTCGTCGCCCCCAAAGACGAAGTGGATGTTATCGCCGTAGTCCAATACGCCAATGAAAATACTATCCCTATCGCCCCGCGCGGCGCAGGCAGCGGCCTTGCCGGCGAATCCCTCACCACAGGTATTGTCCTCGACTTCCGCCGGTATATGAACCGCATCCTTGACATCCGCGACGGCGGCGCAACCGTCCTCTGTCAGCCGGGCGTCGTCCTCGACAAACTCAACGAGGCGCTGGCCAAATACAAAAAGAAAATCGGCCCCGACCCCTCAAGCTCCAACCGCGCCGTCATCGGTGGCATCGTCGCCAACAACGCCACCGGCGCACACTTCCTCCAGTACGGCTATATCGCCGACCATATCCGCAAAATCCGCGCCGTATCGTACGACGGCTCTATCGCCCAATTGCAAAACAATATGTCGCCCGAAGAAATCACAAACCCGACTTTGCAAACTATCGCCCGGCAATGCGTCCAACTGCTGGCCGGCAAAGAAGAACTCATTGCCAATGCCCAGCCCAAAACCCGGCGCAACCGCTGCGGCTATACGATTCAAAACATCTGCCGGGAGGGTCGGATTGACCTGGCGAAACTAATGGCCGGCTCCGAAGGCACGCTGGCCGTCTTTACTGAAATCGAACTGGCAACCGTAGATGTACCCGCCGCAGCCGGATTGGTGCAATTGGAGTTTTCGTCTTTTGAAGCGATGGCCAAAGCTGTGCCGATTATCGTCAACACCGGCGTATCGGCCTGCGAATTGATGGATCAGACCCTGATGACAATGGCCCGCAAAGCGTTCTCACACTACGCAGATGTCCTGCCGGAAAACTGCATCGCGACGCTGCTGGTCGAACAGGTCGGCGATACCGTCGAGCAGGTGCAGGCAAAACTCCGGCAAACCATCGACACAGTAAAACATCTATCCACCAAAAATACGGAAGTGCTGGACGCGGTCCGGCAGGCCAAACTCTGGAAAAGCCGCAAAGACGCCGTGCCGCTGCTCTTCCGCGATAAAGGCCCCAGACACCCCGTAGCGTTCATCGAAGACGTTTCCGTCGAACCGGCACTTCTGGATAAATACGTCGCCGGACTGGAAAACATCGGCAAAAAATATCATATTCCGATGGCCTTTTACGGCCACGCCGGCGACGGCGAACTGCACATCCGCCCCTATCTCGATTTGTCCAGCCCTGATGATATCAAACGAATGCGCAACATCGCCGAGGAAGTGTTTGAGCTGGCCTGGTCGCTGGGCGGCTCCATCAGCGGCGAACACGCCGACGGCCTTGTTCGCGCTCCGTTTATCGAACGACAATACGGTAAAGAATACTACAAATTGTTGTGCGGCATAAAAAACATCTTCGATCCGACGGGAATCCTCAATCCGGGTAAAATCGTCAACCCCGACCCCGACATAATGCAGAAAAATCTCCGGGCGATGGAACTGGCCGCGACGGAAGGTCTGCAAACCGAATTGCAATTCGCCGACCGGCAATACCGCTACGAAATTGAACAGTGCAACGGCTGCGGCGTATGCCTCGCGGTGGCTGAAGGCGGCAGAATGTGTCCCGTCTTTCGAGCGATGGATGAAGAACTGTCCACGCCCCGCGGCAAAGCCAACCTGCTGCGAAACTGGCTCGGCGGCGGCCTGGAAGCAAACGAAACATTCGACGTCGAATCCTTTCGCAAAATTCTCTCGCTGTGCGTCAACTGCCGGATGTGTTCGCTCGAGTGCCCTTCCGGCGTCGATATGTCTAAGCTCATCGTCGAGGCCCGCGCAAAACTCGCCAAATACAGCGGCTTTTCCATAACGGAGTTTGCCCTGGCCAACAACCGCTGGATGAGCATTTTAGCTTCCACGTTTGCTCCATTGAGCAACTGGATAATGAGACTGAGTCCGGTACGATGGCTGCTCGAAAAAACGATGGGCTTTGACCGCAGCAGAACATTTCCGACATTTGAACGCGGGTCGTTTCTGAAAAAAGCCCGTCGTTATCTCTCGCAGGCCGGCCCCGTGGCCAATCCTATAGACAAAGCGGTGTATTTTGCCGATAGCTACGCCCGTTATAACGACCACAAACTGGGTTTGGCAACAATACAAGTCCTGCAGCATTTCGGCATCGAGGTCGTCATCCCCGACCAGCGTCCCGCCCCCCTGCCGGCGTATGTCTATGGCAATTTCGCCCGTGCGCGAAAGGATATGGAATACAACATCCAGACGCTTTGGCCGTATGTACAACAGGGATATAAAATCGTCTGCTCCGAGCCCAGCGCCGCAATGTTTCTCAAAGATGAACTGCCGCTGTTAATCAATTCCGAGCAAGCCCGCGCCATTTCCTCCGCCGCCGTCGAACTAATGGCCTATCTCAACGTCTTTCTGAAAACTAAACACTGCGAACTAAGAACTATGAACTATGAACTAAGAACTATCTCTTACCACGCCCCCTGCCATCTCAAATCGCTCAACGGCGCAAAAAACACTATTGAGCTTTTCGCATCGCTGGGCATCCCCGTCGAAGACCTCAACGGCGGATGCTGCGGGCTGGCCGGCACATCGGGAATGCAGAAGAAAAACCGCGACCTATGCGACGCCATCGGCCGGCCGCTTAAAGAAATTATTGAAAAAGCCAGCCCCGACTGCATCCTGACCGAGTGCGCCGCCTGCAAAATGCAGATCGAACATCTGGCCGGCCGACCCGTCATTCATCCGGTGATGCTCCTGGCCGAAAATCTCCTCGACGCGACGGACAAAACGCGATAAAATTGTAAATATGACCGCCGCACCATCGACACAAATGGTCTTATTCGCTTTCGGCCTGACGATTCTGGCCGGCCTCTCTACCGGCATCGGCAGCGCGCTGGCGTTCTTTGCCAAACGCACCAACACCCGCTTTCTGTCCGTCGCGCTGGGCTTTTCGGCCGGCGTGATGATTTACGTCTCGATGATTGAAATCTTTGCCAAGGCCCGCGTTGCTTTGCAGGATGCCGCCGGCGCCCGCCCCGGCTACTGGATCACCGTCGCGGCGTTCTTTGCCGGCATCGCCCTCATCGCCATCATCGACAAGCTCGTGCCCTCTTTTGAAAACCCGCACGAAATGCATCTCGCCGAGGAAATGAACGACCGCGCCGCCGCCGAAAAGCAGCGGAAGCTCCATCGCATGGGCATGATGACCGCGCTGGCGCTGGCTATCCACAACTTCCCCGAAGGCTTAGCCACGTTCGCCTCGGCCCTTAAAAGCCCGCATCTCGGCGTCGCCATCGCCGTCGCCATCGCCATCCACAACATCCCCGAAGGCATCGCCGTATCTATCCCCATCTATTACGCCACCGGCAACCGCCGGAAGGCCTTCTTCTATTCCTTCCTCTCCGGCCTGGCAGAACCCGTCGGCGCCGCCATCGGCTACGCCATCCTCTTCAAATTCTTCAGCGACGTCGTCTTCGGTATATTATTCGCCGCCGTGGCGGGCATTATGGTCTTTATCTCGCTCGATGAATTACTTCCCTCGGCCCGCGAGTACGGCGAACACCACTTGTCCATCTACGGCCTCGTCGCCGGCATGGCCATCATGGCCATCAGTTTGCTACTATTCGTTTAGCCCCTCTCCGTCCGTATTTGCTTGTTGCATCGTAGTAGAAGCGCGGCGGCGCAAGCCGCCCGATGGGAATAAAATATAGCATAGCCGCCCCGGCCAGCCGGGTATTATGAGTCTTGATTTCCTGCCGCAGCAGCAGCCGGCGTTCCTTTTCCGTATCTTCATCCGCCAATTCCTGCCGGCGGGTCTGCACCGCAAAATAAGTCTGCCCCAGCGCCACAATATCCTTGCCGGGGTCGGCATTCTGGATAACTAAGTAGCAGGCATACCGCGACATATAGACAGATTGAACCGGACGCTGCCCGCCTTTGCCGATTTCGATCATATCGGTGACGTCAACGAAATGATCCTCAATCCGATGCCCGCTGTTAAAACAGGCCGTCTTGGCCTTGCGGATGACCTGCTCGAAATTCCGGTAGTCCGTATAGCCGAGTACCTGTGCAAAATCCCGGCTCGACCAGTATTCATTGCCCGCCGCATTCGTCCGCCGTATCCGCTCAAACGCCCCGCCCTGCCCCGTCGGTGATATTTTTTCTATTTCTTTTCCCATGCCTTTTTCCCAGTCTTATATTTTCCTTTGTCATTCCGGGCTCGCTACAAAATTCAGTTTATGTATTGGTCTTATTTTCTCATTCTCATCTTATTTTCTTCTTCAAGATAAGGGCTTAACCATTTGTCTAATTCTTCCCAAGTCGCATCTTTAGGGATTGGATATTCCTCCCAAGCAACACAGTCAAAATTGGCTCCAAAAGAAGCATCGGCACTTCGCCTGCTACACTTGCCGATCATTGATGAATAAAGATCATTGTGTGTATTATAATGATGGGTATGGATGAATTTGTCCCAACGATTGCATAATATATCTTCATCAACGATGTCGATGACTTCGATTTGTTCCATACTTCGTTGATATTTATCTCCCCAACCTTGGCTTAATAAATTCACGGCTTCAATATCTGAAGTTGGGGCACCATATCCAAAGATAGTAAACATATAGGCACTTTCCAAACACGATTTTATTCCATCCCAACTGCTTTTAATAAATGGATCAGCATTGTAATTTTTTTTGCCGATAGGATAAAGCAGTTTGCTTCTGCCGAGAGGTTTCCTGCATTTGGAACAGATACGCCCTTTATGGCTGATTTGTATCTTTTCGTGACCTGTGCATACGCCTATCGCTGTATTGCCATGTAAATAGAGGGGGTGAGGAAGGTTTGCATCGCCAACCCGACGATAATTCCTGCACATCGCTTGCCACAGAAATGGGTCCCAATTAAAAGTAGCTATGACATCCCGACCTGTTAATGACAAAATAAGATGGTCGTATAATGTAGGTGCATCAGGCAATTCCATTCCTGCAAAATAGGTGTATACAAGTTCTTCAACATTCTGCCTGACATCATCATATTTAGGGTCTTCGTGTAGGGCACTATACAAATCTTCGAAGTTTTGTCCTTTATAATCAATCCCGCACTTGTCAAGGTAATCGGATAGCCCAATAACAGTTTCAACAAAGTTATTCATCAACGGCAGTTTCAGCCCGTTCTTTTCACCATCAGGAAACGCCGCAAGACTTGCCCCTGCTCCAAGCAATACAAGGTGAGGTCGTTGTAAGTTTAATCCATATCTATCGTAGGCTTGTTCTGCCATATTGCCCAATTCACTTAGCAACCAATCTTAATTACACTTCTTCACACAATTTCTTAATTGATTGAAGTTTTTCTATTAACTGCTTATTTTCTTCATGCAATTTCTTGTTTTCCTCTTTAATCTTTTCGATATCGGGCTCATTTTTCTTTTCCCCCAAACGTTTATAAACATATTGAACTTGCTCTAATTCCTTTACAACCTCCTCATCTTCATTTAACGTCCAAACTCCTTTTGAGTTAGGATATTCTTTTGTGTATGAGCGAAAAAGATTGAGTCCGTTAATTATACTTGTAGTGCTCAATATTGAACGAATTGTCGCATCGCGATCATTGCTATCGCGAAGAGAGGTTAAATTTGTTGACAAGACATAATTTGTAATATCCCTATAATGAGCATCAGTTTTCTGCATAAGATAAACAGCCACAACCGCCCAAATATCACATTTTTTCATTTATAAATCTCCCATATATTTAACTGCCTACCTGTTTTCTTATAGTAATTAGTCTTTGTGAAATAATTTAAGGGGTCAGGTACATTTTTCGCCATTCCCCGTTCCATTTTACTTTCCAACTCTATTCTTCATTATACATTTATCAATAATCATTTAAACGCTTTCCCGCACCACCAATTTTTTATCGCGTCGAAGTCCGGCCTCGCCGGACGAAGACGGGTCGCCCAATTTTCTTTTAACTTTTTTCTTTCGCCCTGCTGATCAAAGATGACTCTTAAACATGCCAAAAAACCGATTTCCCCTAAATTATACAATCTTCCTCCACATTTTACAATCCACAATTTCTGTTTTATTAATTCCACAAATCGACAATCGACAATCGAAAATCGACAATCATCAATCGTCAATGGCAGGAACGAACCCAATTTTTTCACGACCAAATATGCGTTATCAATATCAAAATCGCAGAAACGGAGGCCAAAAACTTACCCAAAAAACGAAACGAACCCAATTGTGGATAACTTTGTCTGAACGCTACACGCTGTCCGCTGAACGCTGTACGCTGTGATTTCACTGGTTTCTGAATTCCCAGGCGCGGTAGAGGAGTTCGAGGTGGTGTTTGGCGGAATCGAAATCATTTTGCAGGCGGGATAATTTCTCCGGGTTTCGGCAGATGTGTTCATCGCCGAATTGCTCCTGCATTTTCAAAATTTTCCGTTCCAGTTCGGCAATCATTAGCTCAATCTGCCCGACGGTGTATTTATTAAACTGTTTCAATTCCGCAGGCGCGGCAGCGCGGGTTTTGCCGGAGCGTGAAGATTTGAGCGTTCTCTTTTGTTTTTCATTAACGGCGGCGGCCTGTCGGCGGGTTCGGAGCAATTCGCTGTAGGTTGTCCAGACGCCTTTATCTTCGATGGGTGTTATAAACTCAAATCGGCCCATTTCTTTTTCGCCAACCTCGCTACATCCCAGAATCAAAAGCTGGCCGGCGAGGCGGTCAAGAAAATAGCGGTCGTGGCTGACGGCGATGACGGCGCCGTTGAAATCATCCAGCGCCTGCTCGAACATCTCCCGGCTGGGGATATCGAGATGATTGGTCGGCTCATCCAGCACCAGCACATCCGGCTCGGACAGGACGAGTTTAACGAGGATGAGACGGTTTTGCTGTCCGCCGGAAAGGTCAGCGGTCTTTTTAAAGACCTCCTCGCCGGTAAATAAAAACGCTCCCAGTCTGCCGCGCAGTTGTTCGGGCGACATATCGGGTCTGACCCGCGATACTTCTTCCAATACGGTTGTCTGCGGGTCAAGAACGGAGGCGTGCTGGTCGAGATAGCCGATTTTGAGTGTCTTACCCAGACGAATCAGTCCTTTATCCGGCTCCAATTGTCCCAGCGCCAGTTTGAGCAGCGTGCTTTTGCCCGTGCCGTTGGGGCCGGTGATACCGAGAAATGAGCCGCGGTAGAGGTCGAACGACAAATCTTCAAACAGCGCTATCGGCCCAAAGGCCTTACTGAGGCCCTCGGCACGGCAGACGAGGTCGCTTTTACCCCTGGCTTTGGCAAACGAGAATTGTATCGTTTTCTGTTCAGTCGGTTTTTCGAGATAGTCGGGGTTTTGTTTAAGCATTCGCAGGAGGCGGTGTTTGCGTCCGCGGGCGGTTTTGCGCATCCCTTCCTGGTCTTTGTTGCGGGCGATGAAATCCAGCTCGTGGGTGACAAAATCAAGCCGTTTGCGGTGCTGGCGCTGGAGTTGTAAATTCAGAATTTCCTTAGTTTCGATATAACCACTGTAATTACCCCGCCAGGAGCGGGCGCGTTTCTGGTCGAGTTCGAGGATTCGCTGTGCCACGGCATCCAGCAGAAAGCGGTCATGACTGACCAGCACAATGGCCTTGTCGGAATTGATAAGAAATTTTTCGAGCCATTGTGTAGTCTGCAAGTCGAGATGATTAGTCGGTTCATCAAGCAAAAGCAGGTCGCTGTCCATAATAAGAATCTTCGCCAAAGCCAGACGGCTGCGTTGTCCGCCGGAAAGAACGCTGACTTTGGCCTCGAATAATTCCCGCGGCAATCCAAGTCCGGCCAAGGTACTTTTGACTTCGGCTTCGTAGGAATACCCGCCGGCGATTTCGAATGCGTGGGTCAGGCGGTCGTATTCTTTCATTGCGGAGTGGAGCTTGTCGCCGGTCAGAGCGGCCAGTTCGTGCGAGAGGGTTTCGAGCCGATGGTGCATCGTCAGGGTATCGCCGAGGCCTTCGTGCATTTCTTCCAGTATGGTGCGGTCGGCGTCTAATTGCGGTTCCTGGGCCAGATAGCCGATACGCAGGTCTTTGGCGCGAATAATTTGGCCGATGTCGGGCTGGGTTTGGCCGGTGATGAGGCGAAACAAGGTGGTCTTGCCCGAACCGTTGGGGCCGATGAGGCCGACGTGCTGGCCGGGATGAAACTGGGCGTTGAGGTTGTGAAAAACCACCTGCGGCCCATAAGATTTATGAATGTCGCGCAGCGATAATAAGGTCATATTACTGCTCTATTGAAAATATCAGGTATAATAGAAGCATATTCTTCAAATGCCGCCGTAAATTTTATATTGAAAAATTCAGTTTTCTTTACGGCTGTTTTATCATATCATCTTGGCCGGATTTTTCAAATCGTTTATCATAAAATTCAGACACGGAAGGGCTGCCGCAATGAAAGAAACCATGACCTCGCGAGAACGGCTTGTTAAAGCCATCAACCACCAGGTCCCCGACCGTGTGCCGATCGACCTGGGAGGGTTTCAGACGGGCATTCATAAGCTGGCTTATCAGGAATTGATTCACTATCTGGGTCTTAAAGAAGAGATTCAAATCCTCGACCCGGTTCAGCAATTAGCCAAACCCAGCGAAACGGTTTTGCAGCGGTTTCACGTCGATACGCGATATCTGTGCGCCAAGGCGCCGGACAGTTTCAAAGGCGGAATCGTCAAACAACGGCGCAATGGCCGGGGCTGGCACGACCTCAAAGACGAATTTGGCGTCGTGTGGTCAATGCCGGACGACCAGCAGCTTTATATGGATATTTCGCATCATCCGCTGGCTGAGGCGACCATAAAAGACATTGCGAATTACCCCTTTCCCCTCGGTTCCGATATGAGCCGCTTTACAGAGGTTCGGCAAAAGGCCCAGCAGATGCGAAAGGAAACTCCTTACGCAATCTGCACCGGCATTGGCGGAGTAGTCTATGAATACTGCTGGTATATGCGGGGACTGGAACGGTGGTTTATGGATATGCTCGATAACCCGGCGTTCTGCGAGGCGCTGCTGGAGCAGACCCTGAAATTCTGGCTGGATTACTATACCGGCTTTATGAAGGAAGTCGGCGACCTGGTGGACGTGATTATGATTGGCGACGACCTGGCCGGGCAACACGGCCCGCTGTTTTCGCCGGACTTTTACCGCACTGTCGTCAAACCCCGTCAGAAAAAACTGGCACAGCATATTCGCTCACTAACACGGGCGAAAATCTGGTATCATACCTGCGGCGGATGCACAATTTACATCCCGGAGTTGATTGACAACGGCGTAGATATTCTCAATCCCATCCAGATCGGCGCCGAAGGAATGGAGCCGCTTGAATTGAAACGGCAATTCGGCTCCCAAGTGGTCTTCTGGGGCGGCGGCATTGACGCCCAGCATATATTACCTTTTGCCGATGTCGATACCGTCCGGCAGGAGGTCAAAAAGAACCTGCAGGCCTTTATGCCCGGCGGGGGATATGTTTTTAACAACGTTCACAATATCCAGGCCCAGGTTCCGCCGGAAAATATCGTGGCGTTGTTTGACGCCGCTTATGAATATGGTTTCTATCCGGCACAAAAACAGGGGTAATGGCTTGTCCTGCCCGTCGTTTATTTTTGCTGCGCCGGTTCGTTGGCGTCTGCCACGGAGAAGGGTATGACCGGCAGCGCTTCAACCGGTTCGTATTTGGCCAGCTTATTCCCGCACTCCGCCAGTATTTCCATCAGGCTGACGATCATTTTGTGTTCCTGAGTTCGCATATTTTTCTCATCCATCAGGTTGACCTGTTGTTGTAATTCGGCGATTTCGACGCTCTTTTGCTGAGTTTCTTTTTTCAAACTCGCATTTTCATCTTCCATCTGCTGCGTTTTTTCGGCCAATTGGTCGGACCGTTCCTGCAATTCCTGTTTTTTTTGCCGAGTCTGCTCCAACTGCCGTTCCAGCGAGACAAGCCGGGCGTCTTTCTGCTGAAGCTCCTTTTTCAGACGCAGGTTTTCGTCCCCCACCAGTTGCGCCCGTCTAATCATCTGAGCGGAATTTTCCTGCCGGCAAGCCAAGCCCCCTATCATTATCATTACCGCCGCCAGTCCCGTCTGTATGGTTTGTTTTTCCATAACGACTCCTAAATCTGATATTTCAATTGCCGACCGTTCGGAGAGGATTCTACCCCTTTTGCCGTCGTTTCGCAAGTGATAATCCGCGGGGGGGAAAAACGCCGTGTGTGCCGGTATTTTCCGGCGGTTTGTTTGTTCGTTATGGAAAGCCGATTTTGCTGGCCATAAGACGCACTGCCGGAGAAATGTAATCGAAACCTCCGGCTTCGGAATATTTCCGCCCATCAGGCGGTTCTTACCCGCTCTCGCCTTTATCTCGGCACACAAGATGGATTGGATGGGATTTCAAAACAGTTCACCAGCCAGTTGCCCGCCAACATCGCAATATCCGACAAGTCCACCATGCAATCATTATTCATATCACCGGCCAGAGCAAACAGACAACCTTTCAGACCAAGCGAGTGTCCAAAACCGGCCGTGATGGCCGTAAAACCCGCATTGGGCGACGGCACAGTGCATTGACCGTACCCGTTCCCTCCCCAGGCCACAATTTCTCCGGCGGCATATACCGGTATGGCCAAAACAAACGCGGAAAGGAAAAAATAGACCGAAACAACTGTGATGAAAGAATACCTCTTGTCTTTTGTGCCGCTTCGCATCGCATCACCTTTCCTATTGCTCTTTGAATAATAAACTTAACAATCTCAAACATTGATTTATATTTGTCATTCCGGCCTCCAGCCTTCGCTGGGGCAGGCTTTGAGCCGGAATCCAGAGCGTTTTAGACTGGATTCCCGCCTGCGCGGGAATGACAAAAAAGAGAGTTGGAATGACAGAATGTTTATTTATTTTTTCAATCCTCAATAATGAATTTCACTTAAGTTAAATTGCACTTCCGTCGGCAAACTCATCCGCTGCGGCGTTTAAGGATATAATAACAGTTTTTCCGCAAAAATCAAGGTTTTACACGAAAATGTCCGCCCATACGCGACTCAATGCCTCACAGAAGAGAAATTCCGGACGGTAAATGGATTTTTATTGCCAAAACCGTTCTTGTGCCGAAATAATGGAAATATGAGATTTCCGGAATTGAAGATTCGATACGATTACTGGCTGGAATTAATTGTGCTGGCGTTAATGGCGACGGGGACGGTGTTTGTGTTTTCCGCCGGGGCCAGTGTTGCCGGCCAGTACGACTGGAAGCAGTTCTATGATTTTGGCACCCTCAAGCAACTGATGTTTTTCCCGGCGGCGGTAGTGGTGATGTACTTGTTCTCTCTCGTTGATTATCGCCGATTCAGCCTGGCAGGAAGAAAACCGTGGAAGTCTTTTACGCCGTATTTGCTGGCTCTCAGTATGCTGCTGCTGGCGGCGGCGCTGATTTTCGGCGTGGAACGCAACCAATCCAAACGCTGGATAGATATCGCCCCGGGACCGATGTATATCAGTTTTCAGCCGTCCGAAATGGCCAAGTGGGTCATCCTGATTTTTCTGGCCGCGATATTAGACCGCTGCGGCGACGATATGAAACCATTTTTCAGACGATTTGTTCCAATCTGCGTCGTGCCCGCCGCGGCGGTGGCGCTGATTATCACCGAGGATTTCGGCACCGCGGCCTATATCGCGATGCTGGCCTTTTTGATGCTCTGGCTGGGCGGCGCGGTGTGGTGGCATTTCCTGACCCCCCTGCCGATTGTCATCCCCGGCTTTATCGCCGCCATTCTCAGTTCTCCGACGCGAATGAACCGCATCAGGGATTTTCTGGACCCTCAGAAAATGTCCTATCAGGCCGACCAGTCTCTCCGTGCCATCGCCACCGGCGGCGTCTTCGGCAAAGGACTGGGGATGGGAGTGTTCAAGTACGGGCATCTGCCGGAAGACACCACCGACTTTATTTTCTCCATCGTAGCTGAAGAAACCGGTTTCATTGGGGCGATAACGATTATCATATTATTCGTTTTGTTCACGATTCTGGGCCTTGCGGCGGTCCGACGCTGCCAGGACCGTTTCGGCCGTCTGCTGGGCTACGGCATTGTGCTGTGCGTCGCTATTCAGGCCGCCGTTAACATCGGCGTGGTGACCGTCGTGCTTCCCACCAAAGGCATTCCACTGCCGTTAATCAGCGCCGGCGGAACCAGTATGCTGCTGACCGCCGCGGCGATGGGAATTCTGCTCAATATCCTCCGCCGGACCGAGACCCTGCTGAAACCGGAAACCGCGGGCGTATTCTTCCGAAAAGATTGAAACCACCATGACGACCTGAAAGGAAATGGGAAATTCAGCCATGACAAAATCCCTGCACATTTTTTTTGCCGGGGGCGGGACGGGAGGACACCTTTATCCAGCCATCGCGGTTGCCGAGCAGATTCAAAAACTCACCCCCCAAAGCCAGATCACCTTTCTCTGCAGCAACAGGGCCGTCGATGCCCGTGTGCTTACCCCGACGGGATATGAATTTCTGCCGCTGCCGGCTAAAGGATTCGGACTTTCGCCAAAACAGGCCGTTCATTTTTACGCGGGCTTTATCAAAAGTTACTATTTTGTCAAGCAGCTCCTGGCCGCTGAACGTGAAAACGCGGTTGTCGTCGGCACGGGCGGATTCGTCTGCGCACCGGTCGTATTTGCCGCCCGGTCGCTGAAAATACCGGTCTTTTTAATCAACGTGGATATTGTCCCCGGCAAAGCCAATCGTCTGCTGGGCCGATTGTCGCAAAAGGTCTTTGTGCAGTTTGAAGATACCCTGCGGTACTTCAAGACACAGAAGGCCGTCGCGGTCGGCTGTCCTCTGCGAAGCGGTTTTTCACATCCGGACAGAAAAAAGGCGATTGCTGCGCTGAATCTGGACCCGAATAAAAAAACAGTTTTAATTACCGGCGCTTCGAGCGGGTCGCGGGACATCAACAATGCGATTTTGAGTATTCTGCCGCAGCTTGAGCGGTTTGCCGGCGATTGGCAGATTGTCCACCTGACCGGACAGGCGAATTTTCAATCTGTGGTTTCACAGGTTAAGAACAGTCCTGTAAAATATATCCCCGTCGAGTATTATGATGATATGCCGAATTTGTACGCTGCGGCGGATTTGATTGTGGGGCGAAGCGGCGCCGTCAGCGTCGCCGAGTACGCCGCCGCGGCCAAACCCAGTATTTGTATTCCGTATCCGTACCACAAGGACAATCACCAGTACCTCAACGCTGAGCAACTAACCCGCTATGGAGCGGCGGTCGTCGCGGCTCAGGACTTGAAACATCCGCAGCGGTTTGTAGAATGCCTGGAAAAGACCCTGCCGAAGCTGATGGCCGACGACAACCGGCGGGGAAAGATGGCCGAGGCTGCCGCTGCCTGCGCCAAAATCGACGCCGCGGAAATAATCGCAAAAGCCATCCTGCAATAAGGGAATCCAACGATGATTATCAAGAAGGTCTCTGACGTTGCCGCAAAACCCGTCCAGATGGACGGGGCAAAGAATGTGTCGGTGCGTGTGATTTTCGGCCCCAATGACAAGGCGCCGACATTTGCGATGCGGATTTTTGAACTGGATGGCGAAGGGCATACACCATATCACAGCCATCCATTTGAACACGAGGTGATGATTCTTTCCGGCAATGTGGCTGTTGCGACAGAAAAAGGCCCCCGACCTCTTGCGCCCGGCGATATGATTCTGGTTTCGCCCAATGAGCGGCACCAGTTTAAGAACCTGTCTGATACCCAAAAAGCCTCTTTTCTGTGTCTTGTACCCATTGCGTATCAGAAATAACAGTTTATAATAATACTGCGTTTGCCGACAAAGTCCTCTGGAAAGGAATAAAATAATGAATGGGACACCTCAACCACAAATCAGCGTAATTGGGCCGGTGGGACAGGCTATCGAAAAGACCAGACAAATCCTGTTTTCGCCGTTTGACTTCGGCAGGTGGTTCACCATCGGTTTCTGCGCGTGGCTGGCGTTTCTGGGAGAGGGTGGTGGAACAGGCGGAGGAGGACGTCAGGGTTTCCCGAATATGAGGGAAGCCCGGCACTGGATAGAATCCAATCTATACTGGCTTTTGCCGGTGGGGCTGACTGTGCTGGCGATCCTGGTGGCCATTGGCGTGGTACTGTTGTGGCTTCGCAGCCGGGGAAAGTTTATGTTCCTGTACTGCGTGGCCAAAAACAAGGCGGAGGTGGCATACCCGTGGAAAGAATACGCCAATGAAGCCAACAGCTTGTTTCTGTTTAAGATTGCCCTGTGGTTAGTCAGTATGGTCTGCTTTATTCCGATTGTGATAGCGTGGATTGCAGTGATTATCCCCATCACCCGGGCTGAACGATTCCTCCCGGCGGCAATAGGCATCATCCTGGGGCTGTCTTTGATTACGCTGGCGGTGGTGATTATCTTTGCCATCGTGGTGAAATTCACGGAGCACTTCGTTGTGCCGGCGATGTTTATCCACCGTATTCGATGCGTGGAGGCGTGGAAACGGTTCTTAGAGCTGCTCAAGGCCAACGTCGGCAGGTTTGTGCTGTTTATTCTGTTTGCAATTGTGTTGAATATGGCTATTGGGACGCTTATTTTTGCAGTGGTGCTGGGGACGTGCTGTACCGCCTGCTGCGTGCTGGCGCTGCCTTACATTGGAACGGTGGCCTTGCTTCCCATATTGGTCTTTCGGCGTTCCTATTCGGCATTGTACCTGGCACAATACGGGCCGCAGTGGGATGTGTTTGCAGAAGAGAAACAGGCGGAAACTATTATCGCGGGGAATGCCTAATACCACACGGCATAAAAAACTTCGTGATACATAACTAAACATTGTCATTCCCGCGAAAGCGGGAATCCAGGATTTTAATGTTTCTGGATACCCGCCTGCGCGGGTATGACAGTTACTTGGCATACGTTGAACTCGACTTCTTTTTCCAAAAACCGTTTCTTTATCCCGTCGCTGACGCTCCGGGCTTGTAGTCTGGTAATTTTCAGACTGTCTAAAATATCACGCGAATTATTTCTTGCGGCTCGATACGGAAAAACGACACCTTGCCCTCAAAGAAGGAATGTTCCTTAATCAAATGGATATTCAAATCCGACCAGCTTACGCTTTGGCCGGTGTCCAGCCTTTCGGCGGTGGTAATGCGTTTTTCAAATCTGCCGGCGTGCGGCCAGGGACAACCTATCCATCCTTTATAATCTTCGCTTTTGACCTGTAAAGCGTCGCCAACCTTAACCCAATTGCCCAAAGCAGGTCTGGCCAGGTCGCGCAATTCCTGTATTCGCGCAGCTACTTGTGCGACACGATAACCCAGTCCTTTGAGCGTCGCGGCATCTTCGGCGATAACTGCATCGACGCTGCGCAAATCGGCGCCCATAAAACCGCCTGCATTCAACGCGCCCGTCTGCGGCACACGTTCAGGATTTTTATCTTCCGGCGATGGTCTCATCGTCTTCCTTACGTAAATTTATCATAATAGATTTTATCCTGCGGAAGTCTCATTTCCGTCAGCGCCTCAATGGACGCATCAATCATGCCCGGGCTGCCGCAAATATAACCTTCGTAGTCCCGCAAATCCTCGCCCCGCCGCCGTACCGCATCCGTAACCAGTCCCGTCTGACCCTGCCAATTTTCCTGGGAAGCGGGACAGACCACGACCGGCACAAAACGAAAATCCGCCAGCGTCTTTTCAAACTCCCGCATCCGCTCCACAAAATACAAATCCCGTACCTGATTGCCTCCAAAAAACAGGGTTGTTGGGCGGATTGAATGGGTGTTTTTCATCTGATGCAGAATCGACACAAACGGCGCCAGGCCGCTGCCGCCGGCGATAAATATCATCGGGCATTGCGAATCGGAAAGATGAAACGTTCCATACGGGCCTGTCATTTGGACTTCATCGCCGACCTTGAGAATCGTAAAACACCACCGGGTGCAGATGCCGCCCGGCACCCGACGAATAATCAAATCGATATTGCGATTATCCCGCGGATTGGAGGCGATGGAAAAGGCCCGCATCGTCGGCTCCATCCCCGCTGTGTACGGCGGAGTCGCCAGTTGAATATAATGCCCCGCCGTAAAATTCATCCGGGCCGAATCCAGCAGTTCAAAGCGGAACAGCCTGATATCATAGGTCAAATCCGTAATTGCCGTGCAATGGGCCTTCCAGCTTCGCACCGCCAGCAGGTCTTCAGGAATTTCAATCGCAAGCGAATCCGCGACACGCACCTGGCAGGCCAAATGAAATTGACTGTTCCGCTCCTCCGCCTTCAGCAGTTTCTGCTCCGCAGCCGTAAGAGCGATCCCTTCAAGTCCTCGACTGACCCGCACTTTGCAGGCGCCGCACATTCCTCTTCCGCCGCAGACGCTGGGAACAAGAATATTTTCCCGCCATAGGCTTGTCAGCAGAACCTGCCCCTTCTGCACGGACAGCTCTTTCTCGCCATTGACAGTGATTTTGCATTGTTCCCGCGAAGGCATACTGTCCGTAAATCCGCAGAGGCCGTGATATTACCTTTTTAACTCCTGGAGCTTGCCGCCGATAGTTGAGACGTGCGTCATTTCCTCAATGATAATCGCCTGGATTTTGGTGCGGCCCTTTTTCTCCGGCACAAGGTCTTTGAGGCCGACGTAAAACGCGATGGAATTTTTTTCCGCCTGCAGCGCAGCTTTGAGAATTTCCTCAAGGCTTTCTTTGCCCGTGAACATCTGCGTTGGGCCGGCCTTGCCTTCCATACCGTGGAAATCGGCCATCGTCTGCAAATAACGGGTGACTTCATTATCCGGGTCAAAAACCGTCGGCTCTTTCATTTCCGCCGATAATTCGTTACGCATTCCGGCGAAAATCCTCCCGTGGCCTTCCTCCATCGCAGACAGTTCCAGAAACATTTGACGAACCGA
>CAZWMN010000007.1:0-76971 GCA_964635075.1 uncultured Pirellulales bacterium | reverse complement strand
TGCGAAGTGAGTAAGAAGTTGGGGCAATCGGAGCAAAAGTTGATGAAAGAATGAGTAAAGATGAGCAAAGATATTGAAAGATTGGCGGAGATTTTCACAGATTTGCAACGATTTGAAGAGATTTTGAGGAGATTGGGGGAGAACAGAGGCGGTCCATCTTCGTCCGGCAAAGCCAGACTTCGACGCGGCAAGTTTTTTAGACGGGATTAACAGGATTTACAAATTTTCTTAATACGACAAGCGTTAAGATGAAAGATAGAGATATATAAGCAATGGTTTTATAAAGGTTTACAGAAAAAAGGTTTGACTTTTAATTTACTGAAATACCTCAAAGCCAGTTCTCTATGTGTAATTTGGGTACACGAGCAAATTCACGTTGATTGTTTGTTACCAGAATTGCACCCAGCGCCAGAGCGTGGGCGGCAATGAGCATGTCCATGGGACCGATGGGCTTGCCTGCTTCTTCGATGGCGGTTCTGATCTGGCCGTAAACAGAGGCGGCTCGGTCATCGAAAGGCGGAATTTCAAGTGGTGCACAAAACTCGACTAACGCCATTTTGTTTCGCTGCGGGTCGCGACTCTTGTAAACGCCATATTGCAGCTCGGCCAGTGTAATAGACGAAATTCCAACCTGCCCGATTTGGCATTTCTGCAAACGCCTTAAAATCTTTGCAGAACGGCGGCGGATCAACTCAATGCAGATGTTTGTATCCAGCAGGTAATCCATCATAACTTCTTTCTCTTGTCCGGCCGTTTCGGCTGATGGCGATCGGCTGCAAAGTCGTCTGTAAATCGGTCGAGCGACTTTTTCAGTAAATCCCAGCCCTTTTTCCGGGGGTATAAGACCACCATTCCGTCCAGTTTGGCGGCCATAAGTTCGCTATCGTTAAAACGATACTCTTTGGGCAGCCGAACCGCCTGACTTCGCCCCGTTGTAAATACTTTTGCCGTATTCATATTTTATCTCCTGTGATATATACCATGATATATATCGTCAGGTTTCAGGTCAAGATAAATATATTTCAGTAAAAATAATTTTAATGGGTAATTGTCCCCGGTTTATAGGGACAGGATTTACGGGATTTTTTGCCACTGAGGACTCAGAGCGGCACAGAGATAGAAAAGGATTTTTAACCACGAAAAGAAGAGAGAGGGAGAGACAAGACGACGCGGCAAGTGGGCGTTAAGAGGAAAAATGGAGATATATAAGCAATGGTTTTATAAAGGTTTATAGAAAAAGCGTCAGACCCTTTTATTTCTCTCAGAGTAATTTACTGAGTTCTAACAATCAGCAATCCAGTTATGATATTGGATGTAGTTTGGAATGTTGTAGTTTTGGGTGGTTTATGCACGGGTATCATTGCCGTAGAAGTTCCTGAATAATTAATCATCCTGCCGCTGCCGGTATAAGTTCCATTCTCGTAACTTGTAACAGGTTCATATACGGTTTCGCCTTCCGTTTTTATTACATGGGTTACTGGAATTTGCTCATACGATATGTTTATTGCCCCATCAGCACCGCGTATCTTTGCTTCCTGAATAAACCGTTTTTGAAGAGCTTCCGGGGACATCTGGGTTATCAGTCCGCTGCCGCCTGTTAAAGTAAGACGGCCAATCATTTTCGACGGGAATGGTAGAGAAGAATCAACTGAGAATTCAAAAGGAGCGTTTGGTTCTTTTGGTGTTAAAGTTGTACTGGTGGTCGAAAAATACTCCACATTGCAACATCCTGCCAGCGGTAGTAAAACCAACAACAAAGCCTTTTTCATATGCAGACCTCAAAAAATCAAATTACATTTCCTTACACTTTCCTGTTTTGACCGGGGATTCCGAATTAACCCTGTATTTTTTTGCACACTACCAAACCGCCCAACCCTAAAAGTAAAAGGGATGCGGGCGGGGCTTTACGGACCTGCCCATTTTTCAAATGGCGAGAGCGACGATAGATATTATTTAGAAGTTACCGTTTCAGCCGGTGTCCCACAGTTTTTATCGCCATAAAGAATTTGTAAAGCGTTTTTCCGTGCTTTAAGAGCTTCCAATTCAACTTCCTGTGAACCTTTAGCGTCTATAAAAAACCACGGAACGATTACGAGAAAACCAGTTACAAAGAATATTACGTTCCATGTATCACGGTCTGTCTTGCTGCGGTTTTTAAGTGCAATTTCCTTATCGATATTTGATACTTCGGCGTATAAGGAATTGCAAGATTTGCTTTCATCTTTCAGCATATATCTATCTACTGGATTTGCGTTATGCCCTCCGCAACCAGCAATTAATATAGTATACACCAACACTACACATAATAGCTTTCTCCACAGAACGGACAACTGTTTCATTTTTCTTTCCTTTCCTTTTTAAACCAAAACAGAAACCTACTGCCGACAGACACATAGCCTGTCAATCCAATGGGTTATAGTATCTAAAGCGGAACTTGCCTTTTTCTCTCCATTCGTCCATCCTTATTGCGATGTATTTCCTCCGGTTATTGATAGGGTTATTATATTGCCTGCCATAGGGACAAGCAAGGGAAAAGGGGGGAGTTTTTTGACAGACCTGCTGGCCATAGTTTTTCTGGCCCCTTTATTTACTTCTTTAAATCATCTAATATTTTCGAGAAATCAATACAGATCTCGCTTGATTCTTGGCCTTTGAATAAGGTCTTTATAGCTTTTTCCATAATCTTATCCAGCAACACTATCATCACGTTGAGATGTTCATCCACTGCCGCTCTAAGATCGACGGAATGATGATTACCTCTACCATTTTTGGCGTATGTACAATTGAAGTTATTTAAATCAAATCGTACCGGCACATATGCTTCAACTGAATCACTTTTTTTATCATGATAATTAGTACTGTGAGAACAGAGCTTATGCCGAAGGGTGCGTATCAATAAATTATCAACTAATTCTTTTCCTTCTTTAAGTGAAGGATAGGCATTCATCAACTGACAGAGTTTAAGCAATGCTTCTTGCTGAATATAAGCCGCACTTAAAATGCCGTATAGACGGAGATATCTCTCGCCAACATCACTATGTTTTGTTGGACCATTGAGACCAAACTCTAAAAAGTTATTAATTGCAGTACACGCATCTCCAACGACATCCATTGAAATACAAAGAAATGCCCAGTCTTCATCTTTGATGAGTCGCAATGTTTTCCGAATATCAGCTTTGCTGGGACTGATCACAGTATTAATCAAGTCACGAAACGCATCGCAATATTTTTCGACCTGTTCGACTTTTGTATTCATAATTAAAAATGTAACCTGCTAAATCCAATAACAATCATACAGTCTGTATAAAACAGAAACACAGGCCATTTCTGCCATTATAAGAAGTCCCTATTGTTTCTTCAATACTCGAATTATACCGCGAAAATGGGCGAAAGGGAAAGGGGAAAAGGGGATTTTCGATTGACGATTGACGAAGTTCGATTTTCGATTGAAAAAAGGGATTCTTCGCTTCCCCATTCGCGTTGCTCAGGGCTAAAGGCTTTTTCAGAATGACCACCCACAAGCTGCGATTGTAGGTGCCACCCGAAAACCTGCTTGTCGGAGACAAGCAGGGCACCTAAGGGGAAAAAACACAGCCGGGGGCATAACAAGGTCAAAAGTTAAAAATCAAAAGGCAAAATTGAGGAATCGCCTGCGGCGACTGAAAAGAGCAGATTCCTCACCCCACATTAGAACAGGAGAACAGGGGAATAGGAGAGCAGGTGAAAAAAGAAAATTCGAGGGGGATTCGGAATGACCCCATTCACAGCCGGGGCGGCTGGGCTATATTTTAATCCCATCGGGCGGCTTGCGCCGCCACGCTTTTGTTTCGACACGGCAAGTGAAATGGACGGGAATGGCATTAAAAAGGGGCTAAAAAATTTTATTTTTTCGTATTGACAGGAAAATGGGAATATTGTAGAATTGTTTCTATGTACAGAAACGACCTGTATAATGTGCTGAATGGATGGTGGTGGTCCGGCGGATAAGCCGACGGGCGAAACATTCTGTACATTGTACCTAAACAGAAGGAAACGACCTGGAGGCCCTGAAAAGCATTCAGGTCTTTTTTTTTCGGCGCAGCCGAAAAAATTGATTATTGATAAATGATTATTGATAAATAGTTCCTGTTGCGGAAAGACAAAAACGAAAATTGCATATTGAAAAAAAACACGCGTATAGGCCAAACAACTGGATTCCCGCTGGAGTTTACCCTCGCGAAGGCGGGGGCGGGAATGACACGAACTCCGATCCGCAACAGATACTAAATAGTTCCTGTTGCGGAAAAATAAAAACGAAAATTGCATATTGAAAAAAAACACGCGTATAGGCCAAACAACTGGATTCCCGCTGGAGTTTACCCTCGCGAAGGCGGGGGCGGGAATGACACGAACCCGTATCCGCAACAGATACTAAATAGGAAAAGCAATGAATGAGATGCAAAGACAGATTGAGCAGGCCCGGCCGGGGCAAATCGTCCCGATGGTGCGGGAGATTGACATTCGCTGCCCGGTGGAGTTTTTCTCGCGTCTGACCGATTATGGACGAAAAAAACATTCCTGTCTGCTGGAGTCGCGGGATTACCTGACCGACGGCAATGCCGATGAACTGACCTTCGGCACGGCACAGCCGGCCCTGTACCTGACGGGAACGGGCAATCAGTTCCGCATCGAGGCGCTAACGGCAACGGGAAAACGGATGCTGAAGTTTCTGGCCGGGCGGCAGGAACGATTCGCTTTCTGCGAGAAAATTGACTTTGCCGAGAATCGAATTACCGGCATTATCCGCCGGACAGAAGGCACACTCGACGAACAGAGCCGTCTTAAAAGCACCAACCAGATGGACGTTATTCGAGCGGTGGCGTTTGCGTTTGAACTGGCCAGCAAGCCCTTCCGCATCACCTGCGGATTGCTTGGGGCGATCAGCTATGACTTCATCGACCAGTTTGAAAAACTGCCCCCCAGCCGCCAAGACCTGCTGGGCAACCCCGATTACGAGATGTATTTCGCGGACAACATCTTTCTGATGGACCACAAAAAAGGGCAGGGATTTGTTGTCGTCAACGCCATCATCACCGATGATGACCGCGAGCAAATTTATCAGGAGACGATGAAGACGTTTGATTTTTACTTTCAGAAAACGCGACAAGACGCTCCTGTCGCCAAGCCCTGTATCCACCCCCTGCCGGCGGCATCGACGGACACGCCGCAGGCCGAGTATGAACAAATGGTACTCAAGGCCAAACGGCACATCCTTGACGGCGATATTTTTCAGGTGGTTCTGAGCCGAACCCATCTGGAGCCGTGCTCTGCTGAACCGTTAGACGTCTATCGCAAACTGCGCAAGCTGAACCCTTCGCCGTATATGTTCTATCTGAATACCGACAATACTATCCTGATGGGCGCCAGTCCCGAACTGAATCTGCGGGTCAGCGGTACGGCCGAACGGGCGGTGGAAATCCGTCCCATCGCCGGCACCAAGCCCCGCGGACGCATTGGCGGCAAAATCGACCCGGATATGGATATGCGGTATGAGGCCGAACTGAAGCTGGACCACAAGGAACTGGCTGAGCATATGATGCTGGTTGACCTGGCCCGCAACGATATCGCGCGGGTGGCAGGAGCGGGGACGCGCATCGTCAACGAAATGCTCATCGCCGAAAAATACGAGTCTGTGATGCACTTAGTCAGCAATGTCAAAGGTGTTCTGCGAAAGGACTTTGACGCCCTGACCGCGTATCTGGCGACAATGAATATGGGCACCTTAACCGGCGCTCCTAAAATCGAGGCGATGAAGATTATCCGGCAGCTTGAAAAAAACAAGCGCGGCTATTACGGCGGCGCGGTGATGTATTTGACCGTTGACGGCCAGTTCGACAGTTGCATCACCATTCGCAGTATGCAGATACGCGATAACATCGCCTATATCCGCGCCGGCGGCGGGATTGTCCACGACAGCGTGCCTAAAACCGAGTACGAGGAAACCTGCCATAAGGCCGTGTCATGTCTCAAGGCCATCCGTAACGCCGTCGAAGAAACTGGAAAACCCCAGCGACAATAAAGGAAAATAAACAATGGAAAATAAACCGGTTAACGTGTTATTTATCGACAACTTTGATTCGTTCACATATAATCTCGTGGATGAGTTTGCCAAGCGCAAATGCCCGACGAAAGTTTATCGAGCCGATACGCCGCTGGAGGAATTGAAAAAGGCCGCGGCGGAATTTGGTTCGCAATTGCTGGTCATTTCCCCCGGCCCCGGTAATCCCGACACCGCGGGTGTGACACTTTCGGCTATCGGAGCGTTCAAGGAAAAACTGCCGATTCTGGGCGTGTGTCTGGGTCATCAGGCGATTGTGCAGTATTTCGGCGGCAAAATCAGCCACGCCCCCCAGGTGATGCACGGAAAGCCCTCGCGCATCAGCCACAACGGCAAAGGACTGTTTGAAGGGCTGGAAAATCCGCTGCAGGTCGGACGCTATCACAGTCTCTGTGCCGTGACGATGCCGGAATGTCTGGAGACCACGGCGACGTTTGAAGGTATCGTGATGGGAACAACGCATAAACAACTACCTATCTACGGGGTGCAATTCCATCCGGAAAGTATCCTGACGCCCACGGGTGGACGGATTATTGAAAATATGCTGGCTATTGCAGCTCGTTTCGTCCGAAATTAACACAACCTGTAAGGATGCCTGTGTATGATTAAGATTACGGAGTATCTGAACATCATTCTGGAGGGTAAAGACTTGTCATTTGAGCAGGCTAAAAAGCTGCTGGATACGATTTTTACCGGCGAGGCGCCGGAAATGCAAATCGCGGCGTTTCTGGCGGCGATGCGAATTAAAAAGGCCGCGGTCAGCGAACTGGCGGGTCTGGCCGCCTCGCTGCGGGAACACGCCGTGAAGGTGGAAACGGGCCTGGATAATCTCATAGATACCTGCGGCACGGGCGGCGCGGCAATGAAAATCTTCAATATTTCCACGGCCGCGGCGCTGGTGGCCGCCGGCGCCGGCGCGTACGTCGCCAAGCACGGCAACCGCGCCATCACCAGCAATTGCGGCTCGGCGGACGTCCTGACGGCGATGGGCGTCAACATCTCGCCGGGACCGGAAAAAGTCGCCCAGTGCATCCGCGAAGCCCATATCGGGTTTATGTTCGCGCCAAAATTTCACCCGGCGATGAAACACGTTCAGCCGATACGCCAGTCGCTGGATTTCCACACGGCCTTTAACATCCTGGGGCCGCTGGCCAACCCGGCAGGCGCCACGGCGCAGGTGATGGGCGTCTCAGACGAATCGCTGATGCGGCGCATCGCTGAAACGCTGAAAATACTCGGCGTACGACGCGCAATGGTCGTTCACAGTTGCGGGCTTGACGAAATCAGCACAATGGGGCTGACGGAAATCCTCCACCTCAAAAACGGGCGGTTTTCCAGCGAAACGCTTGACCCGATATATTATGGGATTCCCCGCGCCGATTACAACTGTCTGGCCGGCGGCGATGCAGAGGTCAACGCACGCATTATTAAAGAAGTGATTACCGGCAACGAAATCGGCCCCCAAAAAGACATTGTGGTATTAAACGCTGCGGCGGCTATAATGGTCGCGGGTCTGGCCGACGATTTTGCCCAGGGCATTGAACTGGCCGACCAGGCCATCACGAGCGGCTCGGCGGTAAAATGCCTCGAATCGCTGGTCCGAATCAGCAACAGTTAATCCGTGCAGGAGATCAACGGCAGCTATGATTTCGATTAAAATCAAGATTTGCGGCATTACCAGCATCGACGACGCAAAAATGGCGGTGGATTGGGGAGCGGACATGCTGGGCTTTAACTTCTATCCCAAAAGCCCGCGATATCTCTCGTTCCAGCAGGCCGAGGAAATCATCCGGCAAATCCCGACGTTTGTGGATACCGTCGCCGTCTTTGTCAATCCATCACCGGTGGAATTAAAACGCGTCGCTGAAAAAGGATTTTTCAACTGGATTCAGCTCCACGGCGACGAAACGCCGGAATTTTGCAGAACGCTGAATTGGACCAATGCCCGCATCATCAAAGCTATCCGCGTACAGTCGGCCGAGGATATTCGCAGAGCCGATACCTATCCGGTGGACGCGATTCTGCTGGACGCCTTCGACAAGACGCTCTACGGCGGAACGGGCAAAACGTTCGACTGGTCGCTGGTCGGTAATTTGTATCGACGGATATTCCTGGCCGGCGGAATTACCCCGGACAATGTCACACAGGCCCTCGAACGGGACGTGTATTGTATCGACATATGCAGCGGCATTGAATCCGAACCCGGCAAAAAAGACCCGCAAAAAATGCGGCTTCTATTCGAAAACATTCACAAAACAACAGGCTGGAAAGTACGAACATGAGACACAGTGGACGATTTGGAGACTTCGGCGGATTTTATGTGCCGGAGGTATTGATTCCGGCGCTGGAGGAAATTGAACAGGCCTTCGACCGATTCCGGGATGATGCACAATTCAAAGCCGAACTGAACGAACTGTACGCCAATTACGCGGGCCGGCCTACGCCATTGTACTTTGCCAAACGGTTCAGCGAATACATCGGCTTTAAGGTCTATATCAAACGCGAAGACCTGCTGCACGGCGGAGCGCACAAAATCAATAACACGCTGGGGCAGGGATTGCTGGCCAAATATATGGGCAAGAAAAAACTCATCGCCGAGACCGGCGCCGGTCAGCACGGCTTAGCCACGGCCATCGTCGGGGCGCTGTTCGGGATGGAGACTAAAATTTTTATGGGCGATATCGACGTTCAGCGGCAAAGTCTCAACGTCCATAAAATGAAACTGCTCGGCGCCGAGGTGATTCCCGTCCACGGCGGAACCTGCACGCTCAAGGACGCCATCAATGACGCCCTGCGGTATTGGACGTCTCATGTGGACGACACGTTTTACCTGTTCGGCACCGCCGGCGGGCCACACCCGTACCCGACCATCGTAAAATATTTCCAGTCTCCCATCGGCGTCGAGGCCCGGCAGCAGTGCCTCAAACAAATCGGCAGATTGCCGGATATCATCACCGCCTGCGTCGGCGGAGGCTCCAACGCCATTGGCATTTTCTCCGGCTTCATAGCGGATAAAGACGTAAAGCTCATCGGCGTCGAAGGCGGCGGCAAAGGCATTCAAACCGGCCATCATTGTGCAACCCTTTGCGTCGGAACCGTCGGCGTTCTGCACGGAGCCAGAACCTATCTCTTGCAGGATGAAAACGGCCAGGTGCACGAAACTGAATCTATCTCCGCAGGTCTGGATTACCCCGGCGTAGGGCCGGAACATTCATACCTCAAAGACACAGGCAGGGCAACTTATGTCAATGTAACCGATGAGGCGGTGCTGGATACGTTTTTGCTGTTCAGCCGTCTGGAAGGCATCCTGCCTGCGCTGGAAAGCGCACATGCCCTGGCCTGGGTGGTCGGTCAAAAAGGCAAACTGCCGGCGGAAACGACTGTCGTGGTCAACCTTTCCGGCCGGGGAGAGAAAGACATCGGCATCGTCGAAGAACATCGACCATTGCATAAGTAGGGTGGGCTCTTAGCCCACCCTCAGGCTAAAATAAAAAAAAGGAAATGGAAAATCTTATGGCATCCTATCGGGACATATTCGGGAAGTTAAATCGGGCGGCGCTGATTCCTTTTTTTGTCATCGGCGACCCGGACGAGGCGACCAGCCTCGAGTTGGTTAAGACGGCCATTGACGCCGGGGCCGATATTCTCGAACTGGGAATTCCCTTTTCCGACCCGGTGGCCGACGGGCCCACGATTCAAAAGGCCGACATCCGCGCCCTGCAAGCGGGGATGACGCCGCGTAAGGCCCTCGATTTCATCGCCAAGGTTACCGCGTACAAATCTCTGCCGATTGGTCTTCTGGTCTATTACAATCTCGTCAACCATTACGGCGTCGAACGGTTTTTCAGGGATTTCAAAGCTGCCGGCGGAACCAGTGTGCTGGTAGCCGATGTGAGTATTGACGACGCCGATGAAATTGCCCCGCTGGCCCAAAAGGCCGGATTGGAGACGGTGTTTATGGCGACCCCCAACACGCCGTTGGAAAGATTAAAACGCATCGCCCAAAAAGCCACCGGCTTTATTTATACCGTTTCTCTGCTGGGAACCACCGGCGAACGAACCACCCTTTCGACAGTCGTCAAACCGTTAATTGCAAACCTGAAAAAACTCACCGACAAACCCGTGTGTGTGGGTTTTGGCATCAGCAGCGCCGAACATGCCGTTCAGGTCGCCTTGGCCGGAGCTGACGGTGTCATTATCGGTTCCCGAGTCGTCAAGCTCATCGAAGACAACCTCAACAGACCTGAGATGATGAAACAACAAGTTGCCGATTTCATCCGGCAGGTTAAAACCGCATTGGAACAGATTGAGCAAAAACGCCGATAGAAGGCTTACATTTCCGATTTCAAAAAAAATGCCGCGAACGGTTTTTCCAGTCCGCGGCATTTCATGTTTTCAGAAAATCGCTCAGATTTGTATCGGCTGCACCTTATCCTGTTTGCGGAAGGACTCAAGCGACTGCGGCTCGACCACTTTACGATAACCGAGGGCTTTAAGCACTTCCAGCACCTCCGTCCATGTCGGGAACGGTTTTTGATTAGCTCGTTTATACTGGTCAATGGCCATCAGAAACTCAAACTGTTCATCGGTCATTTCGCCTTCTTCAGCGGTACGACGTTCTTCCGTGCGCCGATGACCGGGGCCTCTGCGGCGATCCAGGCCGATACGGCGATCCATTACACTTTTTCTGCGCTCAATCAATCCCCGGCGTTCTATAGAACTGCCGGCGGCGGTTTCTTTTTCCTGTGTCATATAATCACCCCTTCTTTTTTATCATTTTGTTTCCTGTATCTGTTCATCCTCATCCACATCATCCATATCGCCGGATATCCGGCTGCTTTCGGAACCGAAAACCGCCGCGAAGAAATCATCGCACACCGCCTGCTGTGCCAGCAGGTTATACGCCGCATCGAGAAATTCCTCCGGAACCTGTAAGGCAATATCCGAAAATTTTGCTTTTTCCATTGATTCGGTCTTTCGTATCACCACGGGAATAGCATTCTCAAGCAGTAAATATCGGTACCGCTCGGCCAGCTCCATATCCTCCACATACGCAACCGTCACGAGGTTTTCGAGCTGCGTCGGCATCGCATTGGTCAGTTTACGAGGTCTTCCCATATTTTCCGCCGTGAACGAAAAACCAAAACAACACATTCTACGGGCATCGTTTCGACTTTTTCGTTTGACGAATTAACGTAAAACCACCCAAACAAGGCCGAATTCGCCGCCCAAAAGGCAAAAACAGGGACGTCAATAACTGAATTTTGCAGTTATAGGCCTTAAGGACGCAAAATTTTGTATTTTTTTGAAAAATTTCTATTGCAATTTCACGGCCGCATTTACAGAATACGCAGCAGACGTGTGTTTTATGCCCGCTGTGGGTGATATTATTGGAACCATTTAACAGGGAGGTAAGTTATGGCAAAGAAGAAAGCCGCCGCCAAAAGAGAAATGCTGGTCGTCGCCAGCAAGGTCAAAGCATTTGTGAAAAGCAAAGGGATGATGACTTCATCCGAAGCGCTTCCGGCTCTGAGTGAATGCGTCTATGCGATGCTCAGCGCCGCTTTGACCCGTACCGCGGCCAACCGGCGCAGTACGCTGAAACCTCAGGATCTGTAATCCTGAAACGCCAACGGTTCGTTTTTCTGAGTCGTTGTCAGGCGGATACATAAGACAGGACCGTCTTTCTTTGCAAAGGCGGCCTTGTCTTTGTAAAAAAAACTCGAATTCTTCATAAAAATCGTCGCCAATACTTCTCCTGCAAAAAAATCAAAAAAGTTCTACAGATTTTTACAAAAATCTATAGACGATTCCAAATAACGGTTTATAATAGCAACTTTATTCGGCGAGGCTATGTTGCGCGCAGACAGAAAAATGGAATTTTCTTGTACACAATTGGCAATGAGGCTAAGAGGGAGTGCCCCATGAAAGTGTTCATGCTCGGCTGGGAGTTTCCGCCCTATATCAGTGGAGGTCTCGGAACCGCCTGCCATGGATTGACCAAAGCGATGAGCGATCTGGGCGTGGAAATCATTTTCGTTCTTCCCAAACCCTTCCAACAAACCGCCTCGACCCATGTGCGTATGCTGACGCCGCTTCAGGTCAAGCCATGGAATGCTGCCGGGGAAACCGTCGGCTTTACACAAAAAGAACTCAAACACGTAACGTTTTATGCGATTGGCTCCGCACTGCAACCTTATGCAACCCCGCAGCAATATGAGCAGCAGATTGAACAGTTAATCCGTCAAAAAGCCACTCAGGAGCAACTTAAGGCTCTGGGCGGAATGGAAGAACTTCGCCATTGGCTGCATCAAATCCCGGCGGCGCTGGCTCAGTCGGGACAATACAGCAGCGATATGCACACCGAAATCCACCGTTATGCCGCAGCGGCGGTTCGACTGGCCCTGCAGGAACAATTTGACGTGATTCATGCGCATGACTGGATGACTTACCCGGCGGGCATCGCCGTGGCGGCCATGACGGGCAAACCCCTGATTATTCACGTCCATTCCACCGAGTACGACCGCAGCGGGGAAAACATCAACCCGATGATTTACGATATTGAACGGCAGGGGATGCATGCCGCGGCCAAAATCATCGCCGTCAGCCACATGACCCGCAATATCATCCTGACCCGCTACGGCGTCACGGGGGACAAGGTGGAAGTGGTCTATAACGGCGTGGAACGCAACGGCGACGCCATTCCCTATAATAAAATCGGCATCCACAGCGACGAAAAAATCGTGCTGTTCCTGGGACGCATCACGATGCAGAAAGGCCCGGAATACTTTCTGATGGCCGCCAGGAAAGTGCTGGAGGTGATGGATAACGTCAAATTCGTGATGGCCGGTTCCGGCGATATGATGCACCGGATGATTGAAATGGCCTCCCAGATGGGCATCGGCAACAAGGTGCTGTTCACCGGCTTTCTGCACGGCAAAGACGTGCAGCGGGTATTCCAGATGGCGGATTTGTACGTGATGCCCTCCGTCTCGGAGCCGTTCGGTATCGCGCCGCTGGAGGCCCTGAATTTCGACGTGCCGGTGCTGATCAGCAAGCAAAGCGGCGTCGCCGAAGTGCTGCACCACGTACTGAAGGTGGATTTCTGGGACATCCAGGAGATGGCCAATAAAATTATCGCGGTACTGAAGTATCCGCCGCTGCAACTGACACTGCGGGAACACGGCAACTTTGAGGTGCGAAAACTCCGCTGGTCGGATGCAGCCAGAAAATGTCTGAAAGTATATCAGGAGACGACGCAGGCCGTATAAACCGGCTCGTAAAAAATACAAGGAACGTTTATGCCGTCCGTTTGTTTTTACTTTCAGGTTCATCAGCCCTATCGGCTTCGGCATTACACGATATTCGACAAAACGCCGAATTACTTTGACGATTTCCACAACGCTTCAATCTGCCGAAAGGTGGCCAACAAGTGCTATCTGCCGACCAACCGGCTGCTGCTGGACGTCATTCGACGTTATGAGGGGCGATTCAAGATAGCTTTCAGCCTGACCGGCGTGGTGCTGGAGCAGTTTCAGCAGTTTTGCCCGGAAGTGATGAGCACCTTTGACGCACTGGCACAGACCGGATGCGTGGAATTTCTGGCCGAGACCTACTATCACAGTCTGAGTTTTCTCTACTCGCGGCAGGAGTTCATCGAACAGGTTAATCTGCACGTGCAGGCCATTCAAAAACTGTTCGGCCAGACGCCCCGCGTCTTCCGCAATACCGAATTGATTTACAATAATCAACTGGCCGAAATCATCGAGTCGATGGATAAATTTGACGCCGTCATCACCGAAGGCGCAGACCATATTCTGGGACATCGCAACAGCAATTTTGTCTATCGTCCCCCCAATTGCAAACACCTGAAACTGCTGCTGAAAAATTATTCCCTCAGCGACGACATCGCGTTTCGCTTCGGCAACCGACAGTGGAACGAATACCCGCTGATGGCGGATAAATTCGCCTCGTGGGTCAACCGCATCAACGGCAATGGGCAGGTGGTCAATCTGTTTATGGACTACGAGACCTTCGGCGAATACCAGTGGCAGGATACGGGGATATTTGACTTTATGGCCCATCTTCCGCGGGAAGTGCTCAAGAATCCTGACAACGACTTCAAAACGCCCAGCGAGGTGGCCGAGGCTTATGAGGCGACGGACGTGGTGGACGTACCGCACATTATCAGCTGGGCGGATATGGAACGGGATTTGTCGGCCTGGCTGGGCAATGCGATGCAGTCCAACGCCCTGCACGAGGTCTATCGACTGGAAAAACTGGTTCGCCAGACCCGAGACGAACGGCTCCTGGAAGACTGGCGCAAGCTGCAGACGTCGGACCACTTTTATTATATGTGCACAAAATACTTCGCCGATGGAAGTGTGCATCACTACTTCAACCCTTATGATTCGCCGTATGATTCGTATATCAACTTTATGAACGTATTAAATAATCTGAAAAGCCGCTGCGAACGGGTGCTGTCCGGAGTACCTTCCGCAACCAGTTCCAAAACCTGACGTAACGCAATGATTTCTCAAATATACATCGACAAACTGACTCAACCTGGACGAGATATGGCGAAAAAAACAAGTTCCATACAGGGTTCAGAGCTGATTTGGGACCTGAAGGATTGTCCCCTGGAGCATCTGGTGGAAAAAGAGTGGCTCCTGACCAACAGTCGGGCGGCGTTCAGTTCGGGGACTCTGGCGGGGTGCAATACGCGACGGTACCACGCCCTTTTAATCGGCTCCAAAAATCCCCCGGCCTGCCGTATCAAGGCGCTGGCCAATTGCCTGGAAACCATACAAGAGGCGGGGCAGGAATACTCCTTCAGTTGTTTTGAATTCGACAAAGCCTTTCACCCGCAGGGTTATCAATATCTTCGCCGATTTCGCAAAGATATCGGGGTGCACTGGGATTATGAACTTCCCTTTGCCCACATCAGCCGCTCGCTGTATCTGCTGCCGGACAGCGACTGTGTTGCACTGATTTATACCTTTTCAGAAGTCAAAAAGGAGTTTGATTTCTCGGTGCGGCCGTTCGCGGCAATGCGGGATTTTCACGCCCTGCAAAGCGCTTCCGGCGGCTTGTATTCGCTCTGGAACGACCAGGAGATCAGCGTACAGTCCAACGCTGAGGCCGACGGCAAACTGACGCTGTTCTGTGAGATGATGCATTTCGAGCAGCAGCCGCAGTGGTGGCATCGGTTTTTCTATCGTCAGGAACAGCGTCGCGGACAGGATTGCTTCGAGGATTTATGGTCGCCGGGGGTCTTTCGGCGCCGGATTGACAAACCCGGCAGGCTCGTCCTGTGGGCCGGATTTGCCGAGTCGTCCGACATTCATCCGCCGCTGGAAAACTTCGATGTTGACATTGTCATCGAGGGGCTGCGCCTGCGGCAGAAAGAACTGCTCAAAAGCAGCGATGCGGCCGAACCCATTCAACAGCAGTTATTCCTGGCCTCAGGACAATTTCTGGTTGAACGCACCCTCAGCGACCACCCCACGCCGACGGTTATTGCCGGCTATCCATGGTTCGTCGATTGGGGGCGGGACACCTTTATCTCGCTGGAGGGACTTTGCCTTTGCACAGGACGGTATGGAATTGCCGCCGGCGTTCTTCAGACATTTGCCCGCGCGGTCAGCGAGGGAATGATTCCCAACCGCTTTGACGATTATGGACAGGCGGCTCACTATAACAGCGTCGATGCGTCGCTGTGGTTCGTCCACGCGGCGTTCGCCTATCTGCGGTACACGGATGACCGACAGACGTTCGCTTCCAAGCTGCTACCGGCGGTCAAATGGATTACGGATTCCTACCGCCGGGGGACGCGATTTGACATCCACGCGGACAAAGACGGCCTGATTACCGCGGGCGATGCAAAAACACAACTGACCTGGATGGACGCCAAATGCAACGACATTGTCTTTACGCCCCGCTACGGCAAGGCGGTGGAAATCAACGCCCTGTGGTACAACGCCCTGCGAAATTTTGAATCCTATTATCAGGGCAAAAGCGTTGAACAAACTGCGTTTTACCATTCGACCGCCCAGGAGGTACGGAAAAACTTTGCCCGGCTGTTCTGGAACGAAAAAGCAAACTGTTTATACGACTGCATTCTGCCCGACGGCATAGAGGACGCCAGTATCCGGCCCAACCAGATTTTCGCGGTCAGCCTGCTGTATTCTCCGCTGGACCGCAACCAGCAGACCAGCATTGTCAAAACGGTGCAGGACCATCTGTTGACCCCTTACGGCCTTCGGACGCTTAGTCCCGTCGAGGGACGCTACATACCGCGATATGAAGGCGGACTGTTCGAACGGGACGCGGCCTATCACCAGGGAACAGTTTGGCCGTACCTGATGGGACCGTTTGTGGAGGCGTATCTGCGAGTTCACGATTTCAGCGCCGAGGCTAAATCGCAGTGCAGACAGTTTCTTGAGCCGTTGTTGACTCATCTGACCGATGACGGATGCGTCGGAAACATCAGCGAAATTTTTGACGGCGACCCGCCGCAGAGACCCAAAGGCTGTTTTGCTCAGGCCTGGAGCGTCGCGGAAGTCCTGCGGGCCTGGATGCTTGTCCATAAAAGTCAAAAATAGAAAGCCTGACAAAAAGACGTTCTTTTACAACTGTCATCTGCGCTTCTTTTGCCGTTGCAGCCTCTTCTGTCATTCCCGCGAAAGCGGGAATCCAGTATTTTACAGAGTCTCAAATAAATCTTCCCAGTTGGGATTTTTTTCTTCGACCAATTCAATTTTCCATTTACGGTTCCATTTTTTTAGTCGCTTCTCGCGCGTAATCGCATAGTCAATAGAGCCGAACATCTCAAAATAAACAAGTTTGTTAATACTATACTTCTTTGTAAAACCTTCATAAAGCCCCGCTTTGTGCTGATAAATCCGGCCTTTAAGATTATTTGTTACTCCAATATATAATGTCTCATTTCGCTTATTTGCCAGAATATAGACATAATATGTTTTCACTTTGTTCCATTTCCAAATCGATATATTCTGGATTCCCGTTTTCACGGGAATGACAATAACATGCATCGCTGTCAAACGATACTGATGCGCCGTGCGGCTTGGATCAGTAACTCCTCCATCAAAATTTAGAATTATTTTGATTTTTGGGCTTTAACTTTTAAATTTTCACGCCGCCCTGCCGGTATTTCCTGTCCATCAGGACAATGACTTTCTTGAAAATTTCCGCGGGCAGCCGCTTCCTGAGCATCGCCTTGGCCTGGCCAACCGACGTACGCTGCGTCAGGTGCGTCATAATAACATACTGATTGTTCATCCGCTCCAGCAGCGGGCCGAACTCGTCGATGTGGATATGTCTGCCGGCATCGGCCCTGCCGGTATGCTCATCCTCAAAAAATGTGCACTCCGCAATCAGAATCCGGCTGTTGGCGATATAGTCTAATTGAGCGAAGTCCACATACTGCGTATCGCCCAGATAAGTGACAATCGGGATTTCCAGCGGCGTATCGACGGTGACGCCTTTTCTCTTCAGCGCCACAATTTCCGGCCCGGACAAATTATGATATTCAGGCCGCAGTTTTTTGCGGCGTTCCAGCACGCAAAAGCCCACTGATTCGCGGGTGTGTTTGGTGGGAAAGGCCCGCACAAACAGGTTCGGCTTGACGGGGTATTCATCGCCGGGGCGTATCGGCACCAGCTCCGCGGGGATATGGTTGCCGTCGAGTCTGCCCCAGGCCTGTAAAATCTGATGAATCGGCTCAATGGTATTGGGCGGCGTCAGCACCACCCCCGGCGACATCCCGCAGAAATTCCGATGCGATAAATAATATGCAATCCCCGCGGAATGGTCGATATGGCCGTGGGTCAGCAGGACGTGGCGAATCGGGATAACCTGGTCGGGGGCTTTACCAATGTCAAAACAGACGTCTAATTGAGGCATTGCGACCACCGTCTCTTCAGCGGCAACCGAATACCCCAAAATCTCAAGCTCCTCTATCGTTATGTGCGACAGGTTATGACTGGACATTCAACCCTCGGGACAGAATTCAAAAAGTATCGTAGGTTATCCAAGACTGCCTGTCAAGAATTTTACGCTGTTTAACTAAAGCGGGGGTAAAATAAAAGCCGGGCACATCGGAAAACCCGATATACCCGGCCAAAGGAATCACAATCATGCCGGTCAATAAAGAAACACCTGCAGGCCGCTGCACCGTTAATCGGCGGCGGCCTGAAGGTTTTTGTTTTGTTCGGCCTTGGCGGCATGGGCCTTATACAGCTCCACAATCCGCTTGGCCTGTTCCTCGGCGAAGGCAACTGCACTGCGCATCTTTTGTCCCAACTGTCCTGC
The DNA here is from genome assembly GCA_964635075.1 of uncultured Pirellulales bacterium. Taxonomy (GTDB): domain Bacteria; phylum Planctomycetota; class Phycisphaerae; order Sedimentisphaerales; family Anaerohalosphaeraceae; genus Anaeroglomus. The sequence goes on along the minus strand of CAZWMN010000007.1, from coordinate 58,541 downwards.
CATCTCCTTACATTTTTCTGAATTCAGTCCCGTCTTCTCCGAGGCGTTCCACATTACAGACTGTCTCTGTTTCTTCCCGACCGCATCCTGCGACACAGGGGCTAAGTAATAAATTGCCGTGGCAAATCCGCCAAAATAGGCTATCAGCCCGAACAGAATTTTACCCCGTAACCAGCTCACTTATTTTCCCCCCGGAAAACGTCATTTTTCGGTTAGCCGGTATTTATTTGTACCGCCGGCTCTCACATTCAAAACTTAAGAAATAATCCTCTGCCAGGCAAATAAACAAACAGAAATTCTGAGGGCTTGAAAGGAGAGATTGAAAGTAAATAAGACGGGATTTATAGGACGATAAAATCACCCGCCTGAGATAGTTCTCTACAGGCAGGCAGGGTGGGCTCTCGGCCCACCGAATTTCTTTTTGCTTTTTATATCGTGTCTAAGCAGGCCCTGAGCTCCTTACAAACCAGTTCGGCCTCCTCAGCGGACAGATTATTATGGAACGGCAGCGCTATCGTCCTTTCGCAGACCGATTCGGTAACCGGAAAATCGCCTTCTTTATAGCCAAACTGCTCAACCATAAACGGCTGCAGATGCACCGGCGGGAAATAATTGCCCGCCTGAATCCCCCGCCCGATGAGTTTCTTCAACAGCGCATCGCGCTGCGTTTTGGTGTAACCTTTTCGCAGCCGAATGACGAACACAAACCAGCTCATCCGAACGCCCTTCGGCTCATCGGGAACTTCGATACGGTCGTCGCCGGCCAGAAGCTGTTTGTACATCCGCGCGACCGCCCGGCGTTTCTCGACAAATTCCTCGAGCCGCGACAACTGCACAATTCCCAGTGCGCAGTTAATATCGCAAAGACGATAATTGTATCCTAATCGCTGATGCGCCAGCCATCCGGCGCCGCGGCCGCGACCCTGATTGCGAAGCGATGCACACATCTGGGCCAGGTGTTCATCGTCGGTCAAAATCATTCCGCCTTCGCCGGTGGTCATCTGTTTATTCGGATAAAAAGCAAACACACAGATATCGCCGAAGGTACCGACTTTTTTGCCGTTGAGAATTGAACCCAGTCCTTCACAACTATCTTCGACGACCCGCAAATTATGTTTGCGGGCGATGTCGCAGACCTTGTCCATTCCCGCCGGGTTGCCGAATACCTCGACCGGCATAATCGCTTTAGTCTTTGATGTGATTGCCTTTTCGATTTTGGCAGGGTCGATATTCAGACTGGCCGGGTCAATATCCACAAACACCGGTTTTGCCCCCGTCATCATAATTGTGTTGGACGTGGCGATAAACGTAAACGGCGTGGTAATTACTTCGTCGCCCGGCCTGATTCCCATCGCCTCCAGACACAAAAACAAGCCGCTTGTGCCGCTGTTAACGGCAACGGCGTATCTGCGTCCCACATACTGACAAAACGCCTTCTCAAACTCAGCCAGTTTCGGCCCCAGCGAAAGATTAGGCGTGCGCAGCACCTCGCTGACAGCCTCGATTTCAGCCTCGGTAATATCGGGGCGACTCAGAGGAACCTTAAAATCCATCGTGTAAACCCTTTTGATTATCAAAAGAGCTGATTATAAAATTTTTCTCCCTGAAATACCAGCGAAAATCCAGTCGGCTTTTCACGCTTTATCGAATCGGAAAGCGTTCCTGTCCGCGTCAACGCGGATTTTATCGCCTTCGGCAAAACGTCCCGCCAGCAGCTCATTGGCCAGTGGATTTTCCAGCCGCTGCTGAATGACCCGTTTAAGCGGCCTTGCTCCAAACGCCGGGTCATAACCCTCGTCCATCAATTGCTTTTTGGCCGCGTCGGTGAACACTACATCCAGATGACGGCTTTTGAGCCGCTCAGTCAGATAACGCAATTGAATATCGACGATTTTTTCGAGGTCATCCCGCGTCAGCGTGTGGAAAATAATCGTCTCGTCGATGCGGTTGAGAAACTCCGGCCGAAAATACTGTTTCAGAGCGTCTTTGACGTGCGCCTCAATCTCCCAGTCGGCGCCTTCGGTCTGACTCATCTCCATAATCTGCTGACCGGCAAAATTGCTGGTCATAATTACGACGGTATTTTTGAAATCGACCGTGCGGCCCTTGCCGTCGGTCAGTCTGCCATCGTCAAAGACCTGCAACAACACATTGAATACGTCGCGGTGCGCTTTTTCGATTTCGTCCAGCAGCACCACTGAATACGGCTTCCTGCGAACGGCCTCGGTCAGTCTGCCGCCCTCTTCATAGCCGACATAGCCGGGAGGTGCGCCAATCAGCCGGGCCACCGAGTGCTGCTCCATAAATTCGCTCATATCCATCCGTACCATACTGGCCGGGTCATTGAATAAAAATTCCGCCAGCGCTCTTGCCAGCTCGGTCTTGCCGACGCCGGTCGGGCCCAGGAATAAAAACACGCCGATAGGCCGGTTGGAATCGCCCAGGCCGGCGCGGCTTCTCCGCACGGCATTGCAAATCGCCGTCACCGCCTCGTCCTGGCCGATGACACGACGACGAATTTCTTCCTCCATCCGCAGCAGCCGTTCACGCTGACCGGCCACCAGCCTTGCCACAGGAATCCCCGTCCATTTGCTGACCACCTGCGCGATGTGCTCTTCCGTCACTTCGCTGTGGACCATCGTCGTCCCGTTGGCCTTGGCAAGGTTTTCCTCCGCAGCTTTGAGCTGTTTTTGCAGGCCGAGAATCGTCTCGTATTTCAGCCGCGCAGCGCGTTCCAAATCCCCTTTGCGCTGCGCCTGCTCAAATTCAGTCTGGGCCTGGGTCATTTGTTCCTTAAGCTCCTTAACCTTCCCAATAGCGTTTTTGTCCGCTTCCCAGCGGGCCGTCAGTTTGGCGTCCTGAGCTTTCAGTTCGGCCAGTTGTTTGTGAGATTTTTCAAGCTGCTTTGTGCTGGCCGGGTCTGTTTCCTTTTTCAGCGCCTGACATTCAATTTCAAGCTGCATAATTTTTCGACGGATGTCGTCCAGCTCCGTCGGCAGCGAATCGTTTTCAATCCGCAGCCGCGACGCCGCCTCATCGACCAGGTCAATGGCCTTGTCCGGCAGAAAGCGGTCACAGATGTAGCGGTTGGACAGCGTCGCCGCGGCCACCAGTGCAGCGTCGGTAATGCGAACGCCGTGATGCGTATCGTAACGGTCCTTTAAGCCGCGAAGAATCGCTATCGTTTCCTCGACCGTGGGAGGGTCCACCATAATCGGCTGGAACCGCCGCTCCAGCGCCGCGTCCTTTTCGACATATTTGCGATATTCATCAACCGTTGTCGCGCCGATGCAGCGCAGTTGGCCGCGCGCCAGCGCCGGTTTGAGCAGATTGCCCGCATCCACGGAACCTTCCGCCCTGCCGGCGCCGACAATGGTATGCAGTTCGTCAATAAACAAAATAATTTGTCCGTTTGCCCCGGTCACTTCCTTCAATACCGCTTTGAAGCGTTCTTCAAACTCCCCGCGGAATTTTGTCCCGGCAACCAGCGACCCCATATCCAGCGCGATGAGCCGTTTATCCTTCAGCCCCGCCGGCACGTCGCCGGAGACAATCCGCTGGGCAAGGCCTTCGACAATCGCCGTCTTGCCCACGCCGGCCTCGCCGATGAGAACCGGATTGTTTTTGGTTCGCCGGTTAAGCACCTGCATACATCGGCGGATTTCATCCTCTCTGCCGATGACCGGGTCGAGTTTGCCCCGGCGGGCCATTTCCAGCAGGTCGATGCCAAACCGTTCGAGGGCTTTGTATCTGCTTTCCGGGCTTTCGTCGGTGATTTTAGTCCCGCCGCGAATGTCTTTTATCGCCTGTTCGATTTGCCGGGGCGTAATGGAATTGACGCTTAGAATTTCCTTGGCGTCGCTCTTGATTTCCGCCAGCGACAACAAGAGGTGTTCCACGCTGAGGTATTCGTCGCCCATCTTGTCCGCGCGATTTTGCGCGTCGAGAATGATTTGCGTATAGGCCGGGTCGGGCATCAGTTGCGCCCCGACGGAACCTTTGGGCAGACGACTCAGTTCGCCCCTGGCCATATCCCGAATCCGGCTGACATTGGCCCCGATCTTTTTCAGCGCCATCGCCGCCATTCCCTGCTCATCTTCCAGCAGCGCAGCCAGCAGGTGCATCGGCGTCATCACCGTATGACTGTGGGCCATCGCAAGCTGCTGACTGGTCGCCATCGCTTCCTGGGCCTTAACCGTAAATTTATCAAATTTCATCTTTGCGTCCCTTTCTGTCTCGTCTAAACCCAAAAGAACAATGCAAAGCCCGTACCCTGACCCAAAAATTCCACAACACATTATATATAAAGAACTTGCAAAATCAACTCCCGATTACAAAAACTGCCATTTTGGCATTCTCGCCTTAACAAACGCTCCCTGTCGATAAAAACGACGACACCTGAAATTTCGTTTTTTTTCTTGATTAGCAAAGGCCGAAATTGTAAAATAAACCCCATCTAAAACAGAGAGGGTGATGCTACAAACATCACTTTTTTTATATATAAGCCGTGAGCTACCCCTCGCGGCTTTTTTTATTTTATCGCCCAGCGGAATTTCGCCGACGCGCTGCGCGGATTGGATTCAATTTCGCTTCTTTGCGGCACAATCACCTCATCCGCCGCCGCCCGATACAACCCCTCGCAAAGTCCGTTTGCAAACGCATGCTTGACCAATCGGTCTTCGCCGCTGTGGAAACTGAGTATTCCGATTCGCCCGCCCGGTCGCAGACAAAACGGCGCCACACGCAGCAATTCTTTCAGCGACCCCAGCTCATCATTGACCAGCATCCGCAACGCCTGAAACGTCCGCGCCGCCGGGTGCGGCAGAGCCGGATTCGACCGCCGCTGCTGTTTCAAGTCCTTTTCTGTCAGCCCCTTCACGTCAAAAATCAACGCAGCAAGCTGCGCGGTCGTCGCAAACGTCTCGACCGACCGCCGCGCGACAATATCGTGCGCTATCGCCTGATAGTCCGGCTCGTCGGCCAATTCCAACAATGCTTCCGCCAACTCCCGCTCGGACAGCGTATTCAGCAAATCCGCCGCCGTCCGCTTCCGCCGGTCGTCCATCCGCATATCCAGCGGCCCGTCGTGCTTATAACTCATCCCCCGGCCGGGATTATCAATCTGCATACTCGACACTCCCAGGTCGGCGAAAATAATATCGAATCCCTCAATCCCTTCTTTATTCATCACGCCGGCGATGCCCGCGAAATTGCTTCGATGCAGACTCATCGGCGTATTCAGCACTTCCAACCGCTTGCGGGTGCGTTCCAATTCAGCACCATCCACATCAAACCCGACCAATTTCCCGCCCGGCCCAATCCGCTGCATAAACTGGGCCGCATGGCCGCCGTAGCCAATCGTACAATCGGCCACAATCTCGCCCGCCGACGGCTTCAGCGCCGACAACACCTCCTCCACCAGAATCGGAATATGCGCCCCGGCCGGCGTCTTACCCTTGGCACGAAGATGCGCCAGCAACTCCGGATGCGCGTCAATGGTGTGCTCCTTATATTTCTCCTCAAACCGCTTCGGATGCGTCCCGCCGTAGCGTTTGCGCCGCCGCGGTTTATCCTGCTCCGATGATTCGGATCTATTCATATAATATTGGCCATTTTAATTTTTTGTTTTCTACGATAGTGTTTCCAGTTGAAATTTTCCATTTCACCGCGGGTAAGTGCTTTTGAAATATCCATGGAAGACTTTGCTCGCGGGTATTTATTGTCCACAAGGGTATAAAATTCACCTATCAAAGCAAATCACACCACTTTTTCATGGTTTGACCCAACTCCAAAGCAAACTTGTATATCGCTTCCTGATCCCGTTGTTCGGCAGGCTGCGAACGCCAGAATTGTATCTTTGCAGTTGGAGGTTCATGCATAGGTACCATTTGTGAAGCTTCAAGCAGATTTGCACAATACTCAGCCGCTTCCAAAACGGCGTCGGTATCCAACGTTGAAATGGGCGCCTCGCGACCTCGCAGTCCACGCGCACTTCGATTTTCCTGGGTCCCTCTGCTTGCGGTATCAAGTGCCGCCTGAAGCTGGTCAATTGCCTTCTGGACGTGACCTTCTCTATTGGGATTCTCTTTGATACGGGTATTCAGGTCACGGTTTCTGTGCCAGCCATAGATGGCGGCGATAATGGACGGATCACGCACTGTGCCGTCGGGATAGACCAGGCCATGAACATCCCTCCAGCCGCCAGAGATCATAAGCTCAAACACATACCAGCCCATCTTGTGGCTCTCACAAATCTCGATAGCCATATCATAAGGATTGGCGCGGCACACGCAGGCTATTTCACTGTTGAGCACAGGCTTGTTGTACTTTTTGGAGAGTTTCTCCGCCAGAATATAGCTCTCTTCAACTTTCGCACGGGTCGGGAGGTAATCGTGAAAGGAGAAGACATCGACATCCGTGCACCACTCGATATCTTTTGCAAAGGTGTGCCCGATAGTTATTGCGTTGACCGGATCGAGGGATTTCACATATTTGGTGAAGTGGCTCAGAAATGCACTTATTTCGGCTATACGTTTTGGCTTTTCTTCTTCGGAAGCCTGATTGCAGTAGTCGTTCCAACTCGGTTCGTTCATGATGTCCCACATGAGCAATCCCGGCTCATCTTTCAATGCCTCGACCACCGCTTTGACGTAAGCTTCCTGACCGGGCCAGGTTTTAGGCGGCAATAACTGGGGATTCAGGCTATTACTATTAAACAGGATAGGCATGGTTGAAATCCCCAAACTGTTTGCAATGCGAACATAGTTGCGAATACTGCTGATGAAACCTTCCGGATCCCGTTGATAAGATGCCGGGCTGAGCCATACTCGTGTACTGTTCAGCATCAATCTTTTTGCATAACCAAGATCCCTTTGGATGGTTTGTGTATCATTTCTCCAGCCCCCCGGGTAACAGACACCTCGAATAAAACTGTAGTCATGAAGCGGCTCAGTAGCCTTCGCGGAAACAGCTATTATCAAGACAATTACTCCCGTCAGCACTGTCAGATTCTTTTTCATAATGATACCCTTTCAATGTGATTGTTCGTATGACAGTTACGATTACCTGTCAACCGCAACTGACCTGCGTCAAAAGCGGCGAGATACTTTCGCTTATTCTTGATCTGCAATTTAATTTTTGGCTGACAGCTTTTTAAACAGAGCCTCATCGTATTCCTCGAGTCCCGTTATGCCGTAAAGATGGTTTGCCGAAATCCATGGCAGCCAGAACCGGTGCCCGCTTATGCCGCGACCTGAGCCTTGCCCCATACGCCATCCTTCCTGCTGCCACCCAATACCCTTATAGTCATATTGACGTCCCGGCAGAGCGACCATCTGTTTTGTGTTATGCAGCAGTACTCGCGCCACATCGAGGTAGTGTTCGTCCTGGGTGAGTTTATACAGCTTCGCATAAGAGGGGACAGCCCAGTCAAGATATTCATCCACACCCCCGGCGGCGGCTGCGGTGATACCCTGAAATCCGAGTGCCGGAACGCTTTTTTTCCAATGCAGTTGCGCATCATCCGCATCTTGAGGCATCGGCACATTCCATATCCATATCCAGCTTTCGGTGAAATCGGCGGCGGCCTGGGCTCGCTGGAGCCACTTGGATTCTTTCGTTGCGTCATAAAGGCTCAGGTAGGCTTCCATGCTGAGCATCCCGGCCTCTTTGTCGGTGATGTTCGGATTGTCAATAGCGCCCCCGATGAAGACCCCTCGACTTCCCCAGTTCTCCCAGACGTACTCGGCCGCACGAATTGCCGACGCTTTGTATTTCGGATCGCCTGTCTCCTGGCTCATCAATACCAGCAGCGGTACGGGATTGTAGCTCGTTGTGCCGGTTGCCTCCGCGACCTCGCTGCTCCCTCGTTCCCACCGCCGGGGGAAAGAGCCGTCCTTCCTCTGCTGCAGGATCAGCCAGTCCGCGTATTGCTTGACCCAGTTAAACCACTCCGGATGTTCCCGGCCCTGTGCTTTCTCTCGCCGAAAGGCGCGCATCAGCACGCGCATGTCTTCCGTGGCGTTCCGCAGCCAGGGCGCGGTCCAGTTACGATCCGATTGCTTGACCGTATTATCCCATGGCTTTCCGGTCTCCAAATCATAACCGGTACCTTGAAGCGGTACTGTCGGAAGCGCTTGAATTAAAGATGAGATGATTGCCAAACCTGTCTGTCGCATCTTCTGCCCTCGCTCTGTCTTGTCGCGATCGCCTTCACGCAGCAACTGGTCGGCGCACTCGATGTTTTTGCCTACAAAGCCCATTGCCGTCATGGTATAATTCCATTGCTTTTCGTCCGACAGGGTGTTGATAACGAAAGGCATTGCGGTTCGTCCGTCGATCGTGTTTGCCTGAGCGGCAAGGTGGTCGGTCAGAACCCGGCGCATTTGCTCGACATCAATGTAGTAAATGGGGGGATTGAGCGTCTTCCAGGCCCATCGCCAGGCGTTTCGCGTTACATCACTGAAAGATTCGTTCTGACCAAATCGAAAATTCACCTTGTAATTATGAACGACTCCCGGAGTGATCGGATGATAACGCCGCATCCATCTTTGCGTTGCTGGTTGTGCAGGTTGCACATCGCTGCCGCGTCCGAAACCACTATAGCTGCTTGTGGTACCGGGAAATAAGAAACCGAACTCAATTGGATTATCGTTTGTCTGCCAGGCTCCGAGCGCTCCGAAGAGAAACCTCGCATCGGTCATAACAGATCGCGAGGGCGTTTCCTCTGCCGTGGTATCACCGCACGGCGCGGGATCCAGCACGGAGACGGATGCGCCGGTTTTAAAAGAAAGCGCAAACAGTGGTGCCGATAAGATATCCTCACGCATCATAAAACACTTTGCCCTGTAGTTCATCATCCCGCCGGGCGAGCGGTCACCATTATAGGTCGGATCGCCATACAACAAACCGGGAGCAAGGCAATTCACGTCGGACCAGCTTACGGAGGGATCAACCGCAAGTATTACAGAGGAACAAAAACCGCCCTGTGTGCTCCCGGAAACCTCCACTTTCCTGCTTACGGAAACCACCGCATCGTTCAAGCTCCAGTTATCCAGCACGTTAAAGACAACCTTGTCACTGTATGCGATTTCGGCCCTGGCTTCAATTCCAGTCGCTGTTTTTTTGACGGTCTTGTATCCAACGGCGAGTTGACGAATATCATCGTCCGCGCGAAAAACCTCTATCTTTGCGGGTTTCGACTGCAGCATGCGAGGGGCCGCAGATCCGGCTATTTCCAATCCCCACTCGCCTTCTGCTGCACGAACAAAGGATACCGTTGCACCCGTCCGCAGGCGTCCAAGCTCCATGCGGTCGCCTTGTTGCGCCGATACAGTCGCTGCTGTCAGACATAATCCAAGTAGTGCATAGCTGCCAAACATCGATATTTACCTCCTGATAAAATGAACTGAAAGCTCATAATGAAATCCAATTCTTCCCGGCCTTAAGGTTTTATGGCGCCTGCTGGACGGGTATCAGCATCTGGGTTCAGAATCACGCCAATAAGCAGGATGTTTCTTATGTTCATGAGGATTCCTTTCATATTAAAGTGCACAGGGTTAATCCGCCGCCAAAGGCTTCCTTAATTTTTCCTTTTAAATTTTGCCTTTTACCTTTTCTTTCAGTACGTGAACAAGTCCTTCAGTTTATATTCCTGCTCCGTCGCCGCATTCAGCGCCTTAAGTATCTTTATCTGCACCCGGCGGGACAGCTTCCGCCCTTTGCACGCACGCGAAACCATCTTATGCGTAATCTGCTCCATCGATGCCGCCACCAATGCCGTGGGCTTCAGCTTCCGCTTTTCCATAATCGCCGCAATCGGCTGCGGACCGTAATCGTACTGCCCCCCGGCCAAATCCATCTCGTCATCTTCATCTATCATTCGAACACCTTAACGTAAGACCCTTGAAAAACAGTTAAACTTAATTTGTCATTCTGGCGAAAGCCAGAATCCAGCCTTCTCCCTTCTGCCTACTGCCTTCTTACTTGTATCCCTATATCCTTACATTCTTTCTCTCGCTTATTGTATCGCCCCGCCATAAACAAGTACAGAGATCGCTTTTTGATTTGATAGCAATGCGGCAATCGGCTATAACCTGTATAAAATAGAGGGTCGCTCCGTATGCCTAAGAAAAAACCGCCGAACCGCAGACATTTGCCAAAAAACCTCAAAATAATCTACGAAGATAACGATATCCTCGTGGTCAATAAGCCCGCGGGACTATTGACCGTGGGAACCGAGACGAACAAAACGAATACCGCCTACTACATACTCACCGATTATGTCCGCAAAGGCTGTCTAAAATCGAAAAAGCAGATTTTCGTCGTTCACCGGCTCGACCAGTGGACCTCCGGCGTACTCCTGTTCGCCAAAAGCGAAGAGGCCAAGTTCCAGTTGCAGTCCCAATGGAAAGATACCCAAAAGAAATACCTTGCGGTGGTGCAGGGTCAATTGACCCCAAAAGAAGGCGTGATTACCTCATACCTGGCCGAGAACAAGGCCTTTGTCGTCTATTCAACGACGGATGTCAAAAAAGGCAAACTGGCACAGACCGCATATAAGACGCTTAAAGAGACCCCGCAATTCAGCCTGCTGGACATCACGCTCTTAACAGGCAGGAAGAATCAGATTCGTGTCCACCTGGCCGATAAGGGACACCCCGTCGCAGGCGATAGAAAATATGGAAATGCCGGCGACCAGTACAGGCGTTTAGCCCTTCACGCAAAATCGATTTCCTTCAAACACCCCGCCACCGGCCAGCAGATGACCTTCGAAACCAAAATCCCCGGCGAATTCGACCGCCTTATGAAAGCGGGTAAGAAAAATCCCCCTGTCAAAACGGGAATGGAACCTACCAATTAGCGAAATCTTCGCCATAAAAAATTTATTGTAATGCCTTTTTTTTTACCTTGATATATACCAAAAATACTCCTATTCCTCCTGCCAAGGCAGATAATGACAAACGTAAAACCCCATAAAATGACGTATCTAATTCCAGACCAGAGAGTCTCACAAAAAACACCATACCTGCCCGGATAAGTACACCGAGAATGAATAAAATAATTGATATGGCAAACTGCTTTTTGGGTGCAATCATAGCCCCCGCATAAACAAATATTATTGAACTAAGAATCGGAGATAGAAACCTTTCTATAGGAGCCATATCTTCGATAGGCATTTGTATCATGCTGCCTTTGACTAATGTAAAATATAGTATCCAATGCAGGGGGAATAAAACTATAAACCCGCACAATATTCCACCAGGTACTATCGCAACCCATCGACCAATTTCTATTATTTTATCTTTTAATTGTTCTGCCATAGTTCAATCTCTCTTCATCTTCACTTTTATTCCTATCTTCCCGATATGGGCACTGTATAACCAAATTACATTTTTATAATTCGCAAGGTGGTAGAATACCATTTATTATATTTTCTATTTCAATAAGTACATTCTTGAGTTCATCAATATTGTTACATTTTCCAATTTTCGCAGTTAAAACTTCCAACAAATTTCCTTCCTTTGCATACCAACCGTGAATGGTTTGGGCTTTATTTTCATATATAGCCCAAATTAAATTCTTTAGACGGAACATACCCCAAAAACTTCTTTTCAATGGTAATTTCCACACTCTTATTTCAAAGCATATTCCATTCCGAAATTTAACAAAAAGTCTAATCAATCCATCGTTTAAAAGTATATCTGCTTTGCCGAACATATGATTTATTGATAATATCTTCCCCATATATTTATTTTCCACAAGATCAATTTAAGGTGCCAGGTAATTTCCCGCACCACCTATTTTTCGCCCATTTTTTTGTCGCGTCGTCCCTATTTTTTCTTCACTGCAAGACCAAACTGCTCGGCAACCATTTCTTCCAGTTTCCCCCAGGCGCTGCAGGAAACCACCGTCCCTTCTTTGCCCACCAGCCACATCGCTGGAATACTGCGTACGCCATAATATTGTCCTATTTCACTACCCCATCCTTTACCGTCGAAATACTGCGGCCAGGGCACTTTCTTCTCTTCAACCATTTTTTTCAGGTCTTCCAGTTTGTCATCGAGGCTGATGCCAATCACTTCAAATCCCCTATCGTGATATTTGTTATAGACCGCGATGACATTCGGCAGTTCCTCGCGGCACGGCCCGCACCAGGTCGCCCAGAAATCAACCAGCACCACCTTGCCCGTATAGTCGGCCAGATTGACCTTCCTGCCGTCAATCGCCGTAAATTTAATCTCCGGCCTCGAACCGAGAAGATTCAATCGTCGTTCACAGCTTTCCAGCCTCGTCAGCGTCTCCGCCTTGGCCAGTTTCTTCAATTCGGCTATCCACGGCCTGAACATCTCCGGACAGGACAAATAAAATTCGTCCGCCATTCCGGCTACGGCCTCCAGTATCTCACTCTTGTCGTCATATCGGGCCAGACATTCATTTATCTTCGCTTTGTATGGCTCCAGCATCGTCTTGAATTCCTCTTTCCTGTCTTTTTTTTGCGAAAGAGGCTCTATATAAACCTGTACCAGTTCGCCGACCTGATATGCCGTCAGCTTTGAATCCGCCAGCAGCTTAAAATAGAAGCCTTCAAATGAACCGAATTGATCCGGATCGGCTCGAACGACAGAAGGAAAAGTGTCGATTATCGCCTCGACCACATCCTTGCGATGGGTTCCGTCCGGAAATTGCTCGTAATATTGCTGGTAGAGCGACAATGATTGTACCTCATTGGCCCGCAATGCCTGACGCCATGTTTGATTGTACACGTCCAGTTTTTTCTGGACAGCGCCTATTTTACCCCATAATTGCTGCTCAGGGTCTTTTTTGGCACAACCCGAAAAACAGAACCCCGCAACACAAACCACACACATAATCCAAAGCCACGCGTTCTTTTTCATTGTTGTCTCCTATGAAAATTAAATGCACCACCTGTTTTTCTTGTCGCGTCGAAGTCCGGCTTCGCCGGATGAAGACGGACGCCCAATTTTTAATTATCCTTTTTTCTTCCGCCTATTTTACAACTTGTCCGCCAAAATACCAGCAGCGGATTTCTTCTCCCTTCTCCCTGTCCCTCCCTGTCTCCCTGCATTCTTGTATCTCTGAAAATCTCCCAAAATCTATGAATATCTCCGCCAATCTTTTAATATCTCTGCGAATCTTTGCATATCTTTTGATATCTCTATAGACTTTTTTTGTCCGCTTTTCACATCGTTTTCCACATAATTCCTTTTCACACAATAACTTACGCCAAAAAATGACTCCTCTGCCCATTTCAACCAGATATATCTTATGATTTTTCGTAACTCTTTCTGTAGAAACGACTAACAGATAATTATTGTTCCATTTTCCTCTGCCAAAAACATCTGAAAAGCAAAATAATAGACTCCGCACATCCCGAATTAACAAAAAAACCCGCCATTGGCGGGTTTCTTAAATTCAGTTCAGTCTGAGCAACTGGTCTTAATTTATACAAACGCTTCCCTGACGGGAAATTGTTTGCACAGGGCCATCACTTCTTTGCCGACTCTTTTCATGATAAACTCGTTCGATCTTTTCGGTCACTGCCTTGATTGAGCTGTTAATCACCCCTATTGCGGTGTTACTATATCCGGATTTGTATTATATTAAAAAAATAAAAATTATTTGAGATAATTTTGTCCTATTTTAATTTGGACATGCCTCTAATTATCATAGAGGATGGTATGTACGGATTTTTTAAACAGGAAAACAATGATACCCCAAATACCGGATGATTTGAATCTATTGAAAGCCTGTATAGAAGGCAAGACCGAGGCTTTCGGGGCACTGGTACAAAAGTACCAGTCCTATATCCGCACATTGACCTACAGCGCAACCAGCGACGCAGATAAAAGCGAGGAGATCGCTCAGGAAGTATTCATAATCGCCTGGCAAAATCTCTCGCAGCTCCGCGACCTCACTAAATTCAAAAGCTGGCTATACCAGATTACTCGCAATGAAATTGTAAAGTATTATAAAGTCAAAAAGCATGACATTATGACTCACGCAGCTTCCGCAGATACTGCTCTCCAGCTTCAGACAGCTTCAAAAAATCCCCTGGAAAACGCCATTTCCAGAGAATGGCAGAAAGCAATTCATGAGGCCCTGGGTCGGATTCCCAGTCATTACCGTGAACCCCTGATCTTGTTCTATTGGGAAGGCTGCTCAATCCGTCAGGTCGCCCAGATGTACGAACTCAATGAGGATACCGCCCAAAAACGCATCTCCCGGGCCAGAGGTATGCTTAAGGCCGATATCGAAACGATGGTAAAAGAAACCCTTTCTCGATCCTCTTCCTGTCAAACATTTTCTGCTGCCGTCATCGGGCTTATTACGGCCGGTGCCCTGCTTAAGACTTCCACTGCCTCGGCTGCAGTGACCTCACAAACAACCAGTCTCAGTGCCGCCGGCAGCATTGGCGCAAATACCTCTATATTGACTGGTATCTCTGCCAAAATTTCTACGATTGCCGCCGCCGTGGTCATTCTCACAGCGGCAACGGCTTATGTCCTGAATAAATCGACTGCAAGTGCCTGGCCCGGCACTGTCATCCACGCCTTACCGGAAAAATTCAATTCCGGTCTGGTTTTGCACTTTTCCTTTGACAATATCGGCCGGCAAAACGGTCAGACAATCATCATGGACGACAGCCCGGCCGGAAATAACGGTATCTTTCAATCCGGTCAATTTTCACCCGGCAGGTTCGGCCAGGCCTTTGAATGCAGTGCAATCGATAAGCACGGCAGCATTATCGTCAAAGACAGCGACAGCCTGGATCTGGATGCAGTGACTGTCGCGGCATGGATAAAAACCAACCGCCTGGATGATTCATGGAACCGCATCCTCGATAAGGACTGGCAAACTGCATATAATTTCTGTATCGGCGGTGAAAAAAATGGAAAACGCTGGCAAGATAAGGCCGTGTTCGAATGTGCCGGCACTATGATGTTTTCCAAAGGCTCAGTCGTAGACGGCCGGTGGCATTGGGTTGTTGGAACCTATGACGGACAAGTTCAGAAATTGTATGTTGACGGTAAACTGGACAGTAACATTGTATTAAAGAAGAAGGTTCCGATAACACACAACAACCTGGATATTCATATTGGAGACTCAACATTGCCGGAACCGCCGCCGAATTCGGAAACTTATTTTGACGGTTTAATTGATGAAGTGCGTTTGTACAATCGCGTTCTTTCGGAACAGGAAGTCCGGATACTTTTTCAGTATCAACCATTGAACTAAAACCGTTTTGGCAATGACGCTCCTGCATCATCGCTATCTGGCAGGATAACAGCTATCAATCGTATTCAGCAGACATATCCAAAAATTAAATGATTTTTTCGGTCTTATTTTATATTCATTTTGTCTCTATCATCATAGATGTTCAATATTACTTTTTATCAGGAGACAAAACATGAAAACACACGTATCAGGAGTAGTTCTGGCAGTTTTGATTTGGGCCGGTTCCGTGTTTGCCCAGGTGACGGGAGCGGAGTTGGCTTCCATAGAAAAAAACAATGTATCCCAAAACAAAAACGGACTGGTTTCCCAGGGTCTGCGACTAAGTGAGGAAGATATGCAGTCCTGGCAGGACATGAAGTTCGGCATGTTTATCCACTGGGGCCTGTATGTCATCCCGGCCCGCGGGGAAGCGGTAATGTACATGAATAAAATACCCGGGGCGGAATATGCAAAACTTGCTGAGCAATTCAATCCCCGGCTTTTTGACGCTAATGCTTGGACCCAAATTGCACAGGATGCGGGGATGAAGTATATGGTCCTGACTGCCCGACATCACGATGGATTCTGTCTGTGGGACAGCCCTTCATCGTATGGAAATTTTACAAGCGTCAAAACAGCCGCCGGGCGGGATTTCATCAGGGAATACGTCGAGGCTTGTCGAAAAGCAGGTCTTCAAGTCGGTATCTATTATTCGCTGATGGACTGGCGGTTCCCG
Source organism: uncultured Pirellulales bacterium (assembly GCA_964635075.1). Taxonomy (GTDB): domain Bacteria; phylum Planctomycetota; class Phycisphaerae; order Sedimentisphaerales; family Anaerohalosphaeraceae; genus Anaeroglomus. The sequence goes on along the minus strand of CAZWMN010000007.1, from coordinate 42,568 downwards.
GGATATTTTGATCCAAAGGGATTGCCGGACAATGCACAACTGATGAAGAAGCAATGCTGGGGACAAGTCGAGGAATTGTGCAACCAATACGGCAAGATTGATATTCTATGGTATGACGGCGGGATGCTTGCGCATCAGGGTTCAAGTGCGGACGCAGCATGGCTGTGGGAGCCGGTTGGACTCAACGAAATGGTCCGGCATTACAATCCAAAAACGGTAATCAATCCGAATTCCGGATGGGAAGGCGATTTCCGCAGCTATGAAGGCGAGGCCAAAGTCACAGGGCCGATCGATCCGCAGCCGTGGGAAAAAAGCCTCACTCTCAATCGCCCCAGTTGGGGATATAATACTAAACAAAACCTGATGAGTTTACAAGAAGCCATCGGAATGATTCTGGATGTGGTGGTTCGCAACGGCAATGTCCTGTTGAATGTGGGGCCGAATCCGGACGGCGTTATTCCGGTGTCTCATGCGGAGCGGCTGCGGGAGATAGGAAACTGGATGAAGGAATACGGTGACAGTATCTATGAAACACGCGGCGGGCCGTTTGAACCGACTGAATTTTATGGAAGCACATGGCGGGACAAAACTATCTATGTCCACATCAGACAATGGCCGGCCGATGGACAAATCAAACTGCCGGCAATACCGCAGACAATCCGGTCTTCTGCTCTGCTGCAGGGCGGGAACGTTTCTGTGGAACAATCCAACGACGGGATTGTGATTTCGGTTTCACCCGAGTATCGAGGAATATTGGATACAGTTGTCACACTGGAACTGGATAAGCCGGCAGCAAGAACGGTAAAATAAAGTTTTCAACGAACTCCTCATATCAGAATTTAGAAAGAGGCGAGTTTCTCAACTCGCCTCTTTTATTGACTATAGATAACAATGTCCCCCTCAAAAAAACATGCCCACGCGAAAAGACGTGGGCATGGCACCAGATAGTCGATAGTGAATAGTCTGGATTCCGGGTCAAGCCCGGAATGACAACAAACCATCCACCTCATTTCATTCGGTGGCTGCCACCCGGACACGAGAGTGTCAATTATACAAACGCTTCCTTGATGGGGAATTGTTTGCAGAGGGCCATCACTTCTTTGCCGACCTTGTCGATGGTGGCTTCATTCTCAATATTCTCGGCGACGGTCTTGATCCATGCCGCAATCATTTCCATCTGCGGCTCTTTCATACCGCGCGTCGTCGTCGCGGGCGTTCCCAGACGCAGACCGCTGGGGTTAAACGGCGGCGCCGTATCGCCGGGCACAGAATTATAATTACATTCGAGATGCGCCCTGTCGAGGGCCTTGGCCATAGGTTTACCCACCAGATTCTTATTTCGCAGGTCAATCAGCATCAGATGATTATCGGTTCCACCGCTGACGAGGTTAAAGCCGTATTCCATTAGTTTTTCGGCGAGCTTTTTGGCGTTGACAACGACCTGTGCCGCATAGACCTTAAACGCAGGTTTCATGGCTTCACCCAGACAGACGGCCAGTGCGGAAATCGTATGCATGTGCGGGCCGCCCTGCAGGCCGGGAAAGACCGTCTTGTTGACCGCCGCGGCGTGCTGCTCCTTGAACAGAATCATTCCGCCCCGCGGCCCGCGAAGCGACTTATGCGTTGTGGTCGTTACTACATCGGAGTAAGGAATTGGGCTCATGTGGACGCCTCCTGCCACAAGGCCGGCGATGTGGGCCATATCCGAAACGTGATACGCCCCGACGGCTTTGGCGATGTCTTCAAAAGCCTTAAAATCAATCGCCCGCGGATAGGCGGTGGCGCCAGAGATGAGGATTTTGGGTTTGTGCTGTTTGGCCAAGTCTGCGATTTTGTTGTAATCGAGTCTTCCCGTGGCTGGGTCGAGTTCGTACTGGACAGACTTGAAGAATTTGCCGGTATAGCTGACTTTCCAGCCGTGGGTGAGGTGTCCGCCGTGAGGCAGCGCCAGACCCATAATCGTATCGCCGGGAGCGGCTAAAGCACAATACGCAGCCAGATTGGCAATAGAGCCTGAGTGCGGCTGGACGTTGGCGCCGTCGGCGCCGAAAAGCTTTTTGGCCCGTTCGACAGCCAGGGTTTCAACCTGGTCGGTGAACTGCTGGCCTTCGTAGTAGCGTTTTGTGGGATAGCCTTCTGAGTATTTATTCGTGAAGCACGAGCCGGTGGCGTCCATCACCGCCTGGGAGACGTAGTTCTCCGATGGAATCAGGCGGATGCAGTTTTCCTGCCGTTGTTTTTCGCCGACAATCAATTCATAGACCTGTGGGTCGCTTTTGGCGATAGCCGACAACATAGAAATTTTCCCTTTCCAAATAAAAACAAAACGGCCTTATAACACATTCCGGCCAAATGGACAAGCATTTATTGTTGACAAGATTGTCTGGAAACCGATAAGATAACATCTTTAACCTCCATAATAGAGAGGATTTACTCATCGAGCATTATGACGACACAATGGATATTGGGCTGGCAAAGGCCCGGGCTTTTTTCACCCGTGCCGAAGAGGTGGCGGCCACAGACAATTTTGACTACGCCATCGATTTGTATCTTGAGGGGTTGAGACTGTCGCCGGACGCCCTTGAGGATGGCCACGCCCCACTGCGCAGACTGGCGTTGATTCGACAGGGTAAAGGCGGTAAAAAACCGTCGATGATGGATCAGCTCAAGCACCTCAGCGGTAAAATCCCGCTGAATCACTTGCTCAACGCCGAATATCTTCTTGCCAAAGACCCCGACAATCTGGGTTATGCGGAAAAAATGCTCAAAGCCTGTGTCACGGTCGGTTGTCGGCGAACGGCGGAATGGATCGCGCAACTGATTTTTGACGCCAATCGCGCCGGCGCAAAACCTTCTTTTTCCACATACGTCCTTTTGAAAGAGTGCTACAGCCGGTTGGGACTTTATACCCAGGCGGTCAATGCCTGCCAGACGGCTCTGGAGTTAAAACCGGAAGATGACGCCCTGCAGAACGAACTGCGGGACCTGTCGGCCAATATGACGATGGAAAAAGGCAAATACGGCAAGGCCGCCGATTTCCGCGAATCCATTCGGGACAGAGAATACCAGGACCGCCTGCAATCGCAGGAAAACGTAGTCAGGAGTGAAAATGTCAAGCAGCGCTCGCTGGCCGAGGCCCGGCGGCAATATCAGCAGGCTCCGACCTCCACGACCAACGTCCTGCAGCTTGCCGAGACGCTGGCGGATATGGCGACGGAGCCGGCTTATACCGAGGCGACGGCGTTGCTGAACCAATCATACGAAAAGACAAAAGATTTTACCTTCCTGCGAAAACTACTCGAGCTGGAGATCAAAGGACTGCGTACCCACATCCGTCGGCTTCAGGAATCACTGCACGGCAAACCCGCCGAAGCACAGGCGGCACAGGAACTGGCACATCTTATCAGCCAACTGGACCACAAGGAATTGGACTACTATCGGCAGTGCGTGGATAATTATCCGACGGACCTGCGATTCAAATATGAGTACGGACGGTGTTTGATTAAGGCCAAGCAATTTGACCAGGCGATTCCGCTGTTTCAGGATTCCCGAAACGACCCGCGACTGCGGACGGCTTCTATGGACAAAATGGGATTGTGTTTTCTGCTCAAGGGCTGGTTTGAGGACGCGGTTGATATTTTTACCGAGGCCCTTGGAGAATGTCCCATACAGGATAGCTCCCTCGCAAAAGATATAAGATACAATTTGGCAAGGGCTTATGAAGCAAGCAATCAAACCGCCAAGGCGCTGGAAATCTACCGCAAACTGGCGCAGACCGACTTTTCCCACAAAGATGTCAGCCAGCGTATTGACAAATTACGTAAAGAGTCGTAAGACAGCGTGAAAATCCTGATTTGGAAATGAAATGGCACAATTAAACTCCAAAGAAAGTCCTTTTTCGCCGGGTCGGCCTGTATCACCGGAATACTTTGTGGCGCGAACGGCTGAAATCAATCGGCTGCGCCGCAGTCTGACCCAAGTTTGTGCCGGCAAAAACGAGAATGTGTTCATCACCGGCCCGCGGGGAATCGGAAAAAGTTCTTTGGCTGCAATGATCCGAAACATTGCGGAAAAGGAGTTTGATTTGCTAACCACCCATTGTCTTTTGGGAGGCGTTCGCAACCTGGAAGAAATGGCTCGCGGGGTATTTCAAAAACTCCTCCAAGATTGCCAGGAAAAAACGCTTTTTGATGAGTTGAGAAGGCTTTTTAAGCGATATATAAAAAGTGTCACGTTATTTGGAATTGGGGTTGAATTCACGCAGGACCGATCAGATTTATATGGACTGGTGGAGAATTTTATTCCGACTCTCCGACAGGTCTATCAGATTGTGCAGAAAAACGGGAAAAAGGGGATTTTATTGATTCTCGATGACCTGAACGGTATTACTGATTTACCTCATTTTTCTCAATTTTTGAAAAGTACTATAGATACCATAGCGGTGTCTGGAAACACGATTCCCTTGTTTTTAGTACTTGTCGGGATACCAGAAAGGCGGAACGATTTAGTTCGTCACCAACCATCAGTTGCTCGTATTTTTGACGTTCTTGAACTACCGGTACTAACCAATAGTGAATCGGAAGACTTTTTCAGGAACTCCTTTGAACAGCAAAACTTAAGCATCAAAAGCGACGCCCTCGCCCTGATGGTGCGTTTGTGCGGCGGGTATCCGATGTTATTGCATGAAGTAGGAGACAGCATTTTCTGGATAAACACTGATGATTGTATCGATATTCGAGACGCAAACTTAGGATTTAGATCGGCGGCTGAAAACGTCGGTAAAAAGTACCTCGACCCGCAAATTGAAAGCATTTTAAAAAGTCCAACCTATAAATCAATCTTGTGCAAAATTGGGAACAAAAGGTTCGCTTTTAGCCGAAGAGAGCTGCTCAAAGAATTGCCTGAGAAGGAGTCTAAAAACGTCGATAATTTTATTCCAAGGCTTAAAAAGGCCGGAATTTTAACAGATGCGGAAGATCGTGGACAATACAAATTTGTCAACCCCCTGTACAATTTCTATGTCTGGTCTTTGACAAAAAACTTGCAAAAAAAAACTGATTCGCTATAATCCGATTTCTTACAAAAGCTCAACCTCTCAGTGTAATAAGAAGTTAAATAACCAAAAAACCAGGAGAAGAACGTGGCCCATTCGTTATCCGCCAAAAAGCGTATCCGTCAGAACGCCAGGCACCGGACCTTGAACCGTGCCCGCAAGAGTATGTTGAAGACCTGTACGAAGCGTTTTCTAACGGCTGTTGACAACGGCAATCTGGAAAAGGCACAAGCCGAATACAAGCTGCTGACCAAAAAGCTGGATCAGGCGTCCTCTACCAGCACGATGCACAAGAATACGGCCTCGCGGATTAAATCACGGATAGCCAAAAGGCTCAACGGCCTGAAAACCAAAGGCAGCGCCACCTCGGCTGCATAAGGAAATCTTCTGCACAAGTCAACGCGTCCGGGTCGATATAATCATCGGCCGGACGCTTTTTGTTTATCACAATGTAAAAGGCAAAAGGTAAATTGCGGAATCGCGATTTCTGAATGGAACTGCTGAAAAAGCAAATTCTGCGTGTGTTATGCCGACGGGATTACCGTCCGATGAGCCAGGCCAAACTGGCCGAGGCGATGGGCTACGGGCCGTCGGAGTATTCGCATTTTCAATCCGCCGTCCAATCACTGCGCCAACAGGGGCAAATTGTCGTTGACTCCAATAAAAATATCACCCTGCCGGTAATGAGCAACCATGTCATCGGCACGTTTCGCGCCAATGAACGCGGCTTTGGATTTATCATCCCGCTGGAGCCCAATGCCCATGGCGATTTATTCGTGCCGCCGGATGAGACGGCCGGCGCAATGAACGGGGATATTGTCGCGGCGCGGGTGATCAAAAAAAACTTTCGCGGTCAGATGCGTTTCTCCGGCGTCATCACCGAAATCATCGAGCGCGGCAGCGACCGTTTCGTGGGACTTTTACAGCGGGACAGCGGCGGCGGATGGTATGTTGTGCCGGAGGGGAAAGGGTATTTTCCGTCGATTTTGATTCAGGATGCAACGTCGAGCCAGGCGAGACCGAATGACAAAGTGATTGTCGAGGTTGTCAGCTATCCGAAGCGCAGCGATATGGCCGCACAGGGGGCGATTGTGCAGGTGCTGGGTCGCGCGGGTAATTATGAGACGGAAATCAATTCGATTATTGCACAATATGATTTGCCGTGCGAGTTTACGGAGGAGTGCCGGCAGCAGGCCCGCGAGGCGGCGGAAGGTTATAATCCTGACGCGGCGGCTGAGCGGGACGACATTACGCAGGAGGTGATTATCACCATTGACCCGCCGGACGCCAAGGATTTTGACGACGCCATCAGCCTGCGTAAAAACGCCGACAGCAACTGGGTTCTCAGTGTGCACATCGCGGATGTCTCGGCGTTTATCCCGATGAACTCGCCGCTCGATAAGGAGGCCCAGCTGCGAGGCAACAGCGTTTATCTTCCCGGTCGAGTTATTCCGATGCTGCCGGAGGTGCTCAGTAATGGAATATGCAGTTTGCAGCCGGAGCAGAAGCGTTTTGCCAAGACCGCATATATCACTTATGACCCGCAGGGCAATATCCTGGCGACGGAATTTGCCAACAGTATCATCAGTTCGCGGGCAAGGCTGACGTATGAGCAGGCCGACGCCATTTTAAGGGGCAAGGCCGCCGGATTTCCCGGCGAAGTGGTTGCCCTGTTGAAGGATATGGAGATATTGTCGCGGGCGATCGAAGAACGGCGAATCAAAAATGGAATGATTCATCTTGACTTGCCGGAAACCGAGCTGGTTTTTGACAAGGCCGGCCGAGTGATTGACGCACATCCCGCCGATAACAGCTACCCACATACAATCATTGAAATGTTTATGGTCGAGGCCAACGAGGCGGTCGCCTCAGCCCTGGACCGGTTCGGCGTGCCGTTTATGCGCCGGATTCACCCCGACCCGGACGCGGTGAGCACCAAAAACATCACCCGGTTTGTCAAGCTGTGCGGAATTAAAGTGCCGCGGCATTTAGACCGGGCGGCAATTCAGGATTTATTGGCGGCGGTGAAAAATACGCCGTTGTCTTACGCGGTCAATATGTATGTCCTGCGAAGTATGCAGCGGGCCGAGTATGCCCCGCTTCAGATCGGCCATTTTGCCCTGGCCAGCAAACACTACTGTCATTTTACCAGCCCCATTCGGCGATACGCGGATTTGATGGTGCATCGGCTCCTCGATTGTTATGTCAAGGGAATGCTGAGCAAAATTGGTCTTGAGGAAGTCCTGCCGGAAGCTGATTTAATTGAAATCGGCAGGCACATCAGCTTTACCGAAACCCAGGCCGACGGTGCGGAAAATGAATTAAAGACAGTGCTGATTCTGCAGATGCTCAGCAAAAAAATCGGCGATGAGATGGATTGCGTCGTATCGGGTCTGACCAATTTCGGCGTGTTTGTGCAGTGTATAAAATTCGGCATCGAGGGGCTGATTGAGCCGGGAGACTTGGGATTGGATGAGTGGCGTTTTAACGAGAAAGCCCAGGCCGTAATCGGCCGCTATTCGGGAAAGAGCGTCCATTTGGGACAACCAATGAAGGTGCGGATTGTGTCGGTCAATGTGCCGGGGAGGCAGTTATTTCTCGCGCCCTCTGAACCGTTAGTCGAACATCGTCCCGGCCGCCGGTTTAACCCCGAAAAATGGGCAAAAAAGAAAATGAAAAAATAGAAAGCCTGGAGCGTTAGCGACAGGATATCACAAAATTCGCACCGTCCGATTTTTTCGTTGAAAATCGCGGAGCATTGGCTATAATTCCCCCACCGTTTCCGGAAAGTAAACGGCTGTCAGTGTATTTGTTCGTGGCGAATTGATTTTGAATCAGGAGAAACAAAGTGGAAAATCATAGTAAGAGTCTTCGTAAGCGTGCCCGCCGACAGGGATTTATGGCCCGCCAGCAGACCAAAAATGGACGCGCCATCCATTCGCGCAAGCGCCGCACGGGGCGCAGAGTCAACGTCCGCAAGAGTTTCTCATAACGGCATTTCGGTTATTTTACGTCCGTCGCCGTCATTTTCCGCCATAATGGTTGAACCACGCGCGCTGGGCAAACGATTTTTTGGCGGGCTGCTTGTACGTTTCAGCGGGAACACCCACAGGCAGCAAAACGCGAACATATTTTTCTCCCGGAAGTCTCAACAATTGCCCGATTTTTCCCGCTCGTCTCTCTCCCCGCAGCCAGCCGTCAATCCAGACGCTCGCATAGCCCAGAGCCGTAATCGCCAGCAGCATATTTTCCGCCGCCGCTGCACAGTCTTCGACCTGAAATTGATGCCCTTCATATACCGCTTCGGGGTTTTTATCACAGATACAGACGATAAACGCGCGGGCCTGCTGCATCGCCTTGTTGGTTGAGTGCATTTGAGCGATTTGCCGCACCAGCGCCGGGTCATCAATGACGACAAATTCCGTGGTCTGCGCGTTCTTTCCGGACGGGGCATCGAGGCCGGCCTGCACAATTTTTTCCAAATCCTGCCGGGCGACGGCAATATCCTGAAACCCACCGCGGTGGCTATGCCGTTTTTTGACCACTGTGAAGAATTCCATATTCAGTCATCCGATTTTGATTCGTAATTTATTGTTGTTCAAGATAACTTCTAAAAGAAAAGACAACTTGTCAACCAAAAAACGATTTATTATAGCCACAGTGAATTTCATAGACGAAGGGCCACTTGGCCGATATGATACTCCGGCAAGGACGCAGAATAACAATGAAGACAGGAGTATTTTTACGGCAGTGGCGGTTCACGCTGATTTTAATCATCGCCGTGGCGGGAGGCGCGATTGCCGGATTTCTTCTTGGCCCCAAAGCGGCTGCGCTAAAACCATTCGGAGACATTTTCCTGAACCTGCTATTCACGGCGGTCGTGCCGTTAGTCTTTTTCTCTTTGTCTTCTGCGGTCGCAGGCAGTTCCAACCTCAGGCGTCTGGGGCGCATCGCCGGTCTGATGCTGATAATTTTTATTATCACCGGTTTAATCTCGGCGTGCCTGATGATTGGGGCCGTTAAGGTTTTCGACCCGGCTAAAGGATTAACTTTGCAGTTAGCCAGCCCTGCACAGCAACAGACCGGCGGTCTTGCCGAGCAGATTGTCAATACCTTTACCGTACCCGATTTTCAGAATCTTCTGACCCGTCGCAATATGCTTGCGCTGATTGTTTTTGCGGTACTGACGGGTCTGGCCTCGCAGGCCGCCGGCGAAAAGGGACGACCTTTCCGGGAGTTTCTGGTCTCCGGCTCGGAGGTGATGGGCAGACTTATCCGATTGATTATGTGGTACGCCCCTGTCGGCCTGGCGGCATATTTCGCGTATCTTGTCGGCGTGTTCGGGCCACAGTTAATCGGCACTTACGCCCGCGCGGTCGGATTGTACTATCCACTGGCGATTTTGTATTTTGCGATTGGATTTTCCTGTTATGCTTTTCTCGCCGCAGGAACAGAAGGCATCCGGCGGTTCTGGACGCATATTCCGCCCGCAGCATTGACCGCCTGGGGGACAGGCAGCAGTCTGGCGGCGCTGCCGGCCAACCTCGAATCGGCCAGACGCATCGGCGTGGCCGAAGACGTTCGGGAAATGGTCTTGCCGCTGGGAGCAACGATTCATATGGACGGTTCGTGCCTGGCGGCGATCCTCAAAATTGCGATTCTGTTCGCTTTGTTCGGACGGGATTTTGGCGGCTTTGAAGTCTATGCCAAAGCCGTCGGCGTCGCTGTTCTCACCGGCGTAGTGATGAGCGGCATTCCCGGCGGCGGATTTATCGGCGAGATGCTGATTGTCACCGCTTATGGTTTTGGCCCGGAGGCGTTGCCGATTATTTCGATGCTGGGGACGTTCGTTGACCCGCCGGCGACGATGGTCAATTCCACCGGCGATACGGTTGCCGCAATGCTGGTCAGCCGTCTGTTGGAAGGCAAAGAGTGGATAAAAAGAAATTGCGGTATTTATCCACGGCCAAGCTGACGCTTGACCGTGCCACCCATCCTGAGCCAAAACATTTATTTGATCTTGCGTCGAATCAGTACTACGGCTGTCGCCGCGACGGCTCGTCCTTCGCCGACGGCGTCGAGGCCTTCATTGGTCTTGGCCTTAATATTGACGTTGGCAAAGTCGATTTCCAGCAGTTCCGCGATGCGGCGTCTCATCTGGCCGCGGTGCGGGCCGAGTTTGGGCTGCTGAGCGTGGACGATCAAATCGACATTCACAATTTCCCACTTTTGCTGCGATACCTGCCAAACCGCGTGCCTGAGCAATTCGCCGCTGTCGGCGTTTTTGAACTGCGGGTCGGTATCCGGAAAGAGCATTCCGATATCGCCCTGGCCGGCCGCCCCCAAAATCGCATCGGTAATAGCGTGCAGAACGGCGTCGCCGTCGCTGTATCCCAGAAGCCCCAGTTCAAACGGGATTTCAATCCCCCCCAGCATCAGTTTTCGTTCAGGAACCAGCCGATGGATATCAGTTCCGATGCCGCTGCGGTATTCGTACTGCGGATAGATCATACCAGTCTCCGCTGAAAAATACGCGATTGTGCGCGGCTATATACCTTTACAATAACCCTGTGCATTTTTATCTCGCGGCATTAGATACCCATTTGGGTATCACAGCGTTCCTTTCGTACTGGGGATATCGCCGCCGACGATTTTAACGGCTGCGGCCATCGCCTGGCCTAATGCCTTGAAAATCGCCTCGGCGATGTGATGGCTGTTGACGCCGTAGGGAACGTCAATATGCAGGTTGAATTTGCCTGCCGTGGAAAACGCCCGCAGAAACTCCTCAATGCACTCCACGTCAAAATCGCCGATTTTCTGCGTGCCGTATTTAACCCGGTAAATCAGGTACGGCCTTCCCGACAAATCCACCGTCGCCTGCGCCTTGGCGTCTTCCATCGGAACGACGCTGTCGCCAAAACGCGCGATGCCTTTCTTGTCGCCCAGCGCATCGCACAGGGCCTGTCCCAGACAGATTGCCACGTCTTCGACCGTATGATGCGCATCGACGTTCAGGTCGCCTTTGGCCCGCAGGGTCATATCCATCTTGCCGTGCTTGGCCAGATGGCTGAGCATGTGGTCGAAAAACCCGATGCCGGTGTCAATCTGATACCGGCCCCGCCCGTCCAAATTCAGTTTCAGGGAAATATCCGTTTCGGTCGTTTTTCGCTCGACTGTATTGGTCCTGGGCTTCATTTGATTCCTTCCTGTTTTAGAATCTCCTGTATCGCCGCAAGCAGTTTATCGTTTTGTTCCGGAGTTCCAATCGCAATCCGCAGCTTGTCTTCCAGCCCCGGCAGACGAAAATATCGCACATAGATATCCTGCGCGGTTAATTTCTCAAACAGCACATCGGCCCGGACGGCTTTACACTGTGCCAACACGAAATTAGCTCCGCTTTCCGGTACGATAAGACCCACCTGTCGCAGCCGGTCGATGACCCGCCGGCGTTCGGATTTGATTTTTTGCACGCATTGTTCGTGATACTTCCGGTCGCGCAGCGCCGCCGCCGCCGCCTGAATCGCCACGGCGTCGATATTGTACGAATCCTTAACTTTAATCAGTCCTTCAATCAGTTTCGGCTGCGCAAAACCCAATCCGGCCCGCAGGCCGGCCAGCGAATAGCCCTTGCTCATCGACCGCAGCACAATCACATTGGGAAATTGTTTGACCAGCCGCAGACAGTCATCCTCGGAAAAATCGACGTACGCCTCGTCAATCAGCAGCACACCGCTCAGCCGTTTGGCAAGGTCGGCGACCTTTTTCACATCGGTAAATTCGCCGGTCGGGGCGTTGGGGTTGCAGACAATTGTCATTGCCGCGTTAATTTGCGCAAGTTCCTGGAGCCCGTTGCCTTGCCGGTCAATCGTCATCGCCGGGCAGTCCTGCAATTTCGCCAATACCGGATACAATGAATAGGTCGGCTCGGCCCAGGCGGCGGGACGTTTCGCATCACAAAATGCCCGAAAGGCGTAACTCAATAACTCATCGCCGCCGTTGACGCAGATGATGTGGTCTTCAGGAAGGCCGAATACTTCCGAGGCCGCCTGACGAAACGCTCCGCCCATCGGGTCCGGATATCGGCGGAGCTGAAAATCTGTCACAGAGCGGATGGCTTCCATCACCTTCGGCGACGGCGGATAAGGATTTTCATTGGTGTTCAGCTTAACCGCATCGGGATTTTTGGGCTGAAACCCCGGCGTATAACCCGCCATCCTTTCAATTGTGTCTCGAAAATACTCCATATCCTGCCGTCCAAAAATGATTCCAGATTATACGCCGTTGGTGAAAAATAGGAAATAGGAAATAGGAAATTGAAAATCATTACTTTCCGCAGTAGTCAATCAGCCGGGCGATTTCGCTTCGCAGGTCGCGGCGTTTGACAATCATATCAATAAAGCCGTGTTCCAGCAAGAACTCTGACCGCTGAAACCCTTCCGGCAGTTCGATTTTAATTGTCTCCTGAATGACCCGCGGCCCGGCAAAGCCGACCAGGGCGTTGGGTTCGGCGATGATGATGTCGCCGAGCATTGCGAAGCTGGCCGCCACGCCGCCGGTCGTCGGGTCGGTCAGAAGCGAAATGTACAATCCGCCCGTTTCGTCCAGCCGAGCCAGGGTTGCGCTGGTCTTGGCCATTTGAGCCAGTGACACCAGCCCTTCGTGCATCCTCGCCCCGCCGGAACAACTGACGACCACCAGCGGCAATTTTTGTTCGATAGCCAGTTCCACCCCTCGGCAAAACTTTTCGCCGACCACCATTCCCATCGAACCGCCGAGGAAATTAAAATCCATCACTGCCAGAACCACCCCGCGTCCTTTGATAAAGGCTTTCCCAACCAGAATTGCCTCGTGTGAGGTGTTCTTTTGCGGGTCAAATTGAATACGGTCTTTATAATGCTTATCGCCCCAGGTAAACGTGAGCGGGTCGCTGCTGGCCAGATTCGCGGCGATTTCCTCGAACGCCCCCTCATCCACAAGCTGTTGGACTCGTGTCGGGCCGTCAACCTGGAAATGATAACCGCATTCCGGGCAGACGTTGAGATTTTCCTCGACGGTCTTGCGGTAGAGCATCTGCTGACAGGCCGCACAGGCCATCCATAATCCCGCAGGCATTTCTTTGCGGGGCTTGAGCGAAAATCCGTTCCAGCCGGCTTTTTTAGTCTTGGCCATAGCGTATTCTAAGAACTACGAACTAAGAACTACGAACTTTTTTCACCGCTTCCATCAGCGCCTTCATTGCCGCTGCTCTGTCTTTTTGTCCAAATATCGCGTTTCCCGCCACGAACGTATCCGCACCGTAATCGCAGGCAACAGCGATCGTTTTGGGATTGATGCCGCCGTCAACTTCGATGCGCACCTTCGGGCCGACGATTTGGCGAACCTGTCGGCACTTTTTTGCCGCGTCATCCATAAACTCCTGCGCTCCGAATCCGGGGTTGACCGTCATCACCAGAACCATATCGCACAGCCCGGCGACTTTTTCAATCGCTTCCACCGGCGTCGGCGGATTGAGCGTCACGCCGACAGTTACTTCCAAACCTCGCAGGTACTTGATAAATTCCACTGGTTTTTTCACCGTCTCAATATGAAACGTGATGTTATTTGCCCCGGCCTCGACAAACTCCCGGGCGTACTGTTCAGGATTGGTTATCATCAGGTGCGTGTCCAGAAACGCGTCGGTACATTTGCGAATCCATTTGACCACCAGCGGGCCGATGGTGATATTCGGCACGAAATGACCGTCCATCACGTCAATATGCATCATCTTTGCTCCGGCCTGCACAACCTGACCAATCTCACCAGCCAGGTTGGCAAAATCCGCGCTTAGTATCGACGGAACAATCTCAAGTGTTCCCGCTGGAGGCAGTTTTCTTGTCGTCATAAGTTACTGTAATTTGTCTGTTAAATCCGAAACTCGAAATCCGAAACAAATCCAAATAACAAAAATTCAAATACCTAAAACGAACATATTTGAAATCGCGATAACTCGCGTTTTGAATTTGAAACATCCGGGTTTCGAATTTATTTCGAATTTCGTGCTTCGGATTTCGGATTTACTAAAAGAATGGGGTTACACATTTCGCGCAAACCCATTCATAAAACCTGAACCTTACTTTTCATCCAGGATATCGAGGCACTTGAACTTTTTGCCTTCGAGGAATTCGAGGCTTGCCCCGCCGCCGGTGGAGATATGGCTGACGCGTTTGGCGTAGCCCATCTGCTGGATGGCGCTGGCGCTGTCGCCGCCGCCGATGGCGCTGCGGGCGCCCTTGTCGGTGGCCTCGGCAACGGCTGTCGCCACAGCACGGGTTCCCGCGTCAAACGGCGGCATTTCGAACACGCCCATCGGGCCGTTCCAGACAATCGTCTTGGCCGTTTTAATTTTGGATGCGAACAGTTCGCGGCTCTTCGGGCCAATATCAAGACCTTCCCAGTCATCCGCAATGTCGCCGTCAACCACTTTATTAGCCGCCCCGGCCTTCATTTCCTGCGCGATAACGGTATCGACGGGCAGCACGATTTCGCAGCCGAGCTGCTTGGCCTGTCCCAGCAGCGTCTTGGCGTTTTCAACAAAATCGCTTTCGCACAGGCTCTTGCCGACCTTTTTGCCCTGGGCTTTAAAGAACGTATAGGCCATCGCGCCACCAATGAGGACACAGTTGACTTTCTTCATCAGGTTTTCGATGACTTTGAGCTTGTCGGAGACCTTGGCTCCGCCCAGAATGGCCACGAAAGGCCGCATCGGATTATTCACGGTTTCGCCGAGAAACTTCAATTCTTTCTCAATCAAAAAACCAATCACGCGGTCCTTGCCGGTCATCATCTGCGGCACGGTGTACATCGAGGCGTTGTCGCGGTGAGCCGTGCCGAAGGCGTCATCAACATACACATCCGCCAGCTCGGCCAGTTGTTTGGCGAAGTTGTCCTTGGCCTTGCGAAGCCCAGCGTTTTCCCTGGCCTCTTTATCCTTGATGACCTCTTCGGTGTAGAAGCGGACATTTTCCAGCACCAGCACCTCGCCAGCCCTGAGTGCCGCAGAGGCCTGTTTGACCTTGGGGCCGACGCAGTCATCGACAAACTTGACGGGTTTGCCCAGCAGCTCGCCCAGCTTTTTGGCCACCGGAGCCAGCGAATACTTTGGCTCTTTGGCTCCGCCCCTGGGTCTTCCGAGGTGGCTCATCAGCATCACGCCGGCGGCTCCGCCATTAAGCACGTGCTTAATGCTCGGCAGAGCCTCGCGGATGCGGGTGTCGTCGGTCACGTTTTGATTGGCGTCCATCGGTACGTTGAAATCCACGCGCATCAGAACCTTTTTACCTTTAACATTAATATCAGCAACAGTCTTTTTTGCCATAGCTTCTGCTCTTCCTTGTTCATAGCAGGCTTTTATTTTTGTTTCATAAAAAAGCCCGCGACAGGCGCCGCGGGCTTTGAGGTGGTTATTTTCGGTAATAATTTTGAACCGCCAGCGGCTTACAACAGTTTGCCCAGCTTTTCAATCAGATCGACGGTCCGGCAGGAATAACCCCACTCATTGTCGTACCAACTGACGACCTTAATCATATTGCCGACCGTTTTGTCGTCTTTTTTCTCGCCTATCACCATCGTGCTCAGCGCGTCAAAGATGCTGGAATTGGTGTTTCCGATGACGTCGCTGCTGACGATTGGCTCAGCACAATATTGCAGGATGCCCTTGAGCTTGCCTTCTGCGGCGGCCTTCACCGCGGCGTTGATTTCGTCAACCGTCACACTCTTCTTCAGCGTGGCCGTCAGGTCCACACAGCTTCCGACAATGACCGGAACACGCAGAGCGAAACCATCCAGTTTGCCTTTCAAATCCGGCAGTACTTTGCCGACGGCGCGGGCGGCGCCGGTGGTCGTCGGGATGATGTTGGCCGCAGCGGCGCGGGCGCGACGCAGGTCCTTGTGAATCTGGTCGCTGACGCGCTGGTCGTTGGTGTAAGCGTGAACGGTGGTCATCAGACCTTTTTCGATGCCAAATGCCTCGTGAATCGCCTTGGCCAGTGGGGCCAGACAGTTGGTTGTGCAGCTTGCGTTGGAGACAAAGGTTACGTTTTTGGTTAGTTTATCTTCATTGACGCCGCAGACAATCATCGCCTCAATGTCGTCCTTGGCGGGAACCGTCAGAATGACCTTCTTGGCGCCGGCCTTGATGTGGTCGCCGTAGCCGCCCTTGGGCGACTCCCTGACAGTGAAGATGCCGGTGGATTCGATGACGACATCCACGCCCATAGCCTTCCACGGAAGTTCCGTCGGGTTCTTGACGCCCAGAATTTTCACGGCCTTGCCGTTGATGACCATCGAATCGTCCCTGACTTCCACGGTGCCCTTCCACGGCCCATAGACGGTGTCATACTTGAACAGATGCGCCAGACTTTTAGCATCCGACAGGTCGTTAATCGCAACCAGTTCGATACCTTTGCGCTCAAAAATGATTCTGGCTACAGTCCGGCCGATGCGGCCAAACCCGTTAATTGCCACCTTTGTCGCCATCAAATTTTCTCCTGATTTATGGGGTTATCGAATCTTTGTCCATCGGACAGACACATTTCATCCGCCGTTGGACCTTCAAAAAAGTCCACGAAATGTAAGGACTGCTTTACCCATTGTCAAGAACTATCTACGCAGCAAAAAAGACTCAATGAGTCCTGAAATGTTCATTTTGTTTCTCCGATGATGAACTTTTTATAATGGAAATCCGGAATTTTCACCTCTTGAATGGTAAAGTAATTTCTCTCTTTTTTATAAATTTTCTTCCTTAGGGTATTTTTCTGATAGCAAATGGTTCTATACGGTAGTATAATGATGCAGAATTCAGGAGGTCTGGGTGTGTCTTTAAGCAAAGACCCATTTATAAAAGTCTCTGGGGAATGGCGGAGAACATGTCGTTCTTTCAGGTATTCCCGCATCAATAAGATATTTTCCTCATTTTTTTCACCCGTGTTTCCGTGTATCTTTGTACGTCGATAGACACCGATGTTTTTGCGATAAAATTATTGTTTTAGTTGGGAGGTAAACTTATGCGAAAAGTATTTATTCTTTTGTTAGCGGGAATAGTGTTTGCCGGGACTGTGATGGCCAGCTATTCCTACAGCTTGAGTGGTAAGATTTATTACTCAAGCACAGGTCTGCCGGTATCCGGCGCGGTGGTCACGCACACCATTAATTTTTCCGGTGGTGGACAGGCTTCCGGCAGTGTTTTTTCGGCACAGGACGGCTCCTATTCATTCAATGTAACTTCCGATTCACTGGATTACATAGGAGCATCGATGAATCTCAAGGCCACCAAGAATTTCTGCACCGGCAGCACAAGCTGGGTTTGCAGCAGCTACTCGGAAACCAAGGATGTGTGGATTTCGTGTAATGTGATTATCAATCCGAATCTGTCGGTAGTGGTTGAACCTGGGAATTTTGCCTATGCAGGGACTCAAACTGTAACCACGGTAGCATACCTGGATGAACCGACAACATCGGTAGAGGTCTATGAGTTTCGGACGGTTATTTCATACGACCCCGAGAAGATGTATTGCAGCAATGTCTTATCGTCGCCGGATTCGTTTTTTGATGTTTACGTCGAGAGCTCTGGACTGGGAACAATCACGGTACACGGTAATTCAAAATCGGGATATCCGGTGCCGCTGATGTATGGCGTACCGGAATCGTTCTTTGATGTGTTTTTCGAGGTCCTTGTAGATCCGCCTTCATTTGCACATGCGACAGTGGAGGAAACAACGGAGTTGTACACCACGATGGGGCCGCAATATCCCTATCCGCACCGAACGGAAATTTTGCTGGGCGAGCCGGAGAAATGCAAAGCAACGTTTTTAATTTCCGGCTATGACGGATGGGAAGAAAGCCTGATGAGTCAAAGACCTTATGCCAATATCCGTCCGATGAGTATGACAAAATGGCAGCAGTATATGGATTATTGGCAGAGTTCTGAGACGGAAAAACAGGGAGAGATGTATCCTGAAACAACTTTTGTTCCCTGTACCGATCCGAATGGTCTGTACGTATGGGGAGGCGGTGGAGGTGGTGGCATACCGGAGGACGCAGGACTGGTGATGGCCTGGAAGTATAATGAACAAGTAGAAGGCAATTATGCCAGCGCATGGGAGTACGACTACGGTCAGGACCCCGACCTTCGCAATTGCACCATTCAAGTGACGGTTACCCCGCCGGCTCCGCCACAGGGAGTGCAATCGCAGATTAACGCGGTGTCCTTCTCTATTATTGACATTACAGGCAAACTGCGGACGTGGTGGTGGTCTGTTCCGGCGGCGATTCCGCTGGGTGTGCCGACCACGGTGAAGATCAATACCGCTATTGCTGGTATTGGCGCGGCAACGCCGGCGGCGACAGGATATCTGAATGTGCAGGGCTTTAATCTCGCTCAGTCACAGTTCTTCGATGTGGATGAGAATTTTAATTATGTCTTTGGTCAACTGCCTGCTCCGCCTCCGGGACAGCCGGGACAACCGCCGATTTGGGGCTGGAATTACTGGCATAACCTGACTGTAACCAAAAATGCCAGCGCCCACAAAGGCATCTACATCAAATACAGCCAGAAACCGGATGTCATCGACGCCAATCAGCCGCCATTGATCAATGGCTGGGATGAGCAGTCCGTATATGAGCCGCAACCCAACCCAATTATGGCCGACGACTGGCCGTGTTATGACAGCCGTCCGATTACGGATATCCACTGGTGGGGTTCGTTTATCGGCTGGACTCAGCCGTATCTGCCTCCGGTATTGCCACATGGGTTCCATATCGGCATCTGGACGGACGTGGCCCAGAATGACCCGAACAACCAACTCCCATATAGCCATCCGGGCACACTCATCTGGGAGTATAGAGGCACCTGTACCAGTTGGGTCTGGAATTTTGCCGGCTATGACAAAGACCCGCGACAAGCTGAGGGTATGGAAAACGAAGCCTGCTTCCAGTTCACACAGCTTTTGAGCGAAGATGAATGGTTCTACCAGGAGCCTAACGAAGATCCGAACATCCCTCATATCTATTGGCTCAGTATTGCTGCGATGTATCCGGCCGGCGCCGAACAGCAGCCGGATTTCTATCCATGGGGCTGGAAGACCCGCCCACATATCTTTAATGACGACGCCGTACGAATCACGAACACTACACAAAAATGGCCGCCGATAATCGGCTCTATCTACAACGCCGGCGTGCCGATTCAGTTGCCGGAATACCCGCAAGAGGGTGAAAGCTGGGATATGGCATTTGAGATTACCACCAATGAACCGAAAGCCCCGGCCAGCGCCGACCTGAATTATGATGGAATTGTCAACCTCAGCGACTTCGCGATATTTGCCTCACAGTGGTTGACTGCGGGATTGTAAGTAACTTCTTTACTGAGGATGTTTTTTACAAAAATAAAGCCGGACTCAGAGATGAGTCCGGTTTTTTATTGGATGGGAAAAAAACCCAGGGTTATCGAGCGGTTCCCTTATACTGTTTGCTTTCCGGCGGATTATAAACCGCAACATTGGGGGCCACGCAAGAGCCAAGAAATGCCGACCATACACATACCCCCAACATCCGTGCCGCGCTGATTCGAGTATTGATTTGCATCCATACCTCCCATCACATGTAACGCCTCGCCGCCAGTCTGTGAATCGTACTATACGCTTATTTTCTTGAAAGGTCAATGAGCACTCTTAGAAGATGAATTCATGTGATGTAAACACTTAATTAGTATCTGTTGCGGAAAGACAAAAACGAAAATAGCGTATAGAAAAAACAGGCGTATCGGCCCAAAAACTGGATTCCCGCCTGCGCGGGAATGACAAAAACCCATATCCGCAACAGGAACTAATTATAAAACATATAAAGCGACCCAAATAACTGATATCGAATTGTCGATCCAAAGGTTGGGGGTTCGATCCCCGTCAGCCTCGTCTTTAAATTGTTCTTCAGCATACGGTTCTGTTTGCCGGCTTTTCTTTTTACCCTTAAAAAATATCCGCCTCAGAATTTGACTTGTGACTCTCCTCTTGTTATAACAACCCTAAAATGAAACGTTTGCAGAACCTCAAAAGCACGAGAAATAAAAATGACCAAAGCTAAAAATGTGAGCTGGTTCAGACGATTGACGCTCAATATCCGTAACCGGCTGGTCAGCGGGATATTTGTGATTGTGCCGTTTGCGGTGACCGTTGTGATTATCCGCTGGCTGTTCTTAAAATTGGCCGATATCCTTCGCCCCATCGTCGCCAAAGCGCTGGATTTTCTGTCGCAGGTTCACGTGATTCAGCAATGGCCTGAAATCTATGTGAAATATACGGTATCTCTTGCGACGATTTTGCTGCTGCTTTTTCTGATTTATCTGATTGGAATGATCGGCAAGGCCGTGGCGGGACGCAGATTGCTGGCGCTGGGGGAAAAAATTGTATTGAAAATCCCACTGGTCCGCACGATTTATTCCGCCACCAAACAGGTCACCACCGCCCTGTCGCTGCCCGAAAATAAATCTTTCACGTCCGTTGTTCTTGTGGAGTTTCCCCGCAAAGGTTTTTACGCCCTCGGTTTTTTGACCGGAACGCTCAAAGATTCTTCTGGTCGTACTTTCTGCAAGGTTTTTATCCCGACGACTCCCAACCCCACGACCGGATTTTTCGAATTGATTTCTGCCGGCGAAGTGCTTCAGACGGAACTGACCATCGAAGAAGCTTTTAAAACGATTATCTCCGGCGGAATTGTCTCTCCGGACATTCTGAAAATCACCGGCGCCGCCGAGCCAACTGCAAACAAGCGGCAATAACCTTCTGTGCGAATGTTTTATATCATTACTTGACGCCGGCGGAAACAATGATAAAATAAAAGCAGCAACGAATAAAAATAAACAGAAAGGAACTTTTGATGTTTTCCATACCCGCTCTTTTAGGACTCCCGCAGGGTTCCGAATGGATTATTATTTTGGTTGTTGCGCTGCTGGTTTTTGGGCGCAGACTGCCGGAAATCGCCCGCAATCTCGGCAAAAGCATTATGGAATTCAAAAAAGGCGTCAAGGAATCCGAAAAGGAAATCCGCAAAACCATCGACGAATCCGACAAGACGGACGATAAATCGTCCAGTGAAAAACCAGACTGAGCCGGCGATTACGTTTTCTTTCTCAACCCGCAGTAGAAAATACTGCCCTCATAGAGAAGATACAGAGGAATTGCCAGTGCCGTCTGCGTAATCACATCCGCC
The DNA here is from genome assembly GCA_964635075.1 of uncultured Pirellulales bacterium. Taxonomy (GTDB): domain Bacteria; phylum Planctomycetota; class Phycisphaerae; order Sedimentisphaerales; family Anaerohalosphaeraceae; genus Anaeroglomus. The sequence goes on along the minus strand of CAZWMN010000007.1, from coordinate 21,279 downwards.
GAAGGCGTCACCATCGCGGCAAGAATAAAAACCCCCAGCAAAACATACTTTCGAACTTTTTTCAGTGTTTCCAGCTTTATCACGCCGAGGCGCTCTGCAAAAATAATCACCAGAGGAATCTGAAACGCCAGGCCGAAAATCAACGCCAAAATCAGAATCAGACTGATATAATTAGATATCTGCGGATTGTATTCGAGATAGTCAACGCCAAGATTAAAGGTGATAAAAAATCGCATCGTCATCGGGGCGATGACAAACAGAAAAAACAGCACGCCGGCAATAAACAGAAACGCGGAAAACGGCGCCGCCTTATATACAAACCGCCGTTCACGTTGATATAAACCGGCGGAAAGAAAAGCCCAGAACTGATAAAATATCCACGGCGAGGCAACCAGCGTCCCTAATACCAGAACCGCCTGCATATACACCATAAACGGCTCGGCAACGGTAATCGCCTGAAGATGCGTCGCCACGCCGGCGCTTTTAATCGCCGCTTCGTAGGGCTTAAGCAGCAGTTTCACAAAATACTGCCCAAAAAAGCAGGAAACCGATATTCCAACGGCCAGGCCGACTATCACCAGAATCAATCGGGCGCGAAGCTCTTCGAGGTGGTCGCCCAGACTCATTGAAGGGAGTTCTTCGCGTTGGGATTGCGCCATTGACACATTACCCCTTCACGCAGATTAATGGTATGAGCTTGGCTACTTTGGTCGCAAGGCCGAGCTGATGGGACACTTCCACCACCTCGCTGACATCCTTGTACGCGCCGGGGGCTTCCTCGGCAAGCCCCCGCATTGAAGCGGAACGAATGAAGACGCCCTGGAGCTCAAGTTTGCGCCAGATATCTCTGCCGTGCCATTGTTTGGTAGCGGCGGTCCGGCTCATCTGCCGGCCGGCCCCGTGACAGGAAGAGCTCAGCGAAAGCGTTTCGCTGCGCTCGGCGCCGACCAGAATGTAAGAGGCCGTTCCCATCGTGCCGCCAATTAACACCGGCTGACCGAAGGCACGATACTCGGCGGGCAAATCCGCCCTGCCGGGGCCAAAGGCACGGGTGGCGCCTTTGCGATGGACAAACAGTTTTCGGCGTTTGCCCTCAATGTCGTGTTCTTCCTCCTGGCAGGTATTGTGAGACACGTCATAGAGCAGACGGATATCCGCATTCGGCAGAATGTCGGCAAAGACCTGCCGCACCAGATGCGTCAGAATCTGCCGATTGGCCAAGGCACAGTTAATGCCGCTGCGCATTGCGCCTAAGTAGCGTTTGCCGACAGGCGAATTCAACGGGGCGCAGGCCAACTCGCGTTCGGGCAGTTCCAGCCCGGCTTCTTTGGCTGCGACGGTCATTTGCTTAAGATAGTCCGTGCCAATCTGATGCCCCAGGCCGCGGGAACCGCAATGAATACTGATTTTGATATCGTCCGGTTCAATGCCGAAAGCCCTGGCGGTATTTTCGTCATAGATTTCCACCACCTTCTGCACTTCCAGGTAATGATTGCCGGAGCCGAGAGTTCCCATTTCTTCTTCCTGGCGTTTCTTGGCTTCGTAAGAAACACAGGAAGGGTCGGCTTCGTTTATGCGTCCGCCGGCTTCAATAAACCGCAGGTCTTCGTTTGTGCCAAAACCGTGTTCGACGGCCCAGACGGCGCCGCCCTCCAAAACTTCGTCGAGTTTCTGCTGGTTGAGTTTGAGTTTGCCCGTACTGCCGATGCCGGCGGGAATACGGCGAAATAACTTATCCGCGATTTCAGTTTTGAGATGTTCAATCTGGTGTGTTTTCAGTCCGGTATGCAAAGTTCGCACACCGCAGGCGATATCGAATCCCACGCCGCCGGCGGAGATGACGCCGTCTTGGGAGGGGTCAAATGCCGCAACGCCGCCGATACAAAAACCATATCCCCAGTGGGCATCCGGCATCGCATAAGATGCCAGAACTATTCCCGGAAGTGCCGCGACATTGCGCACCTGTTCGGCGACCTTGTCGTCCATCCCCTGAATCAATGGCTCGGAGGCGTAAATAACGCCTTCGACGTTCATCTTGCCGACTTTCTCAATCAGCCACTTGTATTCGCTGCGCTGTTTGATGAGTTTTCTATCCATCGCTACACATCCACGACGCACTGGGCCGTCCAAAGGTTGTTGTTTTTATAAACTTTCAATTCCATATAGGTTGCAGCTTTGACCTCAACAGAAGTTTGGTGCCGACGCGGGTCGATTTTTTCACCCCGGATTTTAGCCGTCAGTTGTAATCCTGTAATGGAAACTTCAAATCGACTAAACAGCATTTTGCGGACGTCCATTTCGTAAATCAGCGAGTTGAGCCACTCGGCCAATAGCAATTCCACGTCCGGCGCTTCGCATCGAATGTCCACCGCTTCCAGCGGACGAATGCTCCTGGGGTCGCACATTACGGCCATTAACGCATAAGCCGTCTCGGCAAACGCCCTTTCCAGCGTGTCCGCAACGCCCCGAATACCCACATCCGCCGGATGAGAAAAATGCTCCCACACGAGTTAAATCCGAAATGCGAAATCCGAAACAAATCCAAAACCTCAATACCTCAAAACAAAAACTGACTCGTATTAATAGCGATAATGTTCTGGTTTAAAGGGTCCCTCGACGGGGATGCCGAGGTAGTCGGCCTGCTTTTTGGTCAGGCGTGTGATTTTACCGCCCAGGGCCTCCACATGCAGCCGGGCTACTTCTTCGTCAAGTTTCTTGGGCAGCGTATAAACGCCGGGTTTGAGGTCTTCGGCGGCCAGCATCATTTGTGCCAGGCACTGGTTGGTAAAACTGTTGCTCATCACAAAACTCGGATGGCCCATCGCGCAGCCCAGGTTGACTAATCGGCCTTCGGCCAGCACGATAATCGTCCGGCCCGATTCGAGCGCCCATTGGTCAACCTGCGGCTTGATGGTCTGCTTCCTGCATTTCGGATTGTTTTCCAGATAGCTCATCTGGATTTCGCTGTCAAAGTGGCCGATGTTGCAGACGATGACTTCGTTTTTCATTTTCTCCAAATGCTCGGCACGAATCACATCGCAACAGCCGGTGGCGGTAACAAAGATATCGCCAATCGCGGCGGCATCGTCCATCGTAACCACTTCATAGCCTTCCATCATCGCCTGCAACGCACAGATGGGGTCGATTTCCGTAATCAGCACCCGCGCGCCGAAGCCGCGCATTGACTGGGCGCAGCCTTTGCCCACGTCACCGTAGCCGCAGACAACCACCACTTTGCCAGCAACCATCACACAGGTGGCCCGTTTGATGCCGTCGGCCAGCGATTCCCGGCAGCCGTACAGGTTGTCAAATTTGCTCTTGGTGACTGAGTCGTTGACATTGATCGCCGGGAAAGGCAACTCGCCCGCCGCGGCCATTTGATAAAGCCGATGCACGCCGGTAGTCGTTTCTTCGGAAACGCCCCGCAGATTTTTCGCAATGGTCGTCCATTTTGTGGGATTCTCACGAAGACCTGCCGCCAAGCGATCCATCACAATCTGAAACTCTTTGTTGTCGCATTTTCTTTCAACCAGCGATGGGTCTTTTTCAACCTTCATTCCCTGCACAACCATTAAGGTCGCATCGCCGCCGTCATCAACAATCAAATCCGGCCCGGAACCGTCCGGCCAGGTCAGCGCCTGCTCGGTACACCACCAGTATTCCTCGAGCGTTTCGCCCTTCCATGCAAAAACGGCTGTTTTTCCGGCCGCGGCAATGGCCGCGGCGGCGTGGTCCTGCGTCGAAAAGATATTGCACGACGCCCAGCGGACATCAGCGCCGAGCGTTTCCAGCGTTTCAATCAGCATCGCCGTCTGAATGGTCATGTGAAGACTGCCGGAAACCTTGAACCCCTTGAGCGGCCTGGCCTTGCCGTATTTTTTGCGAATGGCCATCAGGCCGGGCATTTCCTTCCGGGCCAGTTCCATCTCGCGTCTGCCCCACGGGGCCAGCGATAAATCTTTGACCTTATGCGGCAAAGAAAGTTCAAGTTTCTGCACTGCTTTCGACACGTGATTCTGGACACTCTTCATAATATTCCCTTTTTGTAAATGATTTTAGGTACCTGAAAATGAACAGTATAACACAAGCCATTTTGCTTGCAAGTCGAATGTCGGACTACACCTGCCCCAGCCGGTCAAAGACCACTTTGCGTATTGTCGGCTCATCCGGTTCCTTGTCCAGAAAGATGCGGTACTGCGCCATCGCCTGGCGGATAAACATTTCGGCGCCGCTGACAATGTTTGCACCGGCGGCCTCGGCCTGCTGTAAAAAACGGGTTTTCAGCGGCGTATAAACCGTGTCAAATGCGGTCATTCCCGCCTTGAAAACATCGGCTGGCACGGGCGAAGCGTCAACATTGGGACTCATCCCGATGCTGGTGCAGTTAATCACCACCGCTGCGTCAAGACCGGCAAGTTCCTCCAGTCCGCATGCCTTGCATTGAAATTCCTTCGCTAATAACTGCGCTTTATTTACGGTGCGGTTGTAAATGGTCACATCCGCGCCGGCATCGGCAAGACCGGCGACAACAGCCCGGGCTACACCGCCTGCGCCGATGATGGCAACCTTTACCCCGTGCAATTGATGTCTGTCTATGCCGAGCGCCGCGGTTAAAGCGTCCATCGCACCGGCATAGTCGGTGTTGTACGCGCTAAGAATGCTATTAAATCCGATTTTGAGCGTATTGACCGCGCCGATTGTTGAAGCAAGGCCTTCGACAAAATCGCCGCCGCGGCCGGCAAAATCCAGCGCATTGGTCTTATGCGGAATCGTCACGCTGAAACCGCCAAAATTCAGCCACGGCCGGCTGAGGACGCCCTGCATAAACAAATCAAATCCCATTTTTTCCTGCTGGACGTGAAACGGCAGATAGACCGCGTTGATATCGTCTTTTTCAAAACAGGCGTTAAACAGCATAGGACCCAGCGAATGACCGACCGGGTCGCCGAGGACGCCAAAAATTTCCGTCTGCTCGTCAATCCTGTCCCAGCGGTACAATTGTTTCATCGTTGTAATGGTCACCTGTCCCGCGGCGGTAGCCTGCTCGTCATCCAGCGAGGCAAAGGTCAGAAATGAGCCGAATTTTTTAGCCAGCACCCGTGAAATCATCCCCGCAGAACCCATACAAAATACAATCGCATCGCGGTCTTTAGTGTGCAGCAGGTCAAAGGCTGGGAAACAATCGCTGATGTGGCTGGCTGTAAAAACGAGTTTCACAATTGCCTGCGGACAGACTGAAACCATCGACTCATACAAAAGCGCAATGTCCTCAAACGGCCCGTGAAAATCGTGCGCCGACAAAATCAGCCGCACTTTCGGATAGTCGGACAGAACCTGACGAATAGACTGCTGTGTGTCTTCATTGACAAAATTGCTGAACTCGCAGTCAACAAAATCCGCCCCGGCCTTGACTGCCGAAACCAGAATATCCGTGCGCTGAGGCAAACTCCAGTTTCCTGCTCCGCCCTGCTTTGGGTCACGGCAGGTGACAAGCACCGGCAGTGAAATCTGATGGGACGAACGAATCAATCCGGCCACGGATTTGGACGAGAGGTTAGTCAGAGAGTCGGTACGCAGTTCGACCATCTCGGCACCGGCTTGTCCGGCCGCTTTGAGCCGTTTTTCACATTGCGATGAATTCCGTCCCTGAATGGGAACCGCCAGATACGTCATACTTTAAACATATCCGGCGACCCTTTGTTTTGCAATACTTAAACGCTGTTCTCAGTTTTTTGGGGCATCGGCAGGTTCGGCATATTTGACCGAACAGCCGTAAGGCTTTGTTTGCGGCGTGGAAACGGCCTTGCCGGCCAGCAATTCGTCGAGGGCCTTCTCGACATAATTGACATACGCTTCCTTTTCCGGCTTTTTGCCCAGCGGAGCGTTGTCAATCGCGCCGCGATAGACAATTCTGCCTTTGGTGTCAATAATGAACAGATGCGGTGTCGTCATCGCTTTATATAGTTTGCCTACTTTCCCATCTTTATCCACCAAAATTGGATACGGCAGTTTGTGTTCTCTAATAAAAGACTGGTCGTCCTGTGCCTCGGCATAGTGTGTACTGTTAATCGCCAGCCAGACAACGTTTTTATCTTTGGTGTACTTTTCCGCCAGTTTTTTCATCGTCATCGCTTCGGCGGTATAGTGCGCCTTAACGAAAGGACAATCGTAATTGAACCACTCGAGAACCACGATTTTGCCTTTCTCGGTAAAATCGGACAGTTTTACTTCCTTGCCGTCCTGATTTGGCAGTGTAAAGGCTGCCGCAAGATTGGGGTCTTTATGATGCTTTGTAATATCAGCAGCCCAAGTCATTGCTGAAAATAAAATAACTCCCGCCAACCCTGCTATTGGCAGTGCCGTTTGATTTACCTTCATTGGAGGTCTCCTTTCCATATATTTTTCCATTGGTTATTTATATATAATGCGCTCCGACGAACCAAAAAGTTCACAAAAAAACCCTGCTGCCGAGCAACAGGGCTTTGAAGTCCACAATCTAAAAAAAATCGTTCAGAACGTCCATTCAATATTAACCCGTGCAAACACCGCATGATCGCGGGTACTTTCATCGTAATAGTCGCCCGGAACGAAGTAATCCAGCATAAAGTAGGTCTTGAAATTCTTGCAGCAACTGTAAGTCGCAAGCCAGCTAAACAACTGACCGCGGAAATTACCGCTTGAGGTGAATTTCGGTGAACCGTAAACTCCATCATGAGTAGTTCGTGCATAATAAGTCGTATTTTGATCGGCCCACAATAGATTATAATCCGTCGCGAAACTCCAGTCTTTAATCGGTTTGAAAGTGTGTCCGAAGCCCAACCGGTACAGGTTGGTCACTTCGTATGTAGCGGTCTCAAACGTGTAGAGAAAACCGCAAAGGTCGCCGCCGCGCTGTGGCTGTGGCCAATCGCCCCACAGCGGATCAAATCTCTCGCTGCCCTTGGTACTTGGTTTATCGCCCGACAAATACTCAAACGTCGTTCGTAATTCGTTCTTCCATTCGTCGTTGAAGGCATAAGCCAGCTTGTCATTGGTGCCGAGCCCCTTCATACTCTCGTCATTACGGGTTCCAAACTGCTTGGCCATTTCGACGCTATACGACCAGTTCTCATCCAGATTCTGGGCGACGCGTCCGCCAAAGGTATGGATTTCGGCGTCCAGACCCGGCGTGGTACTCCAGTTCTTGCTCCGGTTCTGCCAGAATTGCGTCCAGTTGGACGGCTCTTCCTTTTTATAAATATAGTACGCTTCCAATTGGGTGTTCTCGATGGATTTGTCGGTCAAGTAGGCGATAAAGCCATTTTCATCCGTCTTTTGCGTTACGTGCAGAAAATCCCTGTGATTGAACGGCGGCAGCCATGTTTCCTCATCATCGTACTGGGTAATACCAATCAAATCCAACTGCGTCTTGTCGCTTAAATCAATCGTCGCACGGGCGGCGTCAAAATAGAACGTCCGTGAACCGTCGCCGCCTGTACCGTCGCAAACCAGCCAGCCGGTCCCCATCGTGATGTCCTGGCGACCGATGGTCAATGTCATCGGGGCGTCAAAGGCATTCTTCCACTGGATATTTAACCGGTCAAAGATAAGCTCGCGCAAATCGGTATCCCGGCCGTTCCCTGATGCCGTGTTATAACCAGTTTTCGGCGATTGGAACGTCCAGAACTCCCATACCAGCCGGGTATTGAACGTCACATCCGGAGCCAGCGTCCAGATGGTGGACCACCGCATACGCCACCGCTGGGCATTACCTTCGTTCCAGTTGCCGTGTTTGATTTTCTTGGCGGCATTGTCATAGCTGTCGCCGAATTGATCGTCCACAGACGTGGAATTATGATTGTATTCATCCCGTAATCTCAAATCCAGGCCCATTTCCAACCCGTCAAAAGGATGATGAAAGGCATCAACCCAATCGCCCTGAACTGTATGCCAATGCAGCGCCGCGGCCTCTTCTGCAGGAGGTGCGGAGACGGGCGCCGCAACTTGTGGAGTTGCCGCTATCGCCTGAGAAACCCATATCACAAACGCTGCCAGTACTATCATCCCTGTTGTTTTTCGTACTTTAATCATTCTTGCTTCTCCTTTTAGTTTAGTGGTGATCTGACGTAACCAGCGGATATAATGGTCATAAAAATAACTGCAACTTCTATGGGAGTCAAAAGATATTTTAGTCGCTCCCCTGCCAACTTGGCGTAAGAATACCCCCGATTTCCTGGTAAAAATGGCAGAATAAGTTTGCAGGGGGAAATTTTAAACCCCCTTTCAGGAAAATCATTCAAACTGCAACTTTCCTTAACTAAAGAAGTTAAGATTTATCTGGCGGTTCCCTATTGCAGTTTTTATTCAAACTGGTATCCTCTTTGCTATGACATTTCGGAATAAGGAAAGTGTTGTTTTATTGATAACCGGATAAAGGAGAGGCAGAAATTATGGCAGCAAAAAATCTGTCGTTCGAGAACGATGCGAGAACCGCCCTGCTGGCCGGCGTGGAAAAGCTGGCTGCGGCGGTCAAATCCACCTTAGGCCCGCGCGGTCGCTGTGCCATCATTGACAAAGGATGGGGCGGACCAACGGTTACTAAGGACGGCGTCACGGTAGCGGAGGAAATCGAGCTTCTGGACAAGACCGAAAATATGGGCGCAAAATTAGTCAAGGAAGCCGCCAGCAAGACCTCCAAAGTCGCCGGCGACGGCACCACTACCGCCACAGTCCTGGCCGAGGCAATTTTTAAGGAAGCCTTCAGAAACCTGGCCGCTGGTGCCGATGCGATGGCACTCAACCGTGGTTTGCAGAACGCGGTGGCCGTCGTCGTGGAAAATCTTAAAAAACAGGCACGACCGATTGACATTACGAAGAAAACCGATATCGTTAACATCGCCGCCATCAGCGCCAACAACGATTACGAAATCGGCGAAAAAATGGCCGAGGCCTTTATGCGGGTCGGCAAAGACGGCGTCATCACCGTCGAGGAAGGCAAAAGCCTCGATACCACCGTTGAATACGTCGAGGGAATGCAGTTTGACCGCGGGTTCCTGTCGCCGCATTTTGTGACCAACCCGGACAATATGACCTGCCAACTGGAAAAACCTTACATTCTGGTCTATGAAGAAAAAATCAGCAACGTTACCAAGATTGTTCCCCTGCTGGAGGCCGCCGCCAAGAGCAAACGGCCGTTGCTGATTATTGCCGAGGATATGGAAGGCGAAGCGCTGGCGACGCTGGTGGTCAACAAGCTGCGCGGCATTTTGCAGGTGGCCGCAGTCAAGGCCCCCGGCTATGGCGACCGCCGCAAAGCAATGCTCGAAGACATCGCTATTCTGACCGGCGCAGAGCCGATTTTCAAAGACCTCGGCGTTGACCTCGAAAAGATCAAACTGTCCCAGCTCGGCCAGGCCAAAAAAATCACCATCGACAATGACAATACCATCATTATCGAAGGCGCAGGAACCACTGCCGCCATTCAGGGCCGAATCAAACAAATCAAAGACGAAATCGAAACCACCACCAGCGACTACGACCGCGAAAAACTGCAGGAACGGCTGGCCAAGCTCACTGGCGGCGTCGCCCAAATTCGCGTCGGAGCCGCCAGCGAGACGGAAATGAAAGAAAAGAAGGCCCGCATTGAAGACGCCCTGCATGCCACCCGCGCAGCCATCGAGGAAGGCATTGTCCCCGGCGGCGGCGTGGCCCTGGTTCGCTGTATCGACGCGGTGAAAAAACTGAAGCTGTCCGGCGATGAAAAAACCGGCGCTGACATCATCGCCCACGCCCTACGAATGCCCTGCTATTACATCGCCGAGAATGCCGGCGCCGTCGGCAACCTGGTCGTCAACAAAGTCGCACAGGGTCAGGGCGGTTTCGGATACAACGCCGACAAAGACGTCTTTGAAAATCTGCTCGAAACCGGCATCGTGGACCCGCTCAAAGTCACCCGTGTCGCCCTGCAGAATGCTGCATCCGTTGCGGGATTGCTTCTGACGACCGATTGCGTCGTCACCGAAAAGCCCAAAGATAAAAAGAAAGGCGCCCCCGCAGCTCCCGGTATGGAAGGTATGGACGAGATGGGCGATATGGATATGTAAAAAAAATCAAAAATTAAAAACCAATTATCAAAATCAAGGACAGCCTAAAGGCTAAGAAATTAAAGATAAAGCAGGAGAGACTGATATGAAACTGATACCATTAGAAGACCGCGTTGTCGTAAAACCGCAGGAAGCTGAATCCAAAACCCCCGGCGGCATCGTTCTGCCGGACACCGCCAAGGAAAAACCGCTCATTGGCAAAGTCATTGCCGTCGGCCCCGGCAAATTAGACGACGACGGAAAACGCATCCCGATGTCGGTCAAGAAAAACGATACCGTATTGTTCGGCAAATACAGCGGCAGCGAAGTCGAACTCGACGGCGAGGATTACAAGATTCTGCACGAAAGCGAAATCCTCGGCATCATTGAAAAGTAACCGGACTTTATACACTGGAGGTGTAAGCGATATGGCAAAACAATTGATGTATCAGGATGCGGCACGAGCGCAGCTCAAAGAAGGCCTGGCCCAGTTGGCCGCGGCTGTAAAGGTTACAATGGGCCCGACCGGCAGAAACGTGCTCCTGCAGAAAAGCTGGGGCTCGCCCAAAGTCACCAAAGACGGCGTCTCTGTCAGTAAAGAAATCGAACTGCCTGAACCGTTTAAAAATATCGGCGCCAAAATGATTAACCAGGTCGCCAGCAAGACCAGCGACCGCGTCGGCGACGGCACCACCACCGCCACGGTATTAGCCGAGGCGATTTACAATGAAGGCCTTAAATATGTCACCGCCGGCGTCAACCCCGTCGCCATTCAGCGGGGCATTCTCAAGGCCGCTGAGGTCGCCACGGAATATATTAAGGGCGCCAGCAAGCCCGTTAAAGGCCACGACGATATCGCCAAAGTCGCCGCCATCAGCGCCAACAACAACCCGGAAGTCGGCGAAATCCTGGCTAAGGCGATGGATGCCGTCGGCAAGGAAGGCGTCATCGAGGTCGAGGAAGGCAAGGCAATGGAAACCGAGCTGACCGTCGTGGAAGGGATGCAGTTCGACAAAGGATATATCTCGCCTTATTTTATGACCAATCCCGATACGCTCGAATGCGTGCTGGAAGACGCGTATATCCTGCTGCACGAAAAGAAAATCTCCAACCTGCGGGAATTGCTTCCGCTGCTGGAAAAAATCGCCCAGTTGTCGGCCCCGCTGGTAATCGTCGCCGAAGAAGTTGAGGGTGAAGCGCTGGCTGCGCTGGTCATTAACCGCCTGCAGGGCGTGCTGAAAATTTGTGCCGTCAAGGCCCCCGGCTTTGGCGACCGCAGAAAGGCGATCCTGCAGGACATCGCCGTTCTGACCGACGGCCAGGTCATCACCGAAGATTTGGGCATCAAACTGGAAAATTTGGAACTGTCCCAACTCGGAAAAGTCAAAAAAATCGTCATCGGCAAGGAAAATACCACCCTCATCGAAGGCCAAGGAAAGAAAAAAGACATCAAGGCCCGCTGCGACCAGATTCGCGCCCAGATTGAAAAAACCACCAGCGATTACGACCGTGAAAAACTGCAGGAACGGCTGGCAAAACTGACCGGCGGCGTTGCGGTCATTAAAGCCGGTGCAGCTACTGAAACCGAAATGAAGGAACGCAAAGACCTGCTCGACGATGCCCTGCATGCCACCAAGGCCGCCGCACAGGAAGGCGTCGTCATCGGCGGCGGCGTGGTCTTTTTGCGTTGCATCCCGGAAGTGGAAAAGGCCAAAAGCAAAGCCACCGGCGATGAAAAAATCGGTTTTGATATTCTGTGCGGCGCGCTGAAATCTCCGACCCGTCAAATCGTGGACAACAGCGGCATGGAAGGTGACGTCGTCGTCGAGCAACTGCTGGAAAAAGGCGGCAACATCGGTTTTGACGCCAACACCGGCGAACTTGTTGATATGTTCAAAGCCGGCATTATCGACCCGGCCAAGGTCGCCCGCACCGCCCTGCAGAACGCCGCTTCCGTGGCGGGCCTGATGCTCACGACCAACGTGGTTATCGCCGACCTTAAAGATGACGATAAAAAGAACGCGGCCCACGGCGCGGTTGTATAATCATCAAATGGTTTAATGCCGAGTCGTCGCGGGACTCGTAAAAATAGTTTTGCGGCGATTCGGCATTTGATTTTGGCCCAAAGGCGATAACGCGATGGCAAAACGCGATTACTATGAAGCGCTTGGCGTGGAAAAAGGCGCCTCCGCCGATGAGATTAAACGGGCTTATCGGCGCATGGCATTAAAATACCATCCGGATAAAAATCCGAACGACAAAGACGCCGAGGCGAAATTCAAGGAATGCGCCGAGGCGTATGAAGTCCTCAGCGACCCCGAAAAAAGACAGCGATACGACCAGTTTGGCCACGAGGGCTTGCGCGGAGCCGGCATACACGACTACAGCCACATGAACGTGCAGGACATCTCCGACCTGTTCGGAGATATGTTCGGCGATTTGTTGGGGGATATGTTTGGCCCGGGTCGGCGACGCGCAGGACGCACGCAGGGTCCCAGTCGCGGATATGACCTGGAAACTGCCGTGGAACTGACGCTCGAGGAAGTCGCCAACGGCACGGAGAAAACAATTGAGTTTACCCGCCAGGACACTTGTGCCGAGTGCGGCGGCTCAGGCGCAAGCAAGGGCAAAGCCCCTTCCCGCTGTCCCACCTGCGCCGGCTCAGGACAAGTCCAGCGGGCAGGACTGGGCGGTTTCTTCCAGATGGTTTCCACCTGCCCGCACTGTCACGGCGCCGGACAGGTCATCACCGACCCGTGCAGAAAATGCCGCGGAACCGGGCTGGTGCCGAAAAAACGAACATTGAGCGTTAAAATCCCAGCCGGTGTTCATGAAGGTCAGGGCATCCGCGTCGCTGGCGAAGGCGAACCCGGAAGATTCGGCGGCCCCAGAGGCGACTTGTACTGTTACGTCCGAGTCAAGGCCCACCCATTCCTGATGCGGGATGGGGCAAATCTGGTGGTAACCGTGCCGCTGCGGTTCACACAACTGACGCTGGGCGATACGATTGACGTGCCGACGCTCGACGGAACCAAACAATTGAAAATCCCGGCCGGCACGCAGCACGGCGATATCTTCCGCATCCGCGGACAGGGCCTGCCGGAACTGCGGAGCGGCAGACACGGCGACCTCCTGGTGCGGGTAATGGTGGAAATTCCAAAAAAACTTTCCACCGAACAGCAGGAATTGCTTCACAAATTCGCCCAGACCGAAGGCCGGGATACATCTTCGGAAAGCGCAAGTTTCTTTGACCGGCTCAAACAACAGTTTGGAAACGGATAATTTGGATTAGCGTGGAAAACAATGAGTCATAGAAACAAACACGAACCACAGGAAACACAGAAAGAGCAGCCCCCGGCTCAAATGCCGGACGTACAGACCCTGCAGAAGGAACTGGAACAATTACGCGCGGAACACAAGGAACTGTTTGACAAATTCCAGCGGCTGGGGGCTGATTACGCCAATTATCAGAAGCGCGTTCACCGGCAAATCGCCGATTCGGTGGACTATGAAAAGCGAAATATTATCAGATCCCTCCTGCCTTCGTTGGACAATTTCGCGCATGCCCTGGCCGGGGCGAAAACCGCTCAGGGCCCGGAGGCTCTGCAAAGCATTATTGAGGGAATTCAGCTTATCTACGACCACATGTTCGATGCGCTCAAAACGCACGGCGTGGAAAAAATCGCCTCGGTCGGCCAGCCTTTTGAGCCGGGAAAACACGAAGCGATGATGCAAAGAACCGAACCGGATAAGCCAAATAACACAATTTTGGAGGAATTTCAGGCCGGATATACCATCAATGGTCAGGTGCTGCGGCCGGCCAAGGTGATTGTCAACAAACTGCCGACACAGCAGACGCCTCAGTCGGAACAGGAAGAAACGACCGATACAGAAAACGAGTAACGAAGACCCACAACGGGTATAGCAATGCCAACGTATGATTATCAATGCGACGCCTGCGGACATCGGTTTGAGCAATTTCAGTCTATCATCGCAAATCCCCTGCGAAGATGTCCACACTGCGGAAAATTGAAACTCAAACGGCTGCTGAGCACCGGCGTCGGAGTCATCTTCAAAGGTTCCGGATTCTACGAAACCGACTATCGTTCGGACAGTTATAAAAAGGCCGCCCAAAGCGACAAACCCGCGTCTTCGACTTCGACCGAATCGAAAACGGAAAAGACGGAGACAAAAAAAGAATCCAAACCGGCGGCCCAAAACAAACCCGAATCGAAATCCCCCTCCAAAAAGAAAACCTCTTAATCCTGCGTTTATGTCATGTACATTAAAGGAGTTATACAAAGACTTCGAGACGATGCTCAACGATGAGCATGATTTGATTCACAAGGCCGTCGGCTGGATGCTGCGGGAAGTCGGCAAACGCATCGGCCGGCCAACCGAAGAAGTATTTCTGCGAAAACACCGCCGCCAAATGCCCCGCACAATGCTGCGATATGCGATTGAACACTTCAGCCCGGAACTGAAAAGAAAGTACATGGCGAAAAAATAAGACGGTAGGGGAAAGACCTTACTGCCTGTTTCATTTAAAACATTGTCCGCCTGCTCTACTCATATCTGTGTCAAATATAACATCGTCAGCGAATCAGCGCAGCCAGTTCCTTGAATTTCGGATGTTCGGCGGTGCGGAGCAATTCAAATAAAAACATCTCAACAGAGCTGATTACTGCACCGCCGGCAGCCATTCGGGCAAGACCGATTTGTTTATTCTCCTCGGTGCGCGAACTGACCGCGTCGGCAATCACGTGAACCTTCAGGCCGCGCCGGAGTATGTCCATCGCCGTCTGAAAAACGCAAACATGACTTTCAATCCCGCACAGCACAGCAGCTTCAACATCAAGCTTTTCCAGACGCTTGACAAAATCAGGTGCCCCGCAACAACTGAAAGACAACTTATCCATCGGCGAATAACTACTTAATAATTCCGCCACTGGGGCAACCGTCAACCCCAGGGCCTTGGGATACTGCTGACACCACAGAATGGGGATATCAAGAGCTTTGGCGATTTGAATCAAGATGCCGCAGTGTTTGACCACGCCATCGGGATTCTGCATCACCCGCAGCAGTTTTTCCTGTACATCAATTAATACCAGGCAGCACTTTCCGGCGTCAAGCATTTCTAATTCCTCTCAAACGGCTGTCGGAAAGCTTTTTAATGCTCCCACGGTCAGGGTCCCGCAAACATCATCACGGTTATACGCATTGTATCGAATCAGTTTCAATTCAAAACCCGCCCTGCTCACTTCGCCCAGAATATCTTTCCAATGCCCAATATAACGGCTTGGAAGACAGGGCTTGCCGTTAAACATGGACAATTTTCCATAACTTTTGCCTTTAAATGGCACATAAATTATTTTCTTGACGATTTCGTGCCCCCTACAGACTTCGTAGAACTTTTTTCTGTCCATCGGCCCGCACATCGTAAGCAATACAAAGAGCCCACCATTGTTCAGGATTTCAAATACGTTATTTAAATATCTTCTTCTATCCTTCGCATCCGTAATACAATGCAAACAAAGTCCATCGATGACCAGACGGATAAACGCGACGCTGCGAGTCCGCCAGACTCAGACGCGGCCTGGGATAAATCGCCTCAAGACCCATCCGCCTCATCAGCCGCCGCACGCGATTACCCTTTTTAAGGGGGCAGACTTGCCTATAGTCGTGTAAAAATCCGCGAAATCGTTCGTAAACCCCATCCACGGCGGTATATAGGGGTAGTCAGTGAATTTTGGATTTTTTGGCAATTTTTTAAGCTGGTTTTATGGTTTTGATTGGTTCTTTCCAAAACACGTTTTCTGAACGAAAAACTGCGTTTTTGCATATCTGTTTCAAAACGGGTAATCGCGTGGGATTCCAATATTGATCGCAGAAAAGAAAAATGGCAAAATAACAATGATGGATAAAAAGTTATACCGCAGTATTATTAAAGGCATCGGGGACATATGAAAAAACGTTTATCTTTGCACGATAAGGCATTATTGGCTTTCAGAGAAGCCGTAAGGGAAGTCATCGAACGGCACAGGAAGGAAAAGCGTCCTCTTGCCGTCTGGGACTGGAAGAAAGAGAAGGGGATATTCATATCACCCGCGGCGGCATTGCGCCAATACAATAAAGTTCTGCGCTCGGAATCCGGCCATTAGAAAATCAAGAACAGTGAGGCTGTTGAAAAAATCCGTCCCAATGGATATGCTTATAAACAGGACCAAAACAGATAAACCTGAAAAAGGAAACATTTCTATGAAAAAGTTTGAGAGCCTGGCTGAAATTCTGGCCTTCGCCATTGCGCAGGAGCAGGCGGCGTATGACCTTTATATCGACCTGTCCAAACGAGCCAGAACCGAGGCGATGAAAAAGGTCTTCCTCGATTTTGCCGAGCAGGAAAAGATGCACAAACAACGGCTGGAGCGGATTATGGGCGTCGCTGAACCTATTCCGCCTGACAAACTCAACACCGAAAAAATTTCCAGGTACCTTTCGGCGGTTCCAGACCCCGAAAATATGACTTACGAAGAGGCCATTAAAGTCGCCATCAACAAAGAACACGCCGCGATGATGCTCTACCAAATTCTGGCCAAACTGACCGAACAAAAAGAGCTGCGGGAGGTACTGGAACTGCTGGCCCAGGAAGAGGCCCATCACAAACGGCAGTTTGAAAAAGAATATTACGATATCCTGATGAAGAGGAATTAGTTATGACTGCTATAAAATTAGGCCTTGCTTTGTGGCTGGCGGCGTCGGCTTTGGGCGCCGAGCTTGTGGACTGCCACGACCCGCACATCATTCAGCAGGATGACTGGTTCTACGTCTTCTCCACCGGCAGACGTCATATTCTCAACACCGTCCGCTCACAGGATTTGGTGAATTGGGAACCGACGCCGGACATATTCAAAGCCGTGCCGCAGTGGATTACCAAAGAAATCCCCCGATGCAGAAACCTGTGGGCGCCGGATATTCACCTTATCAACGGCCGCTATTGCCTCTATTACTCCGCCTCGACCTTCGGCAGTCAGCGGTCGTTTATCAGCCTTGCAACCAATAAAACCCTCGACCCCAACAGCCCGGATTATCAGTGGAACGATGAGGGTATGGTCATCGAGTCCGACAAGAGTAAAGATTTTAACGCCATCGACGCAGGTATTATCACCGACAAGGATGGTCACGTGTGGATGGTGTGGGGCTCATACTGGGGCGGCATCAAACTGACGGAACTGAATCCCAAAACCGGCAAACTCCTGTCCGAGACGCCGAAAATCTATTCCATCGCCCGACGCGAAGCCGGCACAACCGCTATCGAAGGCGCATATCTGATTTATCGCAACGGGTTTTATTACCTTTGGGTATCGTTTGACGCCTGCTGCCGGGGCATTCGGAGCACCTACAATATTCGCATTGGACGTTCGAAGGAAATCACGGGGCCTTACGCAGACAAAAACGGCAAATCAATGATGGACGGCGGCGGGACGCTGATTCTCAAAACCGAAGGCCGATGGATTGGCCCCGGACATAATTCCGTATTGGCCGTGAGTAAGCAGGATTATCTGGTCTATCACACCTACGACACCGAGAATTTCGGCAGACCCATCCTGCAAATCCGCCCGATTGAATGGGACAAAGACGCCTGGCCGACAGCCGGCCCCATTTTAGACAAACCCGTTAACCCGAACACACGTTAGACTATCCTAATCTACCAAACTCCTCATTGAGTCGTGATTTTAAAGACAATAGCGTAATCGCATGGCTTATTCTTTGGAGCTTCGATAGTCAAAAATTGTCCGGTCTGCAACCACTGGATTTTTTCATCGCTTCCGAGCAGTTGGATATCGGCAATCGTCTTATTCAGCAATTTCGCATCCGTGCCGAGAGACTTGATTTGCACCGGCTTGGTCGGCCAGCCCATCGCGATGGCGTAAAGCGTGTCGCCTTTAGCCGTGAAGCGGATATCCTCGGCGGTGAACTTATTTTTGCCTTCGTTGAACCCCTGGGCTTTTATCGGCGCCGCGTTTTTGGAGGCCGGACCTTCGCCGAAGACTTTCCACGGCCGGGTGCCGAAGATGCTTTCTTTATTGATATCCATCCACACCGCGATGCCTTCGAGGATTTTTACTTCGTCGGAATCAATCGTGCCGTCGGCTCGCACCGGGACACTGAGCAGCAGGTTGCCGTTTTTGCTGACGATATCGACCAGCGTCTGGACGACGGTCTTTGCATTCTTGTAGCCGTGTCGGTCGAAAATGCCCTGGTCATAATGCCAGCTTCCAAGGCAGGTGCAGGTCTGCCACGGCAGCGGTTCAATCCGGTTGCTCTGGCCGCGCTCGATGTCCCAGACCATGCATTGTCGCTGTTCAGGACTGAGAATTTTGTTATTGAGGACGGCTTCCAGCCTGCCATTGTGCCATTTCATACTGCTGTTGTAGTAGTGAGCGGCGATTTTTAAGCCCGCGTCGCTGACCGGGTACAGCGGCAGAATCGTATCGTCGAAATAAATCAAATCGGGTTGGTACTTGTTAATCAAATCAATCGTGCGGTTATAAAATTTCTCACAATAGGCGACATCGGGAATGCTGCATCCTTTTGTCGCATCCCAGCCCCAGTAGCCGTGAATGCTGTTGGGGTTATCGAAATTTTTGCTGGGTGCGTGATTTTGGGCGTATAAATCCTGCGGGTCGAGACCTTCCCACCATTGACCCTTGCCGTCGGCCTTGGTGAGTTTGCCGTCGTAAGATACACCTGCGTTGGGGCCGGTCTTATCGGCGCCCTGGGCGGCTTCATACCAGGTCCATGCGTGTGCGGCGTGGACACTGACGCCGAAGCGCAGACCGTTGTCGCGTGCGGCCTTGGCCCACCCGGCAATCAGGTCTTTCTTCGGGCCGAAGTTGACCGCGTTCCACGGTTGATATTTGCTGTCATAGTTGTCGAAATTATCGTGGTGGTTGGCCAATGCGACAAAATATTGTGCCCCGACGCGTTTGTACAGGGCCATTAGTTTTTCAGGGTCCCAGTTTTCGGCCTTCCATTCGTGGATGATGTCCTTGAAGCCGAACTTGGATGGGTGGCTGTAAGTCTCAAGGTGGGATTTATACTGCCAGCCGCCTTGCTGATACATACCGCGGGCGTACCAGTCGCCTCGCTGAGGCTGGCATTGCGGTCCCCAATGTGCCCAGATGCCGAACTTGGCATCCCGGTACCACTCCGGCGTCTGGTAGTGCTTGAGTGATTCCCACGTCGGCTGGAATTTACCCATCTGCACCGGCTCAGCCTTGGCGCCGATTTGGGATACAAACGCCGGCATCTTTTCCCATTCGGCCGTGCAGCCCTGCAATGTCATTGATATCGTCGCAATCGCAATCAGAAGCAGGATTGTTTTTTTAAGATTCATCTGTTTTCCTTTCTGTGGGTTCATTGTCATCCGGATTTACCCGCATCATACCCACCGAAATAACCGTTTGCAAGTGGGTTCTCTGTCTGCCACAAATCAAGTTACAACAAAGGGCGTCTGATTACAATAGGAATGTCGGCACAATACCGCCGTCGAGCCGCTGGGCTGCGAAAATCGCAAAGTCCCCCATATCAACTTTGCAGATATTGTCCCAATCATAAATCGGTCTTGCTATTTAATTATCCCCGGGAAACAGAACCGTTGTGGCGATTTGTTTAAACATGAATTCCAGATCCACATGCAGCCGAATGATCTCAGTATAACATTCTCTTGTTTTTGGATTGGGGACAGTTCCCATTTACACTTATTATCTGAGTTTTGCATAAGGATAACACTATCTTAAATACTGCAGGTCTCGGTTATTAACATTTGTTAAGTTAAAGCTGCCGCTTTTGGCCATGTCAATGGTTTCTTTTTCTACCCACTTGTGTTTTTCACCGTGGCCGTCGGCGAAGCCAAGGATGCCCGCATTAATATGCAAAACTGCGATGGCGTCAACCATTGCGGGAGTCTTCGGATTAAACTCCCAGGCGCCTACATTCCTGCCTCGCGGATCTGTTTCTTCAACGAATATATATTTGCTCCCCGAGGAGTTAATCTCTGAGATCTTTGTATAGGCAACGTATTGCCATATATTTGATTTCACGAAGTCCGACAACAAGGTCTTTCTGGTCGTTGGCCTTATCTCCGCGCAGACGTAAAGTAATCTGATGAAGGGACGGCTTAAACTCGTCCCAGAGTCCGGCGTCTTGACCGAGTGGTACTGTCAGCTCCGCCGAGCCACCTTCTGCCGTCCAGTTCACCGCGATATGTTTATCCGCCGCGGTAAGTTCCCCTTTGCCGGCCTGTCCCGTGGTGTTGCCAATCTGTATCTTGAGATTCACGGCCTTGTTTTCTATATCGGGGAAAACCTTGACATCTTTCATCCACACCGGCGTCGTAGAGCGAAGCTGAATACCGCCCACAAGACCATTCCAGTTGGTCTGGGTCGAATCGGTGATGCTGTAGGCGTCTTCGCGGATGTCCTGCTGCATCCGGTTATCGACCCGCACGGTCAGGACATACTCGCCCGGCTCTAAAACGCCCAAATCATATTCGTGGGCCGTCGAAAGACTGTCGTTGTCGCCGATGCGTTTGTCGTTCAGCCATACCGTCGAGGTCCATTGCACGCGTTCGAATGACACAACAACCCGCTGACCGCGCCAGTCTTTGGGAATGGCAATCGGCCGTTGATACCACGCCACGCCGCTGTAATGCCGCTGCGGCTGCAGCCAGAAGGGAACCTTGATATTGCCGGGCTGTGCATATTTTTTATAGTCGGCCCGCAGATACCAGAACTTGTCATACAGCCGGCTCATCCATTTTGTCTGCGCCGTGACCGGGTCGCCAAAGCCCTGTTCCTGAAGCGTTCCCGGCAGGCGAATCGCCTCCGACAGCTTGCGCTTAAACCATTGCTCCTGAGTCCCGACATCTTCCCGGTCAATCGCAAAACGCCATTGTCCCACAAGCTCGATTGGTTCTGTCTGTGAAACAGAACGATTGTTTAATATTACACTGATGACAACTAATAAAATGAATACACCCAGAATGAGAAAAAATTTCCGCATAATCTGTACACACCTCATCTTAAAACCATTTTTTGATATTCAATGATTTTATAATTACCTAATATTATTATACCCGCTCTGAAAAAACCGTCAAACCCTCAAATTCAACTTCAATAAAAAATGCCCCGAACAGGGCGCCCCTCGACCTTTCTTC
>CAZWMN010000006.1:0-78045 GCA_964635075.1 uncultured Pirellulales bacterium | reverse complement strand
TTGTGTTTCAATCAGTTATGACTCTTTCAAAGTCAAACAGTTGGACAGTAGTGATCCAAAACTTCTAATTATACTGTTTTCAACCCCTGAGCACACTGCTTATTTTGGTTTTGGCCGCGGCGGTGGCCGGAAACGCCGTTTTCAGTAGCGATATCGGGGTTTTGGCGGCGATTCAAGGTACTGTAAAGAGTTTGATAAGTCGGTCTATTTGACGGTTTTGGGGTGGGTTGTCGCCATTGGACATCCATAAATTTTTTTTGCGGTATTTTTTCTAAAGTTTTGTAAGCAGTGTTTTCGATATGTATAGACGTAAGGAGAAATCGGGTCAGAAGAACGAAAGCATAGGAGATAATTATACAAAAGCTCTTATAAAAGGCTTTTCATCACCCTCCTCCGAAGCCAGATTCCATACGGGGTCTGGCTTTTTTTATTGACGATTTTCGATTCTCGATTAATGGTGGATTTCTCAAGAGCCTTTAACCGAAAATCGTAAATCGACAACCCTCAATTATACCACGATGTTAACAAGCCGGGATTTGATGACGATGATTTTCTTGACGGTTTTGCCGGCGATGGCGGCCTGAACTTTTTGGCTGGCCAGGGCCGTCTTTTCAATCTCGGCCTCGGTCGCGTCGGCGGAGACAACGATTTTATCCTTGATTTTGCCCAGCACCTGTACGGCCAGTTCGACTTGTTTATCTTTGGCCAATTTGGGGTCGAATTTCGGCCAGGGTTCGTAAGCCAATGTGCTGTTATGTCCGAGTTTTTCCCACAGTTCTTCGCAGATGTGGGGGGCAAACGGCGACAAAATCAATACGAACTGCTCCAGCACCGATTTAGGCCGAATGTCCTGACGCGACAAATGATTGACGAAAATCATCATCTGGCTGATGGCGGTGTTGAAGCCAAAGGTTTCAATATCCTGCGCGACTTTTTTAATGGTCTGATGCAAAAGGCGCAGTGTTGTGTCGTCGGCATTGACATTCTGTACTGCTTTGTTTAATTCACCTGTTTCAGTGTCGATAATCATACGCCAGACTTTGCCGAGGAAACGGTGTACACCCTCGACGCCCTGCATACTCCAGGGTTTGGTGGCTTCGAGGGGGCCCATAAACATTTCGTAGAGCCGCATCGAATCGGCGCCGTAGTCGGCGATGACCTTATCGGGATTGATGACATTGCCGCGAGACTTGCTCATCTTCTGGTTGTCTTCGCCGAGGATCATTCCCTGATTGACTAATTTCTGGAACGGCTCCTGCGTAGAGACATAGCCCAAATCATATAAGAGTTTGTGCCAGAAGCGGGAGTAGAGCAGATGAAGGACAGCATGTTCAGCACCGCCGATGTATAAGTCCACGGGCATCCAATATTTTTCCTTTTCTGCGTCAAAAATGACGCTGCCGTTCTGCGCATCCATATAGCGCAGATAATACCAGCAGCTTCCAGCCCACTGGGGCATTGTGTTGGTTTCGCGTTTGGCGTTTGTGCCGTCGGGGAGTTTGACATTGACCCAGTCGGTCGCCTTGGCCAGGGGCGGTTTGCCTGTGCCGGTGGGCTGAAAATCTTTTACATCCGGCAGAACCAGCGGCAGGTCGCTTTCTTTAAGGCTGAGGGTTCGTCCGTCTTTGGCGTGCAGAATCGGAAACGGTTCGCCCCAATATCGCTGACGGCTGAAGAGCCAGTCGCGGAGTTTGAAATTAACGGTTTCTTTGCCGAGGGCTTTTTGCTGGAGCCAGGCAGTAATTTTTTCTTTAAACTCCGGCGTCCTGAGTCCGTTAAATTGGCTGGAATTGATCGCGGTGCCATCGCCGATAAAACAGAGTTTGCCTTGTCTGACTAATTCGGCGTCGCTGGGGTCGTCCGGCGAAACCACCTGAATAATCGGCAGATTGAATTTGGTTGCAAACTCAAAGTCGCGGTCATCGTGTGCAGGAACGGCCATAATTGCGCCGGTGCCATAGCTGATGAGAACGTAATCGCTTATCCAGATGGGAATCTTCGCTCCATTGACGGGGTTGATTGCATACGCGCCGGTGAATTGACCGGTTTTGTCTTTGGCCAGGTCTGTACGGTCTAAATCACTCTTGCGTGCGGCCTGTTCCTGATAGGCCTTGACGGCTTGTTTGTATTGGGGTGTTGTAATTTGCTCAACGAGCGGATGTTCGGGGGCCATTACCATATAGGTTGCGCCGAACAACGTATCCGGCCGCGTGGTGAAGACACGAAGTCTGGCGTTGTGGTCTTTGATTTGGAAGTCCACTTCCGCGCCGACGCTTTTGCCAATCCAGTTCTGCTGGAGTTTCTTAATGGATTCGGACCAGTCCAGACCGTCGAGGCCGTCGAGCAGACGCTGGGCGTATTTGGTAATGCGGAGCATCCATTGGCGCATCGGTTTACGAATGACGGGATGGCCGCCGCGTTCGCTGACCCCGCCGACGACTTCCTCGTTGGCCAGGACCGTCCCTAGCGCAGGACACCAGTTGACGGGAGCGTCGGATTCATAAGCCAGACGATTGTCGTCGATGTATTTGCGGACTGCCGCATCGCCTTGTTTGCGGATGTCGTCGGGGATGGGCAAATCTTCGATGGGTCTGGCCTTTTGAAGTTTTTCGTCGAACCACGAATTGTAAAACTTCAGGAAAATCCACTGCGTCCACTTGTAATAATTGGGGTCGGTGGTGTCAACCTGCCTGTCCCAATCGTAAGAAAAACCGAGGGACTGGATTTGGCGGCGTATATTGTCGATATTTTTCTGTGTTGTTGTCGCGGGGTGTGTTCCGGTCTGTACGGCGTATTGTTCAGTCGGCAGGCCAAAGGCGTCCCAGCCGATGGGGTGCAGGACATTGAAACCGACCATTCGCTTATAGCGGGTTACAATGTCCGAGGCGGTATAACCTTCCGGATGGCCGACGTGCAGACCCTGTCCCGACGGATATGGGAACATATCGAGGACGTAATATTTGGGGCGTTGTTCCAACGGCAGGGCGGGGTCGGGTTTGCGGTTTTTAGTGTTCTTTATGCCGTCCGGTGCGCGGAAGGTTTTGTTGTCGAGCCAGTACTTCTGCCATTTGGCCTCGGTTTGTGTGAAGTCATAAACGCCTTTTTCCATTGCAAGGTACCTTAAATCTGTGCCGGTTTTGAAAGAAATCATTTGGCCGAAAAACAAAATTATACCTAATTTCGAGGCAAAGAAAAGGATTTTGCCGGCCAAAGCCAAATTTGATCAATTCTGAAACTTTTGGGATACATCTTTTCTTTTGGCGGAGTTTTGATATACTGTGTCGGGCAAGGTGGAATTGGCGCTAAGGAAGAGACGATGGCAGGAAGGATTCCGATAATCGTGGTCATTGGGCCGGCATACGTGGATATGGCCGTTAAGTGCCAGTTATTTCCCCAGGCCGGTCAGGTTGTGGAAGGGACGTCATTTTCCTGCATGCCGACGGGGGCGGGGGTCAACCGGGCCATCCAGGCGGCCCACTGCGGCTGCGATGTTTCTTTAATTGCAAGGGTCGGCGACGACTGCTTTGGACAAATGATTCAGAAAAACCTCCGGCAGCACCACATTCATACCGAGCTGGTTTATACCGCCAATGCCATCAGCACCGGCATCATAGTGACCCTTGTCGATGCACTGGGGGAGAACAGCGGCTGCGCCTGCGCGGGGGCCAATCGAACCGTTGGGCGCAACGAGATTGAATATGCCGCGGCGGAGCAACTCATCGGCAGTTGTGATGCCTGCTTAATCTGCGGGGAACTGCCGCAGGAAGCGGTTGTGGCGGCCATTCGCACCGCCCAGATTCACAAACGCAGGGTTGTATTGGATGTGTATCTGCCGACGCATACGCGGGAGATACTGCACCAGATTCAATGGCCGATGGAGTATTATAATGTTGATATGCTGGTGGTTCGTTTCGCCGATTTTACCTGCGCCAGCGAACTGGGGGCCGGCGGCACGGCGGAACTGAAGTTCATCGGTACCGAACTGGTGGCCAGGGGCGCCAGTTGTGTGGTGATGAGTCTGGGCTGGAGAGGGGCACTGGTTAGCGACCGTCAGGGGGCAAGACACATTCCGGGGGTGGGATTGAAGGTGGTGGATAACAGCGGGGCGGTGGATGCGTTCTGTGGAGCGCTGGCCGCCTGCTGCGGAGCGAAAGATTGTCCCGATACCGCAGTTCGCTTTGCCGTGGCCGCTGAGGCCCTGACCAGAAGCCGATTCGGCACTCAGGAAGCCTTACCTAAAAAGGAAGACATTATCGCACTGCTTCAGCAGCAGCCGGACTGATTAAAAAGAGAGACTGATTTTGAATTGTTGCCCGGAGCGACAACAGGCACTTAAACTAACCAATTTTTAGAGGTGAACCCAAAATTTAAGGAGAAAGCGATGTTCCTCGATTTTCTGGTGTTTGGCGTTTTCGTGGCGTGCGTAATCGGCATTGGGATGTATAAGAGTCGTCATGAAGCCACCGGCGAGGATTATTTTCTGGCCGGACGCGGGTTGAGTTGGTGGCTGATAGGTTTTTCGCTGATTGCGGCCAATATTTCCACGGAACAGTTTGTGGGGATGTCCGGTAATGCGGCAAGCCATGTGGGGCTGGCCATCGCCAGTTATGAATGGATGGCCGCCATTACATTGGTTGTGGTCGCCTTTGCATTTCTCCCCTACTTTCTGAAAACAGGCATTTACACAATGCCGGAATTCCTGGAGCATCGTTATAATGCAACTACAAGAACCATAATGGCCGTAGCCACGATGTTTATTTATACGCTGCTGTTGGGGGCCGTCACCTATTCAGGTGCGTTGACGATTCGAAGTCTTGCAGAGCAGTTATGGGGTTTGAAAATCAGCATGGCGTTTGCTTCCGTTGTAATCGGTTTGATAGCGATGGTTTATGTTACAGCCGGTGGACTGAAAGCCTGTGCATGGGCAGACCTGATCCAGGGCAGCGCACTGATTGTCGGGGGTGCAGTGATTATGTTCTTTGCGTTTGACAAGCTGGGCAGTGTGACGGAGGCGTCAACAATTGTGGATGTCAAGACCGGTGCTACAGCCGTGGTGCAGCTGGAAGAAGGCCAAGGTGCGGTAGGGCGTTTTATAGATCTGAACCGGGTGCGCTTAAATATGTTTTTGCCGGATACGGACTCGGTATTGCCCTGGACGGCCCTTTTGCTTGGGTTGTGGATTCCGAATTTTTATTATTGGGGATTGAATCAATATATCACCCAGCGTACTCTTGGTTCGGCTTCTCTGGCACAGGGACAAAAGGGGATTGTATTTGCTGCATTTATGAAACTGCTGATTCCGTTTGTGATAGTGATACCGGGTATTATCGCCTTTAATCTTTTTGCCAAAAATATGCAATTCGAGGCGACGTATGATAATGCGCCGGTGTTCGCCAAGTATTTCAAAGCCAATCCGGAGACCACCCTTATTGTTGTGGAGGAGTCTCCATCCGAGGAAGCGATAACATCCTGGCAGCCGGGGCGGTTTATGGTGGCTCTGTTTGATGATGAACAGGCTATCAAGACACTGAAGACCAAAAATACGTTTGTTCTTCCGATGGTCAAAACGGCTTATGAGGTTCTTAAACCGGCTGAATTTGCGGTGTTTGCTTCCGACGATAAATCCTGGAATTTCGTTTTCCCATTGCTGGCAAAGGAGTTGGCGGACTATAACGCAAAGACTCAGAGTGCCGCGACCGCGGCGGGCAAGACTGTGGTGACGGAGAAATTTATCGCCCATAAATATGATACCGCTCTGGCTCAACTGCTGGGGAATGTTTTGCCCCGGGGCAAGGGGATTGTGGGATTTGTTTTGGCGGCCCTGTTGGGAGCAGTGGTCAGCTCGCTGGCCGCGATGCTGAATGCAGCTTCGACGATTTTCAGTATGGATATTTATAAGAAATTTTTAAATCCTCAAACGACCCAGAAGCAAATCGTTCTGGTGGGACGCATTTCCGTGGTGGTATTTGCTGTTATCGCGGTCTTTCTGGCTCCGCAGCTCGGCAATCCCAAAATCAGCCACAGCATCTTTACAATTATTCAGGAAAGTCAGGGGTTTGTTTCGCCGGGTATTCTTGCGGTGTTTGCATTTGGGCTATTGGTGCGAAGAGCTCCCGCCATGGCCGGCGTGCTGGGTCTGGTGACTAATATTGTATCTTACGGGGTTCTCAAAATGGCCGTTCCACAAGTACAGTTTCTCAACCGTATGGCGATTTGTTTCGGTTTGTGTCTGGCAGTTATGGCATTGATCACGCTGGCTCGTCCTCTGGCTCAACCGATTGAATTTAAGCAAAACACCTCGATTAACCTTGAAAGCTCCAAAGGGGCGGCTCTGGCGGGGATTGTGGTAGTCATTGTGACCTTGCTTTTGTATGTGATTTTCAGCCCCCTTGTAATCGCGAAGTAAAGGAGTTAATTACAGTGAAATCCGCGGCAAAAATGACGAATGATAAAGAGGCGTTTTTGGCGCTGAAGAAAATCGCCGCCAAAAAGAAAGTCGATGTCAAAGGCGCGAAAGTGCGCAGAACATCATCCCGTTTCTGTATCGGCGTTGAACACGGCGACTACAACGGCACGGAACTGTTCGGCGTGGGAACGGACCGATTCATCTGGATGGCGTACAAGCCCAACGGCACGTCGAAGATGCGGCTGTACAGCGAAAATTTCCCCGGCGATGGCGTGGTAGAGTTCGAGCTGGGCAATGTGCCGGGGCCGAAGTCGCCGGAAGCGGCCGATACGTGGGCGCGGTTTCCTTACGGCGTGGATTATATTTTGCGCAAGGCCGGGTACAGGCTGACGCAGGGTATCAATGCCGTGCTGCTGGGCAATATCCCCGGCGGCGGGATGAGCCGTTCGGCCTCGCTGTCGCTGAATCTGATTTTGTCGGTGCTGGACGCCAACGGCATTGTCGAAAACGATCAGATGAAAATCGTTGACTTGGCTCAGTTGGTGGAAAACGAGTATATTGGTTCGCCCTGCGGCAAACTGGATCAGATTATGATTCTCTTCGGCAGGGCGGGAATGGGCACGCACTACAAACCCGCGACGCGGTCGATTGAGTACGTCAAGCTCGGCAAAAAGGCCAAAGATTTCCGTATTGTGGTGATGGATACCGGCACGGTTCGTCCGGGGCTGGAAAAGTCAACATACAAAATCCGCAGGGCCGAGTGCGAAGAAATGGCCCAAAAGGCCAAGGAAGCCGGTTTTGGAATCAACTGCCTTGCCGATATTCACGATGAATCTCTCTACCAGCAAATCAAGGCACGATTTGAAAAAGAATTTCCACATCTGGTGGATCGAATGACCTATATCTTTAAGGCCCAGACGCGATTCTATAAGATGATGGCTGCGTGGAAGAGAGGCGATATCGCAACCGTTGGAAAGATTTTCCGCCAGGATGGTATCGGGCTGCGGGATGAGTACAAGATTTCCGGGCCGGAACTGGAAACGATGTGTGACATCGTCCGCACTGTGCCGCAGACGCTTGGCGAACGGATGCTGGGCGGTGGGGACAAAGGCGCAGCCGGTGCCCTGGTACTGGCTGGGGGTGCAAATGCTCTGAAAAAGGCGGTCGAAGCGGCCTATCCGCGGAGCCGGCCGGACTTTGCCGATAAATTCGCCATCCATACCTGCAAGGTCGTTGATGGTGTCAAGGTTTTCGATAAAGGTCTATAAGTAATTTATTTACAACAAGTTGTAAAAAGAAGGCCTGTCGAATCGACGGGCTTTTTTATTTAGGTAAAAAAATTTAATAACAAAATTGTATTTTGTTGAGAATATGCTACAATTTTGTTGAGTATCGGACTTGTCCGACAAGTCGGAATGTATGAATAACCCAAAGACGCACGGGAAAGGCAACACTTATGCCTAAGAAACTTGCCCGGGAAGTGGAACTGCTGGCCGATGTGGCCAAGGCGTTCGCAGAATCATTAAATCTGGAAGCGACACTCGAATCCATCCTCAAATCGCTGGATACCCACCTGAAATTTGAGCGGGGGGTTATCACGCTGCTCAATCCCGACAGCGAAATGATTAACATCAAGGTTGCCCACGGTATTACGGAAGAATCCAAAAAGGCCGTGACCTACAGGGTTGGCGAAGGCATCACGGGGCTTGTCGTGCAGACGGGAAAAGAAGTGGTAGTGCCGGATATTCGGCTGGATCGACGGTTTCTGGCCAAAACGGGAGACCGGGAAATCCCCAGGGGACGAAAAATTGCTTTTATGTGCGTGCCGATTAAACTCGAAGGTCAAACCGTCGGCGCCATCAGCGTTGATAAAAAGGTCGGGGCCGAAGAAGATTTCAACTCACATGTGCGATTGCTTGGGGTTATCGCTACGATGATTGCACAGGCGGTCAAACTCAACAAAAGTATCGAGTCGGACAAGAGACAACTTCGCAATGAAAATGAACGGCTGCTGCGGGAGCTGAAGACCAAATTCAAGGTGCAGAATATGATCGGCACCAGCAACGCGATGCAGGAGGTCTATCGATTGATTCATCAGGTGGCCAACAGTAATGCGACGGTGCTCATCCGCGGGGAAAGCGGTACGGGCAAGGACTTGGTGGCACACGCCATTCATTATAACAGTCTGCGGTCGAACAAACCCTTCATCAAGGTCAACTGCACGGCGTTGCCGGATACGCTGCTGGAAAGCGAACTGTTCGGGCATGAAAAAGGTGCCTTTACCGGTGCCGTCGAACGGAAACTCGGGCGTTTTGAACTGGCCAACGGCGGGACTATTTTCCTGGATGAAATCGGCGATTTTTCAATCAATC
Organism: uncultured Pirellulales bacterium; assembly: GCA_964635075.1. Classification (GTDB taxonomy): domain Bacteria; phylum Planctomycetota; class Phycisphaerae; order Sedimentisphaerales; family Anaerohalosphaeraceae; genus Anaeroglomus. The sequence continues at coordinate 69,267 of CAZWMN010000006.1, read as the reverse complement.
TGCAGGTCAAGCTGCTGCGGGTCATTCAATTCAAGGAATTTGAACGGGTCGGCGGAACCGAAACGATCAAATCCAATGTGCGGATTATCGTCGCCACCAATAAAAATCTAGAAGAAGGTATTCAGAACAAATTGTTCCGCGAAGATTTGTATTACCGCATCAACGTTTTTCCGATTTTTATTCCGCCGCTGCGGGACCGCAAAGACGATACTATGCTGCTGGCGGATTTTTTTGTGGAGCGCTACGCTGGCGAAAACAGCAAATCCATCACGCGAATTTCGACGCCCGCCATTGAAATGCTCACCAGCTATCACTGGCCCGGCAACGTGCGGGAGCTGGAAAACTGCATCGAAAGGGCGGTTCTGGTTTGCGACGGGGATGTCATTCGCTCAGACCATATGCCGCCTTCACTGCAAATGATACAGAAAACCCGCCGGACAGACGGGCTGGCACTGACAGACCGCGTGGCGAATCTTGAAAAAGAACTGATTGTCGATGCGCTCAAAAAGACCGGCGGGTGCCAGCGTCGCGCCGCTGTCGAACTGGGCACAACCGAACGCATCCTGGGCTACAAAATCCAGAAATACAATCTGCTGCGAAGATAAAGGCTGCGGCGTAAAGGCGGCGTCTTACAAAAATGTAGAATTTTATTTAATATGCTACAATTTTGTAAATTTAATTGAATAAAAATACAATACTGTGATTTATTTCTCTGACTTGCGATTTGTTTTATTTTTCATATCCTGTTTTTGTAAAATAAGATAAGGGAAAACACGCCGGCTCTGTCTCAGATATTGGCATACCCATTGCAATTACTCTTCTCCATTGTGCAAAACGATGTCAGTGCATCATGAGGACGAACTGTATTTGGAGATGGAGAAAAGAATGAGAGAGACAGCAACAGCAAAGATGTGGATGTGCGTGACGGCCTGTGTGATAGCGTGTGGGTTAAGCGGGGCGGCGCTGGCAGAAGAGGCCGTCCCTGCTGCAATAGCGCCAACAGACGCTGTGCCTGACAACAGCCTGATACAGACGACTAATGTGCTGTTTCTACTGCTGGGAGCGGTAATGATTCTGGCGATGCACGGCGGATTTGCATTTCTGGAAGTGGGTTCGGTTCGCAAGAAAAACCAGGTTAACGCCCTCAACAAAATCATCTGTGAATGGAGTTTTTCCGCCGTTCTGTATTTTTTAATCGGCTACCCCATCTCCCGCGGCGTTTCATTTCTGGTTCCAATCAGCCAGTTGGAAACCAACCACGGTGTGGAATGTGTTCGCTTCTTTCTGTTGCTGGGATTCGCGGCCTGTGTGCCGGCCATTATCTCCGGCGGCGTCGCCGAGCGGGCCAAGTTCTGGACGAATGTGCTGGCCGGCGGCATTTTCGTCGGCCTGGCCTATCCGGTGATCGAAGCATTTACGTGGGGACAGTACAATTCCTGGCTTACCGGCGCAGACGGGTGGCTTGCCAAGTTTCCATTCTGCCGGGCCGGGTTTCACGATTTTGCCGGCTCGGTCGTCGTTCACGCCACAGGCGGCTGGCTGGCACTGCCGGCAATCCTGCTTCTGGGACCGCGACTGAAACGTTATGAAGACAATGCCATCAAAGTCAGCAGCATTCCCTTTCTGGCGCTTGGCAGTTGGGCGTTGATTGTCGGCTGGTTTGGATTCAATGTAATGAGCGCCGGCTCGCTTTCAGCGGTTTCCGGACTGGTGGCGATTAATTCCCTGATGGCAATGGTCGGCGGCACAATTGCGGCGATGATGATTTCCCGCAATGACGCCGGCTTTGTGCATAACGGCGCCCTGGCCGGGCTGGTCGCAATCTGTGCGGGGTCGGATTTATTTCATCCCATCTGCGCTTTGGTCGTCGGCGCCATCGCCGGCGCACTGTTTGTATTTCTGTTTCGCGTGGAAACCGAGGACTGGAAAATTGACGATGTGCTGGGCGTCTGGCCTCTGCACGGCGTTTGCGGGACGTGGGGCGGAATCGCCGCCGGCATCTTCGGCACCGAGGCGCTGGGCGGCAGGGGCGGCGTCAGCTTCTTTTCGCAATTGCTGGTGACCGCCGCGGTTATCGTCTTTACGCTGGTCGTCAGTACGGCGGTCTATGGGGTATTGAAAATTACTGCCGGCATCCGAATGGATGCCCACGAGGAAAAAATCGGGTCCGACCTGGCGATTCATCTGATTCAGGCGAATCCTGAAGAAGCGCTGTAGCCGTACGAACCAAAATAACATAAACGAAACTTTCCGTCTGAGCAGGAAAATCACTATGAAAATGATTATTGCGATTATTCAACCCGAAAAACTGGAAGCCGTAAAATCGTCGTTGTTTAACGCTGAGGTGCATAAGATGAGCGTTAGTCGCGTCCGGGGCTGCGGTCAGCAGGCCGGCTACGACGAACATTATCGCGGACAGGTCAAGACGGTGAATTTGCTGGAAAAGATTCGTCTGGAAATCGCCGTCAACGATAATTTTGTCGAACCGACCGTCAGAGCGATTATCAAAGCCGCTAAAACCGGGAAAATCGGCGACGGCAAGATTTTTATTATGCCGCTGGAAGAGTGCATCCGCATCCGCACCGAAGAAACCGGTTCTGTGGCCATCGGATAGCCCATTTTTGGCGGCAGTACCGCCAGTACCGGAAAACGACAAAAAGTGGCGTTTTTACGAGTGCAGGGCTTTTAGAACTCTAAAAAGCCTGAGCGGCTAATACAATTTTGTTTTTAAGGAATTCAAAAATTACAATTTTGTAGTATATCTCGTCTGAACAAAGAAAACCGAAATAGCGATAACTAATTGAAACCAAAGAAGATACAGGTCTTGCTGCGGGATATTTGTATGTTGGTACAAAGTTTGCTCCTATTTCTTAACCGAAAGAGAAAAACGACCTCTTGGAACAGGTCCGGTGCAGCTTAAGGCCGCCTGTGCAGAGGGATGATCAATGGCGTTTTTGGTGTTCTTCATGCAGGCCGGCTTCGGCATTGCCGGGGCCGGCTCTATGGAAGTGTAAAACGCGCGGTATCAAACGGCGGCGTTTCTGAGGAAATAAAAAATGGGAAGGGAACTTTAAATGACTCCGAAAGAATTTTTTGAATTTGCGAAAAAGCACGACGCCGAGATGATGGACCTGAAGTTTGTTGACCTGCTCGGAACGTGGCAGCACTGCAGCTTTCCCATCGACGCTCTGGATGAGGGAACGTTCGAGGAAGGACTGGGCTTTGACGGCTCCTCCATTCGCGGCTGGCAGGGGATTCACATGTCGGATATGATGGCCGTGCCAGACCCCAATACGACGGTCATAGACCCGTTTTTCGCCAAGCCCACGGTCAGTATCATCGCCAATATCGTGGACCCGATTACGCGGCAGGACTACAGCCGCGACCCGCGGCACATTGCCCGCAAGGCTGAGGCGTTCCTGAAGGCCTCCGGCATCGCCGAGACGGCTTACTTCGGCCCGGAACCGGAGTTTTTCATCTTCGACGAAGTACAGTATGAACAAAATCAGCATACGGGGTTCTATAAGATAGATTCCGTGGAAGGCGCATGGAATACGGCGCGGTTTGAAGAGCCGAATCTGGGATATAAGCCCAGCTTCAAGGGCGGGTACTTTCCGGTCAGTCCCACGGATACGTTCCACGACCTTCGCGGCGAGATGGTTTATGAGATGCGCAAAATCGGCATTATCGTTGAGGCGCATCACCACGAGGTTGCCACAGCGGGTCAGGCCGAGATTGATATGAAATTCCAACCCTTAGTCAAAATGGGCGACCAGATGATGTGGTACAAGTACATTTGCAAGAACGTGGCGAAACGGAACGGCAAAACCGTAACCTTTATGCCCAAGCCGGTATTCCAAGACAACGGTTCCGGTATGCACGTGCACTTTTCGCTGTGGAAGAGTGGTAAACCTCTGTTTCCCGGCAGCGGCTACGCCGGGCTAAGTGAATTAGCCTTGCATGCGATCGGCGGCCTCCTGAAACACGCGCCAGCCATCCTGGCGTTTGCCGCACCAACCACCAATTCCTATCGGCGGTTAGTGCCCGGCTTTGAAGCGCCGGTGAACCTGGCCTATTCGGCCCGCAACCGCTCGGCCGGTATCCGCATCCCGATGTACACAAATAATCCAAAGGCCAAGCGACTGGAGTTCCGTTGCCCTGATCCAAGCTGTAATGGCTACCTGACTTTCTCAGCGATGATGATGGCTGCGATTGACGGCATCAAGAACAAGATAGATCCGGGTAAGCCTCTGGACCGCGATATCTACGAGATGAACAGAGAAGAGTTGGCCACCGTGCCCAAGACACCCGGTTCGCTGGAAGAGGCTGTCGCAGCGCTGGAAGCTGACCACGCTTTCCTGCTGGCTGGCGGGGTTTTCACAAAAGACTTCATCGACACGTGGATTACCTGGAAGAAAGAGAAGGAGCTGGACGAGATGCACCTGCGGCCGCATCCGCATGAGTTCCATCTCTACTATGACTGCTAAGGCGGCTGGACTGTTGGTGGTTTGCAGGATTCGGTTTCTAACGCCGCAAAGGGAAACGCGACTTTGCCGGCGCATAAAATCAGGATGTCCGGGCACGGGAGAACAGTGATAATCGTGCCCTGAGGAGAAGCCGATGTCTTTCGCTTGTCAATAGCAGATGAGTGAAAGAAGGGGATGTTTGTCTGTCTGGAGAAATTGAAACCGTGGTTTATCCTAAACAGACAAAATAATCTCCTTTCTGATTTCAATGTAAGGCCATATAATGGTCGTTTGCCTGAGAGGCGATTTGCATGGTGTGAAGTCACCGGCGCAACGAAAAGCAGTGTTTTATTGTAGAAATTGCATGGAGAAATTGCATGGAGACGCCAAAGTGTACGTCTGAGATTTTTGGGTTGAATGTGTTCAATGACGCTGTGATGCGGGAGCGGCTGCCGAAGAATATCTACAAGGCATTCGTCCAGGTTCGCAAAGGCAATCAGGAAATGACACCGGCGACCGCAGATGTCATCGCCAACGCAATGAAAGACTGGGCGATTGAAAAGGGCGCGACGCACTATTGCCACTGGTTCCAGCCAATGACGGGTTTGACGGCGGAAAAACACGACGCCTTTATCAACCCCACGCCGGACGGCAGAACTATTCTTGAATTCGGCGGCAAGGAACTGATTAAGGGCGAACCGGACGCCTCATCGTTTCCATCGGGCGGCCTGCGGGCCACGTTTGAGGCCCGCGGCTACACGGCCTGGGACATCACCTCGCCGGTGTTTATTCGTGAAACCGGCAAAAACGTCATTTTGTACATCCCCTGCGCATTCTGTAGTTATACGGGTGTTGTGCTGGATAAGAAAACGCCGCTGCTGCGTTCGATGGAAGCCCTGAGCAGACAGGCGGTTCGCGTATTGAAAGCTCTTGGGAATACCGAAGTGAAATCGGTCACCGCAACACTCGGTCCTGAACAGGAATATTTTCTCGTGGATCGGAAGTTTTTTGATAAGAGGCTGGACCTGTTGTTGACAGGACGGACACTGTTCGGCGCCCCGCCGCCCCGCGGACAGGAAATGGAAGACCACTACTTCGGCTCATTGCACGAGCGCGTGGCAAACTTTATGAACGAGGTCAACAACGAATTGTGGAAACTGGGCGTGTCGGCCAAGACGCAGCACAACGAAGTGGCTCCGGCGCAATATGAAATCGCCCCGATTTTTGCCACGGTCAATATCGCCACCGACCATAATCAGTTGACGATGGATACGCTGCAAAAGGTAGCTTTGCGGCACGGGTTTGTCTGCCTGCTGCACGAGAAGCCGTTTGCCGGCGTCAACGGCTCCGGCAAGCACAACAACTGGGGTATGTGCACCGATACGGGCGTCAACCTGCTGGACCCGGGCAATACGCCGCACGAAAATATGGTATTTCTGGTTTTTCTATGCGCGGTCATTCGCGCGGTCGATAAATACGCCGGAATCCTGCGGGCCTCGGTCGCTACACCCGGCAACGACCATCGTCTGGGGGCCAATGAAGCTCCACCGGCGATTGTGTCTATTTTTCTGGGTGAGCAACTGACCGATATTTTTGAACAGCTTGCCGGCGGCAAGGCCAAGAGGAGCAAGCAGGGCGGCGAAATGAAGGTCGGCGTGACCACGCTTCCAACGCTGCCCAAAGACAGCACTGACCGCAACCGCACCAGTCCATTTGCCTTTACCGGCAACAAGTTTGAGTTTCGGATGGTCGGTTCTTCGCAGTCCACCGCGGGGCCGATGTTTGTTCTCGATACGATTGTGGCGGAGATTCTGTCGGAAATCGCCGACCAGCTTGAAAAGAGCAAAAATCTCAACGCCGATACGCAAAAGCTGCTGCAAAAAATCGCCAAAGAGCACACCCGGATTATCTTCAACGGCGATAACTATTGCGAGGACTGGGTCAAAGAGGCCGAAAAGAGAGGTCTGCCCAACATCCGCTCCAGTGTCGATTCCATTTGTACCATCTATGAGCCTGAACACATCAAACTGTTCAGCAAGCACAATGTGCTGAGCAAGGTGGAACTGCACGCGCGGATGGAAATTCTGCTGGAAAACTACGCCAAGACGCTCAATATTGAAGCCAAGACGATGTCAAGTATTGCCCGGCGTCAGATTCTGCCGGCGGCGATGACTTTTGCCGGCAGGATCGCCTGCTCGATTGACGACCTGATGGAAGTCGGCGTCAAGACCCCGGCACAAAAAGAGCTGCTGGAAAAAGTCAACGGTTTGATAACAAAACTGGCCTCGGCATTGGACCATCTGGACGAGGCGGTCGCCGCGGCCAAAAGAGTGGAAAAAGCCGACAAGAGAGCCGACGCCTATAAGAACAAAGTCGTTGGGGCAATGGCGGAAGTCCGAAGGATTTCCGATGGACTGGAAACCCTCGTGGATGCGGAATTGTGGCCGATGCCGACATACGCCCAAATGCTGTTTATGCGATAAAAAGTTGTCGATATATAAATCCACAACAATTGGAAAATTGCAGGCCCTGTCGGGTGGATTTCATTCGGCAGGGTTTTGTTGTCGGCGAAAAAAGTTGATTGTCGGCTAATCGTTTCGTTTGAGGGTTGATTCTTGACAGTTTTTGGGTCTTCTGTTAAGCTATCGCGAATTTTGTGAGTCCGGGGGACAAAACCCCTAAGAACAAGGCGGCGGAGAATGAACTGGATGCCAGAACAAGAGGGTTTGTACGAATCTGCCTACGAACATGACGCCTGCGGAATCGGGGCGGTAGTAAATGTTTCCGGTCGCAAAGACCATACGATTTTTGAATACGGCAAACAGATTTTGCTGAACCTGCATCACCGCGGAGCGGCCAGCGCCGATGATGTTACCGGCGACGGAGCGGGAATCTTGTTTCAGATTCCTTACGAATTTTTCCAGTCCGAATGTAAAACGCTGGGGATTACCCTGCCCCGGCCGGGGGCGTATGGCGCAGGTGTGGTATTTGGCTCCAAAAGTGACCCCATTCGGGCCAAATGCGACGCGATTCTGGAAAAAGCGATTGAACATTACGGAATGAAAGTTCTGGGCTGGCGGGATATACCGGTCAAAGCCGATTGCCTGGGACCGATTGCCCTGCAGGCTGAGCCGACTATCAAACAGATTTTTGTTGACGGCAACGGTTTTCAGGACGAAGACCTTGAACGCAGGCTGTTCCTGGCCCGCAAACGCGCGGAAAAACAGGTCGCCGGTGTCCTCGGCAAAGAAGGCTCCGATTTCTATGTGACTACGCTGTCGTGTCGAACCCTTTGTTATAAAGGGATGTTTATGGCCTGGCAATTGTTCGCATATTATCCGGATTTGTCGGATGAGCGGATGACCTCGGCCCTGGCGATTGTTCATCAGCGCTACAGCACTAACACCTTCCCCAACTGGCAATTGGCTCATCCATTTCGCTGCATCGCTCACAACGGCGAAATCAATACGCTCAGCGGCAATCGCAACTGTATGCGGATGCGCGAGAGATTTCTGAACTCGGCGGTATTGGGCGACGATTTATCCGATGTGATTCCGGCGCTGACACCCGGCGCCAGCGACTCGGCCAATTTTGACAATATGCTCGAATTGCTCGTGCGTGCCGGACGCAGTATGCCGCACGCGATGATGATGATGATTCCCGAGGCGTTCGGCGCCCGTTATCATATCAGCACCGACAAGCGGGCCTTTTATGAATATCACACCGCCATTATGGAGCCGTGGGACGGGCCTGCGGCGATGGTTTTTACGGACGGCCGGTATGTCGGCGGTACGCTGGACCGCAACGGATTGCGTCCATGCCGTTATCTTGTTACCACCGACGGTCTGGTGGTGATGGCCAGCGAAGCGGGAGTGATTGAATTTCCGGCGGAGAAGATTCGCCAGAAAGGCCGACTTCAGCCCGGCAAGATGTTCCTGGTCGATACCAAGGAAGGCCGTATCATTACCGATCCGGAAATCAAAAGCAAAATCGCCCGCCAGAAACCCTATCGCCGCTGGCTGGAGGAAAATCGCATTGAACTGCGAGGGCTGTTTGACACGCCGGAAGTCGCCGTCACGAATCTTGATACACTGTATATTCGAATGCGGGCGTTTGGATATACCCGCGAAGAACTGCGTATGATTATCGCCCCCATGGCTCAGAACGCCCAGGAACCGGTCGGCTCGATGGGCAATGACGCGGCGCTGGCGGTGCTGAGCGATCGGCCGCGGCTACTGTATGATTATTTCAAGCAATTGTTCGCTCAGGTGACCAATCCGCCAATCGACCCGCTGCGGGAAGGATTGGTAATGAGTCTGATGAGCTATACCGGCAAGAAACATAATATCCTCGAAGAGACGCCGCAGCACTGCCGGCAGCTCAAACTGCCGCATCCGATTCTGGCCAACGAAGATATGGTTCGGCTGCGTAACGTGAAGCGCGATGACTTTAAAATTGCCACCCTGCCGGCGTTTTTTGACGCCTATTCGAACGATCCCGGCAGGAATCTCGAACGGTCGCTGGATAAGCTGCTGGCGGCGGCCCAAAAGGAAGTCGAAAACGGCGCGTCGCATTTAGTCATCAGCGATAAAGACAGCTATCCTGAGAAAGCGCCGATCCCGGCGCTGTTGGCGGTGTCGGCGGTGCATCACGGCCTGATTGAAAAAGGGCTTCGCGGCGAAGTGGGTCTGATTGTCGAAACCGGCGAGGCCCGCGAGGTGGCGCATTTCTGTCTGTTGTGCGGCTACGGCGCCAACGCGATCAACCCCTATCTGATATTTGAGATGCTGCCGGAATTGCAGAGACAAGGTGAATTGCCTGCGGGAGTGGAAGCCGGACAATTTGCCGATAATTTCATCGCTGCCGTGAAGAAAGGCGTCCTGAAAACAATGAGCAAAATGGGTATCTCGACGCTGCGGAGCTATTTCAATGCGCAGTTGTTCGAGGCCGTCGGATTAAATAAAGATGTGGTGGATCAATACTTTATCGGTACCAGTTCCCGTATCGGGGGGATTGGTTTGGAGCAGATTGCCGCCGATGCGATTCGCCGCCATCAGGAGGCCTATCGGCCCCGCAGGCCGGGCGAACTGGAACTGGGGTTCGGCGGCGAGTATCACTTCCGCAGCGACGGCGAACGGCATCTGTGGAATCCGACAACCATCGCGTCTCTGCAGCAGGCGGCGATGAATAATGACCCCAAAGCATACGAAGAATTCAGCAGAGCGGTCAATGAACAGGACAAATATCTGTGTACGCTGCGGGGATTATTTGAGTTTGTGCCGGGGACGCCGGCGCCAATAGAGGAAGTTGAGCCAGCTTCGGAAATTGTCAAACGGTTCTGCACCGGAGCGATGAGCCACGGCTCCATCAGCAGGGAGGCCCACGAATGTCTGGCGGTCGCAATGAATCGGTTGGGGGCGATGAGCAACACCGGCGAAGGCGGCGAAGACCCTCAACGCTATCAACCGGATGCCAACGGCGATTCCCGCAATTGTGCGATTAAACAGGTGGCCAGCGCGCGTTTCGGCGTAACGATTAACTATCTGATCCACGCCAAAGAATTGCAGATTAAAATGGCTCAAGGCGCAAAACCCGGCGAGGGCGGCCAGCTTCCGGGTCATAAGGTGACCGACGAAATCGCCAGGCTACGGTATTCGACACCGGGCGTGACGCTGATTTCGCCGCCGCCGCATCACGATATTTATTCGATTGAAGACCTGGCGCAATTGATTTACGACCTCAAGTGCAGTAATCCATCGGCCAAGGTCTCCGTCAAACTGGTCTCTGAAGTGGGCGTCGGCACCGTCGCAGCGGGCGTGTGCAAAGGCGGCGCCGACGAAGTTCTCGTCAGCGGCCACGACGGCGGCACCGGCGCAAGTCCTTTGTCCTCGATTAAACACGCCGGTTGTCCCTGGGAAATCGGTTTGGCTGAAACCCAACAGGTGCTGGTACTCAACGGTCTGCGCGACCGCATTCGCGTGCAGGTCGATGGTCAGCTCCGTACCGGCCGCGATGTGGTTATTGGCGCATTGCTGGGGGCCGAGCAGTTTGGATTCGGCACTGCGGCGCTGGTGACGCTGGGATGCACACTGCTTCGCAAATGCCACGAAGGCGCCTGCTCCTACGGCATTGCCACACAGGAGCCGGAGCTGCGCAAACGATTCCGCGGCAAACCGGAATATCTGATGCGGTATATGCTGTTTGTGGCCGAGGAAGTCCGCCGGATTATGGCTCAACTGGGCTTTCGCAAATTTGAGGATATGGTGGGACGTGCCGAACGGTTATGTGTGAAAAAGGCTGTTGAGCATTACAAGGCCAAAGGGCTGGATTTCTCAAAAATTCTGTCTATGCCGGAAGTCAAAGACTCCAAAACTATTCGTCTGAGCCGTACACAGCCTAATCGTCTGGCAGACCATCTGGACTGGCAGATTATCGAAAAGTGCAAGTCGGCGATTGAAGAAGGTCGGAAAGTCGTATTGGAAATGCCCATTCGCAACGTCAACCGAACAGTGGGCACGATTCTGAGTCATAAAGTGGTCAGCCGCTGGGGGCCGAAAGGTCTTGGGGAAGATGCGATTGATATTACCTTCCACGGTTCCGCGGGGCAAAGTTTCGGCGCATTTTTGGCGCCGGGCATCACACTGCGGCTGGTCGGCGAAAGCAATGACTATCTGGGCAAAGGCCTTTCAGGCGGCAAAATTATCGTGGAAACCCCGCCGGAAGCGCCTTTTATGGCCCACGAGAACATTATTGTCGGCAATACCCTGCTGTACGGGGCGACCAGCGGCGAAGCCTATATCAACGGAATGGCCGGCGAACGCTTCTGCGTGCGGAACAGCGGAGCTGCCGCCGTCGTAGAAGGCGTCGGAGACCACGGTTGTGAATATATGACGGGGGGACTTGTAGCGGTGTTGGGCAAAACCGGCTGCAATTTCGCGGCGGGGATGAGCGGCGGTATCGCGTATGTCCTCGATGAAATGCAGTTGTTCGATACGCTGTGCAATCTTGATATGGTGGACTTGGAAAATGTCTGGCGGCAGGAAGACAGAGACCTGCTGTATCAGTTAATCAGCAAACACGAAAAACTGACTCGCAGCAGTCGCGCCAAACGCATCCTGAACGCCTGGCCGGATATGGTGGGGCGTTTCGTCAAGGTTATCCCGATTGATTACCGCAGGGCTCTTGAGCGGATGCGTGAACAGGAACGCCGATCCACGGAACAAACGCCGGCGACCGAGGAGGTGTTCCATGGCTAAGACCAAAGGATTTCTCGAATTCGTCCGCCAGTCGGCGGCCTACCGGCCGGTGGATGTGCGAATTGGGGATTATAAGGAAATCGAAATTCCGCTGACGCCGGAGGCAATCAAGCAGCAGGCGGCACGGTGCATTGACTGCGGCATTCCGTTTTGTCATGGGACGGGTTGTCCGCTGCGAAACAAAATCCCTGAATTTAACGACCTGATCTATCAGGGGCGATGGAAACAGGCCTGCGAGGTTCTGCATTCGACCAACAATTTTCCAGAAATTACCGGCCGGGTGTGCCCCGCTCCGTGCGAAACATCCTGTACCCTGGCGATTAATGATGAACCTGTCACCATTCGGCATATTGAGTACCAGATTGTCGAACGGGGATTTGCCGAAGGATGGATTAAACCACAGTCGGCGGCGGTAAAAACAGGCAAAACGGTTGCGGTTATCGGTTCAGGGGCGGCGGGCCTGGCGGCGGCTCAACAGCTTGCGCGAGCCGGCTATGATGTGTCGATTTTTGAACGCGATGAAAAGCCCGGCGGATTATTACGCTACGGTATCCCGGACTTCAAACTCGAAAAGTGGGTCCTGGAGCGGCGGCTGGAACAAATCCGGGCCGAGGGCGTGAAGTTTTATACCGGCGTGAATGCGGGAGTTGATATCTCCTCGCATTACCTGCAAAAGACATACGATTGTATTTGTATTACCACAGGTGCCGGCAAGCCGCGGGATTTGCCTATTCTCGGACGCGACCTGCCGGGGATTCATTTTGCGATGGAGTTTTTGACGCAGCAGAATAAGCTGATTGCCGGTGAGCCGGTCGAGGCCGCCAGACGAATCAACGCCGGTCGCAAAAATGTCCTGGTTATCGGCGGCGGCGATACAGGCAGCGACTGTGTGGGAACAGCCCGGAGGCAGGGAGCCAGGTCAATTACGCAAATTGAGATTCTGCCTCAGCCGCCGGACAGCCGACCACCGGATACGCCCTGGCCGATGTGGCCGCGGCAGATGCGTACCTCTTCTTCACACGAGGAAGGATGCGACCGCAGGTGGAATATCCTGACCAAAAAATTTGTCGGCGACGCCACGGGCGTCAAAGAAGTCCACGCCTGTCAGGTGGAATGGAAACAGGAAAACGGCCAGTGGAAAATGACCGAAGTACCGGGTTCTGATTTTGTGATTGGGGCCGAGCTGGCGCTGCTGGCGATGGGTTTTATACACGTGGAGCATAATCAGTTGCTTAAAGATCTGAATGTAGAATTAGACGCCCGTGGAAACATCAGGATAAGTCATTACCAGTCGAGTGTGCCGACAGTATTTGCCGCCGGTGACGCGATTCTGGGGGCGTCGCTGGTGGTTCGGGCGATTGACAGTGGACGATTGGCCGCTGAGGCCATCGACCGATGGTTTGGGCAGAACGCCTGATTCGATAAGGATTTTAAAATATGGCAATACGGATAGCGCTGGCACAATATAATGCCACGGTGGGAGACCTTGGCGGCAACGCGGCTTTGATGCGTCAATCTGCCGCCGCGGCTCAATCCAAGGGGGCGGATGTCGTCGTTTTTCCTGAGATGTGTCTTTGCGGCTATCCGCCGGAGGACTTACTGCTGCGTCCGCAGTTTCTGTCGGATGTCCGCCGAACACTGGACCAAATGGTCTTGAGTTGGGGCGGGCCGGTATTGCTGGTCGGATTTGCCGAACAGCAGGACGGCCATAGTCATAATTCGCTGGCAGTAATTCGGGACGGCAATATTGAGACGATTTACCGCAAGGGACTGCTGCCCAATTACGGCGTGTTTGACGAAAAGCGGTACTTTACCGCCGGCTTTGAACCGGTAGTTATTGAAATTAACGGCTGTAAAATCACCTTATCGATTTGTGAGGATATCTGGAATATTGACTGGCTGGAACGATTTTTAAGTGGTCGGGAGTTTGATTTGATTATCAATACATCCGCTTCGCCGTTTCACGCCGGCAAAATCCGCCAGCGGCAGGACATCATCGGACGCTGCGCCAAACATTTTCAAAGGCCGGTGTTGTACTGTAATCTGGTCGGCGGACAGGACGAACTGGTTTTCGACGGTCGCAGTATGGTCGCCGATGCGCAGGGAAACATTCTGGCTGTGGCCAAGGCGTTTGAGCCGGATATTCTTTACGCTGACGTCGAAGCAAAAGACGGCAAAACGATTGTATCCATTCCGGAACAATTCCAGGCCGGACTTTCACAACAACCCGCGAACGCCGTCGCGGAAGTCTATCAGGCGCTGGTGCTGGGCACACGGGATTATGTCCACAAGAACGGTTTTGGCAAAGTGATGATTGGTCTTAGCGGCGGAATCGATTCGGCCCTGACGACGGTTATCGCAGTCGATGCCCTCGGAAGGGAAAACGTCATCGGCATTACGATGCCTTCCCGGTTTAACAGTGGGGAAACCCAGTCCGACGCACAGCGAGTGGCGGGAAATCTGGGTATCGAATTTCACAGTCTGCCGATTGAAGGTGTGTTGAAAGAGTTTAGTACGGTGTTGTCCGCCGTGCCGGACTGGAATGAAAGAGGGATTGCGTATGAAAACCTCCAGGCCCGGATTCGCGGCTGCCTGATGATGTCGCTGTCCAATCAATTGGGCTGGCTGGTGCTGACTACCGGCAACAAAAGCGAAACGGCGGTGGGTTACTGCACCCTGTACGGCGATATGGCGGGCGGTTTTGCGGTGATTAAAGATGTGCCAAAAACGCTGGTGTATCAGTTGAGCGATTATGTCAATCGGGTCCGCGCAAAAGAGGTGATTCCGCAAAGTATCATCAGGCGAATCCCATCGGCGGAGCTGCGCGACAATCAGAAAGACAGCGATTCGCTGCCGGAATACGACGTCCTCGATGCGATTTTGCAGCGGTATATCGAGCAGGAAAAATCACCGTCGGAAATAATTGCCGAGGGGTTCCCGCTTCGCACGGTCCAGCGTGTGATTCGTCTGGTGGACCTGGCTGAATATAAACGAAGACAGAGTCCGCCTGGAGTCAAGATTACCCCGCGGGCCTTCGGCAGGGACCGTCGAATGCCGATTACCAACCGCTATCGGCCGGAAACGTCCGGCCAGAACGGAGCATGAATGAATTTTTGCATGAGGACACCACACAATGCCAAAACGCCAAGACATTCGGAAGGTTCTGATAATCGGCTCCGGGCCGATTGTCATCGGTCAGGCCTGCGAATTCGATTATTCCGGGACGCAGGCCTGTAAAGCGCTGCGCAAACTCGGATATAAAATTGTGCTGGTTAATTCCAACCCGGCGACGATTATGACCGACCCCGGAATGGCGGATGTGACGTATATCGAGCCGCTGAATGTACAGGCGGTTGAGAAAATTATCGCCAAAGAGCGGCCGGATGCGCTGCTGCCGAATCTGGGAGGGCAGACCGGATTAAATCTGTCGTCGGAACTGGCCAAAAAAGGCGTTCTGGAAAAATACGGCGTACAGATTATCGGCGTTAAAGAAGACGCCATCGAACGCGGCGAAGACCGTCAGGTATTCAAAGACACGATGAAATCGCTTGGTATTGAAATGCCTAAAAGTGAAATCGCTTATAACTTGAAGGATGCCGAAAAAATTGTTCAAAAAATCGGTCTTCCCTGTGTGATTCGGCCCGCCTATACGCTGGGCGGTACGGGCGGGGGGCTGGTCTATAATATGGATGAATTTCGCACTATTGTCAGCCGGGGGCTGTCGATGAGCTTAGTGGGACAGGTGCTGGTCGAAGAATCCGTCGAAGGCTGGGAGGAGCTGGAGCTGGAGGTCGTCCGCGATTCCAAAGGGCAGAAAATCACCGTCTGTTTTATTGAGAATATCGACGCGATGGGAATACACACAGGCGATTCATTCTGCTCGGCTCCGATGCTGACCATTGATGCCAAGCTTCAAAAGAAACTTCAGGATTATTCCTACGCTATCGTTGACGCCATCGGCGTCATCGGCGGAACCAATATCCAGTTTGCCCACGACTCCAAAACCGGCAAGGTAGTGGCGATTGAAATCAATCCGAGGACATCGCGTTCGTCGGCGCTGGCGTCCAAGGCCACCGGTTTTCCAATCGCCTTTGTGTCGTCGCTCCTGGCCGGCGGTCTGACGTTAGATGAGATTCCCTACTGGCGGGACGGCACGCTGGAAAAATATACGCCGTCCGGCGATTATGTCGTCATTAAGTTCGCCCGCTGGGCCTTTGAGAAATTCCGGGGCATCAAAGACCAGCTCGGCACCCAGATGCGCGCCGTCGGCGAAGTGATGAGTATTGGAAAGACCTACAAGGAAGCGTTCCAAAAGGCCATTCGTTCTCTGGAAAACGGCAGGCACGGTCTTGGCTTTGCCAGGGATTTTCATAAGAAATCATTGGATGAATTGATGGCGATGCTGGCTGTTGCAACCAGCGAACGTCAATTCATTATGTACGAGGCCCTTCGCAAGGGAGCCGACGTCGAAGAATTATACCGCAGGACTTATATCAAGCCCTGGTTTATCCAGCAAATGAAAGAGCTGGTTGAGCTGGAAGAAAAAATTCTGAAATATAAAGGCAAATCGCTGCCGGACGAACTTTTGATTCGGGCCAAAAGGGATGGCTTTGCCGACAAATATCTGGCTAAGCTGCTGACCGTGACGGAAAAGGACGTTCGTCAAAAACGTGTTGCACTGGGTGTAGTGGAAGCGTGGGAGCCGGTGCCGGTCAGCGGGGTGGAAAACGCCGCGTATTACTATTCGACCTACAACGCCGCCGATAAAGTTCCGGTCAGCGCCAGAAAGAAGGTGATGGTTCTGGGCGGAGGACCCAATCGAATCGGGCAGGGGATTGAATTTGATTACTGCTGCGTCCACGCGGCCTTTGCGCTGCGGGATATGGGCTATGAGACCATTATGGTCAACTGCAACCCCGAAACCGTCTCGACGGATTACGATACCTCCGACAAGCTGTATTTTGAGCCGCTGACGGTGGAAGATGTGCTGCAGATATATAACAAAGAAAAGCCTGAAGGCGTGATTGTTCAGCTTGGCGGTCAGACGCCGTTGAATATCTGTAAGGAACTGGAACAGGCCGGCGTGAAGATTCTGGGCACGTCCACCGAATCCATCGACCTGGCCGAAGACCGCGACCGTTTTCGGAAAGTCATCGAAAAACTTGGTATCCCACAACCGGCTTCCGGTATGGCCAGCAATTTGGATGAGGCTCTTGAAATCGCCAAGAAAATTGGTTATCCACTGATGGTCAGGCCGTCTTATGTTTTGGGCGGTCGTGGGATGGAGGTGGTACACGATGAGGAAATGCTCACGCACTATGTCAAAGCGGCGGTGGATATTTCGCCGGACCGTCCTATCCTGATTGATAAATTTCTCGAAAACGCGATGGAAGTGGAAGCCGACGCGATTTCCGACGGCGACGAGGCGTTTATCCCGGCGATTATGGAACACATCGAATTGGCCGGGATTCACTCCGGCGATTCGGCCTGCGTCCTGCCGCCGGTGTCCATTCCGCAAAAACATCTAAAGACCATTGAAGAATATACCCAAAAGATCGCAATGGAACTGAAGGTGTGCGGGTTGATTAATATCCAGTACGCGATTGCCAATGATAAGGTTTATATTCTGGAGGCCAACCCCCGCGCCTCGCGTACTGTGCCGCTGGTTTCCAAGGTCTGCAATATCCAGATGGTTCGCATTGCCGTGCAACTGATGGTTGGAAAGAAGCTGTCCGACCTGAATCTGGTTCATAAAAAGATACCGCATTATGGCGTTAAAGAAGCGGTCTTCCCGTTCAATATGTTCCCGGAGGTGGACCCCATTCTCGGGCCGGAGATGCGTTCCACCGGCGAAGTGCTGGGGCTGGCGGATTCGGCCGGTCTTGCGTTTTACAAGGCTCAGGAGGCCGCCCAGCAATTTTTGCCGCTTTCCGGAAACGTGCTGATTTCCGTGGCGCAGCCGGATAAAACCAATGTGCTTGAGACGGCCCGTCTGCTGCAAAAAGCCGGTCTGAAAATCACGGCCACCGAAGGTACTCACCAGTATCTGGCTCAGAATGGGGTTGACTCTGAAAAAATTCTCAAGCTGCACGAGGGAAGGCCTAACATCGTGGATGGGATTATGAACAACCAGATCAATCTGGTGATTAACACCCCCAGCGGCAAGCAGAGCAGCCATGACGATTCGTATATTCGCAAGGCGGCGATTAAATACAAACTCCCGTACATCACCACGACGGCGGCGGCATTGGCGGCGGCCAAAGGAATCCTTGCCTGCAAAGAGAAAAAACGAGAGGTAAAGTCGCTTCAGGAATATCATCAGGAGATCGCATAAAAGGAAAATTGTGCCGAAGCGAAAAGACATCAAAAAAATTTTAATTATCGGTTCGGGACCGATTGTGATTGGTCAGGCCTGTGAATTCGATTATTCCGGCGCCCAGGCCTGCAAAGTTTTGCGAAAAGAAGGGTATCAGGTCATCCTGGTCAACAGCAACCCGGCGACGATTATGACCGACCCGGAACTGGCGGACAAAACTTACATCGAGCCGATTACGCCGGAAATGGTCGCCAAAATTATCGAGAAAGAGCGTCCTGACAGTCTGCTGCCGACGCTGGGTGGACAAACCGGTCTCAATACGGCGGTGGCTTTGGCCGAAACAGGCGTGCTGAAAAAGTACAAGGTCAAACTGCTCGGCGCCGATTTGAAGGCCATTAAGCGGGCCGAGGAACGTAACCGCTTCAAAAAAATCATTCAGGATATCGGCTTGGACGTGCCGCAGAGCGGCTACGCCCATTCACTCGATGAGGCTCTCAACATTGCCGGCCAAATCGGCTTTCCGCTGATTATTCGACCGTCCTATACGCTGGGCGGAATGGGCGGCAACGTCGCTTACAACATCGAGGAATTTAAACAGATGGTGCAGTGGGGGCTGAATCTCAGTCCCAGGCATCAGGTGCTGGTTGAGGAATCCGTCGTCGGCTGGAAAGAGTTCGAGCTGGAGGTGATGCGCGACCGCAAGGATAACGTGGTGGTTGTCTGTTCGATTGAAAATCTCGACCCGATGGGTATTCACACCGGCGACAGCATCACCGTCGCCCCGGCCCAGACGCTGACCGACAAGGAATACCAGATTATGCGCGACGCGGCGATAAAAATTATCCGGGCCATCGGCGTCGAGACCGGCGGGTCGAATATCCAATTTGCCGTCAGTCCCAAGAACGGCAAGCTCTATGTCATCGAAATGAATCCGCGCGTTTCGCGCAGCTCGGCGCTGGCATCCAAGGCCACGGGTTTTCCGATTGCCAAAATTGCGTCGCTTTTGGCGGTGGGTTATACGCTCGATGAGATTCCCAACGACATTACCCAAAAGACGCCGGCCTGCTTTGAGCCGACGATTGACTATGTCGTCGTTAAATGGCCGCGATTTACCTTTGAAAAATTTCCGGCTACCAGTCCTGAGCTGACGGTGCAGATGAAATCCGTCGGCGAGGCGATGTCCATCGGGCGCACCTTCAAGGAAGCCTTTCAGAAGGCCATCCGTTCGATGGAGATTGACCGCTATTCGCTCGATGCCCGGCATATCCAGCCCGGCCTGAATGATGAGCAAATTAAGGAGCGGCTGCGAAAAAATTACTGGGACAAGTTGTGGTACGTCGCCGAGGCCTATCGGCGAAAATTTACCACGCAGCAGATTTATGAGCTGACGCATATCGACCCCTGGTTTCTCAACCATATCCGTGATATTGTGGAAATGGAAAAGAGACTCTTTTCCGGCGGGCTGGACAAACTGACGCCCCAACTGCTGCGTCAGGCCAAGCAGTGGGGATTTGCCGACAAATACCTGGCGATGAAATTCAGCGTTGAAGAAACCGAAATCCGCAAAAAACGTCTCGACGCTGGTATTCGCGCTGTCTATAAAATGGTCGATACCTGCGGCGCTGAGTTCGAGGCGGCCACGCCCTATCTGTATTCGACGTTTGAAGCTGAATGCGAGGCCAATCCGACAAAGCGCCGCAAAATTGTGATTCTCGGCGGCGGCCCAAACCGCATCGGGCAGGGCATAGAGTTTGACTACTGCTGTGTCCACGCGGCCTTTGCGCTCAGGGAAATCGGCGTCGAATCAATAATGGTCAACTGCAACCCGGAAACCGTCTCCACCGATTATGACACATCCGACCGGTTATATTTTGAGCCGCTGACCTATGAGGACGTAATGTCGATTGTCGAGACGGAAAAACCTGATGGCGTGATTGTGCAGTTTGGCGGCCAAACGCCGCTCAAATTGTCCAGGGCTTTGTATAAAGCGGGCGTGCCGATTATCGGCACCTCGCCCGAAAGCATCCAGAAGGCCGAAGACCGTAAATTATTCAATCAGCTCGTGGATAAGCTGGGTCTCTTGCAGCCGGCCGGCGGTACGGCGATGACTTATGAGCAGACTCTTGAAGTTGCCGACGAACTGGGTTATCCGCTTTTGGTGCGGCCGTCATTTGTGCTGGGTGGACGCGCGATGGATATTGTTTATGATGAGGCGTCGCTGAAGGCCTGTGTACAGGAGGCGCTGGAGGTCTCCGGTGAACATCCGATTTTGATTGATAAGTTTCTCGACGATGCGATGGAGCTGGACGTTGACGCTATCTGCGACGGCAAAATCGTCGTCATCGGCGGCGTGATGGAACATATCGAAGAGGCTGGCGTCCATTCCGGCGACAGCGCCTGTTTTCTGCCGCCTGTTTCGCTCAAGCCGGAAATTATTGCCGAGGTCAAACGACAAACCAAACGGTTGGCGATGGAACTGCAGGTCAAAGGTTTAATCAATATCCAATTTGCTATCAAGGACGACAAAATTTATATTCTCGAAGTCAATCCGCGGGCCTCGCGGACGATTCCATTTGTCAGCAAGGCCATCGGCGTTCCGCTGGCCAAACTGGCCGCCAAAGTCCAGGCCGGTATGACGCTCGAACAATTAGGATTTACCCAGGAAGTTTCGCGTAATTATTATTCGGTCAAGGAAGCGGTCTTTCCGTTTATGAAATTTCCCGGCGCCGATGTTATCTTGGGGCCGGAAATGCTTTCCACCGGCGAAGTGATGGGAATTTCCGATGACTACGGCATCGCCTACGCCAAGTCGCAGATTGCTGCTGGAAGTAGTCTGCCGACTCAAGGTACGGTCTTTATCAGCGTTCGCGATGCCGACAAACCCCGTGGTGTTCAGGTGGCCAAAAAACTGAATGAACTGGGCTTTAAGATTCTTGCCACGCGCGGAACCTGCATCGAGCTGATTAAGAACAATGTCCCCTCGGAATTTGTACGCAAAGTGGTGGAAGGGCGACCCAACGTGGTAGATTTAATGATTAACAATCAGATTGACCTGATTATTAATACCACCATCGGCGAACAGACGATTAAGGATTCGTTCCCGATTCGCCGAACCGCGCTGGATAGGCAGATTCCATATTTTACCACGATTCGCGGAGGCCTGGCCGTCGCGCGGGCCATTGAGACGCTGCAAAAGAAAAAATTGACCGTCAAGGCGATTCAGTCCTATTACAGGAAATAGATATTATGCCGCAGAACAAAGCGATTCTTTTACTGGAAGATGGAACGGTGTTTGAAGGCCGCTCCTTCGGCGCCAAGGGCATCGCTGCGGGTGAAGTGGTTTTTAACACATCGATGACCGGCTATCAGGAAATTACCACTGACCCGTCGTATTATGAGCAAATTATCACGATGACCTATCCGATGATCGGCAACTACGGCACCAACGCTCTGGACTGGGAGTCGAGAAAGGTTTTCTGTTCCGGTTTTATCGTCAAGGAAAACTGTGGGCTGCCCAGCAACTGGCGGTCGGAAAAAAGTTTCAGCGATTATCTGAAGGAAAGCAACGTCGTCGGCCTGGAAGGCATTGACACGCGCAAACTCGTCCGGCATATCCGCAATGAAGGCGCTATGCGGGGGATTATTTCATCGTCGGAACTGAATGTTGGCGCACTCAGAAAGAAGCTCGATCAATACCCCGGACTGGTTGGACGCGATATCGTCAAACAAGTGACGCTTGGCAAATCCTACAAATGGGATAAAGGTGTTGTCGATGTTCTGGCGGATAAGGAACTTAAGCCGGCCAAGAAATATAAAGTGGTCGCGCTGGATTACGGCATTAAGCAAAATATTCTGCGGTTGCTGGTCTCCCGCGGCTGCAAAGTTCAGGTAATGCCCGCCGAGTCAACTGCCAAAGAAATTCTGGCCAAAAAACCCGACGGCGTCTTTTTAAGCAACGGCCCCGGCGACCCGGCGGCGGTGACTTATGCCATAGACACGATTCGCGATTTGCTGGGCAAACTGCCGATTTTCGGCATCTGCCTGGGCCATCAGCTTTTGGGCCTGGCCCTGGGCGGAAAAACCTATAAGCTGAAATTCGGCCATCGCGGAGCCAATCATCCCGTCAAGAATCTCGATACCGGCGCCGTCGAAATCACCAGCCAAAATCACGGTTTCTGTGTGGATATTGATTCGCTTGCGGACAAGAACGTGGAATTAACGCATATCAATCTCAACGACAACACGCTCGAAGGTTTTCGTTGTAAAAAGCTCAAGGCCTTTGCCGTACAATATCACCCGGAAGCCTCGCCGGGCCCGCACGATTCGCAGTATCTGTTCAAACAATTCACTGACTGGATGGATAAGGCAAAAAAAGTGAGAAAGCCCGGAGCGTAAGCAACGGGATAAAACAAAAGCGCGACGGCGCAAGCCGCCCGATAAATTTGGCAAGGCAAGGTGGCTCTTAACCTACGTATAGTCTCTCTGTACCCAATCGCGTCTGGAGGGACTCGAACCCCCAACCCTCAGTTCCGAAGACTGATGCTCTATCCAATTGAGCTACAGACGCAACTTACTTTAAATATACCATCGGCAGGATAGAGGTGCAAGTCTGACTTGATTTTATGTCATACGACATAATTCAATGTGTTTTGGGTCGCGGCATCATTATAGTCGTTGACTATTTATTCGTGTCGGAGGGATTCGATGGGGTCCATATTGGCCGCTTTGACCGCCGGGTACAGGCCAAACGTCAACCCGACCGCCGCGGAAATGCCGAATGACAACAGCATCGCTTCGGAGGTAATCACGGTGGGCATTTTGCCGAAATACGTAACCGCGATTGGAATGATTGCCCCCAGCCCCATCCCGAACAGGCCGCCGCTAAGAGTCAGCAGCAGTGTCTCGGAAAGAAATTGTGTAATAATGTCTTTCTTTTTGGCTCCCAGCGCCCGGCGGATACCGATTTCACGCGTGCGTTCGCTGACGGTGGCCAGCATAATATTCATAATGCCGATACCGCCGACCAGCAGCGAAATCGCGGCAATCGAACCCAGCACAATACTGAAGATGCGTTTGGTGCGGATGGCCTGACGCAGCAATTCCAGAGGGACGATAATCTGGTAATCCTGCTGCTTGTGAAATCGCTGAAGCGTGCCTTCCAGCACATCCTTGGTCGGCAGCACCTCTTCAATGGAGGCAACCTTGATGGAAATTTCACTCAGTTCAATTCGTTCACCGATCATCCCTGACGTGCCGCTAAATTGCATGATTGATTCGCCAAAGCGGCTCTTCATGGTGCTGATTGGGATATACACCCTGCCGCCGACGCCGCCATCATTGCGTTTCGAGGCGGTTTGCATTTCCATTGGATTCTGATCGGACGTGTCAACTTTGATTTCGCTGACCACTCCCACAACCCGGTAATAATCGCCTGCGATTTTGATATCCGTTCCCACCGGGTCATCGATGACAAAGAGTCCGTCGGCGACGCCGCGGTCAATGACGCAGACGCCCTGGTTATAATAGATGTCATTGGTTTCAAGAAACCGTCCCCGCTGTAATTGAATCGGCGCCAGTTCAGTGTACCAGGGTACCGTCCCCGTGACTTCGACGGTCATAATGCGATTTCGATAATACGCCTGATATGCAATCAGCCGTGACGGCACAACCACCTTTGCCTGCGGGATTGTCTGTTGAAAGCGTTCGGCGTCGTCATAGGTCAATCCATACTGACTGAGCGACTGCTGAGAGGTGTCGGTGGCGGTTTGCTGGGGCGGCTTAACCGTTCGTAAAATGATATTGGTGCTGCCGAGGCGTGCGATTTGAGACTGGGCCTGCCGGCTGGCGCCTTCGCCGATGGCCAGCATGGCGATAACGCTCGATACGCCGAAGATAATGCCCAGCATTGTCAGTATCGACCGCAGCCGGTGCAGCCAGAGACTGCGAAGACTGACCTGTAAAATACCGCCGATTTGCAGCAGTAAATGGGTCATTGTTTGCCCCTTATTTCCTGCCGGTCGATTTTGCCGTCCAGCATGTGAATGCTCCGCTGGGTGCGCGCCGCGACATTGGAGTCATGGGTGACAATAATAATCGTCTTGCCGGCCTGATGAAGGTCGTCCAGTAAATGGAGAATCTCCGAGCCGCTTTTACTGTCTAAGTTGCCTGTGGGTTCATCGGCCAGCAGAATGACCGGGTTGTTGACTAATGCGCGGGCGACGGCGACACGCTGCTGCTGTCCGCCGGACAGTTCCGATGGACGGTGTTTAATACGGTCGCCCAGTCCGACCAGGTTGGCCAGATCTTCGGCCCGTTGTCGGCGTTCTATTTTATGAACCTGCTGATAGTACATCGGTATTTCAATATTCTCGATGATGTTTAACTGGGGAATAAGATTAAACGATTGAAAAATAAATCCAATACGTTTGCCGCGGATACTCGAAAGCGTATCGTCGTCCATCTCGGAAATATCCAGCCCGTCCAGCAGGTATCTGCCCGCGGTAGGGCGGTCCAAACAGCCCAGCAGGTTCAGCAGCGTGGATTTGCCGGAGCCGCTGGGACCCATAATCGCAACGTATTCGCCGCGGAAAAAATCAAGATTGATATTGCGTAATACCTGCAGTTCGGAATGGGCCAGAAAATACGACTTGCAGAGATTTTCAAACCGGACCACAACAGGACTGGAAGAATTTGCGTGGGACGCCTGTAGATTCATTACTGCGGCTCCCTCGCAGGTATATCAGCGCCGGAGTCCCCACCTTCCGGACGTTGCCGTCGGGGACGCTGCGAATCCATTTGTCCATCGGATGACTGGCCGTCCGCTGGGAACTGTCCTTCCGGACGTTGCCGTCGGGGACGCTGCGAATCCATTTGTCCATCCGATGGCTGGCCGTTCGTTGGGAACTGTCCTTCCGGCCGTTGCCGTCGGGGACGCTGCGAATCCATTTGTCCATCGGAAGACTGACCGCCCGCCGGAAACTGTCCTTCCGGACGTTGTTGTTGGAAACGCTGCGAATCCAGTTGTCCATTCGGCATGGAGCCGTCAGGTTGAGAAGGTATGTCTTTGAGTGCCGGCATAGCTTCCTGGGGCATGGGACGATCTTGCGGTTGATCGAAAACTTTCGGAGGATTCAGAAGCACTTTATCGCCTTCACTGAGTCCTTCGATAATCTGCACAAATTTATCGTTATAAGGTCCGGTCTTGACTTCACGTGGTTCGCTGCTGCCGGTAAGGACATAACAGATTTTTTTGCCGCCGCGGTTGGCGATACACTGGACGGGAACCACCAGGACATCCTTCAACTGGGCGATGATAATCTCTACTTTGGCCGACATTCCGGGTCGCAGCATAGAGCCGCCTTCGAGACTGACTTCGGTTGTATAAACCTTCAAATCCGGATTGGCCATAAACGCCGCCGGATCCGGCAGCGGTGAAATCTTCAACACCCGGCCATAAAAGGCCTGATCCGGCATCGCATCGACAATAATTCGAGCGGTTTGTCCCCCCACAACCTTGTCAATATTGGTCTCATGAACCTTGGCATCGACAGCCATTTCCGATGTATTGGGAATCGACATAATTTCTTCCCGCTCCATCACTTCACGTCCCACTTCAATGGAGGTCCTGGACCGGCTGCCCCGGCTGAATTGTGTGGCATAAACCACCATCCCCGCCGACGGCGCGCGAATGATACTGGCGTCGAGCTGGCGTTTGAGACGGTCGAGCCGTTCTTTTTCCAGCGAAAATTTCGATTCGGCGTTGTTGAGTTTGGCCTCGGCCTGAGCCAGTTGCGCCCGCGCTGTCGCTATCGCCCGTTCCAGTTGACGCTCGGCCTCGACAAAATCGCTGAAAAATTTGTGCGCGTCTTTGGGAAATTCATAGCGGGTGAATAAATCCAGTGCCGTCAGCGCCTGCTCGTGAGTGATTTTGCTTTTATCCGCCCTGAGTTTGTCGGATTCCAGTTCTGTTTTGGCGACATAATTTTTGGCGGCCAGTTTTTCCGTCCAGTTGAGCGTGTTTTGCGCAAGATAGTATTCGGACTGGGCCATACTGATATCCGACACCAACTGACGGTATTCTTGCAGGGATTCACCGCCGAGTTGATTGGGGTCCTGGGTTAGCAGGGTAAAATCATTGCTGTCAACAGGCTGGGTCTCATGTTTTTTCACCAGCATATCGGAGGCGGCCTGCCCTGCGTATTTCTGCAGGTCCATCAACGCAAATTTCACTGTCAGCCGGGCCTGCTGGACATCTGATTCATTCTGGTTTTTCTGAATGAGAAGGTTTTCTTTGGCGTCTGTAAGGTCAGCCGTCGCGGTATTGTATGCGATCTGCTGCTGGTTGAGATCTTCTGTCAGTGACGATGTATCCAGTTCCATAATGATTTTGCCATTGGCCACATCTTCCTCGGTCAGGACCGTGCCTTCCGGAACAATGCTGACGATGGTGGTTCGGCCTTCCACGGCCGAACGGATAGTTACGGCATTGCGGGCTTTAATGGAACCGCTTTCCGTAACACTGATGGTCATATCCTGCCGGGCGACGGAATAGGTGCTTACGCCTCCTTCACCGAAAGCTGCACGACTGGTTTTACTGTAATAGGACCATAATCCAAGGATCACCACAGCAAAAACCGCGGTCCAGATTAGAATCCTTTTTCTGTTGAATTTTCTGGTATTTGCCATAATCCATCCGGTTTAACTGTTAGTACTTCGATATCGCGATAAAAACTTAACTTGGCTATATTGTAATCGACCAGTGTGGAGGTCGTCGAGTTCTGCGCAGAAAGCAGGGAGTCCTGAGAATCCAGCAGGTCGCGGGCCTGGGCACGTCCGGCCTGAAACAGCAGCGAGGTGCTGTTGACCCGTTCCTGGGCCAGTTCAAGACTTTTTTTCTGAATCTGGTACCGCTGCGCGGCTTCCAGTAAATCACGATAATTATTTCGCACATCCAGTTTGACATTATCTATGCTGTTTTCATAATCGCGCTGCCGCTGCATCAGCGTAATAAGCGATTCCCGATAATTATTTCGCTCGGATTTGCGGTCGAAGGGCAGGTCCAGTTGGGCCCCGATACTGTAGCTTCCATCCTGAAAACGCAGCCGTCCTAATTGTCTATCCGGTGTGGATTCGACGTTTGCGCTGGCTACCAGATTCAAGTCCGCCTGCAGGGCGTTTTCGGAAACCTTGATTTTCCGCCGGGCGTCATCCACCTGGTTTCTAATCGTGGTCAGATCCAGCCGATACGACAATGCGGTTTTTATCGCGTCTTCAATATCAAACTGAGGCTCAACAACCTCCATAACCGAAAGAGCCTGCAGGGCATTGGGGTCAAGCTCCAGCGGGGCATCGGTTGTGATGGCAAGACGGAGTTTAAATTCATCCAGGGCCTGCTGATAACTGCGTTCAGTACCGGCCAGATTATCGCGTGCCTGCAGCATTCGCTGCTCGGTTTGATCCGCTTCAAGCTGGGCTAATCTTCCGGCCAGGGCATTGTCTTTAGCCTGGTCATACGCCAGCATCAGGCTCTTATAATTGCTTTCCGCGTTCTTGACGCTGTCTAATGCCTGCAATACACGGTAATAATCGCTGACAATGGAAACCACAAATGTCTTGCGATACCGGCTGAATATGCGGATTTGGTACAATACCGTGCGCTCCCCTTGGGTGAGATTTTCCATCACAACCTCTTTACCCGCGCCGCGCAGCAGAGGTTTGTTGATGCTGGCGCTCAATACACTGCCAAGGCTTTCTCGCGGGTCGCCCGTCAGATATCTCAGCCAGTCGATAGCAATGCTGCTTGAAATTTGAGTCCCATCAGCCAGCAATTGACTAAAACCAACAGTCTTGCCGCTGTTGCCGCCACTGGCGCTGACAGACTCATCCGTCTCATTACGGTCATAACTGGCGTCAATGGCGCCGAACCATTTTTGCGCGAAATCGTGACGGAACAGCGTCAAGTCCAGGGCGGAAAGATATAAAGTTTCTTTTTGTTTTTGGTAATCCCGATTTCGGGCTGTGGCGATTGCCACCGCTTCGGCCAGACTCAGCGGTTCTGAAGGGATATAATTAGGGTCGAAAATCAGGTCATTCGGGTCGGATTCCACATCACCAATGCGGGAATTGGCCTGAGTACCGTGCTGGGACTTCCATTTCGAGTCGAGGATTTGCCGGACTTCCTTATCCGCATCTTGTTTATACTCTTGGACAGTGCAGCCGAACACACAGACCACAATAAGGAGGCATATAAAAGTTAAAGGATAGGAATGGGAATTTCGCTTATGGCAGACCACAGAGAGCATCTTTCCTTTAACTTTCTTGCATTTTTCAGGACATAATATCTTCATAAACTCGACATATTACCAATAGACAAACCCTCTTACCATCTTTTCCTATGGACGACACCGAAGAAAGGATTGTTTCAAGAAAAGGATTTTCGGGTTTATTTTGTTCGGAATATAGGTTAAAAAGTCTTCCAAAACCGTTATATTCAATAACATCGTTAAAATTTATATGGAAGGTTTCCGGTATGAAACCATGGAAAACCATCTCAATTTTCATCTCGTTTTTTGCCTGTATTGTTTTTGCAAACTCTTGGGAGCTTCAATCTCCGGATAAACAAGTCCGAATCCGTATCGAGAATAGTCCTATGTTGGTTTATGCCGTCCATTATGGGGACAGGGAGATATTGAAAAATTCAGCAATCACTCTCCTGATGGGTGACGGTTCGGCGGTGGGGGAAAATCTTTCTGTGGTGAAAACTGAAACACGAAGCGGGGATGAGGTCTGGAAACCGGTCGTCGGCAGACATAAACAAATTCGGGATTGGTACAATGAATTGACTCTGTATTTTAAAGAATCCGTAGGAACCGGCCGGGAAATCGTTATAACTTTCCGCGCCTATAATGACGCGGCGGTTTTTCGATACGAATTTCCGCAACAGGCTGCGATGAAAAAAGTGGTATTAAAAGATGAGAAGACCGAATTTGTTTTCGCTTCCGACTGGAACGCCTGGCTGGGAACACAGAATGGTTTCAAGGGGCCGCAGGAATATGAATTTTGGCCGGGCAAACTCAGTGCCGCCAAATCCGACTCATACATCGGTATTCCGTTGGTTGTTCAGGCCGCAAGTGATGCGTATGTCGCAATTGCCGAGGCGGATATAACCGACTGGGCCGGGATGTGGCTGGAAGGGAAAGGAACCGCCAATTCCGACGGTTCGGTGACTATTCGCACCAAACCGGCCAGATACCAGACCGATTGGGTGGTCAAACGCACTTTGCCGGCCCGTTCGCCTTGGCGGGTGATTATGCTGGGTCATCGTCCCGGCGACCTGGTCGAATCGGAAGTGATTCTCAATCTCAATCCGCCGTGTGCGATAAAAGATACAAGCTGGATTAAACCCGGCAGAATGGCCTGGGATCACTGGTGGTCTGGCGACGTGAAGATGGACACGGCGACTATCAAGCAATATATCCAACTGGCCGCCGATATGGGATGGGAGTATCAGCTTATCGACTGGCAGTGGTATGGGCCGTTTAACAAACCGGAGGCGGATATCACCAAAGTCAACCCCGCTGTGGATATGAACGAAGTCCGGCGATTCGCCGCCGAGAAAGGCGTGAAATTGTGGGTGTGGATGTACTGGGCGGATGTCGAACATAATGAAGCCTATAAAAAGGCCTTCCCGCTGTACCAACAATGGGGCATTGCCGGGGTCAAGATTGATTTTATGGATCGGGACGACCAGTGGACGGTCAACTGGTATCGCAAAATTGTCGAGGCCGCGGCACAGAATCATCTGATGGTTGACTTTCACGGTGCCTATAAACCGGACGGAATGCGCCGGACCTGGCCGAATCTAATTACTCGCGAGGGCGTTCTGGGTAATGAATACAACAAATGGTCGAAGCGTGTGACGCCGGAGCATAAAGCGACCTTGCCGTTTACACGGATGCTGACAGGGCCGATGGATTTTACCCCCGGCGGTTTTATCAATTGCACAAAGGATAGCTTTAAAACCGGCGTACCAGCCAAAACGCAGGGCACACGGGCGGGCGAACTGGCCCTGTTGGTTGTTTATGACAGTCCATTAGCCTGTATTTGCGACCATCCCGACCATTATCGCAATCAACCGGGGGCGGATTTTCTTAAAGTTGTGTCAACCGTGTGGGACGATACGAAAGTGATAGATGGACAGATTGGCGATTATATTGTAATGGCCCGCCAGAGTGGCGACCGCTGGTTTGTCGGAGCGATTACCGACTGGACGGCCCGAACCGTCACTATTCCTCTGCGATTTCTGCCGGATGGAAAATTCAGGGCTGAGATATGGAAAGACGCCGCCGACAGTGATGTCAACGCCCAACATCTGGAAAAGGAGAACAAAACGGTCAGTTCACAGGATGAGCTGAAAATCCCTCTGGCCCCCGGCGGCGGATGCGTCATGATTCTGGAGCCGCTTACGTCTCCACAATAGCAGTGGATTCCAAACTAAGGAGTATGGAATGATTCATGATCTGATTTGGCAGTGGTTGCTGGCGCATTTTGAGATCCTCGCTGGTTTTTTGATCGGCGTGGCTCTGATCGCCCACATCCTGACGCAGCGGCGGTCTCCGGCTGGTACCATCGCCTGGCTCTTGGCGATTGTGCTGATACCCTATGTCGGCGTGCCGCTGTATCTGATTTTAGGTGGGCGCAAATTGAAACGTCAGGCTGACCGTAAAACCGGTCTTGACCTTTCCTGCCAGGCCCATCGTTTCGATGTTCCGAGGACGTATCTGGATGAACTGCTGGAAAGTTTTGGGCTTCCGCCGGCCTGCGCGGGAAATCAGCTTGATTTATGCTCGGACGGGCAAGTTGCGTATCGTCGTCTGGCGGAGATGATCGACAGCGCTCAAAAATCCGTCTATATCTCGACCTTCGTTTTTCATCGGGATTCCGTCGGCAAAGATATTCTTGAACGGCTCGTCGCCAAGGCACAGCAGGGTCTGGACGTGCGCGTCCTTTTAGACGGTTTCGGCTCACTGTGGACAGGCCGGAAATTTTTTGCTTCGCTGGTTAGGGCTGGCGGTCATTATGCTTCTTTCATTCCTTTACTGCACTGGCCTTTCCGCGGCAGAACTAATCTTCGCAATCACCGCAAAATTGTAATTGTCGATGATCAAATTGTAATGGCCGGCGGAACTAATATTGGCAATGAGTATCTGGGGTCTGAGCCCGATCCGAAACGATGGCAGGACCTGTCGTTCGTTCTGGAAGGGCCGGCAGTGCGGTTTTATCTGGAAATCTTTCGTTCGGACTGGTCTTTTGCCGCCGGACAAGAGAATTGGCCGCAGGCGACGGAAGTAAAACCGTTGGATGAGATGAAAGGGCCGGCGATAGTGCAAGTGGTTCCGTCCGGACCGGATGTGCCGGGCGATGCGCTGTATGATACGATTTTGACGGCCTTGTTTAATGCGCAACGGCGAATCTGGATTGTAACCCCCTATTTTGTCCCCGATGAGCCGCTGGCTAATGCCCTTTGCCTTGCCGGACGCAGGGGGGTGGATGTGCGGGTTATCATCCCGGCTAAATCCAATCATCCTTTGACCGATGTCGTCCGCGGCGTTTATTTGCGCGAAATTCGGCAAGTCGGAGCGAAGGTCATGTTCTATACGCCGGGGATGATTCACGCCAAGGCCCTCTTGGTGGATGACAATATCGCGATGATCGGCTCGGCCAATATGGATTTTCGCAGCTTGTTCTTAAATTACGAGGTGATGCTGATTATCTATAGCCAGCCGCATATTGAGCAGGTGCAAAGCTGGATGAGCCGCCTGGAATTTCAGTGTGGACGACCCCTTTTGACGGCGGGGTGGGCACGTAATTTCTGGGAACACCTGGTGCGTTTGTTCGCTCCGCTGCTGTAATTTTGGACGGTTTTGAGTTTCCAAATAGAAGAACTTTACTTTTTGGCTGAAAAGAAGTATGTTGTTTCTATGTCGAGCAGCAGAAAAAGACTGGACACGTCTGGTATTGAGCGGCTTACGAATACCTTATGTCGAATCAAAAGCCGGCGGGAGATGGAACGGTTTCTGGGCGAGATTCTTACACCTGCTGAACTGCACGATTTGGTTTTGCGCTGGGAATTGATGCGGAGACTCAGTCTGGGTATTTCTCAGCGGCAAATCGCCTCAGCATTGGGAATCAGTCTGTGTAAAATCACGCGAGGCGCCAAAGTGCTCAAAAATAGGGGATCCATCAGTCGAAAATTTTTAGCGGAAAGGAAACTTCTGTGAACAGGAAAATTCTGCTGCAGGAGAATGAAATCCCTCGTCAATGGTACAATATCGCCGGGGACCTGCCGACGCCGCTGCTGCCGCCGGTCGGTCCGGACGGAAAACCGATTTCTCCGGATATGCTGACGCCGGTTTTCCCGATGAACATCATCGAGCAGGAAGTCAGCACGCAACGATGGATAGATATCCCCGCGGAAGTGCTGGATATTTTGTATCGCTGGCGTCCTTCGCCGCTGCGCCGCGCGGTGTATCTGGAGCGGCATCTACAGACGCCCGCCAAAATTTATTATAAAGATGAAAGCGTCTCGCCCCCCGGAAGCCACAAACCCAATACTGCCGTGGCACAGGCCTGGTACAATAAGCAGTTCGGCATCAAGCGTCTTACCACCGAGACCGGCGCCGGCCAGTGGGGTTCGGCTCTGGCTTTTGCCTGTAGGCTGGTCGGTCTGGAGTGCAAGGTCTATATGGTGCGCATCAGCTTTGACCAGAAACCCTACCGCAAGCTGATGATGCAGGTCTGGGGAGCCAATTGTGTCGCCAGCCCCAGCAATGAAACGCAGGCCGGGCGTAACATCCTGGCCAAGTTCCCCGATACCCCCGGCAGTCTCGGCATTGCCATTTCCGAGGCCATCGAAGCGGCTGTTACCGACCCGAGCGGAAAGACCCGCTATTCGCTCGGCAGCGTCTTAAATCACGTGCTCCTGCATCAGACGATTATCGGCCTGGAAGCCAAAGCCCAGCTTAAGAGCGTTGGCATCAAAAATCCCGATATCATCATCGGCTGTGCCGGCGGCGGAAGCAATTTCGCGGGTATCGCATTCCCGTTCACGCTCGACAAAATCAACGGCGCAAAAATTGAAATTATCCCCGTCGAGCCGACTGCCTGTCCGACGATGACCCGCGGCAAATTTGCGTATGATTACGGCGACATCGCCTGTATGACTCCACTGTTGGCGATGCACACGCTGGGACACGCTTTTGTGCCGGCGCCGATTCATGCCGGCGGCTTGCGCTATCACGGTATGGCGCCGCTGGTCTGTCAGTGTATTGTCGAAGGACTTCATACACCGCAGTCTATTGACCAGATTGAATGTTATGAGGCCGCGATGCTCTGGGCCAGGACGGAAGGTTTCATCTGCGCCCCGGAAACCAGCCATGCCATTGCCTGTGTCATTCGTGAGGCCAAAAAGGCCAAAGAAGAAGGAAAGGAGAAGGTCATTCTGTTTAACTACAGCGGCCACGGCCTGATGGACCTCAGCGGCTATGATGCCTTTCTGTCCGGAAAACTCAAACCTTATTATCTGCCCGACGAGGAGATTCTCAAGGCTGAAGAGTGCATTCAGGGGCATCCCGAAGCCCCGGCGCGTAAAACCGGTAAGTGGTAAAAGTGCTTACCGGCGGATTGTGAAGTTTTCGGCCCGGCCAAACCGGGCCGTTTTTATTTAAACAGGGGTTAGGAGCAAAGCAGGATAAAATTTGGCGGGAAATCCCTTGCTCTTCAGCGTCTTTTTGATACACTATTTGACCTTGTCAGGGTAGGTGCCCGAGCGGCTAAAGGGGATGGACTGTAAATCCATTAGCGAAAGCTTACGGTGGTTCGAATCCACCCCTGCCCAGTCTTCACTTTGAAACGAAGTGAAAAGTGAAGACTGCCGCGTCGCAATAAAAGCGTGGCGGCGTCCTGTCCCCACCGAAGGGGGAAAGCCGCTTGATGGGATTAAAATGTAGCACAGCCGCCCCCGGCTGTGATTGTCCATTATGTCTATTTCGTCCACCCCGTCCACCCCGTCCACAATGTCCATCAAGTCCATATTAGTCCATAAATGTCCGTCTTCGTCCGTGAAAGCCTGTGGTGAGCCAAACATCCTTAAATACAAATATCTTATCTCGTTCTCCCGATATTTATCGGACATAAAATCAAAATTTCTTCGTTTAACGGCAGCCCAAAATAGTCGATAGACAATGTATCGAGAAACGTCGGTTTTCTTTGTCTCAAATTCAGTATTCCTATTCGGAAGGCGTTTGAAATGGGCAATATTATAAAATCAAAAAAGCGTTGGTTTTCTTTGGCAGTTTTTGCCTGTCTGGCTTGATTAACCAATAATTGATTGCGAAACAACAATTTATGGCAAATGAAAATATCAAAGAAATCAAGGATATAGTGAAATGGGGATCTCTGATCGCCATTGGAATGCTGCTTGTTGAAATCCGTCTCAGCGAAATGACAGAACTTGGTAAGTGGGTTGTTTGGATTGTAGCGTTCTTCGTAGCCATCGCTCCTTCGGCAATAGCACTCAAAAAAGATGCTGCCAATACTGAACGCCGAAATATACAGCATTATACAATGACTTTCACTGCTCCACTAACAGCGGTCGGATTCATTCTCTTTCTTTTATTTCCGTCAATTATGAAGCTTGGCTGGGGCTGGATACCATAATTCTAATACATATAATAAAGGAAATTTAACTATGGATTTTATGAGTTTTTTTGCAGGCGGTCTTCCGGTTGGTTTTGGGATTGGTTATGTTTGGGGATTAGAACAAGGTGGACGAAAAGGCAAAGAATGTATTCGTAACAGGATATTGTCTTTAAAAAAAATAAAGCAACGTGAAAAAGAAGATGCTGAAATAGAATTGGAGACTGCTCCCGAGGATGAATACCAACCAGAAAGTAACTGCAGGCCTTACTTTGAATCAAAAAGAGGCCGAGTAGATAGAGAACAGTTGCAAAGAGAAAAGATACAACACCAAAAGCGTTTGCCGGGTGTAATTAATAATTTGGAAAATGAAATTGCATGGTTAGATGCTTTATTAAAAGATATAAGGTATTAAAAGATAGTACGATGAAAGGAAGATTTTATTTATGAACAAAACACAGTTAATTATTTTGTGGATTGGAGCATTTGTCTTTTTATTTTGCTTGTGGAATCCGGAGATATTTGGACAGCCTTTTTTTGAGTATGGCTCAGATGCTCAGTTGCTGCGTCTAACGAGCATAACGGTTCTAACCGTACTTTTGGTTTATTCTTATAGTGATAAGAACAAAACTAAGTTTAAAGAGATATTGCAACAGCTTGCTGGTTTAAAGCCTAAAAGCGGTGATGTTGCGAAGAAAGGGAAATAACAATGACACGGAAAGAAATTGTAGTATATAGACACCGTCTTCATAACATCTTAAATAAGAAAGACGATGACCAGCGGCTTGAGGAATTAAAACAGTTGGCAAAAGAAGTGGGAGCGGGTTATGTCCATACAGAAATTGCTGCCGCCACAACCACCACAACAACTAGAGGGAGCGAGATATCGCACGAAACAACGACTCATCGAAATCCTATTTCAGAATCAGAACTTGTTGT
This sequence comes from uncultured Pirellulales bacterium, assembly GCA_964635075.1. Classification (GTDB taxonomy): domain Bacteria; phylum Planctomycetota; class Phycisphaerae; order Sedimentisphaerales; family Anaerohalosphaeraceae; genus Anaeroglomus. The sequence goes on along the minus strand of CAZWMN010000006.1, from coordinate 33,595 downwards.
AAATATCAATAATGCCCTACAAACAGAAACTATGATTGATATGTGTAAAACTGCTGCCAGAAATTATTTGATAACTATTGTGGCAGCGATAGCTGCTTTCTTGAGTGCTTTAGCTGCTTGGACAGCAATTGTTAAACCTGAAGAATTTTTTACAAAAACATCTCTTAGTACAACCCAGCAAGATGAATCCAAAAAATCAACGGCTATTATAGAACCTCCGAAAAAAACAAAAGATCAACATGCTGACGCATCGAAAACAGATTCAGCCGGTCCAAAAGATGCTAATAATATCAAAAAATAACCTGCTATGAACAAAATCGTTGACAAATGTTCAACCCCGTTTATTCTCCCCCAAAAGAATGCCTAATCCTCTCCGGTTCTCCCTTTATATATTTCCACTTCATTATAGTTTAAAGAAAATCTATACTCATGCAACAAAGCATTATATAATTTAACATGTTCATATTCTTTATTAGTTGTTAATAAAGAGATGACTTTCTTGCTTATATCACACCTACAGCCCATGTCTATTCTTCGAATAGCTTTAGGTGGAAGTGGAATATAAGAACAACCATTGTCCTCTATACATTCTTGTCTGCTGATTATCCATCTAATTTCACGTTCATAGCTCCAGCTCTCATTCTTTGTCGTTGTAACGGCTTCGTATGCCTTTTTAGGGTTATCATTGTTAGGATCTGTTATATCAATCCTCGCTCTTTCTAAAGAATAATTAACCGGAAATAAATTGGTACTTTGAATTTCAATGTCATTCGTTTCAAAAAATATTCGCAATCCCTGATGTCCTTCAGAATAATGAGACCAAAGTAGTATATCATCTCCATCTTTTATTTTGCTTGGATCACAAAAACAAACTATTCGCAAAGTTTTAGCGGCATACAGGAGGCTTTTTAATATTTCTTCTTTAAGTCCTTGCTTATAAGTCTGCCGAATCCTTCCCCAAGCTGCATCTGTGAGATCATTGGGCAGTCGTTGCAATATATCAGGAGAGAGTCTTGGTCGTAAATTATTCTGAAAATAGAACGCGATTTTCTCTCTGTCTGGCTCACCGATAATCCCTGGATATAACTCAAAAGGATCATTAAAATCAATAGGATTTGCCGCCCTTAGTCGTTTGGCTTCTAAGATATTCAAACACCCATCACTTTTTAAGTATTTACATAATATCATAATCTGTCATGTAATTTTTTGCATATATAAGCCTTAAATATTTCAAAACACAACCAGCCCATCCTTTATTGCAAACCTTATACCAGCCGCTCTAAAAATTATTCCGACAACAAAAACCTGTTGCACAACACATAAAACAACCCATAAAAACAGGTTATTGCCATCAAAATCCACGATTGGATTGTTTGAAAACGATTTTATGTAACAGGCTTTCAATGTCTTTATACAAAACGTAGTCTCTGCCAAAATGACAGGCATACCTTTAAGCACCAACGGGAAAACGAAACGGAATCAGGAGCATTTATCATCCACATTCAAAATCCCGCAATCCCCATAAACATCGGGACATTTTAAAACCCCTCCTCATTTCCTCAATGGTAAAATTTCCTTCTCCGTGTAAGGGATGCTGCGGTTTTGGGCGACTGATAAGCCGCAGAAAAAGCTTTTGAGGACGAACACAGAAATGGTTTTCGAGTACGGCCACGGAAGATTTTTCCCATAGGGTCAAAGACCCGCCAACTTGTCCCGCCATAGCCTTTGGCGACGGGGGAAACCGCCTCTGTGTTCTCTGCGCTCTCGGTGGCAAAAAATCCGTGTAAATCCGTGTTAATCCGTGGTTTATGTTATTTCAGAACAAGTCCGATTGCACTATCCTGCTATCCCTAAAAATTCCAAAATTTTTTAACCCCTTTTCGCACAAAGACTTACAGCTTTTGCGCCCTCCAAAAATCACGAATTTTCGACACCACCACGCAAGTGGAAGGTAATTATGGTGGGCTGTTTTTCCGCCCCGTGGCTCTTTGAAAAGTAGAATGAAATACGATAAAAATGATAACAAAAAACAGGTTTCTATTTGAGCGCGTGATTGTGGCTCGGATGCAAGGCGGAAGGTTCCGGCCGGACCACAGGCGTACTGTCGTACGTCGAGGATTGGACGGAGCCGACAACGCCGCAGATGACCGCAAGACCCGCTCAAAATGAGCAAAAATATGACAAGAAATCCCAATCTAAAGCCAATTAAAGCCAAAAAAAACATGCTTAAAGCCAATCTAAAGCCAATTAGTGAGCAAAAATGAACGCAAAATATACCTCTAAACCCAATTTCAACCCAAACGAACCCAATCGTGGAAAACTTCTATGTAGCACAGCCGCCCTCGGCTGTGTCCTCCCCGGGTGGCACCTTCAAGCGCAGCTTGTGAGCGGTGGTCTGTCATTCCCGCGAAGGCGGGAATCCAGATTTTGTTGCTTCTCTTTTCAATCGACAATCATCAATCGTCAATTGCCAGAACGAACCCAATTTTTTCACGACCAAATATGCGTTATCAATATCAAAAACGCGGAAATGGAGGTCAAAAAACAACCCAAAAAAACGAAACGAACCCATTTGTGGATAACTTTCGATGCCCGACAGGAGTTTTATTCTTCCAGCAGACCGTAGTCTTTCAGCATCGCCCGCAGTGCGGCCTTCTGGTTGTCGTCCAGCGGCACCATCGGCAGACGCAACTCTTCCGAGGCCATACCGAGCATCGCCGCAGCGGCTTTAATCGGAATCGGGTTGGTCGCCAGCCCCAGCATACTCTTGGCCAGCGGGAACAGCTTGCGATGCCATTTGCGCGCCGAGACGAAATCACCTTCGAGAATGAGGTCGGTCATTGCCTTGACATCGGCCGGCACGATATTAGCCACGACGCTGATGACGCCTTTTCCGCCGATAGAAGCAATCGGCAGCGTCAGCGAATCGTCGCCGGAAAGAAGAGTCAACTCCGTCCGCTGGACGATCTCTGCTGCGAAGTCCAGCGAGCCGGTCGCTTCCTTGATTGCCACAATGTTTTCCAGTTGGGCCAGCCGTTCAATAGTCTCAAGGGACAATCCCGCACCCCCGCAGCGTCCGGGGATATTATACAGAATCAGCGGAATATCCACTTCTTCGGTAATCGTCTTAAAGTGCTGATAGAAACCTTCCTGCGTCGGCTTGTTGTAATACGGGCAGACCTGCAAAGAGGCGTCGGCGCCGGCTTTCTTGGCGAATTCCGTCAGTTCAATCGCCTCGGCGGTGCTGTTGGAGCCGGTTCCCGCTATCACAGGAACGCGTTCATCCGTGATGTCCACCACTCTGCGGATGACTTCTTTATGTTCGTCGTAAGACAGCGTGGGCGATTCGCCGGTCGTGCCGACGGGGACAATGCCGTCAATGCCGCTTTCAATTTGAAACTCCAGCAGTTCCTCGAGCGTTTCATAATCCACTTGTCCGTCGCGGAAAGGCGTAATCAAAGCTACCAATGCGCCGTGAAACATTTGTCTTCTCCGTTTTCATTTCAGTGGAATGAATTTCGGCTTTATCCCGTCGCTCACGCTCCGGGCTTTTTATGGTTTTTCAATCAATCGTCGCATTTCTTTAACGGCCTTTTGCATCCCGACGATAACGGCGCGGGAGATAATGCTGTGGCCGATGTTGAATTCGCACAGGCCTTCAATATGAGCAACGGGTTTGATATTGCGATACGTCAGGCCGTGCCCGGCGTGAACGATAAGTCCCGCCGAGACGGCAATATCCCGTGCGTCCCGCAATTCATTCAATGCCTTTTCGACAGCCTTGTCGGTTTTGGCGTTGGCATAGAAGCCGGTATGCAATTCCACCGCGTCGCAACCAGCCTCCGCCGAAGCCAGAATTTGTTTTTCATCCGGCCCGATAAAGGCGCTGACCAGAATGCCTTTTTTGTGCATCCGTTTGACGACCTGAATCAGCCGTTTGAGATTATTGGCGCAGTCTAAACCGCCTTCGGTTGTCAGCTCCGCACGATTTTCCGGCACGAGTGTTACCTGGTCCGGCCGCACCTGTTCAGCGATTTTGACGATGGGCTCAGCCAGTGACATTTCAAGATTAAACTTGCAGGCGACGGTTTCTTTCAGGACCCGCGCATCCCGGTCGTTGATATGCCGGCGGTCCTGCCGCAGATGGACGGTGATACCGTTGGCGCCGGCCAGTTCGCACTGTACTGCCGCCCAGACCGGGTCCGGCTCATCGGCCCGACGGGCCTGACGAATTGTCGCCACGTGGTCAATATTGACATTCAGTACCGCCATCTCGGTTCCTTAACCTGTTTTCCGTCGGGACATTATAGCGGCTCGCCTGATTTCGGCAAGTAAATTACTTAGCGCATCCTTCCGGGATGGGGCAAATTTTTACTTTGGGACTGTCCACCGGTGCGAAAGCAGTTATAATACTGGCTTTCGGGGAAAAATCCAGAAAACGATATATGAAGGCAAATTTGGATGCGGCAGATGGATTTTGATGCGGAATTGAGCCCAAAGGCGGCAATGACGGAGGATACGCTTAGACGGATTCTGGCCGATCAGACAGAAATTCCTCATCGGCTCAAAGAGGCGATGGAGTATATGCTTTTTAGCCCCGGCAAAAAAATTCGTTCGGCCATAGCACTGTGGTGCTGTGAACTGACCAGCGGACGAATCAACGAAACGGCGCTGCTTGCGGCGGCGGCGATTGAAATGGTCCATACCTATTCGCTGATTCACGATGACCTGCCGGCGATGGACGACGATGACTTTCGCCGGGGACAGCCGAGCTGTCATAAACAATTCGACGAGGCGACGGCAATCCTGGCCGGCGATGCCTTGTTAACACTGGCGTTTGAAGTTCTGGCCGACGGCATTGAAGACCCACAGATGGGGATGCGGATGATTCGTCTGCTGGCCCAATCGGCAGGACCTGCGGGAATGATCGCCGGGCAGATGGCTGATCTGTTGGCCGAGAATACCCATAGCACAATGGATTTATTGCGGCATATTCATATCAATAAGACGGCACGGATGTTTGCCGCGGCGGCGGGGCTTGGGGCGATTGCCGGCGGCGCCGAGGAAACACAACTTGAGGAACTGCTGCAATACGGCCTGAAGATCGGACTATGCTTTCAGATCGCAGACGATATTCTGGACGAGACCGCCCAAAGCGAACAACTGGGCAAGACCGCCGGTAAAGATAAACGGCAGGGCAAACTCACCTACCCCTCGCTGGTCGGACTGGAGGAGTCCCGGAAAGTCGCCGAGGAATTGACCCAACAGGCGGCGGCAGCGGTTGAACCATTCGGTCCAAAGGCCGAGATTCTGCGGCAACTGGCGCAACAACTGCTGCGCAGAAATAAATGAATAATGATGAATGGAAAGACGTGGATTACTTTTGTAGCGGCGGCCTTAACGATGGCAGGATGTGCAAGTCAATCTAAGCCGCTGACCTTCGGCGTTATCGCGGATGTGCACTACGCCGACAAAGATACCGAAAATGGGCGGTATTATCGCAACAGTCTGGCGGGGCTGGCTCTTTTCGTTCGACAGTGCAATGGGCAGCGCGTGAATTTCGCCGTTCAGCTTGGCGATCTCATCGACGGCGGAGCCAACGCCGGGCGGGAACTGGATTACGCCCTGACCGTCTATGAGCAGTTGAATTGCCCGCGTTATCACGTGCTGGGCAATCACGACTTTGAGGGCCTGCGTCGCTCGACCGTATTGAAAAGACTAAAACTGGAACGCGGCTATTATACGGTTGAAAAAGGCGGCATTTTATTTGTTGTTTTGGATACGCAGGATGTGGCAGTACAGGGCGGCTGGCCTAAAAACAGCGTTGCATATAAAAAAGCTGAAGAACTTCTTCAAAAGGCGCTGGAACGGAAAAGTCCCAATGCTCAGCCGTACAACGGCAGTTTGGGAAATCAGCAATTGGTCTGGCTGGATGGCGTACTGGCCGAGGCACAAAAGAACCATCAGGATGTGATTGTGTTTGGTCATTTGCCGTTGTTGCCGGATACGGATAAACACACGGCCTGGAACGCCGGCGATGCGCGGAAGATTCTTGCACGATACGGCTGTGTGCGGGCGTATCTGTGCGGACACAATCACGCCGGCGGATATGCACAGGAAAACGGCATCCATTACATAACGCTGCCGGGGGCGGTAGATAGCCCGGATGGACGAACCTGGGCGACAATCCGGGTTTGGCCGGACAGGATGGAAATCCAGGGAACGGGAAACATAAAAAATCAAACGTTGGTTTTTGAAGAGAAGTCAGAAATCAAGACAACTTCCAAAAATAATTGAGTAAGAAGCCCTGAATGTGAGTGAGGGGATAGAATTTGAAACGGTAGCGACTTATTTATGGCAAACAATGGATAAAGTGTTGGATACCATACACGGGCCGGGGGATTTGAAGAATCTGTCGGCGGAACAATTGAATCAGCTTGCTGGCGAAGTTCGTGAAAAGATTACCCATTCGGTCAGCCACACTGGTGGACATCTGGCCAGCAATCTGGGCATCGTCGAATTGACGATAGCTTTGCATTGCGTCTTTGAGTTTGATAGAGACAGACTCTTGTGGGATGTGGGACATCAGTGCTATGCTCATAAAATTCTGACCGGACGTAAAGACCGGTTTGAACAGCTTCGACAGGAAGATGGCTTGAGCGGTTTTCCCAACCCGGATGAAAGTCCTTATGATGTCTTTGCCGTGGGCCATGCCGGTACGTCTATTGCCACGGCGCTGGGAATGGCGCTGGGGGCACAGCAAAAAGGAACGGATGAAAAAATCGTCGCGCTGGTCGGCGACGCCAGCATCGTCAACGGGCTTTCGTTTGAGGCGCTGAATAATCTGGGGCTGGTTAAACGCCAGTTGCTGGTGGTACTCAACGACAATTCGATGGCGATTGACGTCACACAGGGGGCCATTGCGAAGTTTCTTTCCGGCGTTCGACTTAGCCACACCTACGAAGACATCCGCAAAACGACCAACCGTATCTTAGAACATCTGCCTGTCATCGGCCGAAAGATGGAAGGGGCGCTGGAGAATTTCAAGAAGACGCTGCGGATGGCGATTTCGCCCAGCCGACTGTTTGAAAGCCTGAATATCCCGTATTTCGGGCCGGTGGATGGGCACGATATCCAGTCGCTGATTCAGTTGTTCAAGGCGCTGAAAGACCTGGACCGACCGGCGATTTTGCATGTTTATACCAAAAAGGGCAAAGGTTTTACGCCAGCCAATGACAATCCGCGAAAATACCACAGCACGGGTCCATTTGAATTGAACGGCGAATCAGGCGTCAGTTCAACGCCGGGCAGACGTTCTTTTACCGAGGCGTTCGGCGATGTGCTGGCGGAAGTGGGGGCGAGGGACGATAAAGTGATTGCGATTACTGCGGCGATGCCCGACGGGACGGGACTCAACAAATTCCGCAAGGTCTTTCCAAATCGCTATATCGACATCGGCATCGCCGAAGGCATTGCGGTGGATATGGCGGCGGGACTTGCCAAACAGGGATTCAAGCCGGTGGTGTGTATTTACTCCACGTTTTTGCAGCGGAGTTTTGACCAAATTCTTCAGGAAGTTGCGATGCAGAACCTGCCGGTAATATTTTGTATTGACCGGGCCGGGGTTGTGGGCGGCGACGGGCCGACTCATCACGGTTTGCTGGATATCGGGTATATGCGGATGCTGCCTAATCTGGAAATCCTTTGCCCGGCGGATGAACCGGAACTCAGGGCGGCTTTGGACTATGCCGTTGCGGCCAATAAGCCAATTGCGATTCGCTATCCCAAAGACGACGTAGCAGAAAATGGACTGGAGCCGCGTCTGGCAGTGCCGTTTGAAAAAGGGAAAAGTATTTGTCTGCGACAGACTTCGGGTAAAATTGTAATTGTGGCTGTCGGACCCATCCTGGCCGAGGCATTAAAGGCGGCGGATATCCTGAAACAGGAAGGTATTGAAGTCGGAGTCGTCAACGCCCGCTTTGCCAAGCCTGTGGATAAGGCGATTGTGGAGTTGTTCGCTCAGGATAAAACGGTTATCATTGCCGAAGACCACAGCCTGGCGTGTGGGTTTGGCTCGGCGGTGCTGGAAGAGGCGACGCGAAAAGCCGGTTTGTCCGATAATAACATAATAAAAACGGCTGTCGGACGAGCAGTTCTGCTGGGCGGGCCCGATGAGTTTATCCCTGTCGCAACGCGGGCAAGACAACTTGAATGGATGGGACTGACCGCTGAAAAGATTATACAGACGGTAAAGAGTTTATCCGACTCGGCAATCGGGTCGAAAAAAGAATAGCAGTGTTTTTAGAAATATTGAAAATATGACAAAACCCAAACTGATTTTATTTGCAGACCCGAGAAGACCCGATGCGGCCAGAGCGATGGAGCGGTTTTTGCGCTTCGCCAAAGACAAAGCGGAGATTTTGGCCAATTGTCTGGACGAAGAATGTCAAGTGGATGTGCTTCGCCGAGCGAATTTTGCAATTGTTTTCGGAGGAGACGGAACCATTCTCGGCGCGGCAAGACTGCTGTGTGAAAGCGAAGTCCCCGTCATCGGCATCAATGTCGGAAAATTGGGCTTTTTGGCGGAGTTCAGTGTTGAGGAAATCGAAACCCTTTTTGAACGTATCTGCAAGGACAAATCGTTGATTGAACAGCGAATGGTGCTTCGCTGCGGACTGCATCGGGGACAGAAGTCGCTTTGGACGGGCAAAGCGGTGAACGACGTCTTCGTTTCTGCCGGCGCACCATTCAATATGATTGAATTGAAAATTGAGGTGGATGATCAGCCGCTGGCCGGCTGTGTCGGCGACGGCGTGATTTTATCGACGCCGACCGGTTCAACTGCGTATAACCTTTCAGCGGGCGGGCCGATCCTGGCGGCCAATCTGTCGGCGATTGTCATTACCCCGATTTGCCCGCATTCACTGAGTTTTCGCCCCATTGTCATCGACGCCGACAGCCGCGTACAGATTCATCCGGTGCGGGTCAATGACAGTACCACGCTGCTTCTGGACGGTTATATGCAGCAGAAACTGACCGCGGAAGATACGGTCGTGGTGGAAAAACACGAAGGACGATTTCTTGTGGTTAATAATCCGACGCGAACGCAGTGGGATACGCTGGCCGACAAACTAAAATGGGCCGAAAAGCCAAAATACCGGTAAGGAAAGGAAGAGCGGAGAGGAGAAAGGAGAGGAGCAAAAGCAGAAAAACCTCAAAAGTGATGAAGTGTATATGAGACATTTAGCGATAACGATAGTAATTATTATAATGATTGCCGGATATGCCGGTATGGCGGTGGAAAATCCCGCGGCAAAATCGCCGATTGGTTCGCCGACGGCGGTTCCCAGCGTCGGTCGGAGCAGTTTGGTTCCGAACCCCGCCACAATGGCATACGGCGCATCTGGAAATATGGTAATGACGGGCAATGTCGGCGGAGGAAAGCAATTTCGCGGCGTTGTGCCGTATGGCTCCAGTTATTACAGCAGCTCCTATTCAAGCCCTGTGGATAATTTTCTTCGTCGCTCGGCAGGCGACCCTCTGGCCACGGATCGAAATCCGGGAGTATATGCTTCCTATTATGACCCCCGCCGAACCGTCACATCTGTTAATCGGGGCGATCAGAGCGGGCTGGTTGCTCCGCAGTTGAATCCGCAGGGCAGGGTCAATCCTTCCGCTCCGGCAGGTCTTCCGCAGACGGCAAATACGCCGTTCAGCCTTCAGCAAAGACCGTTATCGGCTCCGCCGGATGAATTATCGCGGATTCTCGAACGCCAGATGAACCTGAACCGGGCGAACGATCTCCTCAAAACCAGAATAGATATCAATACGCTGGCCAAACAGGAAAAGAAAAATGCAGAGGAAGAGCCGCTCAAGCCGGAGACGCTGCTCTTGCCGCAGATGGAGCAGAAGACAACGGAGGATAAGCAGGGCGAAAAAGAAACGACCAAAGAAGTTCCGTTGAATCGCTATGAACAGATTCGCAACCAGATGCTGGAAGACGTAAAACAGCAGGAAGTGGAAGCGGCTCAGAAAAAGAAATCAGAACAGACAAAACAGGAATCAAAGGCCGGACAGGAGCCTTCAACGGCTGAAACGACGGGCGGTTTGGCGGCGGCATCCGAACCGAGAGGCAAATATAAGACCTTCGTCAGTCTGGCCGAAGCCAAAGCGGCGGAATATATGTCCGCGGCACAGCAATTTTTGAAGGAGGGAAAATTCTACAAGGCCGCCGACAGCTTCGCCCTGGCGGCGGTGTGGCAGCCGGAAAACGCGGCGACCTGGGCCGGGCAGGTTGGGTCGCTGTTTGCCGCGGGGGAATATATGAGCGGCGCCTATTATCTCAGTCAGACCCTCATAATGAGGCCGAAACTGGCGGAGCAGAAAATCGACCCGACGGTTCTGATGCCAGACCGGGATACGTTCGAAAACCGCATCCTTGAGATAGCGACCTGGCAGGAACGAGGCCAAAGCGGAGAGCTGGCATTTCTGATGGCGTATATGCTGTGGCAGGATGGAAAGGTTTCGAAGGCACAGGACGCGATCGCCAGGGCCCAAACGTTAATGCCGCAAGACCCGGCGGTTAAGGCGCTGGCCGAGGTGATCAATCCTGCTGGGTCGAAACCAGCAATGCCTGTCGTGGAGGACACGGCTAAAGAACCCAATCAATCATCACGTGCCGCTGCGGATGTCGTGAAGAATACGGCGGTCGAACCGAATCGGCCATAAGGATTTTTAATTGACGGAGCGGGAGTGATCGCATTTTCGCCGATACAGGGATTGGATGCGGAAAAACTGCTGGGCGAGGGGGGGCTGGTTGCTCAGGCGTGGAGCGGTTTTGAAAGCCGGCCGCAGCAATTGGAAATGGCCCGGATGGTACAACAGGCCCTGCGGCAGCAGCGACATCTGGTCGCTGAGGCGGGCACAGGAGTGGGAAAGAGTTTTGCATATCTTGCCGGAGCCATCGACCAGGCGCTACAGAAAAACGGGCCGGTTATCATCAGCACTTATACGATTAACCTTCAACAGCAACTGATTCAAAAAGATATCCCCTTTCTGTCGCGTCTGCTGGAACAGGGATTTACGTATCGGTTGGCATTGGGTCGTAATCACTATCTCTGTCGGCGGCGTCTCGAGTACGCAAAGAAACGACAGGCAACGCTGTTTGACGACGCGGGGGCGCAACTGGCCCAGATTGAAGAGTGGTCCAGGCGCACAGAGGATGGTATTCTCAGCGAGCTGGATTTTCTTCCTTCAGCCCAGGTGCGACAGGCCGTGCAGAGCGAACACGGTAACTGCCGAGGACGCAAATGCGCCGCATTTTCGGGCTGTTTTTATCAGCGGTCCCGGCGCAGACTGGAATCCGCCGACATCATCGTCGCCAATCATGCGCTGTTGTTTAGCGACCTGGTGATTAAGGCCGAAGGTGCGGCGGGACTGCTTCCAGAGTATAAACGGGTCATCATCGACGAAGCACATAATCTCGAACATGTCGCAGAAGATCAATTCGGCATCGAAATCAGCCGGGCGGGCGTACACCGCCTTCTCGACAGTCTTTACAACCAGCGCAAAGGCAAAGGACTGCTGGTGCATCTTAAAGGAGCGGATGATTGCCTGTCGCTGGCTCGCTCATGCAAAACGGCGGCGCAAGTGTTTTTTGCACAGGTGCAAAAGTGGATGACCGGGCAGGCCGATACGACAACAGCGCGCTGTGAGAAAGGTTTTGTGCCGGATACTTTGACGAAGCCTGTTCACAGACTTCGCCTGGCTCTGGGCAAACTGGCCAAAGCAATGAACGATACCGATGAGCAATACGAACTTGGGCAGGCGGCGGTACGATGCCAGGGACTCGAACAGGAACTAACGGAATTTATGACGCAGGGCCGGGAGGGATTTGTCTATTGGGTGGAAAGCGAGCGGAATCGCACCCCTCGTCTGACCTTACGCAGTGCGCCAATTGACACGGCTCCCTATATCCAGGCGGTGCTGTTCGACGTCTGCAATTCGGTGATACTGACCAGCGCAACGCTGAGTTGCGGTCCGGAGGATGACGGGTTTGCATACTTTGCCTCGCGGGTGGGTCTGGAGGAGTATTTGTCGCTGAAGACCGGTTCTCCGTTTGATTATCAAAGACAGGTCAAACTCTATATTCAGGCCAATATGCCCGACCCCAACGACAAGGCCTTTGTTGAACGGGCCGTTGAGACGATTCGCAAATACCTGCTCAAAAGCGACGGACGGGCATTTGTGCTGTTCACCAGCTTCGAGATGCTGCGTCAGGTCAGCGAACGGATGCGTCCGTGGATGCAGGAGCAGAATATGGAAATGCTGGTGCAGGGCGAAGGGATGGACCGGATGCGGCTGCTGGAGACGTTTAAGGAAGATGTGCGAAGCGTGTTATTTGGCACTGAAAGTTTCTGGCAGGGGGTGGATGTGCCGGGCGAAAGTCTTTCCAATGTGATTTTGGTGCGGCTGCCCTTTGCCGTGCCAAGCCATCCGCTGATTGAGGGCCGCATCGAGGCCTTGAAAGCCAAAGGTGAAAATCCGTTTTATGCCTATCAGCTCCCGATGGCGATTATCAAATTCAAACAGGGCTTCGGCCGACTCATCCGCAACAAGACCGATACCGGAATGGTGGTCGTGCTGGACAGTCGCATCCTGACAAAACCTTACGGTCGTCTTTTTCTCGATGCCATTCCCCGCTGCGGAGTTGAAATTGTTCACGGTTAACAAAATCGCCAAATGGTTAATCCACCAGTTCTGTTTCTTCCGCATATTCTTCCGTTAGTTTCAGATACTGCGGTAGTGTTTCAGATGGATCTGACCAGAAGGATATATCAGCCTGAGGCCGCAGCCTCAAGGCGTCCCGCAGCGAATCAGCCGCATAAAAACACTGCGGCAAAGTAGAGGGATTCTTCGGCAACGGCCAGAGTATTTCCCACCATGTATTGCGATATTTTTCCCGGCATTCGTCGGATAACGTGAGCATTTCAAGTCCCATTGGAACACCAACGGAAAAGATTCTCACTTGCATAATTGTGTCCAGCCGGTCGGCAAAGCCGTAACGCTTCAGCAGCAAAATCAATTCTTCAAATGGTAAAAGGCGAAATTGCGGTTCCATCGAAAATCATCCTGTATTTTTTATGGTCTCACTGTCTGTATGTTATCGGCGTCTGTTCAATTCATATTGGCCGAAAGTTAAAATAAAAAGAGATTTGATTAGGCGTCTCGAACCAGCCGGACATCCCTTCTCTTTTGCACGCTAACGCAAATCTAATCTTCGCCTAACATTTCCTGAAACGGGGTGTGTTAATGTTTATTGCGAAGGGTGCGGCAAATGAAAGGGTTGTATCTTGACAACGGAAAATCGAAAAAGCGACTGGTATGGGCGGGACATATTTGTTCTCAGCGATTTACACATCGGTGACGGTTCCGCCAAAGATAATCTTCTCAAGGGCAACAATCAGACGCTGCTGTTGCGGCTGCTGGATAAAATCGAATCAGTGGGGGCGAGGCTGGTGATTCTGGGGGATTTATTTGAATTGTGGCGTTATCGGCCTCACGCGGTGGTACGGCGGTGGCGGCCTCTGCTGGATCGGCTAAGCCGTATGGATGTGATTTATGTTCCCGGTAATCACGATTGGCAATTCTGGAGAGAACGGGAGTATTGGCGGCACCAGCACCCGTTTTTTGCATCTTTGCATAAGCCTTTTACCGTCTCCATCGGGACAAAACATTTTAAGTTTATGCACGGCCACGAAATCGACCCCGTGACTCCGGGATTTTTCGATAGACTCAGGCCTTTGCTGCGAGTGATGACCAGCACGCTGGAATTTCATTCAGACATCTGCCTGGTGACCAGCGATACGATGACGGATGTGCTACTGGAGGCTGGCGAGCGGGTGTTGTATCTGTGGCAGCGGCTGACCCGCCGATTTAATCGCGCGGTTCATGAGCACCTCGGATTCTTCGACGACGGTTGGCGACGGATGATTCGCCCGATTCGTACCCGCAATATGGTTGCCCGCTTCTTTCATCATCAGCAGCAGGGATTTTATGACGTCACAATCACCGGCCACACGCATCGCGCCGGGCGGTTTGGAGATTGGTATTTCAATTGTGGAAGCTGGACGAAGTCGATGGGGCAATATCTGCATATTTATCCCGACGGGCAAGTGGTCGTGAATGACTGGACGCTCGATGGAAACAAAGTCAATCAGACCGTCATGTTGAGATGACAAACACGAGGTCAGAGGAGAAATCAGTATGGCAAAAATTTTATATGGCGTTGCTGGCGAAGGATTTGGCCACAGCAGCCGGTCGGAACTGATCGGCCAGCGGCTTCTTGACTGTGGTCACGATGTCTTGTTTACCGCCTCGGGCAAATCACTGACCTATTTGGCACGGCCGTTTGTGGAACGTGTTAACGAAGTCTATGGCCTCCATTTTATTTATCGGAAGGGGAGGGTGCATCCTTTTTATACTGTGCTGGACAATATTGCGAATTACCGGCGCGGTTTCTGGCTCAATCGTGAATTATTTGAGAAGAAAATTGAAGCTTTTGAGCCGGACTTGGTCGTGTCGGACTTTGAGCCGTTCAGCGCCTGGTGGGCCTGGCGAAACGACGTGCCGTGTGTATTTGTCGATCACGAACATTTCCTGACGATGCTTGCCTTTGAAAACGTGCCGGGACGGTTGGATCGGTTCAAGGCCGATATCGTTACCCGCGGCTACCATACATTCGCGCGGGCGTATGTGATTTTGAATTTCTTCCGGGCGCCGCTCCGCAGCACTAAAGCGGTCCTGGCCAATCCCGTGGTTCGCAAACGCGTCACGGAATTGCCCGTCAGCCGCGAAGAACACATCGCTGTTTACTCCACCGATTCCAAACCGGAGACAAAGCAGAAATATATTTCCATTTTCCGGCAATTTGCGCCTCGTCCATTTATTATTTATGGATTTAATACCGACCAGCAGCATGGCAATTGTCTTTTCAAAAAGACCAGTACCGAAGGATTCCTTTGCGATCTTTCAAGTTGTGCCGGCGTCATCGCCACGGCTGGATTTTCTTTGTTGAGCGAGTGTCTGTATCTGAAAAAACGGATGCTGCTGACACCGATCAAGGGGCAATTCGAACAGCAGGTCAACGCGGTCTATGCCCAACGGCTTGGATTTGCCCGGCGGGTGGAGGAGATGGACGAACAAAGCATCCGACTGTTTCTGGATGACACGGATAAGGATTTTCCAAACGACGACCACATCCTTTGGCCGGATAATGAGACGTTTTTGGGGATTCTGAATGAAACGCTGAATCAAGCCGGGTTTTCACTGAAGCTTGTCAAAGGACCTGTTGAGACGTGGTAGTCCATTGAATCCGAGGGGGGATGTGATATACTGGCCGCTATGCGGTTAGTGTGTTTTAGCGTCAATTTTCATACGGCTCCGCTGGAGGTGCGGGAAACAGTTTGCCTGGACGAACCCCAACAGCGGGCGGTATTAAACCATCTCAAGTCCGCCGACGATGCGATTGAGGCAATGGTTTTATGCACCTGCAATCGGACGGAAATCTATTTCCATTGCCCGGACAAGCTCCATCCGGAACTGCTTATTGAAAAGGCTCTCTTCGATGTCGCCCCGACGGCGCTGATACCGTGGCGGCAGTATCGGCAAATCCAGGAAGACATCGCCGCGGTGGAGCATCTGTTTTGCGTTGCGGCGGGGCTGGAATCCCAAATGCTGGGCGAAAACCAGATTGTCCGCCAGCTTAAAGACGCTTATGCGCTGTCCATTGAGTGCGGCACAAGCCGGTTTTTCTTTCACAAACTGATGCACGCGGCGTTTCGCGCATCCAAGGCCGTTCGCCAGGGAACTGAAATCACCTCTGGGGCGGTGTCGCTGAGTATGGCGGCAGTTGAAACGACGCGGGAAAAAATTGATCTCGGCAGTGCAAATGTACTTCTGGTCGGTGCCGGCGAAAATGCAACCTTGACGGCAAAATACCTCCAAAAGGAAAACATCGGCAGGCTGGCCGTTGCCAGCAGGACGCTTCAGTCGGCCAAACGCCTTGCCGGGCAATGCAGAGACGCCTGTGCGATTACACTTAAACAGGTGCCGGAATCGCTGGCCGAGGCGGATGTCGCGATTTTCTCCACGGCAAGTCTCAAACCGGTACTGACAGCCCAACAGGCCGGATACTATTTGTCACAGCGGAAAAAACCGATTTTGATCATTGACCTGGCTGTGCCGCGGGATGTCGAGCCGCAGGTGGGGCGGTTGGCGAATGTGGAATTAATCAATATCGAGCAACTCAATGAGCAGGTCGAGCGAAATCGCGCCGCACGTGCCGTCTGGATTGAGCCGGCGCGAAAAATCATCGCGCAGCATACCAAACAATTCGCCGCCTGGCTCGATTCGCTCGATACGGCTGCGACCATTGCTCGACTGACGGGGGAGATTTTGTCTGAGGCCCAGCGCTACGCCGGGCGTTATCGGCGGTACTTTACCAAAAAAGACCAAAAACGGCTGGAGCAATTCGCACAGGGACTGGCGCGGAAACTGATACACCGTCCGATTCAATATCTCAAGGAGACCGGCGCCGGCAAACTGGACGCCGAAAAAGCACAGGCCGCTCAACTGGTCGGCAAATTATTTCTGTCCGCCACGAACAAAAGGGTAAAATAATGACCCTCCTGCGCATCGCCACACGCAACTCAGCTCTGGCGCTGGCTCAGACGCGGCTGATTATGCAGATGCTGAAGGGAAAACATCCCCGGCTGGAAATGGTTCCCATTACAACTGCGGGCGATCAAAATCCCGATGTGCCGCTGTGGAAACTGGAGGGCGCGGGGTTCTTCACAACGCAGATTGAAAAGGCGCTTCTGGAAAACAAGGCCGATGTCGCCATCCACAGTTTCAAGGATTTGCCGACGACTGAAACGCCGGGGCTGACTATTGCGACAATTCCGGTGCGGGAAAATCCGGCGGACGTGGTGGTCTGCGGGCAAAAAATTCGGTCGCTTGCCGATGTGCCAAGCGGCGCCGTCGTCGGCACGTCCAGTCTCAGACGACAGGTACAACTATTGCGATTGCGTCCGGATTTGAAGACCCGTCCGTTAAGGGGAAATGTCAACACCCGCCTGCAGAAACTGGACGAAGGCCGATATGATACGCTGATAATAGCCGCGGCGGGGCTGTTGCGTCTGGGACTGCGTGGTCGGATATCATTGTGGCTGGAGCCGACGGAATTTCTGCCCGCACCGGCACAGGGAGCCTTGGCGGTACAAACTCGTGCCGACGACAAAGCGACAATAGAAATGGTTGAGATGATTGAGGATGCACAGACGCGGCGAATTGTCCTGGCGGAACGGCAGGTCTTACGGCGACTGCATCCGGGATGCCACGCACCTGTCGGCGTCTTTGCACAAAAGCAGGGCGATGCAATACGAATTTTTGCGTTTGTTTCAAGACCCGATGGAAGCGAATTTCTCCGAAAAGAAACAGAAGGCCGATTTGAAGATGCTTATAACGTAGCGGAGCAATTGGCCGACGATATGATTGCCGACGGAGCAGAGAAAATTCTCGGATGAAAAAGGTTGTAAAAAAACCAATTGTCTATCTTGTAGGGGCGGGGCCGGGCGATGCCGAATTGATTACGCTTAAGGCGATACGGTGTTTATCCGTGGCCGATTGTGTGATTTATGACGGTCTGGTTAATCCGCTGCTTCTGGATTATGCGCCGGCCGGTACGGAGAAAATCTGTGTTGCCAAACACGGCGGTTCGACAAGCTCACCACGTTGCGGGCAGGATTCTGTCAAGCAGGAACAAATCAATGAGCTGTTGGTCAAAAAGGCCCTCGAAGGTAAAACCATCGTGCGTCTCAAAGGCGGCGACCCGACGCTATTTTCCCGCGGCGGTGAAGAAGTCAAAATATTGTGCGATGCGGGGATTGATTTTGAAATCGTGCCGGGGATTACGGCGGGTCTGGCTGCGGCACAGTACTGCGGCATTTTTCTGACCGACCGCAATATCAGTTCACAGGTGTTGTTTGTCACCGGCCATCCAGCGGCGGATAAGGATTTTGAATCCATCGACTGGGACACGCTGGGCCGTTTTGACGGTTCGATTGTGCTGTATATGGCGATGGACAATCTGGATAAAATCGCCCAACGGCTTATTGCAGCCGGAAAAGACGCCGATACGCCGGTTGCCGTGATTCAAAACGCCACGCTGTCCAATCAAAAATTCGCGGCAGGGTCTTTATGTCAAATCGCCGGCGTTTGCCGGCGGCAGAACATTTTCGCTCCGGCTATTGTCATCGTCGGTAAAGTCGTCCAAAACGAACCGGCTTACCAATGGTTTATGAAAAAACCGCTGTTTGGCAAGACCATCGTCATAACACGCGATGAAATGGGTAATCAACGGCTCGGACAGATGCTTCTGCATCAGGCGGTCAACGTCATAGACTTTTCCTGCATCCAACTTCAGGGGCCGATTGAAAGCCAGTTCCTTACGCACGCTATAAATGATCTTTGCGATTATGACTGGATTGTCTTTACCAGCTCCAACGGTGTGGAGTTTATGTTTAAACTGCTGCACAAAGCGGGCAAAGACAGCCGGGCCTTCGGTTCAACCAAAATCGTCTGCATCGGCGACCGAACAGCCGAAGCGTTGTTGCAATATGGCATCCGGGCCGACTTTGTACCGACGGAGTTTACGGCCAAATCTCTGGCCAAAGAACTGGCCGCCCAATACGACCTGAGACGAAAAAATATCCTGCTCCTGCGGTCGGCGATTGCTCCAGATGATTTGGCTGATGACCTGAAACAAACTGGCGCGGCAGTCGAAGATGTTCGGCTTTATACGGTGATTTCGGCGGTGCAGGATGAGGCGAAAAAACAGGAGCTTGCGGATTTGATTCGGGCCGGCAGGGTCGATTGGATTATCTTTACCAGCTCCTCGACGGTGGAAGGATTTTTTAAGAATACAGATGCAGAGCTTGTCAGACAGGCAAATGTCAAACTTGCCTCTATCGGCCCTGAGACGACAAAAAAACTTCGTGAATACGGCCTGACGGTTCGCATAGAAGCCAAAACTCACACTGCCGAAGGGCTGGTTGATGTGTTGGTGAATTACCAATGATTAACATTTCCAGACTTTATTGTGATAAATCGACGGCGTCCGATGAGCTTCGATATCCGCATCAGCGAGACAACAGGCCCATTGTCGTCTTCAACTGTACCGCACGGTGCAATCTGCGATGTGTGCATTGCTACAGCGATTCAGATTATGCCGTCAGCGCCGATGAATTAACGACTGAGCAGGCCAAAGATTTCATCCGGCAAATCGCCGATTACGGCTGCCCGGTGCTGCTGTTTAGCGGCGGGGAGCCGCTGCTGCGGGAAGATTTGTTTGAGCTGATGGTTTTTGCGCGAGAGTTAGGTTTGCGGATAGCGCTGTCCAGCAACGGTACGCTGATAACCCAGGATATCGCCAAACGTCTGTACGATGTCGGCCTTGCGTATGCGGGTGTTTCGCTGGATGGGCCAAAGGGTGTTCACGACCAATTCCGTGGACAAGCAGGCTGTTTTGACGCGACGATGAAGGGCATCGATGCCTGTTTATTGGCCGGCATTAGGACGGGTCTGCGTTGTACGATGACGCGGCAGAATATAGACGTAGTTGGCGAGATTTTTGACATCGCCGAGCAAAACGGTATCCGGCGGATTTGTTTTTATCACCTGGTTCGCTGCGGCAGGGCGGCGGCGGATAATTTGCATCCCGCCGCAGCGCATCAGATTCGCGCTGCGATGGAGGAAATCATTTCACGCACCGCCGAAAGTGTCTTTCGCGGCTGTTCTGAGGAAGTGCTGACCGTGGGCAATCACGCCGATGGGCCGTATTTACTGCTGCGGATGCACCATGAACACCATCGGCACTATGATACAGCCAGCCAGCTTTTGCTCCGCGGCGGGGGAAATCGCACCGGTCAGAATATCGCCGCGGTCTCCTGGGACGGTTCTGTCCACCCCGACCAGTTCTGGCGAAATTATACGCTGGGCAATGTGCTGGAAAAATCGTTTGGCCAAATCTGGGATGATGAATCCGACCCCGTGATGAAAATTTTACGCAATAAAGATACATACAGGGCAAGCCGATGCACACGGTGTAAGTGGTTTGAGTTGTGCAGGGGCAATTTCCGCTGTCCCGCAGGACAAGGCGATATCTCCAACTGGTTTAACGAACCCGCCTGCTACCTGACAGATGAAGAGATTGTAAATTAAAAAGGGGTGACACGGTCAAACGGAGTTTGGCCGTGGGGAAAACGAATTTTTAGAAGTTTCCTTAAAAAACTCTGGAAATTGAGGAATCAAAGATTTCCCATTTGTCTGTGGATTGCTTTCTATCAGGCTTGGTACAATCTACCTTGGCTTCCCTCAATTCGAAAAGAAAAAAACTTGCTCTTAAAGAGTTTTGAGGTTGAAATCGGGTCTCAAACAAGGTATTGTACTGTCTTAATTAAAGCGAAAGCGACCAGAGAGCCGGCAAAGGCTGTTGAAACGGATTTTACTTGGCCATAATAGAAGTTGGTGGTTCGCAAAATGAATCGGATTTCATTATATGAGGCGATCCGGCGGAAAAAGGATGCCGAGGGTCTCAATATAACGCCGCAGGCGGGGTCTGTACCTCAGCAAACTGAGCGGACGCCAAGAATCCAGCTAAAACAGCCGCCGGCTCAGGGAAAATCGGCAGCGATACCGGCTAAAAAACCAGCAGTGAAATCTCCAATCAAACCGCTGTTTATGACAAAAAAGCCGGTTTTCCACCGGGAAAAAATCTATCCCTGGCAGATTCCGGACTCGCTTAAAGAATTTATTAAAAATAACTCCAGGACGGTTTGGATGGGGATAGCCGTCGGCGGCGTAGTGTTGGTTTTGCTTGTTTTTCTGCTCGGGATTAAATTGGGGCAGGGCGGGGCGAAAATGCCACCGCCTATTGTCTCAAAGGACAACAAGAGTCAAAACGTTGAGAATGTGGTTTCACGGAAACCGCAAGGTACGCAATCTGCTGCACCCCGGCAGGAGGAGAAACCGGCGATACAGCAGCGTTCTTTGCAGGTTTCATCGGAGGAAGCGGTAAAGCCGCAGGCGAAGTCGCAGTTGCCTCCGGCGATGCAAAATCAGCTTCAAAAGCCGGCCGCTGCGGAAAAGACTCAGCCGCCAGCCAAAGCGGCCGGTACGGGCGATCATCTGATTGTGATTGCAGCCTACACAAGACAGGAAGACCTGATTCCTGTTGGGGCTTATTTCAGGCAAAATGGAATCGAAACAGAAGTGCTTCGGCAGGGTAGTTATTACCTGCTGGTCACCAAAGAGCGGTTTGAGAATCCGGAAAAAGCAGGGACCGACGGTTACAAGATGAAACAAACCATCAAGCGCATCGGCGCCAATTATAAAGCGCCGAGCGGGTATGAGAAATTCAGCGGTACACCGTTTCAGGACGTGTATGGAAAGAAAGTAAAGTAAATAAGCGGGAGAAACACAGTATGTCAATGGATCGTTCTTTGAGAGTCAAAGGCGCTTTGTCGAGGCATCGGAATGTATTAAGCCGCGGCGAGCGAGTTGAAGCTCTGAAGTTGGAAGAGCGTTTTACGGAAGAAATGCCCGTAATGGGGCTTCCCAAGGTGGCGCACCGTAAGGCCGGCACCGGCAAGAAGGAAGCCAAGGCTAAAGCTGCCGCCGCAACCCCTGAAGAAGCAGCAGCAGCGGCAGCGGCGGGAACACCCGCAGCTCCGGCGGCCGGGCAGAAACAAACTCCCGCAGCAAAGAGCGCCGCACCGAAAAAATAAATATCGGACAATCACGATGGCGACAAAAACCGTCCCGGGAAATGAGATGCAATGAACCTGTGGGCGGTTTTTTGCTGCGCCGTCGTATCAGTGTTATATAAGGAAACCGGAAATGAGAGATTATCTTGCAGATAGAACGCAACTGATTGACTCCAGCGGCATCCGAAAGGTTTTCGCGCTGGCGGAGCAATTGAAAGACCCGGTGAATTTTTCCATCGGTCAGCCGGATTTCGACGTGCCGGAGCCGGTCAAAAAAGCGGCAATCAGGGCGATTGAAAACGGCTTTAATCATTATTCCCAGACCGCCGGCGAACAGCGGCTTCTGGACAAAATCCGAAATAAAATCTCCGCAGATTACGGCTGGCATAATCCGTCCGCGCTGGTCACCAGCGGCGTCAGCGGGGGGCTGTTGCTGGCGTTTATGGCCACCGTCAACCCGGACGATGAAGTGATTGTCCCCGACCCGTATTTCGTGATGTACAAACATCTGGTCCGGATGCTCGGCGGCAAATGCGTATTTGTCGATACTTATCCGGATTTCAGACTGCCGGCCGAAAAAATTGAACGTGCCGTCACTGACAAAACAAAACTGCTCGTTCTTAACTCCCCGGCCAATCCAACGGGGGCGGTTTATTCACGTCCGGAAGTGCAGGCAATAGCAAAACTATCGCAAAAACACAATTTGTTGGTCATCAGCGATGAAATCTATGAGGATTTCTGCTACGACAGCCCGTGTGAAAGCATCGGCGGATACTATGACGGCGCATTGATTCTGAAGGGCTACAGCAAAAGTTATGCGATGACGGGCTGGCGGATGGGGTATGCAGCCGCAACGGAAAAACTCAAACCCCTGCTGGACAAGATGATTCAGATTCAGCAATATACCTTCGTCTGCGCCCCGACGCCGTTTCAGATGGCGGCGATCGAAGCGATGAAACTGGATATAAGCGGGTATATCCATACTTATCGCAAAAAACGCGACCGAATAGTCGAAGGACTCAAAGGTAATTTTGACGTCGTCAAACCCGGCGGGGCGTTTTATCTATTTGCCAAAGTCCCGCCAAAGTATCCCAACGCAACGGCCTTTGTGCAAAAGGCCATTGAAAACAATGTTCTGATTATTCCGGGCAATGTGTTCAGCGAGAAAGATACGCATTTTCGTATCAGCTACGCTACTACGGATGAAAAAATTGAGCAGGGGATTGAGATATTAAACAGGCTGGCTCGACAGTAGGGCAGGTATCTAAAGAAGAAAATCTCGAAGTCTGACTGGAAAAAATGTTGCCAAAACGCGATACTGGCGTTAAATTTCCAGATGGAGCACCCTTTCAAAGTAGGTCAGACAACAGACCGGTAAAAGCGTCGTATGAAAAGCAGAATATATTGTTCTATTCTTATCTTGGCGGTGTTGGTCTATCTTGACGGCTGCCGGCGTTCTGCGGGCAACCGGCAGGACGAAGGATTTTTGCAGATTAAAGGTTCGGACACCATCGTCAACGCCGCCCAAAAGGTCAGCGAAGAATTTATGAAGGTTAACCCCTATATCTTCGTGGGCGTTACCGGCGGCGGCAGCGGGGTGGGTATTGCGTCGCTGATTAACGGGACCTGCGATATCGCCACCTCGTCACGCGAAATGAAGGCCAAAGAATTTGAATTGGCCCGCAAACACGGTGTAGAGCCGAATGAAATCACGGTGGCTTACGACGGCGTCGCCGTGGTGGTCAATATAAATAATCCTGTGGAGCATCTGACACTTGATCAACTGCGGCGTATCTTCACCGGCGAAGTGAAAAACTGGAAAGACGTCGGCGGCAAAGACCTGCCGATTGTCACCCTGTCCCGCGAGGTCAGTTCCGGCACGCATATATACTTCAAGGAAGAGGTGATTCGGCAGGGCAAAAAGGACAGTACCGCCGAGTTCAGCGCCGACACGCTGTTACTGACGTCCTCACAGGCAATCGTGGAAGAAGTGGTCAACAATGAATCGGTTGTCGGGTATCTTGGGATGGGTTATACGTCCAACCGGACCAAAACCGTCAAGCTGCGTAAAAAAGAAGGTGAATACTTCCCCGCCGACATTCCGCACGTTCTTAATAAAACGTATCCTTTGTCGCGCCCGTTGTATTTTTATACCAACGGTCGGCCCAGGGGAATCGTAAAACAATTTATTGATTTTACGCTGAGTCCTCAAGGCCAGCAGCAGTTCGCCGAAACCGGTTTTGTACCTCTGGAGGCAAACTTTGGTCAGAAAAATAAATGAACGAATTATCGAAACCGCCATTCGCGTCAGCGGCTTTGCCGTCATTGCGTTTGTCATCTTGATTTTTTTGTTTCTGCTTAAGGATTCCCTGTCGCTGTTTCGGGTCTATTCGCTCAAGGCGTTTTTGACCGGCACACAGTGGCTGCCGATTTCGGAACCGCCGACGTTTGGAATTATTCCACTGTTGATGGGCTCCATTCTGGTGACAGTGGCGGCGATTATCCTCTGTGTGCCGATCGGCGTCGCTGCGGCATTGTTCATCGCGGAAGTGGCCCCCGGCTATCTGAAAATGATTCTTAAATCGCTGGTG
Organism: uncultured Pirellulales bacterium; assembly: GCA_964635075.1. GTDB lineage: Bacteria > Planctomycetota > Phycisphaerae > Sedimentisphaerales > Anaerohalosphaeraceae > Anaeroglomus. Next base: position 9,180 of record CAZWMN010000006.1, on the reverse strand, counting down.
GAAATCCTCGCATCGATCCCCAGCGTGGTTCTGGGCTTTATCGGGATTGTCTGGCTTGGGCCGTTTCTGAAGCATACGTTTCATCTCAATACGGGTATGTGCGGGCTGACGGGGGCGGTGCTGCTGGCTTTTATGGCGCTGCCGACAATCATCAGCATTTCCGAAGACGCGATTATCGGCATTCCCAGGATGTATAAGGAAGCGGCGTACGGTCTTGGCGCAACCCACTGGCAGGCGCTGTGGCGGATTGTGCTGCCGGCGGCCTCGTCGGGAATTATCGCCGCGGTAATGCTGGGCATTGGCCGCGTCATCGGCGAAACAATGGTGGTGATGATGGTGACCGGCAACGCCCCGATTATACCTCACTCGATTTTGCAGCCCCTGCGAACATTGACGGCAACCATTGCCGGAGAAATGGGAGAAACAGTAGGGGGGTCCGACCATTATTACGCCCTGTTTGCCGTCGGGCTGGTTCTGTTCATCATTACATTCCTGTTGAATTTGGCTGCGGATATGTCGTTGCGGAGGAGCAGAAAATGAACGCTGCCAAAGTTCGACAAAAAATTGCCTTTACGATACTGGGCCTGATTACGCTGCTGGTAGTCGCGCCGATCGTGCTGATTATTTATTATGTTGTCAGCCGCGGCTGGAGCGCCATTTCCTGGGAATTTCTGACCGCCGCTCCGCGTAACGGAATGAAAGAGGGCGGCATCTTTCCGGCGATTGTGGGAACGGTGCTGCTGATTGTCGGTACGATGCTGTTTTCGCTGCCGGTGGGGATTCTGTCGGCGGTGTATCTGGTTGAATACGCCAAGGATAATCTATTCACTCGGATGATCAAATTATCAGTGGTCAATTTGTCCGGCATTCCTTCGATTGTCTATGGATTGTTCGGTTTTACGCTTTTTGTGGTTTTTCTGGGGTTCGGAACGTCGATTTTGGCCGGGTCGCTGACGCTGGCGATAATGAGTCTGCCGGTAATCATCACGGCGACCAAGGAGGCGCTGGAAGCGGTGCCGATGGCTTACCGTGAAATCAGTCTGTCGCTGGGCGCAACCCGCTGGCAGACCATCTGGTATTGCGTTCTGCCTTACGCGATACCGGGGATTCTGACCGGTACGGTATTAAGTTTGAGCAGGGCGGCGGGGGAGACGGCCCCGATCCTGTTCACCGTGGCGGCGTTTTATCTGCCTCGGCTGCCTCGCTCGGTCTTTGACCAGGCGATGGCCCTGCCGTACCACTTGTATGTCATCTCTACACAGGTGCCCAATATGCCTGCAAAACTGAGCTTTGCGACGGGGCTGGTTTTAATCGGCCTGGTGTGCCTGATGAATCTGGTCAGTATCATCCTGCGCGCTCACTATCGAAAGAAAAAGCAATGGTAGAACAACAAAACACGGTTATCAAAACGGTCAATTTGAATTGCTTTTACGGCGACCAGCAGGTCCTGCGGGACGTAAATCTGGAAGTTTACCGCAACGAAATCCTGGGCATCATTGGTCCTGCCAACAGCGGCAAGACCACGTTTTTGCGGGCGCTGAACCGTCTGAATTCGCTAAATGTCAATTACCGCCAGGAGGGCGAGATTACTTTTGAAAATCAAAATCAGCAGGAGATTAACGATACGCTGCTGCGCCGCAAAATCGGCATCATCTTCGCAATGCCGCAGGTGCTGCCGGTGAGTATTTATGAGAACGTGGCATATGGCCCGATGGTGCACGGCGCCAAAAATAAACAGAAAATCGCTCCATTAGTAGAGGAATCCCTGAAAAAAGCGTACCTGTGGGATGAGGTCAAAGATCGTCTGCACAGCCCTGCGGTGAAGCTTTCAGGCGGTCAGCAGCAGCGGCTGTGTATTGCGCGGACGTTGGCGGTGGAGCCGGACGTGATTTTGTATGATGAGCCGTGTTCGGGGCTGGACCCCATCTCAACAGCTAAAGTGGAAGATGCAATGGCCGAGCTGGCCCGGCAATACACGCAAATCCTCGTGACCAATAATACCAAGCAGGCGGCGCGTGTCAGTCACCGCTGTGCATTTTTTCTGATGGGTGAAATGGTGGAAGTGAACCGGACTCAAAGACTCTTTACTCATCCCCGCGACCAGCGAACCGATGATTATATTACCGGAAAATTTGGATAAACGCGATGGTTTCTAATACGAGAGTATCCATTGAAAATCTGAATATGTTTTACGGCGAGTTCCCTGCGTTAAAGGACGTTTATTTGCAGGTGCCGGAAAATAATGTCACCGCCCTGATTGGTCCATCCGGCTGCGGCAAATCGACGCTGCTGCGATGCATAAATCGGATGAACGACTTAATCGACGGCGTTCGGACAGAAGGGCGGATTATCATCGACGACCAGAATATTCTGTCGCCTGAAACCGACGTGGTGCTGCTGCGCAAAAAAGTCGGTATGGTCTTTCAGCGTCCCAACGTGTTCGATTTGTCCATCCTTGAAAATCTGAAATTTGGCCTGCGTATTCATCGTTTATTGCAGTCCAAAAGCGAAACGATGGATATCATTCAAAAAGGCCTGGCGGATGTGGGACTGTGGGATGTTTTGAAAGACAAACTCCGCAGTAATGCCCGTCAGTTGTCGCTCGAACAGCAGCAGCGGCTGTGCATTGCAAGAGTGCTGATTCTTAAGCCGGAAGTCATTCTGCTGGATGAACCCTGCTCGGCGCTGGACCCGATCGCCACGATGCGAATCGAAGAACTGTTGCGGACGCTGCGGGAAAGATATACGATGATTATCGTAACTCACAATATGCAGCAGGCGGCGAGGGCGTCGGATTATACGGGCTTTTTGTACCTGGGCGAACTGGTGGAGTTTGGGATAACGCAGGACGTTTTCACGGCTCCCCGAAAAGAATTGACTGAAAACTACATTACCGGACATTTTGGTTAAGTAAGAACAGAGGGTACTTTTATGAGAGAAAATTTTCGCAAACGGATTAAGGAACTGGAAACCAGAGTAATCGCAATGGGCAAGACCGTCGAGGCGGCCATCCTGTCTTCAGTGAAGGCATTGCAGGAGCGTAATCTGGAAGCGGCTGAAAAAATCATCCGCGACGACGCACTGATTAACAGGCAGCGGTGGGAAATCGAAGAGGACTGCGTGAATCTGATTGCAATGCAGCAGCCGGTAGCCTCTGACCTGCGCGAAATGATTACGATTATGAATATCGTAACCGACCTGGAGCGGATGGGCGACCACGCCGAGGGCATCGCTAAAATTGTGCTGTTGCTGGGCAAAGAAGACCCCGTCAAGCCTTTTGTTGATGTCCCCATCATGGCTGAAAAGGCGGTCGAGATGCTGCGTAAAAGTATGGAGGCGTTTATCCGCAGGGATGCCAAGGCAGCCGAGGCGATTTGTGCCCTGGACGACGAGGTGGACGCATTGAATGACAAGGCCTATCATAATATGATTCAGTGTATGATTAATCAGCCCCAAACCGTAATGCGGGCCACGTACCAGATTTGGGCGGCACACAATCTGGAGCGGATTGCAGACCGTGTGACTAATATCTGCGAACGGATTGTGTATCTGACAACCGGTTCAATGCACAAATTGCCGAACGTTTCGACATATTGATCTTCGTTCATCACGGTCTTCAATCTGAGGAGAAGAAAAATCACAACGCTTGCAACGTTGCAAAAAAGGAATGCCGCACCAAACATCTGGCAAGGGTCAACAACGGCAAAGCAACGCCGCTCAAAAGCCTGATTTACACGGATATGCTCACGTCATATCGGCGTATCAAGGACTATGTTCTGAACATCGCGGAGGTCCTGGCAGGGGAAAAATAAAGACCTTCAATTACTATCGGGGCTGAATAAACAGATAAGCCACATATATTATTGCCGGCATAACAGGGTTGTTGGAAAAATCCATCCATCCTCTTTTTGTTAATCACTATTTGTTTTCGACTTTTACAATGCAAAACAAACCATGACCGCAACCTAACCCTTGTGGCAGAGAAAGTTCCAGATTCCGCAGCACGCAAGCCACCTGCGGTCCTATGACGCTGGCCCAAAAATCAACCACAGGGAATCTGTCGGCATTCCTGTATAACCATGCCAGCATTTTCAACTCGTCCGCGAGGCTTTCAGGGCTTGATTCGATGATCCTTTTTACTTCCGAACTGTCGGTGTACATTAAGGCATCGAGCAGATTTACTACGACCTGCCATTGTCTGTAATAATCGGAAATTCTCGCCCATTCCCGGGGAGCTGTTTCTTTTGCTTCTTCCAGGTAATTTACATCAAGACTCAAGCCGCTTATCTGCCCTCTGTAATCATGGTCAAACAATCGATTTACCGCCATTCGTACAGGGTTGCGTTGTTTTTTAAAAAGACTTGTGTCCATATGCCGGCCAACAAGTATTGAGCGATCCCGCAGGGCAATTATTTTCGTCCTTCTTTTTGCAGACTTAGCCGCTGATTCGATAAGCCCGACAAGCTCTGAACCGCTCCAGTATGTGACGTCGAACCATTCGATTTTTTCGGGATTTTGTTCCTCCGACGGCAATAAATAGGCCATCGTATAAGGCAAAGTCGTATGGCAGTCTTTACCCCGGTACTTCGGCCATTCGGGCGAAAATCTGCCATGAAGGTCAAATATCATGTATCCACAACTGCGGATGTGAGAAAAAATCTGCTGTGTAAGCTGCTCAAGCTCTGCGGTAGATAATTTCTGTAACTTGATTATTCTTGCCGTATTCTTCCAGATGTTTCTTTATAATTGTTTCGAAACTTTTGGATCGCAAAAGAACCAGCATGTCTTTTCTTCCATTCTCCTTGATATCATAGAATCCCTCTTTGACAACACATATCACCTTTTTTTCCTGGTAGGGAATCAGTCCTAAAAACTTTTTTTGTTTTTCCACTTGAACTGTCAAATGAGGATACCCCGCAGGGGTATTGGTGGGAGCTCCGGGTAGAGGAAGTACTCGCTCAATAGATAACTTTCCATCATATAGACAGGATTTTTCAATATCTTGAACGATCCTTTCTACCTCCTTTTTTAGTTCCTCACTTTGGCTTTGACTTTGAATTGTTTTCATAATTGTTCTGCCTCAAATAATTTATTCCATTAAAAGACCCTTGTTCGCCAAATTACCCCACAATACGTCTTGTCGTCTGACTTTATATTTGAGCCTGTTGCACAATACCTCACAATTGCCAGCAAAGGTACTATGACCCAATACATAAGATCAAAAATTGAAAGCGTTGTCTGTTTTTTGAAAATTCCCACTGCCAGGGAAAGTAATATGACATTGCCTATGAGACTCCAGAACATCCTGACAAAAAGCCCTATGAGGCTGGCTGTCTTGACCTTGAATAGGAGCGTTGTCGGACTTGGAAGTAGATTTGTTTTTTGATTTGCTCATGGCCGTTCCCTTCTAAATTATTTAAATTTAGCAGGTGGCGGCCCGACCACTTGGATATCCTGCGAAACAATACTTGCCTCGCACCCTTTATTTGTATTCTATATTACCATCTTATTTTGTTCCATCAACCCTTTTTTATACTCAAATTAAAGACCATGCATTCAACATCGTTGAAGTATTGGCCGGAGAAAAGTAGGTCGTTTTTTGCCGGACGTCACATAGATAAGCCCTGAAAATGTCCTGTTTATAACGTCCTATAATGTATCTTATGTTGCATTCGCGGAAAACGCGGCAAATCAGCCTAATTTCCATTTGAAAAATGACTTACAGCTTGAAGCCAAGGCTTAAGAATGTGTGTTGACGAACTGGATTACAGTTCGTTGCGACTGATATGATTTACCACCAACTGGGATGTCTGTTCGATTTTAGACCAGTTGGACAACGCCCTGTCGATAATACCGAGATTTTCCAGAACGACTTCGATGGAATCTTTTGTGTTTTCCGAGGACGTCCCGTTAAACAGATTATTCTGAAGATGGCGGATTGCCCCTGCGAATCGGCGTTTATCGCAGAATAACAGCGCAGTCTGGTAATGCAGTTCCAGTATCGCCGGGGAAAGATTCTGCATTTTCTTCAGCATTTCCATTGCCTCGTCGGTTTGCCCCAGTTCGCCAAACGCCAGGGAAAGTTTGATTTGGGCCCGGTAATAGGTTGGATTGATAGAAAGCGCCTTTTTAAACCAGCGGATTGCCTCTTTGACCTGGCCGCGAACGGTCATCAAAATGCCGTATTTATAGTATAAATCCGCGTTGGGGCCGGCCATATCCAGCCGTTTTTTCCAGCTTTTTACAAATGTTTCTAAAACCTCGTCTCGTTCCGGCTCCATTTCCAATTCAGGCATCGAAGAACGTAAATGCAAGGCGGCGGTTTCGGCAAACAGAAGGACACTGTTCTGATGAATCGTCTGGGCCAGATTCAGCGTCTGACCGGCTTCTTCCAATTGTCCATACAGCGCCTGTGCCGCGGCGAGGCCGGCGTAGGCGTCGATAATTTCATCGTTGATTTCCGCGGCCCGGTTAAATTGTTCCGCGGCCAAAGACAGGTGCTGGTCGCGCAGATACTGACTTCCGAGCTTAATGGTCGCCTCAAGCGAAGCGGGCTGCATCCGCAGGGCGGTCTCATAGTGCGAAATCGCTTCAGCCACCCTGCCTGTATGTCGGCAAATGTCTCCCAGTTGAATGGAAAACTCCGGCATTGCTCCGAGCTGTCCGATCATTTCCTCGACATACGCAAAGGCCTGTTCGATTTGGCCTTGTTCCAGAAGCGACGTCAGCTCATCATTTCTGCCGTCCTGATTGAAGTTATCCGGATGAGACAAAATAGCCAGATTAAAGGCATCTATCGCAGCGGCATAGCGTTCTGCAGCCAGGTGCAGATATCCCAGAAGCGTCAAAGAACTGACATCGTCGGGGTGTTCGGCTGTCAGCGTGATATATTCCTCAATCGTCCTGTCCAGCCGGCCTTTGCGCAAAAATATCGCGGCCATACGCTGACGAGGCAGTTGCAAATGGCGTTTGAATTTCAGGCAGTCCTGGTAAAATTCCATCGCCTCGGCGTCCTGGCCCAGCCGCTCATAACAATAACCCAGAAGATACAATGCCATTGTATTATTGGGCTGACGCACATAGACGCTGCGGGTCTGCTCAATGGCCCCGGCCAGGTCGTTATGGTAAATACAGACAGACGCTGCCGCGATGCGCCCTTTGGGACAGTCGGGATGTTCAAAGAGGTAAAATCGCAGTTCCTGTTCGGCCTGTTCGATTTTTCTCTCGGAAAGCAGTTCCACCGCCCTGCCCAGAGAATCCTGCATATTGGCTGAAGAAGCTGATTCGGATTGCGGCTTTTGCTGCACCAACAACCAGTTCCAAACCAGCTCTACACTGTCAAGGGTAATCCCTTTGCCAAAGATCTCTAAGAGCTTACTCATCCCCTTTTACTTTCGATAGAATAATTCAATCCAGTCATTCACGGCTGCACTGGGGGTATCGACGAGAAAATCACGAGAATTCAGCTAAATCGCCTATGCTGCGGGGGTTTTGATAGTGCAAAAAACCAAGAAATATGACGTGTGCGGAGTATATCGACTGTTTGGAGAAGGATACGATTTATCAGGACGTTGGAGTCCCCTTCCAGCCCCCCTTCTCATGGATTCTGGATACATTTAGTTTTGTTTTAAGGCGGTTTGTTGTTGATGTATGTGAAAAAAAGTTTTGGATTTTGGTTTTGGGTTTTAGATTTTAAATTTTAGCTTTGAAAAGGTTACCTTGGTTCGGACGCCTTTTCGACCTCGTTGAGGTAGGCCAAGGTGCGTTCCAGCCGGTCGGTCAGGTGTTTGAGTTTCAGCATCGTTTTGACGCGGGTAATCAGCTCCCATTTATTGACGGGCTTGCTGAGAAAATCGTCTGTGCCGGAGTTGATGGCCTTTTCGATATCCGCCAATTCGTTCAGGGCCGTAACCATAATAATCGGAATGTCTGCGGTCTGCGGGTCATTTTTCATACGACGGCAGACCTCAAAGCCGCTGATTTTGGGCATCATTACGTCCAGCAGCACCAAATCCGGCAGCTTCTTGCGGACAATATCAAGGGCCTCTATGCCGCTGGTGGCCGACATCGTCTGGCAATCCACATCTTCCAGGTACGCCAAAATCAGTTCGAGATTCTGTTCGTTGTCGTCCACGACCAGAACCAATGGCTTCGTTTCGTTTTCATTTCGTATGGGCATAGTCATAACAGACGCTTTCTTCCGAAATATTATTTACTTTATCATCTTACCCGAAAGCGGGTGTTTTTCAAGCTTCAATTTTTTTGAGATGACCACCTCTACTCTCTGGGATATTCAAAAACCTGAGAATCCCTAACTTTCAAGAATTTACCCCAAAAATGTCGATAATTATGCCGGAGAATCAGAAAAAAGAGCGAAAATCAAGTTGGTAAACAGCTTCGCAGGACAGGTTTGAGAAGATAGGTAAAATATCGCTTCAGTTTTTCAACACGGATAAAGGACTTCAGATGACCAGTGTATTGCAGAAACGGCAGGCACTTCATCGGCAGTTGCAGACTTCACAGGAACAAAACACCCTGCTTTCCCGGCAGGTGAACCGTCTGCACAGCCTGGCGACCGTGGGGATGGCCTGGACAATGGCCGCCCACGAAATCAATAACCTCTTAACCCCCATAGCCAACTATGCCCGTCTGGCCCAGAATAATCCTCAGGACGCGGAATTGACGCAAAAGGCCTTAGACAAAGCGATATTGCTGACTGAAAAGGCCGAGGAAATGCTCCAGCGGATAATGATACTGGCCGGCCAGAAAGACATCGAAAAACAGAATTTCACCGTAAAGTCGCTGGTGGACGATGTGTTTGCCTGCATCGGTCGGAATTTCCAGAAAGACCGCATTGACGTAGAGGTGCAGATTCCCCAGGATATTATCATTTGCGCCGATGGACCCGCCATTCGGCAGGTTTTGATGAATCTGGTTCTCAACGCCCGCCAGTCGATGCTCGGTAAAGGCGGCGAACTTCGCATCCGCTCCTATCAAGCGCCGGAATCGGTCTGGATTGAAATCACGGACACCGGAAATGGCATCCCACAGGCAGTGATGAGGAGAGTATTTGAGCCATTTTATTCCACCAAAACGGATTGCCCCGACGGTCCCAGCAACGGCATTGGATTAGCTTTTTGCAGGCAGATTATCGAAAAACACAACGGCCTGATGACGGTG
>CAZWMN010000005.1:0-96805 GCA_964635075.1 uncultured Pirellulales bacterium | reverse complement strand
CTTCCTGGTGACCATACGTACGGGGAAACGCCTGATCCCATTCCGAACTCAGAAGCTAAGCCCGTACGGCCGATGATAGTCCTTCGGGGCGAAAGTAGGTGATTGCCAGGATTATGAGGGCCGACAGGGTAAAACCTTGCCGGCCCTCGCCATTTTAGGGGAATGTTGACAAATACCAGCCGAGGATTTAAACTATTCACTATGACAAGGCAGGAAATAAAATCCAGATTGTTAGCTGCGATTCAACAGAGTCCCCACTTGCAGGATATCAAATCAGCAGCGATATTCGGGTCTTATGTAAATGGATCCCCCACCCAAGACAGCGATATCGATGTCCTTATGGAATTTACGGAAAATGCACATATCGGTTTTTTTGAATACGCAAGGATTCAAAGAAATCTCAGCGAATCGCTGGGCATTCAAGTGGATTTGGTAACCCCCGAAGCTTTAAGCAAATTTATCAAGCCACAGGTTCTGCGGGAGGCACAGCGTGTCTATCAAGGATGACAACCTCTATTTGCGGCATATTCTCGAAGCGATTGAAAAGATTGAAAAATACATTGGCCCGGCGGATTATAGCCAATTCTCCGCCAATGAAGTCATTGCGGATGCGGTTGTCAGGCAGTTGGAAATTATTGGCGAGGCCTGCACAAAACTAAGCGAAGGATTTCGCCTCAAATCGCCTGAAATACCTTTTCGTGATATTATCGATATGAGAAATATGTTGATTCATAATTACGCGGGTGTAAATTTGCGAATTGTCTGGGAAACCTGCCAAAACAACCTGCCGGAGCTAAAACAGTTGATAAGGAAGTCTCTGGCCGGTTAGGTTTGGCCGACGATAGTCTTTCGGGGGCGAAAGCAGGTGATTGCCGGGATTATGAGCCTCGGTACTGAAAAGTACCGAGGCTCTCCTTGTTTATGGACATTGGAGGATTCAAGGTCGAGGTAAATCCGCCTCTGGTGGATTTTACTTCATTCAGGACTTATGGGGGGGATGTGCTAATCGCACCCGGCCATCGCTGTTTTTGGACATGGGTAAATTCTTTGGATAACGTATAATATTGATAAACTGCCAACCTTTATCATGGTTCCATCTCCGGGATCGGTGTTTGTTGTTTGGCAAAAATAATATACACCATTCCGGAGACACTGTTTATCAACTTTTCAAATATTTATCTTGGACAAGAGTGACTTTTTATGAATTATTATTTCGGTTTGATCCCAAATATTTTTAAAAGCGAATCATACGTCGGATTATTTCTGATATCCGGATTAATCTTTATAGCATAATGTATTTCTTTCAGTGCATTTTCATAATCATTCTGGTTATACAATAAATAGGCCAAAAATGCGTGTGCGGGCGCTGCATTTTCTTCAGGGAACAGATTTATCGCTTTGCGAAGAACCCGAATCGCTTTATCAGGATTTCCGGTTTTATCATAAGCATCCGCCAGGTTGATATATAAGCTGATCATGCCTTCCGGCTCTAAAGACAAAGCCTTCAAAAGATGCTGAATATCTTTCTCGTACTCTCTGCGTTGTTCGTAAATCGACGCCAGTTCAATATGGGCCTCTGCCGCGTTAGGATTTAATTTCAGGAGATAATTTAAGACCGATAATGCTTCTTTAATCCTGGATTGACTGTGCAAATTTCTTCCCAGGTTTAAATACGCCAAATCATAAGGGCACCACTTGATTACTTTTCTTAATTCCGCTTCTTCCGCTTTGATGTCATGCCTGCCGCTGTTTAAAAAGGCGGCGTATTGAAAGAGCATCTGCCAGTCATCCGGTCGGTCTTGAATTGCCCGCCGGTGCTGTTCCGTACAGGCATCCAGTCCGCTTTTCTTCAGACAGAGAAGTTGTTCATCGATTTGCCGCTTTGTGTTTGCCAGGCTTTGTTCATGGTTCAATTGATTTGTGAAAGGAGGTCTTTGGAGAAATGATTGATACATAAGATCCAAATAAACTACACGTTCATAATCTGTATAGGCAATATTTTTCGCAATTTCCTCTTCACTGAAGGTAAATGATTCATCCGGCTGCTTCGCGGACGGCAGCGTTTTTTGTATATAGGGAAGTAACGATTTGGCCAGAACATAATTGCCTTTAAATTTCATGTGTACATGTTCATAGAACAACTCTGTACCGGGTATGTGATGCGGGCTGGCGGCCTCGAACGCCTTAACACTGTCAACAAAGTAAAGACGATCCTCCTGCCCGGTATCTGTTACGGCGCGAATAATTTCATTAATCCGGTTATCCGCTCGGAATCGAAGCGTATCGTATTCTCGTGCCTTGGTGTATTTTTCCTTTGCTTTTTGATAATTTCCCGCGTTCCAGTAACATCTGCCCAGGCGAAATTGAAGGTCTGCAAACGTTTCATCGATTCTTTCAGCATCCAGATATTTTTCAATCGCCTGCGCAAACCGACCTTCTGTTTCAAGAGCGATACCTTCCTGATAGATTTCCTGCCAGGTTTGTTTTTCGGCGTCCATTAATTCCATTCCGTGGAGTGACGAAAAAGGCGGACAATCTTTCAGATTCGACGGCACATTTGAAACAATCACCGCTGCTCCCGCATGAAGTCCTGTTTGGCAGATATCCCTCAGATTCTTTTCAAAATGCCGGTAAGCAATTTCGAGAGCAGGATCGTTATATCGAACTTGCTTTTCAAGGAACATCTCCATTCCGCCCCATTGCTTCTGTGTCCCGTCACCATGAGTTATCCATTGCATTGCCTGTTCGAGAAGCTGGCCGGTACGGATTGACTTGAGTGCGATATTTGCCCGAATCGCCGGTAAATTCGATGATAAAGGCGCAAACACGGTACCCGGTCCGTATGGACCGACAATTTCATTATTACCCATATAGACAATATACAGGTCCGGCTGGTATCTGGCGCTGTCTTTAGCCATTTCCAGGACAGCATGTGAATTGATGGCAGGCATCGCAATGGTATGCACCTCAAAGTTTATATCCGGGTACAATTTATCCAGCATCACTTCCAGTATATGTCCAAAATTGTAGTTCGGTGCGGGGGTTCCCGCGGCGGCGGAAGACCCCAGAATGAAAATACGATAGGTTTGGGGAGTTTTTTTTGTATCAAATATAAAACCATCGAACTGCCGTGCGATTGAGTGAGGGAAAAATCGCCATCCGAATTTGTAATTGTGACAATAAACTTCCTTGTCCTCAAGTTTATGTTTTATTATGGCACCGGGCGAATATCCATAATCAAAACAACGAAGAACTAATTCCAAAATACCGAAAAAAAGGGCGGGAATTAAAACAAGGCTGACAAGACGAAAAAACCATACTTTCCTCCTGCCGGGCGGCGTTGTTATGACGGGGGTACTTTTAATGACACTTTTTTTCGATCGCTTTTGTTTTCTCATACGTTTCTCTGTTAAGAATACGGATATGGGAATTAAGGGACCGCTTTGATTATTCAGCCAACACCTCAGTCTTATCGACATCCACGTGGAATGTGAAGTTTTTCATTGAGCCACTGCGGAATCCCCTTTAGAAATTGTCGAAAGCCGCGCGGTGAATACACAAACCACGTCTCCATGAGTCTGTCAAATTTCAGCAGGGGCTTTTCATAAAATACCACATAATCCAACTGATCAGTTGTCAGTTTCGCTTCACGCAGACAATACGTAATCGCATTAACGGGTATTTGAGAGTCGTGTTTTTTACGTGTAAATCGCTCTTCCTGTGCGGCTGCGACAATCTGTCCGTCACAAAGCAATGCTGAAGCGCTGTCGTGATACAGGCCCGAAATTCCCAAAATGAAAACCGGTTTGCCCAAAATCACACCTCTGTCTGTTAATAGCAGAATAAATTACCCTACTTGGCAACAGCAATAAACCCTATTGATTTTTTTATAACTAAAATCGCCACCGATGTCAATCTTTATTTGTGTCGTCCTGGACGACGGGTGCGATTCACGTTTGTAGGTGGATTTTTCGAAACCACAGGATAAGTACTGTATAGAAGCCGAGCGGCGCAAGCCGCCGATGGGGTTTCGGTTGTTAACGCAAAGAATTGGACGCCCTTGCGCCGTCACTATCCCGGCTGGCGGCGATACGGATGATTTCGGCGTTCGCCAATACATCCCGCGTTGAACGGGTCGGCTACAGCGATGGTTCGCATCCCGGCGATGACCCCATTGAGCCTGACCTTTGGCCGACAGACGCCGATGGCAAAGGCAAGTCACTGGGTCGTGAAAATGCAGCATTATGATGGCAACGACCCGAATAACTGGCAGGCAATCACGCCCACGCCGGGCACGTAAACCGGAAATCAGTATTATCAGGGCTGGCAAGGAAAAACCTTGCCGGCCCTCGCTGTTTTTGGACTTTGGAAAATTATTTTGAATTCAATCGTTAGTGTTATAAAGGCTTGTTGCCAAAGCACTTGTCCTGTGTCTTTACACATTTTGCAGGGCAATTTTTTATCTTCATTATAATAGACGAAAAATCTCGTCTTTTAGGTTGACTTTGCTATTCAGAGTTGTTAAAATAAGCTTAATTATGGGGATTTCTGTAAAACCATTTTAGCCGCAGCAAAGTTGCTGTTTGACGGGATTATCCCTTTTTTAGTTTAGAATTTTTTAGAAACTATACTTCATTGCAGGACCATCAACACTATGAGAATGCTTACGTTTTCGATAGCGGTCGTTATATTTTTTAATGGTTTTACCTCCGCAGCAATATGCCCTCAAGGCGATCTTACTGGAGATTGTACAGTTTCCTGGGACGATCTGATCGTTTTTGCGGGGCAGTGGCTGGATACCGGCGAATGTGAAGAAGAGTCGGCTTGTGCGAATTTTGATGGGCTAAACGGGGTTGATTTTGCCGATTTTGCGGTTTTGGCGGGCCACTGGCTTGAAGGTATCCCGCTTGTCATCAATGAATTTATGGCCTCCAACAGCAGCACCAGCGGCATCAAAGACCCGCAGAACGAATATGATGACTGGATTGAAATCTATAATTTTGGCGATACGCCGATAGACCTTGCGGGGATGTATCTGACGGATGATCTGGACACCCCGGCAAAATGGCCGGTTCCTTCGGGTTACTCAGCGCAGACCACAGTTCCGGCCGGGGGCTTTGTAGTAATCTGGGCGGACGAAGATACGCAGGACGGGCCGCTTCACGCCGATTTCAAACTCTCTGCAGGAGGCGAAGATATCGGGTTGTTCAGCAGCGACGGCAGTACTCCAATTGACACGCTTACTTTCGGCGATCAGTCAACCAACATCTCTTACGGCCGATACCCTGATGCAAGCGACGATTGGCGATTCTTCCCGACTCCAACGGCCGGTGCGATCAACAACGGTGCTTACGCGGGTGAGATCGAAGAGGTTGAATTCAGCCATACACGCGGATTTTACAGTACTTCTTTTGACCTGACTATCGCAAGCGGCACATCCGGTATAAGTATCTATTATACAACGAATGGGGATAATCCGATTACCGGTGAGTCGCCCGCTGCGGGGGCAATTCTCTATTCGGGACCGGTGGCGGTTAATGGTACCCAATGTGTTCGAGCGGCGGCCATCAAGACCGGCTGGATGCCTTCGCCTATTATGACTCAGACGTATCTGTTTTTGGCAGATATTAAGACGCAACCCGGTACGGCGCCGGGATCGGGCTGGCCGACCGGTTCCGTGAATGGCCAGATAATTGATTACGGCATGGACCCGGATGTTGTCAATGACCCGCGATATGCCGGACAGATGGATGAGGCCTTGCTGGCGATTCCGACGGTTTCGCTGGTAACGGACATTGCGAATCTGTTTGATTCTGAGACAGGGATTTATGTCAATGCCAACGGGGAAGGCAAGGCATGGGAACGGCCGGTGTCGGTGGAATTGATCAATCCGGATGGCAGCAAGGGTTTTCAGATTGACGCCGGCATACGTATTCGGGGCGGTTACAGCCGTAGTAATGATAATCCCAAACATGCTTTTCGGCTGTTCTTTCGAAGTGAATACGGCAAAGATAAATTATCCTACCCTCTTTTTGGAGACGAAGGGGTTGACACGTTTGAAAAGATCGATTTGCGAACCGCGCAGAATTACTCCTGGAGTTTCGCCGGCGATTCGCAAAACACGATGTTGCGAGACATTTTCTCGCGGGACGTTCAGCGTGAGATGGGACAACCCTATACCCGAAGCCGCTATTATCATCTTTATCTTAACGGCCAGTACTGGGGACTTTATCAGACCCAGGAACGATCCGAAGCGCAGTACGCGGCGTCCTATTGCGGCGGCGAAGCGGAAGATTATGATGTGATCAAGGTGGATGGTCCCCCCACGGCCTATTACGAGATCGGGGCGACCGACGGCACGACGGACGCTTACTATGCGCTGTGGCAGGCGGCGACGGCTGGCTTTACGACGGATGCGGCCTACTATGCCGTTCAGGGCCTCAAGGCGGACGGTACAAACGATCCGAACGGCACTAAACTTGTCGATATGGATAATCTGATAGATTATATGATCAGCATTTATTACACGGGTGACAAAGATAGTCCGATTTCGAGTTTTTTGAGCAATCAACGTCCGAATAATATGTGGGCGTTTTATAATCGAAAGAATCCGGATGGATTCAAATTCCTGCGGCACGATGCAGAACATTCTTTGGACACCGGTGAAACCGACCGTACCGGGCCGTACGATAACTGGGATCTTCAGCAGTTTCTCCGTTTTACGCCGCAGTGGCTCAGCCAGAAACTGACGGCTCATCCCGAGTATGTCATACATTTTCCCGACCGGGTTTACAAACATTTCTTTAACGGAGGGGTGCTGGATGCGGCAAATGCCACCGATTTGATCATGGCTCGCAAGGAGCAGATTGACAAAGCGATCATTGCCGAATCGGCCCGCTGGGGTGACGCCAAGGTATATACACCGCTGAATCGGGATGACCACTGGTTGCCGGCAGTCAATAATATCGTCAATAACTACATCCCGGCGCGCACGGGTGTAGTCATAAGCCAGTTGAGGACCCACGGGTGGTATCCGACTATCGATCCTCCCGTGATGAGTCAACAGGGCGGAGTGATCAGCGGCAGTTATGCTCTTTCGATGGACAACCCGAATGGCACGGGAACGATCTACTATACCACCAACGGCAAGGATCCCCGGCAGACGACACAAGACAGCGACCCGCTCGTGGATATTGTAATTGTGCTGGAAAATGCGGCCAAACAGGTTCTTGTTCCAACAGGTCCGATTCGTGTTCCGGACGGAACAGTTCGCGCGGAAACATGGACGGGAATTGAGGGAACCGCAGTCAGCAATTTGACGAGCAACTCGCGTTATCCGAATAGTCCCAACAAGACAGAATTCTGGAACAGCTTCCAGATGCCGGTCATCAATTGGGCTGATATGTATGGTACCCGAGTGCGGGCGTTATTATATCCGCCGACAACGGGCAGTTATACGTTCTGGATTGCCGGTGATGATAACTGCCAGCTTAAGATGAGTACCGACGCTACGTCTGCAAATGCGGTTCAAATTGCCTCGGTTCCTGACTGGACCGATGAAAACCAGTGGACTAAATTTACTGAACAGAAATCCACGGCCAGAACGCTTCAGGCCGGCAGCGCTTATTATATCGAAGCATTGCAAAAAGAGCATGGCGGTGGGGATAATCTCAGCGTGGCATGGTCGGGTCCGGACATCAGCGGGCCGGTTGTCATTGTGGAACAATATTTGTCGATACCGGACAACATCTGGGCCGGGCCGGGTTATTCGGCGACAGGATGGATTAACGGAAGCGGGGCAGTGGGATACGAGAATAATCCAAACGATCCGATCAATTACAGCAGTTATATCAACAACGGCATCAACGTTAAAACTCAAATGTACACCGTTAATACATCATGTTATATTCGTATTCCTTTCCAATACAGCGGGCAGGCGATTGCGCAACTAATTTTGCGGTTGCGATATGACGATGGCTTTGTCGCATTTATCAATGGTCGGGAGGCGGTACGGGACCGCGTCAACACCACAAGTCCATTAGACTGGAATACTAACGCTTCATCGAACAGGCCGGACAATGAAGCGATTACGCCGACGGATTTTGATATTTCCGCGATGATTCCTCAATTGCGGACAGGTACCAATATTCTGGCGATTCAGGGATTAAATGAAACCAGTACCAGCAGTGATTTCCTGATTACCGCTTCATTGATAGCTAAAGTGAAATCGCCGGGGACGCCTTCGGCGGATGCGACGGCCTATGCCGCGCCGGTTGCCCTGACAAAAAGTACGGAGGTCAAAGCCCGCGTCTTTACGGGAACGGAATGGTCGGCGCTGAACGATGCGATATTTGCCGTTGGTCCGGTCAAAGATAGTTTGCGGGTGACGGAACTGATGTATCATCCGATTGATCCGAATACCGAGTACGTTGAGCTCAAGAATATTTCGTCGAGTTCAATTAATCTCAATCTTGTCAAATTCACCAAAGGAATTGATTTTACCTTCGATAACGAAACGCTGGCGGCGGGTGATCATATTATTGTTGTCAAAGACATCACTGTATTTGAAGCGAAATACGGTACAGGGCGAAATATCGCAGGCCAATGCTCCGGTTCGCTGGATAACGGCGGCGAGCGAATCAGGCTGGAAGATGCGATTGGCAATGTGATTCTGGATTTTGAGTATAAAGACGGCTGGCGGTCAATAACGGATGGCGACGGCTATTCGTTGACCATTATCAATCCAGCCAATCCTGACACCAATAGCTGGAGTTATAAAGATAGCTGGCGGGCAAGCGCTTATGTAAACGGTTCTCCCGACGCCGACGACTCCGGCATCATTCCCAACCCCGGCGCTATTGTTATCAATGAAGTCCTGGCCCATGCGCATGCAGAGGTGCCCGACTGGATTGAGCTTTATAATACGACAGCGGCTCCGATTGATATAGGCGACTGGTATCTGAGTGACAGCGAGACAAATCCGCTTAAATATCGCTTTGCAGCAGGTACCGTTATCCCGGCGTATGGTTATCTGGTTGTCACCGAAACCGCGAATTTCGGCCAATCGGCCGCGGATCCGGGTCGGCTTATTCCATTTGCACTCAGTGGAAACGGCGAGAAAGTCTGCCTGGCTTCGGCTCTCGATACCAACAGCATCCTTACCGGCTATCGGGAAAATGAGGATTTCGGGGCATCCGAGACCGGCGTATCCTTCGGACGCTATTACAAGAGCAGCACCAATACTTATAATTTTGTGCCGATGGACCACAATACCTCAGGTCAGGCAAACGCTTATCCGAAGATTGGGCCGGTTGTCATATCAGAGATTATGTACAATCCCGATTGGCCGGCGGGCGGCTCGTATGTCAATAACGAATACGAATATATCGAGCTTTATAATCCCGGCGGTTCGCCTGTTACCCTTTACGATCCCAATGAGGACGAGCCGTGGAAATTTACCGGCGGCATTGATTACACATTTGCCGCGCCGCCGAACGCGGTGACAATTTCCGCCGGCGGCAGGATTCTGGTCGTCAAAAATCCGACAGCGTTTGGCTGGCGATATCCGGATGTCTCTCCGAGTATCATTTACGGTCCTTACAGCGGCAAGCTGGCCAATGAAGGCGAACAGCTTGAATTGGGTAAACCGGGTGAAATAGATGGAGGCGTCCGCCAATACATCCGCGTTGAACGGGTCGGCTACAGCGATGGTTCGCATCCCGGCGATGACCCCGTTGAGCCTGACCTGTGGCCCATAGACGCCGATGGCAAAGGCAAGTCACTGGGGCGCATCAATACGGCATTATACGGCAACGATCCGAATAACTGGCAGGCAATCACGCCCACGCCGGGCACATAAACGCAGAAACCCGGCTTGGACAGCCGATGATAATCCTTCGGTTTTGTTCAGGATGGGCGGGATTATGACGGCCGGCAAGGGAAACCCTGCCGACCGTCGCTGTTTTAAACGGTAAAAATCTCACATGGCGCGATTTGACAGCGAAAATATTCGACTAATTTACTTGAACTATAATGTTAAAGGCAATATATTATAATTATGGAAAAGATAACGTTTGCCTGGGACGACCGAAAGGCGCAACAAAACCTGAGAAAACATGGAGTTTCTTTCGATGAAGCCTCGTCGGTTTTCTTTGATGAGGACGCTGTGGAATTTTTCGACCCCGGGCATTCGATGCGGGAGGACAGGTTTCTGATGTTGGGGGCAAGTTTCCGTTTTCGAGTTTTGGTTGTCTCCTATTGTTTTCGCCGGAGAGGACAAGAGATACGGATTATTTCCGCCAGGAAGGCCGCGAATAAGGAACGTAAAACATATAACGAGAACAAACGATGAAAAAAGAATATGATTTTTCAAAAATGAAGGGACGCAAAAATCCCTACGCCAGGATTCTCAAAAAGCAGGTGACGCTGCGTCTTGGAGTGGACGTCATTCAGTATTTCAAGCGACTGGCAAAGGAAACAGGGGTTCCTTATCAGAACCTGGTTAATTTATATCTTCGTCAGTGCGTCCACTCGCAGAAGAAGCTGACACTTTCGTGGGTGTCATAAGGTTCATCACTGTTTTTAGCCTGCCAAATTTGCGTTTGACATCGCCGAATACCGGATTTACACTTTAGTGTATGGGAATACAGGAAATAATCGGTCGGCAAAAAGAACAGATTTTGGCGTTGGCCGCCAAATACGGGGCCTCTGACGTGCGTATTTTTGGTTCCGTCGCCCGAGGCGAGGCGGATGAACGCAGTGATGTTGATTTTCTGGTCAATCTGGAAGAAGGACGCAGCCTGTTTGACCTTGGCGGTCTCCTGATGGATTTACAGGCGTTGCTGGGCCGCAAGGTGGATGTGGTAACGCCGGCGGGATTACACTCCCGTATTCGCGACCGTGTTATGAGAGAGGCTGTTCGGCTATGAGAGACGACAACGAAAGACTGCTTGATATTCTTGAATCAATCGAAAATATAGAAAAATACGCCGTCCGCGGGAAAAATGTTTTTGAGAACGATGAACTTGTCCAGACGTGGATATTGCATCATTTGCAGATTCTTGGCGAAGCTGCGGCGAAAGTTTCAGACGACCTTCAGGAGCGCTACCCTGAAATTCCCTGGCTGAAAATTATCGGCATGCGAAATATTCTTGTGCATGATTACTTCCGTATCGACACAAAGGCAGTCTGGTCTGTGGTGAAAAACGACATCCCTGCCCTGAAGAAAGCGATTCGTGCGATGATGAGTTGAAGAGGCTGGCGATGGACCAGAAGGAGAACAAATCGTGTCAGGCTTTCACAAGGAAGAGGGAGAAATGTAAACATTCCGCCATGGCAGAGTCGAATTTCTGTTATATCCATAGTTTCGGCAAGTTGAAACATGTTCCAATATGGGGAAATAGTACCGTACATTTTATTGTAGGAGTTATAGGGATAGCACTAACGTGTTATTTCGGAATTTTTGGCTCCAGTCGATCTGTGCAAAATGAGATACGTGATGATATAAAGATGTTAAGGGCGAGAAGATGAAAAAATGGGGCGTCTTATTTCTGCTGCTCTGTTCAGCAGGTGTGGCCTTTGCAAATCCTGTCATTATTGACCCCATAGGCGGACTGGCTTATGTTATAGTTCTTGGCTCTGCCATAGGAGTAGAAGTTGCCATAATAACAATCCTCTTGTTTTTTTTTGATATGTCTCCCGCGCCTGTATTTATCGCCCTGTTTATAGGAAACCTGACGGTTTATTTTGCGGTTTTTTTGCCTCTTCTTGATGCAGTGTCGAATCTGTGGGTTGCGGAGGGATTGATTGTCGCACTCGATGGGGTTTTGATTAAAGCAATCAGCCGCTATGAGCTGTTTCAACTGGAAACATTCACACAACTCAAATGGGGATACGCATTCTTAATTGCTGCCGTCGGCAATATCGTATCCTATTATGTCGGTGCTGTAATAAGTGCTTGAGATATCGCTTTGATAAAGAAGCGAAGGTCTCGCTGTCAGTTTTTTCCTGTTAATGGCTAAAGATAATTCAGGCCGATGATAATCCTTCGGGGCGAATCCGCCTTCGTTGAAACTTCGGCGGATTGCAATCCGGTGATTGCCAGGATTATGAGGGCCGAATGCTGAATCGCATCCGGCCCTCGCTGTTTAGCGGCAAAAATTGCATTTGACATGAATCGGCGGAGGTTTTACGCTGTTCTATGGGAATCCTATAAATCTAACGCAATGTACGAGTTTTTTCATAAAAACCCCTAATTTTTTGGAGTTTTTTAAGTTTAGTTTAGTAGAGGATTTCGGGATAGACGATGGCGGCGAGGATGGCGCGGCCGTATTTGGCCCATAGTTCGTCGGGGGTGAGTATTTTGTCGGTTTCGCGCAGTTCCAGTGTAATAATCGGAATGCCCAGTGTCTCACCGACATAAGCTCCCATTGATCCTGGATGGGCGCCAAGTTTGGTCACCGGTAAATCACAGACGCGAGCCATATTTTCCGCGATCGCTTGTCCCGGCCCGTCATAATCGATACAACTCAAGGGTGTATGAATGCTGACGATTCTGGCGGGGCGATATGCCTGTATCACCTCTTTTAGGGCGACTGCTTCCGGTTCAGATAAAGGGTGAGTGCCGTATTCGGTGATGTTGATTCGATTGGCGGCGGGGAAATTGCGATTTAAATCGACTTCATTGATGTTGTCCCGTGTACCCGCCGCGTAGCCGTCCGGATTGGCCGCCGGGATAATTAAAATGGTTCGATTGGCAAGCAGCCGACGGTCTTTTTGCAGATGTTCAATCAGCTTGTAAGCCAGCGGCGTTCCTGCTGATTCGTTTCCGTGGATGGAGGCCAAAACCAGAATCGTTTCCGGCCCATCGCCGAAGCGGAAACATTCGATAGAGCGGTTTTGTACCGATTGTCCGATAATCTCGGTCTGCGTCGCCAAGGGACTGACGATTTTCGGCGCATACGGGTCAACGCAGCCGGATACAACCAGTGCCATTATCGAAAAAACAATAATCGTTATAAAAGTATGGACTCGCTTTTTACCTGCCGTAGTTGTCATATATGTAAAGCCTTTCCTGGTCATTTCTCTCATAGCGCGCACAAACTCTACCTACCTTATATCGTAAAACGGAATCGAACGGGTTGAAAATTTACGGATAAAGCGAACCTTAAACGCATAAGGGAATCGAATGTATCCGGTTCACGTGATTTCATTGTTTGGTACAAGCCGGGATGGTATTTTGGTTAAAAAAATCTTGACGAATCGGTGGGATTAGCCATAGTTGACGATTCTGTTGCGAATGCGGCGGAGCGGCAAAGTCTGCTGGATAGGATAAAAAGGGGCTGTTTTTGAGAATGTGGGTAAGATAGTTCGGTCTGTACCGAAAAAAACAGAAAACAAAATAACGAGGTACGAAAAAATAAGGCTGGATGAAGAAAAAATCTGGCCGAACCGGTAATTAGTTCCTGTTGCGGAAAAATAAAAACGAAAATGTCATACCCACAAAAGCAGGTATTTGGTACGAATAACTGGATTCCCGCCTGCGCGGGAATGACAAAAACCCGTATCCGCAACAGATACTAATTAAAGGGTTTGGATAGCTTTGTTGGGAATTGTATTGTGCAACAGGCTCATGGCCAAGAATATCTGTTTGATGTCAGTAATAATGGCGAACCGGTGGTTATCAGCGCTTGTCTGCTTGGGATTCCCTGTCGCTGGCACGGCCGCAGGCCAAAGAAACGCCAGAAGTTGCTCGAACATCTAAAGAAAAGATATGTCCTTGTTCCTGTCTGCCCGGAGCAGCTTGGCGGTATGTCAACGCCGCGAACCAGTGAAAAGCTGGACGGTACAGGTGCGCAGGTACTTGATGGCCGACTGCGAATCATTGCGCCGGAAACAGGCCAAGACGTAACTCGATTTCATGTCAATGGTGCCATATACACACTGGAGATTGCGAAAATTGTAGGCGCCCGCCGGGCTTATCTGAAAGGTGGAAGTCCTTCCTGTGATAAGGATGGCGTAACTGGCGAAATACTCAAACGCGGCGGAGTGAAGATTATCCGTGTGCCCTGATATTGCTTTTGCTAAGGCTGCTTAGTTTGTCTTCGATTGGAAAACATTTGCTTGCTTCTGATTGACAAAGAGGGGACGGAACTATCCGGTTTATGTCGTTTTACCAGACATTGGCAACGAGAAGGGCATTTTGAGTTATTAGGGATAATCTGTCGGGTTAGGAAAGTTACTCACCTACAATCTACCGCTTGCAGACGCTACCCCCAAATTGGGCAGAATGGCCCCGAAAAGGCAGTAACTGCGAGTCTGGCGGGCAAATTCATTCACGGAGAGCATAAAAAAACCTTGACGAAAAGGGTCGTAAGGCTATATTTTGCTTGTTCTATTGCGGATGTGGCGGAACTGGCAGACGCGCAGGCTTCAGGTGCCTGAGGGTGGAAACGCCCGTGGAGGTTCAAGTCCTCTCATCCGCACTCAATTCTATCAATGCAAAATCCTGCCTGCCTTTGTGGATTATTAACGCCTTGCAAATCATTCAGTCGATACAAGACATGGAAGTTCTTTTTTTAAGGTATTATTGAAGATTGAAAAAATAACTAAACATTCTGTCATTCCCGTCCCGGTCTTCACCGAGATAAACTCCAGCGGGAATCCAGTCTAAAACGCTCTGGATTCCAGCTCAAGGCCGGAATGACAAACATAGATCAATGTTGGGATTGTTAAGTTTATTATTCAAAGAGCAATAGATGGCGGAATTTCTCACTACGTTTCAAAACTCGGCAAACCAGTTGGCCCCGATGGTGTTGGTACTGGCGGGGTTTGTACTGGTCTGGCTGGGATTATGTCTTTGGCTGGGCGGGCTTCGCTGGCTGAAATTTTTTGCAGGTTCTGTCGCTGCCGGGATTGGCTATACTCTCGCCTATTTTCTGACCGACCGCCAGCTCTATTTTCTAATCGGCGCCGCTGTACTGGCGGGTCTGCTGGCGATATTTTTTGAAAAGACGACGGTGATATTGCTCACTGCGGTTCTGATGGCGGCGGCGGTGAATCTGGTTTTGGCCTGGCCGACGCTGAGCAATCCGCAAACCTGGCAAAACCCACCCGCGATGAATCTGTCCACCTCGCCGCAGGCGGGGGATATGGTGGTGCAAAGTCTGACGGTACTGGAAAACTATGCCGTATGGGTTGGCCAAAACGCATACAACGCCGTCAAATCACTCGGCAAAATGAGCTGGATAGTCTGTGCGGTGGTGATTTTGACGGTCGTGGGACTTGGCTTTGCGATTCCGAGGGGCATTTGCGCCTTTATATGCGCGACTCTCGGCACGATGTTCATTGCGGTGGGAATGTTTTTTCTGCTGCTGTACAAAGGTTCAAAACCGGCGGATATCTTTCTGGCAAACCCCGGCCTGTTCGCCGTCATTGCGGGGGGGATGATTGTCTTTGGAATCCTGATTAATCTGGCCATTGCCCCGGCCAAAAGCCGCAAAAAAGCCGAACCCGCAGCAGCATAAGGGCAAGCACGAGGGCTTGCCCTTACAAACAATTTATTTGTCGTTAATCATTGTTTAAATTGCGGCAGGTCTTTGACATACTTTTCCGGGTCTTTGTTAAATTCGGCCTTGCAGTTCTCACAGCAAAAATAGACTTTTTTGCCCTTGTACTCAACAAAGACATTCTTGTCGATGGGGTTGTTGGGCAATATCGGGCATTTCGTCTGCTCTGTGACAGTAGCGACAACAGTCTCGGCCTTTTTCTGCACATCCGCAGCAGCCTGTTTGGCGGTCTGGTCGGCGGCCTGCTTGGCCGCCTGGGGCATTTCCATCTTCGCCGCAGGCGCCGGTTCGGTTTTCTTCTTGCAGCCGACAAGAACCGATATCGCAATCGCTGCTAAAATCAAAACAGTAATACCATTTTTCGTGTTTGTAATCTGAAAACGAAGGCAAAGCCCGCTTAAGCAACAGCCATTTGTACATGACGCATTACATTATCTCGGAGACAATTATTTCATCCGTGCCAGTAAAATAAATGGATTATTATTTCAGGGACTTTTTCAACGTACGACGAGCAACGAATTCCTTAACCATACAGAACAGTGTCGGCACAATCAGCAAATCCACCAGCGACAGCGTCATTCCGCCAAAGGAAGGTATTGCCATCGGAACCATAATATCCGACCCCCTGCCTATGGAAGTCAGAACGGGCAATAATGCAAGAATCGTCGTCGCACTGGTCATCAGGGCGGGCCTGACGCGACGCGAAGCGCCAATCATCGTCTCACGGCGAATCTGCTCAATGGTTTGAGGCTTTTCCGACGCAAACCTTTCCTTCAGGTAGGTCATCATCAGCACGCCGTCGTCAGAGGCAACGCCAAACAACGCCAGAAATCCAACCCAGACCGCAATACTGAGATTGTACGGATGAATATTGAACAGCTCCCGCAGTGAAATCCCAAACGGCGTAAAATTCAAAAACCATCCCTGCCGGTAGAACCACATCCACACAAACCCGCCTGACCACGCGGTCAGGACCGTGGTAAATACCACGCACGACCAGCCGAAACTTTCAAACTGAAGATACAGAATCAGGAAAATAATCGCCAGCACGATCGGAATCACAACCGCCAGTGTTTTTTGCGCGTGAACTTGATTTTCCCACGTTCCGGAAAATGTAAAACTAACCCCGGCGGGCAAAACTAATTTGCCTTCCCTGATTTTCTGTTCCAGAAATTGCCTGCAATCATTGACCGCATCGACTTCGGCCACACCGGCCTTTTTATCAAACAGCACATAACCGGTCAGGAACGTATCCTCGCTCTTAATCATTTGCGGGCCGGGTTTGTACTCGATATGAATCAGTTGCCCCAGCGGGATTTGCACGCCGCCGGCCATCGTCGGAACAAGAATTTTGTTTAATGCTTCCACCTGGTCGCGCAGCTCACGCAGATAACGGACACGCACAGGATAACGTTCGCGTCCTTCGACGGTGGTGGTGATAGGCTTGCCGCCAATGGCGATTTCAATGACATTCTGCACATCATCGACGCGCAAGCCGTAACGGGCGATGGCGGCCCGGTCAATGCGAAGCTCGATATACGGCTGGGCGACAATGCGGTCGGCAATCACCGCTGACGGTTCGACCGAAGGAACCTGTTTCAGCAGTTTTTCCAGTTCAAGACCTGTTTTTTCTATCCCCTCAAGGCTTGGCCCTTTGACCTTGATGCCCATTAGCGCCCGCATCCCGGTTTGCAGCATCACAATACGAGTCTCAATCGGCTGCAATAACGGGGCGCTGGTCGTCTCAGGAAGACCTGCGACACGGACAATTTCATTCCACAAATCCCGCGGCGTCTCAAATCCTTTCCGCCACTGCCGAACAGCCTTACCTTTGTCGTCCAAAATCAGACGTCCGTTCTTGTCCGTCTTGTATTTGGGCTTGTAGTTAATCACCGTTTCAAACATTGAAATCGGCGCCGGGTCTAATGCGCTTTCCACCCGGCCGATTTTGCCGACGGCCGAATCAATCTCCGGAATCGAGGCGATGGCGGCGTCGATTTTACTTAACTGATTCGTCACCTCCGCAATCGAGGCGTGAGGCATAGTCGTCGGCATATATAAAAACGACCCCTCATCCAGCGACGGCATAAATTCCTTACCCATATTGGCCCACACCACAAAACCGGAAATAACCATCGCCGTCGGCAGGCTCAAGAAAA
Organism: uncultured Pirellulales bacterium; assembly: GCA_964635075.1. GTDB lineage: Bacteria > Planctomycetota > Phycisphaerae > Sedimentisphaerales > Anaerohalosphaeraceae > Anaeroglomus. Next base: position 79,080 of record CAZWMN010000005.1, on the reverse strand, counting down.
GCCATTTATGCCGCAGGCACCAGTTCAGCATCGGTTCATAAAAACGAATAATCAGTACAAATGACCCAATCAGAACTCCCACGATGACAATAACCCACAGCAGGTTCAGCACCAGCCCGCGATCCGGCCCAATCGGCAGCCAGTCGTGGGTCAGCAAAAAGACCAACACCGCCACCAGCACATAATCCAGCCACCCGCGCCGGCGTCTTTTATTGCCGTCCGAAGTCAATAAAGAAAAATTCCCCTTCCGGAAAAGATAATACGCCAGCGGGGGCACAACCAGAATCGCCAGAAAAACAGATGACGTCAACGCCAGCGTTTTCGTGTAAGCCAGCGGCTTAAAAAGCTTGCCCTCCGCTCCCGTCATTGCAAAGACCGGCAGAAAACTGACCACCGTCGTGGCAATCGCCGTCATCACCGCCGAGGCCACTTCGCGCGATGCGTCATATACCAGCTTCAGCCGGTTCTTCTGAGGGTATCGCTCCAGATGCTGGACGATATTTTCGCAAATCACAATTCCCATATCGGAAATTTCACCGATGGCAATCGCAATGCCCGACAGCGCCACAATGTTGGCGTCAACACCGAGCAGTTTCATCCCCACAAACGTAATCAGCGCCGCCATCGGCATCATCGCCGAGACAATGGCAGAACTGCGGAAATTGCGCAACAGCAATATAATGACAATGGCGGTAATGATAATCTGCTCATAAATCGCCGCATTCAGTGTACCGAGGGTTTCATAAATCAGGCCCGTACGATCATAAAACGGAACTATGGCAACCTGGCTGACCGTGCCGTCGGGCAGGGGTTTTTTGGGAAGCCCGGGGCTGATTTCGACGATTTTGGTTTTGATATTTTTAATCGCCGCCAGCGGGTTCTCACCGTAGCGAACAACCACGACGCCACCGACGGCCTCGGCCCCCGCCTTATCCAATACGCCGCTGCGCAGGGCAGGTCCGAGACCGACGGCGGCAATGTCTTTAATGCGAATGGGAATGTTATTGCTGACTCTGACGACAATCTGTTCAATATCTTCGACGGATTTGATAAATCCCAGGCCGCGTACCAGATAATCGACGCGGTTGATTTCAATCGTCCGCGCGCCGACATCACGGTTGGATTCCATCACAGCCGCAAAAACATCATTCAGTGAGACTTTTGCGGCTATCATCGCGTCCGGATCCACGTCAATCTGGTATTCGCGGACAAAACCGCCGACTGACGCCACTTCCGCCACGCCGCCGGCCGACTGCAAAGCAAAACGAACCGTCCAGTCCTGCACCGAACGCAATTCGTGCAGATCCCAGCCGCCGGTCGGGTTGCCTTTGGCGTCCCGCCCTTCCAGTGTGTACCAGAAAACCTGGCCCAGCGCCGTGGCGTCCGGCCCGAGACGCGGCACAGCGCCTTCCGGCAAAGCCCCTTCGGGCAACGAGTTGAGCCGTTCGAGAATCTTCTGGCGGGTTAAATCAAATGGAACATTGTCATTGAAAATGACATAAATGCTGGAAAAGCCGAACATCGACGTGCTGCGGACGGTCTTGACGCCGGCCAGTCCCAGCAGGTTTGTCGTCAGCGGATATGTAATCTGGTCTTCAATATCCTGTGGACTTCTGCCGGGCCAGTCGGTAAAGACGATCTGCTGATTTTCGCCGATGTCGGGAATGGCATCGACAGCCACGGGAAACCGCGGCAGCCAGCTAATCTGCCAGTCAAACGGCGCCACCACCACCCCGGCCAGCATCACCCCAACAACACAGACAATAATCACCAGCCGGTAGTTCAGACAAAACTGGAGTACCGAACTGAGCAAACCGCCCGGATCGATGTCGTGTTTAGATAAACGTTCCGTCATAGTTTGCCATTACTCAATAGTTGATGGTAAATTGTTTCCGCAAGACAATGCTCACTGCTTGAACTGCGGCAAATCCTTCACGTATTTTTCCGGGTCTTTGTTAAATTCGGCCTTGCAGTTCTCACAGCAAAAATAGACTTTTTTGCCCTTGTACTCCACAAAGACGTTTTTATCGATGGGATTGTTGGGCAGTATCGGACATTTTGTCTGTTCGATTGCCGCGACAGCGGTATCGGCTGCCTTCTGTACTTCCGCAGCGGCCTTGTCAGCGGCCTGCTCGACTTCCTTGGGCATTTCCATTCCCGGAGCCGCCGACTGCTGAGGTTCAGTTTTTTTCTCGCAACCCACAAGAACCGCCAGTCCGATCATCGCTAAAATAAAAATCGTCTTTTTCATAGCAACTCCCTTTCCACTGTGTGTTTCTTTATTTATTATTCATTTGTCATTTATCATTTTTCTGTTCGTGTCATCATCGAAGGTATTGCCTGAATCTGCGCGGCAGAGTCAATCTTGAACGCCCCATTGACAACGACTTTCTCGCTTTCCATCAGGCCCGATTCGACAATGTAGAAGTCCCCCGCTTTAGGACCCAGCGTCACTTCCCTGCCCACAAACACCGGATGCTCCGGCGTGCCGCTTTGGACATAAACAATCGCTTTGTTCAGGCCTCGGCCGGTGATTAGCGGCGCTGTGGCGGCAATCACCATCGGAGCCTGCTGCGACTGACCGGCGACCTGATAGCCCAGTTCTTCACCCTTGACCAGAGCCATCCCGCAGATATCACACGTACCGGCGGCGTCTTTAATGATCTCACCATGCATCGGGCAGATATATTTGCCCGCAAGAGATACATCCATGACTTTACCCTCACGGGTCAATTGAGCATAAATCATGCCGCGAATAAACATCCCGGGCTTAAGCGTCCCATCGGGATTATCCACTACCGCACGCACCTTGACCGTACGGGTCATTTCATCCAGCACGGGACTAATGAAACTAACCGTCGCGGAAAATGTCTTTCCTGCAATGGCATCCGTGGCAAACTCCACTTTCTGTCCGAAGCGAATCCACGCCAGGTCGGATTCGTATGCATCCATCAGCACCCACAGCTTTGTCATATCCGCGATAGTATAAATCGCCATCCCCGTCTGGACGTACATTCCCTCCGTGGTCATTTTATCAATCACCACGCCGCCGATGGGAGCCGGAATCGTCAGGCGGTCAATCACCTTGCCTGTGGATTCAATCTGTTTAATTTGCTCCTCGGACACACCCAGCAGGCGCAGTTTTTCACGCGAGGCCTTTAACGTGCCTTCCACCGACCGGCGGATTATATCCGACGACGATTGCCCTACTGTTTTTGAAGATTTGAGCGATTCAAGCAGTTCACTTTGAGCGCTGATAAGTTCGGGACTGTACAATTCAACCATGTGGTCGCCCTGCCGGACGGGCATACCTGTATAATCGACAAACAAACGGTCAATGCGCCCGCCCGTCCATGCGGTGATGGATTTGATGCGGGTTTGGTCGTAATCCAGCTTGCCGATGAGTTTGACCTGCGACGAAACAAATTTTCGTTCCACCGGCGCCGTCTGTATCTCCATCAGTTTGACCGCTTCGGGCGTAAATTCAATGACACCGGCGGTTTTGTCGCCGGCGCCGCCGGCCGGAATCAGCGTCATCCCGCAAATCGGACATTTGCCGGGATGGTCCTGCCGAATTTGCGGGTGCATCGAACAGGTCCAAATGGTGGTTTTAGCCTCCTTGACCTGCCCGGCTGGGATGTGGTTTTGGCCGGGCGAAAAAACACCCTTCGCAAACCACCCGGCCAAAAAGACCCCAATTATCAGTATGATAAAACGCTTTTTCCCCGACAAAACGCCCTTCGCTGTTTCGTCAGCCATATACTGCCCTTCCAAAACTTTTTTATTCCTACCAATACAATAGGAATTTGGTTCACAAAAATCCGCAAATAAATAGATACCAGTTATTTCTTTACTTTTTCGCCGTCGCAAGCGGCTGACCCGTAAGCATTTCCAGTTCCGCCTGTTTCTGCAGATAATTAGCCGCAGCCCTTTCGTGCATCAGTTGGAAATTCAAAAGTTTCTGCTGGGCATCAATGAGCGTCATAAAATCGACGCCGCCCGTTCGATACGCCTGCTCGGTCACTTCAATCATTTCTTTGGCCTTGGGAATCAGAACGTCTTCATACAAGCGGACTTTGCGAAGGTTGTCGTCAAGTTCATACATCGCCTGCTCGGCCTGGGCGACAAGGTCAAATTCAGCCTGCATTTTTTCCCGCTGCGCCATCGCCGTCTCAGCCTGGGCCTGACGAACGCCGGCGGCATAACCGTCCACCCATATCGGCAGATTGATGGTTACCATCGCCATAATAGGGTTTTGCATCCCCGAACCATTGTTGGGCATATTGTCAATTTCAATGCCAAGTCCCACATCCGGCCAATAGCGCTTTTTCGCCAGCTCAACCATTTTGCGGGATGCCAGAATCTGCTGATGCATCGCGGCCAACTCCGGATTAGCCGAGCGAATCTGTTCGGCAATCGTCTCGGCCGCAATCTTCACAGGAACGAATTTATCCTCCTTTGGCCACGGAAGCTCTTTATCCGTCGGCTGATTCATCACCGCGTTTAATTGCGCAACGATGGGTTTGCGCATCCGCGTCATACTGATTAAATCGTCTTCCATCGTCGCCAGCTCAATCTGGGCGCGAACGACGTCCGGATGCGACCCTTCGGCGGTGCGGTATTTTTCGCGGGCGACCTGCTCAAAATGCTTCATCAACTCAAGACTATCTTTGGCGACGTCCACCGCCTTGGCTAAATACGCGAATTCATAAAAAACGCTGCTGGTCTGATAGATGACTTTAACCCTGGCGGCTTCGTAACGATGGTGGGCGGCCTTGGCCTGGGCGGCAGCGGCATCCGTGCGGGCCTCCAGTTTGCCGAACCACGGAAACATCTGCATAATTTTATAATCCTGCTCGCGGGGACTGTCACTGTGCCTCATTTCCTCGCGGACAAAATAGCTGAATGTAAACTGCGGGTCGTCCAGCGCTGCGGCCTGTGGAATCTGCTCCATCGCGGCCTTCCACGCCTCAAACGCCACCCGCAGACCCGAATTGTTCATTGCCGCCTGATACAGATAATCGTTGAGTGTCAATGGAATGTTTGGGTCGGCGGGCTTAACTGGCGGCTCCGCCACAGCAAAACAAAAAACACCCATAAACAGACTATTCAGAAGGACAATCCGTACTTTACCGCCCCGCCGCATCGTTCGTCTCCATACAAAAGATTGTCTATATCCTCCCTAATACTGATAACGGTACTTCACTGTTTGCCCGTTGTCAAAGAAAAGTAAATAACCACAGTGGTTATTTACTGTCCTTTCGTTCATCCTAATTTCTCGCTCAATTTGTTTGAGCTGTGAAGTCAAACAGATAAAAACACACCGTATCTTCCTCTTATAGGTAATTTACCGGCCGCTAAATATCGGCTTGATATGCCGGGTCAGCAGATTTTCTTTGACGTTTTCGGCGACGACCGACTCAAATTTCGCCAGGGCGTCCAGATAACGATTTCCCATTTTGGCGGCTATCTTGTATCCTATGTGTATCAATTGTCGAAAATGCGGATTGTACGCCGGGTTTTTCCGGTCGTGCCATAAAGCGGCGGTGTATTGCACCCCATTCCATTTTTTGACCTGTTGAGGCGTCGGCAGTTTAGCTGGGTCAATGTCAATCACCGTCGCGTAGGGGCGCAAAGTTCTTCCCGATACTCATAAGCCTGCGCATAGACCTCTTTGGCGATATCCAGTCCTTCGCCGCCGGCCTCGGCAAGGCCGATGACTTCTTCCAGCCAGGTGGTGCCGGCGGTTTTGACGTGCAGCCCCGCGCCACTGTCTTTCAGGGCCTTGTGAATGGGCGGATAAATTGAGAACTTATCGCTGCCGGAATGGATGCTGAGCTTCAGATTTTGGGGCAGGCCAAATTCGCGCACGGCAAAGGCGATGACCGCCAGGTCTTCACGAAATTCCTTCTCAAACTGCCGCACCTCGCCGACGTAATCCACGCCCTTGTTGAATCGGCCGGTGAATTTCGGCGCAATTGTCTGGGCGGGGATTTTTTCCATCGCGAGCATTTTCAAAATGAAGAATAACTCCACCGGCGTCTGCGGCTTGTCGGATTCGTCCGTCGAGACTTCCGTCACGAAGGCATTTTCCCCCTTGCGGGAAACGACGTGCCGGTAAATCGCTCCGGCTTCCTGCGAGGCACGCAGGAATTTCCCCGCAATGGTCTGTACCGTCTGCGGCGCGATGGAAAACGCCTCTTCAATGCCGGGAATGCGCAGCGTACCCAGATATGATTTACAGCTTTTCACAAAACGTTCTATCTCGGCGGCATCGGCGGGTTTGCCAATCCAGTCAGCCACGTCGAGTGTAAAGAAATTGCTTGCATCGAGGAAGCCGTCAACATTTTTGAGGCTGATATGGTCGGCGTCAACATAATAGCTATCTTTCCAGCCCAGCGTCCGAACCGCTTCATCGGCTTCTTTGCGGGTATCATTGGGGCCGGTGCCGATAAGGCTGTGTTCACGAAATGACTTATTCCATACGGGTACAATCTGCACACCCAGAGAACGAGCCTCTGTCAGCGCGCTCAATTGTGCCTTGCCCTGTCTGCCAAAGTGGTCGCCGATGCCGAAGGAGTATTTCTCCAGCTTCATCATTATACCTGTCTTAAAAGTTATTGATTTTAATTCGCTCCTGTTGTGGATACTTTATTTGCGCACAAAAATACAACCTAAATCCTGGACTCTAAACAAGCCTGGACTCCAAGGAGGCTTTCCGCAACAGAAACTGATTATACAGAGCAGTTGTGATTATGCCAGCTTTTTGTGATTAAAAACCACGAAGTGTTGTACTTGTCCTGCGCTGCAGACCAGACTTTGGGGTTCTTTTCAGGACAAGGTATTCAATGCCGTTTTTTTCGCAGAATTGGCGTTTGATATCTCTATTGCCGTCCTCATTGACGATATAAATATCCGGTTTGATTCTGTGAATTTCCGGTTCGGCGTCCAGCCAGCCATTCCCCGATGAAATCAGTGATTGTTTGACAAAACGAATCGACCCGACAATGAACTTGCGTTCGTCCTCTGTAAACATCGGGTGACCGGGGCCTTTGAGGGCTTTGATATTTCTATCGTGCCCAACGACCACGTAAAGATCTCCATACTCCGAGGCTTCCTCCAGAAACCGCACATGGCCGGAATGGAACCAGTCAAAACTGCCGGTTACAACCACTTTTTTTCTGGAGGGAGGGGATGAAATCTCATCTTCAACCCTGTCTTTGGGAAATTCTGCAACCGGCTCATCCGGATACCGCCGGTAGGCAATATTCTGACTTTCGGCATACGCCTGGCATTCGGGTGTTTCCTCCGATGGAAGCACAAACCAGCCATCCGCCTTGTTGCGAATGATTTCCGATATATGCCGTAATTGCGAGATATCCGAAATGATATGGACCTGATCTACATACCGGATAGATTCAAGACAGTACTGTCGTTCCGGCAAAGGAAATTTCGGAAAAGCTTTCCGCAACGACTTAATCACGTCGTCATTAAACAGGAGAAGTTCCAGTTTCCCAAACTGTGAAATCTCATACAAAAATCGAACCTGTTTTGAACAAAGATTATCAAAACATCCTGATGTTATAATTATTTTTTTCATTTGCGAACAGTTTTTATTTTAATCTGAAACGCTCCCGGAACCTTTCGATCAGATGCCACAAAAAGGTACCCCCCTCCGCAGCCGGAATACATGGCGCCGGCATAGTTTGCCTGATAGTACTCTAACAGAGAAAGGAGGTCGAGATTCAATGTGGGATGCTCAAAAATATCCGGCATCAGCATATGCCAGCATTTCATACAATCATTCATTGATCCCCCCAAAGTATCAAGGTCATGATTGATAATCGCATCAAAACAATCCTTGCCGGACTGTCCCAGGCGAGCCACCCATTGGGGAGTCAAATTCTGCCGCCCCAGCGGATTATACCCGTCGGGGCGGGTGTTGACCGGCAGTATATGCAGCTTGCTTTCCAGCCAGCGGGCCGTTTTTGGATCATTATTCGATTCGATATGCTTTGTAAAATAACCGCCCTCGTACGCATAGTCATAATCAAGCCGATTGATGCCCGGATAAACGATACCAATCATATCCTGTGAACCGGACGGATTGGGCTTGTCCTTGTTTTCGACCTCATACAACTGGCGAACAAGTTTCTCGGGATCTTCATCCGGGACATCGCTGCCCCAGAGTTCCAGGGCGATTGAGCGTGTGCTGCCGCAGATGCCGGCACGGTCCATAAAACGGAATTCCGGAACAACCGCGACAACGACCATCGACCCCGGAGGGGACGGATTATGCATAGACATAAACGGCTGGTCGATCCAGCCGCCCGCCAGGGCGAGGCGGTATTGGATTCGACCTACAATATCCGTAATCGGCGAAGGTTTTCTGCTGTCCATGGCATTTTCCCTATTGACGTATTCAATGGATGTCTAACTGATAGTGCATTTTCCGGTTTTACGATCCAGGTACTGTTGTTCAATCCAGTCGTAGGTTTTCTTCAAACCCACTCTGAATGGAGTGGATGGTTCCCACTTCAGAACCTTTTTGATAAAGGTGTTGTCGCTGTTTCTGCCCGCCACACCCAGCGGAGCATTCAGATCGTGGTGACGTTTGAGCTTAACGTCGCCGATTTTTTCCGCAATCGAAACCAGTTCATTAATCGCAATCAACTCATTGGAGCCCAGGTTGATCGGCGTTGCGATCAGGTCTTTGCAGTGCATGATCTGATCGATACCATCGATGCAATCATCAATATACATGAAACTGCGAGTTTGTTCGCCGCTGCCCCAGATTATAATTTCGTGCTTGCCGGTATCTTTAGCCTCAATCACTTTACGGCAAATCGCAGCAGGCGCTTTTTCACGGCCGCCGTCCCATGTTCCGCATGGACCATACACATTGTGGAAACGTGCGATCGCTGTTTTCATGCCTCGTTCAGCCCAGTATTCCTGGCAGAACATTTCGGAGAGCAGCTTTTCCCAGCCATAACCACGCTCGGACATCGCAGGATAGGCGTCCGATTCTTTCAGCGCTCTGACATGCGGGTCTTTCTGCAGTTCAACATTGTAAGCACAGGCGGATGACGAGAAGAAGAATCTTTCAGCGCCGGCTCTGTAAGCCGCTTCGATCATGTGCGTATTGATAAGAATACTTCGCAGACATTCCACTCGGAACCGTTCGATGAAACCCATACCGCCCATATCGGCCGCAAGATTGTAAACTTCTTTGGCGCCTTTGCATGCCTCGATGCAATTGTCTTTCTCGCTTAAATCCATACACAGGCTTTCCACTCCCGGCGTAATCTGATACCATTCAGGAAGAGGTTTTTTGTCAATGGCCCGGATTCGCGTGAACCCCTGACTGTGAAAGTATTTTGTCAGGGCGCCTGCGATAAATCCGCCGGCTCCGCCGATAACAATCAGGTCGTCCTTTTTAAGTATATCCGTCGCTCGCAGGTTTTTCTTCTGTGCCATTTTTTATTATCCTTTCTAATTCAAATAGTTTCAGTTACGGTTTTGAGTCAACCTGTAAAATATTGCCTTTGCATCCGACTTGCTAAATCAGTATAATCGAAATAAATTACAGATAAATGATGCCCGTGTCAAAAGTTTGTTCAGGCAGCATTGCTGAGCATTGAAAAATTCTCAACTTGTCGGCACGGCACGCAAAAATACTTTTTCAAGCTCATAAAAACGCTTCCGACTGCGGTTATTATCCTTAAAAATACAAAATGAAGCATCCATACGGCCTTATTGGCCTTGGCGTACACGATTTGGCGCAGGACAGCGGGACGTCCCCTTTGCCGTGCATATCATTTCAGACCTTGGAGGTAATCCACAGTTCTTTGCGGTTCAGGCCTCCCACGATGGCTTCGTCCAGAACCGGCCCAATCAGGTGTTCATTGCCATAGACTGAGGCGCAGTCGATATGACGATAACCGGCGGCAAGAGCGCCTTTGACCGCCTGGGCCACCTCTTGTCCGGAGAATCGGTCGGAGCCGAATGTGCCCAATCCGATAACGGGAATCTTGGCTGCGGTGTAAAGCGCCCTGGCGGGAACCCGATTCGGCTCCACCCCATCTTTTGCGGGTATAAATTTACTCATTGTGCGAATTTCTCCCTGACGACGGTTTTACACAAAGAATTTATCTGAGGACAGTATAAGTAAGACGGTTGTAATTGCCACAGAAAAATCGTCGCATAGAACCAGGGTTTTTGCGAGCAAAACATCCGGCTTTCAACGGGGTTGAGATATTGAAAACGGCGAGGTTTTTTCTGCTCAGACCTGTTTTTTCACCGCGTAAAACATTTTGACAATTGGCCCAATTGGGAGTAGACTAATTTATTCACGGCGACAGGGCTAAAAGGCCTTTGTACCGGTCTGGAAGGGATTTTTGTAAGGTGTTTCTGCAAGGGAAGTTATGGACGAAATTGAACAGCGGCCCAAGAGCGGGCGCGTAGAGCCGATACAGATTGTCGATGAGTTAAAAACGTCGTATCTGAACTATGCGATGAGCGTGCTGGTTTCGCGAGCGCTGCCCGATGTGCGGGACGGTCTCAAACCCTCTCAGCGGCGAATCTTAGTAGCGATGAACGACCTGAATTTAGGCCCGCGTTCCAAGCACAGAAAATGCGCCAAGATCGTCGGCGACACCGGCGGTAATTACCACCCCCACGGCGACCAGGCGACATACGGTACGCTGGTTCGATTGGGCCAGGATTGGAATATGCGGACGCTGCTGGTTGACCCACAGGGCAACTTTGGCAGCGTCGATAACGACCCGCCGGCGGCGATGCGTTATACCGAGGCGCGAATGACCGCCGCGGCGGTGGATATGCTCGAGGATTTGAAGCTCGACACCGTTGATTTTGTCCCCAACTATGACGAGACCCGCACGGAGCCGACGGTTCTGCCGGGTAAATTCCCGAATCTGCTGGTCAACGGCGGCAGCGGCATTGCCGTCGGTATGGCGACCAATCTTCCGCCGCATAATGTCGGCGAGGTCTGCGACGCACTATTGCTGATTATTGATGACCCCGACTGCGGTTTTAAGGACATTCTTGAAAAACTGCCCGGCCCGGATTTCCCCACCGGCGGCATTATCTGCGGACGAAAGGGCATTGTCGATACGTATGTCAATGGCAAGGGGCATCTCAAAGTCCGCTGCAAGGCCCACGTCGAAACAAACAAAAAAGGCAGGACCAGTATCGTTATTACGGAAATTCCGTATATGACGGTTAAGTCGGCGATTGTCTCCAAAATTGCCGACTGTGTTCACGAAGGCCAGATTGACGAAATTTCCGACGTCCGCGACGAATCCGACCGCCACGGAATGCGGATCGTTGTCGAGCTGAAAAAGGACGCCGACAGTCAGGTTGTGCTTAATAAACTCTATCGTTTTACGTCTTTGCAGACGACTTTTGCGGCGCAGAACATTGCACTGGTCAACAATCGGCCTGAGACGCTCAACGTCCGCCAGATATTGCAGTATTATATTGACCATCGTCTTGTGGTGATTCATCGCCGCACCCGTTACCAGCTCAAAAAATGTCGTCAGCGGGCGCATATTCTGGAAGGCCTGATTCTGGCCGTCAGTGACATTGACGAAATCATTGATTTAATCAAGGCCTCGCCTGACGCCCCAACGGCCAAGGCTCGCCTGATGAAAAAGCCCCTGCGTCTGGCCGAGACTGAGACGCTCAGAAAGATTCTGCCCGCGGCCTTTATTGCTGAAAAGAGTAAATCCGACCAGTTTCTGACGGCCCCACAGGCCGAGGCGATTCTGACGATGCAGTTGCAGCGGCTGACGGGTCTGGAAATCGAGAAATTAGCCAAGGAATACGCCGAACTGTCGCAGCAGATTGCCGATTATGAGGTTTTGCTGGCCGACCGGCAGATGCAGTTGGACGTCATCAAGAAGGACATCGAGGAAGTCCGCAAAAAATACGCCGACAAACGCCGCACGGAAATTGTGGATGAAGAGGCGGAAGACTTCGATATGGAGTCGCTGGTGGCCGATGAAGAAGTGATTGTAACGATTTCCCACGCCGGTTATATCAAGCGTACGCCCGTCGATACCTATCGCAAACAGGGCCGCGGCGGCAAAGGCGTCATCGGCTCGGACACCAAGGAAGGCGATTTCCTTGAACATTTATTCACCGCATCGACACACGATTACCTGCTGGTCTTTACAAATAAGGGAATATGCCACTGGCTGAAAGTCTATAATGTTCCGGAATTGTCCCGCCAGAGCAAAGGCCGCAATATCGTCAATCTGCTGCATATCTCGGCCCAGGAAAAAATCACCTCGATTCTAACTGTCCGTGAATTTGACGACAAGCGTCAGTTGATTATGGCCACGCGAAAAGGCAACGTCAAAAAGACCGTGCTTTCGGCCTACGGCAATCCGCGCAGCAGCGGCCTGATAGCTATTAAACTGGAAGAGGGCGACAGTCTCATCGGCGCCGCCATTACCAGCGGCGATGATGAAGTCATCCTCGGCACCGCCGACGGAATGGCCATTCGTTTCCACGAATCGCAGGCCCGTTCGATGGGCCGGGCCAGCATCGGCGTTATCGGCATTCGCCTGCGCGACGGCGATGAAGTTGTCGCAATGGTGATTGCTGAAAAAGGCGCATCGCTCTTAACGGTGTGCGAAAACGGCTACGGCAAACGCACCGACCTTGATGATTATCGTCCGCAGAACCGCGGCGGCCTGGGGCTGATCAATATCAAAACCACCGAGCGCAACGGCAAAGTAGTCGCTATCAAGACCGTTCATGACGACGATGGTCTGATGCTGATTACCGCCGGCGGAATGATTATTCGTACCGGCCTGGAGCAGGTGCGCGAAATTGGACGCAACACAGCCGGCGTGCGAATGATTCGTCTGGACGAGGGCGACAAGCTCGTCGCCGCCGAACGCCTCATCGTGGAAGAAGACGAGAAAAACAATTGACGATTTTCAATTTTCGATGGACGATTGAATACGGATTATTATTCCAATCGAAAATTCTAAACGACGGATGGCAGCCACCGAACGCAGTGAGGTGGATGGCTTTTTGAAGAACCCCGATTCATCGGAACCCTCGGCTATGAGCTGTTTCTAAAAAATCGTAAATCGAAAATCGAAGATCGAAAAATTATATGGCTGCTTCAAAAAAAACATTAAAATCAGAAAAACCATCATCCGTATTTAAAGCTTTGTATATCATCTTCGGCCAGGATTCTTATCTGGTCCGTCAGAAGGTGGATGGACTTCTGGATAGCCTTCTTAAGCCGGACCAGCGGGAGATGGCTCTTTATCAGCCCGAAGCTGACAAAGTCAGCGGAGCCGAGGCGCTGGATGAATTGCGCACGCTGCCGTTTCTGGCCGAGAGGCGGGTGGTGTTGATTCAGGGCGCCGAGCCGTTTGTTGAAGTTTATGGCGAGCTGCTCGAAAAATACATCGACAGTCCAAGTCCAACGGGGGTGCTGATTTTATCCGTCGCTTCGTGGGACGGCCGAAAAAAATTAGCCAAAAAAGTCGCCGCGGGGGGCAATGCCGAGCTGATTGAGGTCGGCGACATCAAGCCGTGGGAGATGGGGCGTTTTGTTTCTAATTATGCACAGAGCAAAGGAGTTCGTCTGGGCCCCGATGCCGCTGATTGGCTCGTTGAGCTGGTCGGCAATGAGCCCGGGCATATCGCCGCAGAAATAGATAAATTGATTTTGTTCAAACACCCGGCCAAGACTATTTCCATTGCCGACGTGGAAGAGTCAATTGGCAATAGCCGGATGTTTGATGCCTTTGAGGTTATTGAAAGTCTGGCCGGACAGGAAAAACAAAAGGCATTTGACCGTCTCCGCCGGATGTTTGGGGCCGACCGGGAAGCCGAGTACAAAGTGATTGGGGCTTTTGCATTTCATTTCAGAAGATTGTTTCGCGTCAAGGCAATGCTGGAAAAGGGCGAATCCCAGCAGACCGCCCTCAAAAAAGCCGGGCTTACAAAGCCGTTTATACAGAACAAGTTTCTCGCCCAGCTTGGCCGCTACACCCTCAAAGGGCTGGGTCAACTGCTGGCCGAACTGGGTAATATGGATTATCAGGCCAAGACCGGCCAGGGCGACATCGCGAGCAATATGGAAAAATTCTTTCTGCGTATTATGGCCTTGCAAAAGGAATAAATTAAGGGCGTTTTGTAGAAAACCACGGAGCATGGGTGGCACGGTCAAGCGCAACTTGGCCGTGAGACTGGCCTTTAAAATAGGAAATTGAAAATAGAAAATAGAAAATAAAAAAAGCCCGTCTTAATAACGGGCTTTCGTGCAAGGGGTTTTTGACCTCTTGCCGTACTTCTTACCCTGTGATAGTGTCTTTTTCTCTTGGATGAGCGTTGTGATACTGTTCTTTCATCCGGCTGGTGGTCACGTGAGTATAAATCTGCGTTGTTGACAGCGACTGATGTCCCAGCAGCTCCTGGACGCTTCGCAGGTCGGCGCCATTGTTGAGCATGTGCGTCGCAAAGCTGTGGCGCAGGGTATGCGGGCTGATATCGGGGTCCAGGCCGGCTTCAATGAGATACTTATCCATTTTTCGGCGGACGCTGCGGGTGCTTATCCGTTTGCCGTGCTTGTTGGCGAACAGCACCTTGCTGTCAAAACCCGGATCGCTTTCCATCCGTTTATTTCGGAATTCCAGATAATTCTGAATTGCCTGCAAAGCCCGCGAGCCGATGGGACAGATGCGTTCTTTTTTGCCCTTGCCGCGGACGTGAATAACTTCGCTCAAAAAGTCAACGTCGTCGAGGTTCAGGCCCACCAGTTCGCTGACGCGGACGCCCGTGCTGTACATTGTTTCCAGCATCGCCCGGTCGCGCGCTCCCAGCCGGGTATCCGCCGGCGGTGTATCCAGCAGTTTCTGAATCTGCTCGTATTCGAGGAATTTCGGCAGTCTCTTTTCCTGTTTCGGCGTCTTGATGGTGCTGACGGGGTTGTTGTTCAGATAATGCCGTTTGACCAGGAATTTATAGAAACTCCGCAGCGTTGCCAGCTTTCTGGCCAGCGTGGATTTGGCGTAGTGATGTTCGTTCAGTTGAGCCATGTGCGCCCGGACGGTGTTGACATCCGCGGCCAGCAGCAGTTGATCGATTTTTTGTTCGGTCTGCAGAGCCGTAGCCGTTGAGTCGTTCCAGTTTTCGGTTTGGCCGCCGCTTTCGTCGGGATGTCCGGCCTGTCCGGTCAGGTAGTTCACATACTGTTCCAGGTCTGTGCCGTAGCAGCGGGCCGTGTAATCCGAAAAGTGCTTTTCAAATTTCAGATAGCTGATGAATTCCTGAATCACATTTGAGTTTTTCATGGTTTTTCCCTGCATTTTCAACATTTAATCGCCGTTTGTGATTTTGTCCGGAGTCTGCAGCAGCATTCGCATCGGGTCGGGCAGGTCGCGGTACAGCAGTTCGTCCGCCTGGCCCATCAGACTCTGACTGAGTTTGAAGCTCAGGACTGCCGCGTCAAACCAGTCAAAATCTGTTTTTTCGTCCGTCGCAGCAGCCACCAGCGCATCCAGAAGAGACGCTTCATTTCCGCCGGCATAGCGGAAAATGTACTGCTGACCGCCTTTGTTGAGGACGAGCTGCCTTTGAGACGATTCCATAAATGACTTCTCCGGGATTTCCGAGAATGCTCCTTCTATTTTTATCGGGCCGGACGGCAATCTCTAAAGTCCTTTTTTTAAGAATTTAATCGAAAGTTCTTCAATCCGACCTATATTGATGCCTCGCCTATTTCTTATCGACCGATAACCGAATGTCCTTAAACCGAATTTTCCCCCATTATTGGGGTCGGCAATTTTCCGGATACAGCCGTCCTATAAAAACCGTTGATTCAGTATGAAGCGATTTTGAAAGGAAGACTTAGGAAAAACAGAAGGGGGGGGAAATTATTGAACGGGTTTGTAATACATTTTTCTGCCGCGGTTCTCCGCTGTGATTTGTCCGGTATGAGCCAGGTGTGCGACGATTTTTTGAACGATTTCCCGTCTCATTCCGAGTCCGGAACACAAATCCTCGATACGGCATGGTCGGCGGCGCAGCATTTCCAGTATAGATAACGCGTCCCCGCCGCCCAGTCCTGTTTTTTCCGCGGCAAAATCGGCGATGACCTCGGCCCGGCGTCCAAGCTGTTTTGCGATGTTTTCCATTTTACCCGGCTCAACCGCCTGGATGTGCGGATGTGCCGTGGGACGAACCGCCGTATTGAGCTGGACCTTATCCGGCTTGATGCGGTCAATAAGTTTTCCGATATTCTCAATCGACTTGCTATCGGTATTTATGTCTTCACATAAAAATATTTCCAGCCATACAGGTCCGTGGTATTCCTGTTTGAACAGGCGTAAACCCTCCACAAATTTTGCAAAATCAATATCCGGATGCGGCTGATTTAGTTTCCGGAAGGTCTGTTCATCGCCGGCGTCCAGTGACGGCAATACCACGTCCGCCCTGGCGCAATCGTCCCGCACGTCCTGTCGCCATAACAGACTGCCGTTGGTAATCACCGCCACGAGGATAGAAGTGAGACGGTGGATTTCGTCGATGAGCCGGCCCAACTCCAGATGGAGCGTCGGCTCGCCTGAGCCGCTGATGGTGATGTAATCAGTTTTTAGGCCGGTCTGGATGCGGTTGCGAATCTCCGCAAGGACATCGTCAATCGGAGCATAGACCTTGCGTTCCAGTGTTTGTGTTGTGTCCTTTCCCAGTTGGCAGTAGAGACAGTTTTGCGTGCAGGTCTTGAGAGGGACGATATCCACCCCCAGACTCAAACCCAGCCGGCGCGACGGCACCGGCCCAAAGAGATACTTTTCTTTGCTCATTGAATGGAAAACAAAAAATTTACTGTCTTACGGTTTCAAATATAGTTTTGCAGGTTTTCAGGAGCGATTCGACTTTATCAAGCTTCATCATACACGCTGCGTCGCACAGGGCCTTGTCCGGGTCGGGGTGGACTTCCATAAACAGGGCGTTGGCTCCGGCGGCGACGGCTGCGCGGGCCAATACAGGCGTCAGTTCCCGGCTGCCGCCGCTGGCCTGTCCCAGTCCTCCCGGCCGCTGCGTGCTGTGGGTGCAGTCAAACACCACCGGACACCCCAGCGCCTGCATTTCAGGAATGGCCGTCATATCGTTGACCAGCCGGTTATAGCCGAAGAAGGTTCCGCGTTCGGTAAGGATGATTTTATCATTTCCGCAGGCGCGGATTTTTCCGACGGCGTTTTTCATCTCCGCCGGCGCAACGAATTGGCCTTTTTTGACGTTGACGGCCTTGCCTGTTTTTGCGCAGGCGACCAGCAAATCCGTCTGTCGGCACAAAAACGCCGGCACCTGCAGGATATCGACGACCCTGGCGACCGCCTCGGCCTGAGAGGGTTCGTGGACATCCGTCAGCAGCGGCAGGACGGTTGTCTGTCGGACTTTATCCAGCGTCTGAAGACCTTTTTTCATTCCGGGGCCTCGGAAACTGTCGATACTGGTGCGGTTGGCCTTGTCGAAGCTGGCCTTGAAGACGATTTTTACGCCGGTGCGTTTGCCGATGCGGACCAGTTCCTTTGCGATTTCCAGGCACAGCCCTTCATCCTCGATAACGCACGGCCCGGCAATCACAAAAAAGTCGCCCTTCAGGCCAATCTGAATATCGCCAATTTGAAATGAATTGGTCATTCGATTTTCCTGTTCTTTCAATTGTAAATCCTCATACTGACCGATTCGATGTGTCATACCCGCGCAGGCGGGTATCCAGTATTGAATTGAATGGTCTGGATTCCCGCTTTCCCCCTTCGGTAGGGACAAGTCGCGGGAATGACATTTTGTTATATCTTATTTTGTGGTAAGAAGTTATAATATTTTTCCTTAACCAATCGGTCAGTTTGAGTAAATCGTTAGCTATCCGATCATTCTCCAGATTCGGGTTCGAATCCCCGCCGGTTTGGCTCCGGGCGGCACGAGTACCTGAATAGCCTGCGGGATGATGCTGATATCCACGGGCATTGCCGGTCCCGGGTCGCCGTCCAGCTCGGTGGGGAGATTTTCCCGCTCAGATTCCACCCGCACCAACCGACCCTGTGTATAAAACGTATTTTTGCACCGGTGGGTTTGTTTCATTGCCGTCAGGGCCGCGTGTTTGAGCAGACTCCAGCAGTTGGCGCAGCGGAATACGCATACGTCCAGCAGACCGTCGCTGTAATCGGCTTTGTGCAGGATTTCCAGGCCGATGGCGTAGCGCGAGATATTGCCCACAAACACCAGCCCGCGGCCGTTGAAAAATTCTTTTTCATCGACGACGACTTTCATCGCCGGAAAATCGTAATCCCAGAATGTCCGCCATATCGGCCAAAAGTACGTCAGATGGCTGATATGTCCTTTGCGTGCGGCGTGAACGCGCTGCACCACCTTGCCGTCAAAGCCGAATCCCGCGATGGAGGTGAAGTGCTGCTGGTTGGCTTTGCCCAGGTCCAGCGCGCGAATTTGGCCGTGCTCAAAGGCACGGATGATGGTTTCCAGCCGTACGTCAAACCCCAATTCGTTGGCCAGCAGGTTTTCCGTCCCGCAGGGGATGATAAGCAGAGGTTTTTTCGAGCCGGACAAGCCGTGAACGATTTCCCGGATGGTTCCGTCGCCTCCCGCCGTGACGACCAGTGTACAACGGTCGTCCGCCCCGGCCTGTTGTGCCAGTTGGCAGCCGTGTTCCAGCGAGTCGGTGTATTCCAGCCGGATGTCGTATCCGTGCTGTTCCAGGTACGCCCGAAATCCGTTGGCCAGCCGTTTATTGCTGCTGGCCCCGGACTTGGGATTGACAATAAAACAAATTGAACCATCCTGTGGTTTCATAATTTATTTCTCCCCTGCTCCCCTGTTCGCCTGATTACCTTTCTGTATTGGGCCCTGTAGGATTCGAACCTACGACCAAGGGATTATGAGTCCCCTGCTCTACCGCTGAGCCAAGGGCCCGCGCGACAAATGCCTAATGATTATAATGTGCAATCATTAGTTCATTTGTTCATTTTTTTCAAACAGTCTCGACGGAAACTGCATCATACAATATAATATCAATTCCGTCAATAACTTATCGGCATTGGGTGATGGTAATCCAAAATGACAAAACAGATTCAACAGACCCCAATACGAACCCTGCCCGCGACGCGGGAGGAGATGCTGGCACTTGGCTGGGAGCGGCCGGATATTATTTTGGTGACTGCCGATGCTTATGTGGACCATCCATCTTTTGGAGCGGCCCTGATTGGTCGATATTTGCAGTCGCTGGGCCGGCGTGTGGCGATTCTGACCCAGCCGGACTGGCGCTCGGTCGAGGCGTTTCGCATATTCGGTCCGCCGCGGCTTTTTTGGGGTATTACTTCAGGCTGTATCGATTCGCGTCTGAACAATTACGCCTCGATGGGGCATAAGCGCAGCGAAGATGTCTATAGTCCCGGCGGACAGCTTGGCCTGCGTCCCGACCGACCATTGCTGGTTTATTCCGCCCGCGTCAGAGAAGCCTATAAAAACATTCCCATTATTCTGGGCGGACTTGAAGCCAGTCTGCGCAGACTGGCGCATTATGATTTTATTGAAGATAAACTCAAACGCTCCATCCTGATTGATGCTAAGGCCGATATCCTCGTTCACGGGATGGGTGAGCGGGCCGTCGCTGAAATCGCCCGGCGTCTCGATGCCGGGAAAACCATAGACGACCTGACCGACATACCGGGTATCGCCTATCGTATCGTGCGGGACGCAAAAATTCCTGAAAACGCGGTTCGTTTGCCTTCGCTGGAACAGATTGAACAGGATAAACATTTGTTTATGGATGCCCAGCTGACCTATCAGAAGCATGCGCACCCCGGCGGTAAATCAGTCGTTCAGGAGCAGGGTGCGGGAATCATCGTGGTCAATCCGCCTGCCGAGCCGCTGGAAGCCGAACAATTAGATGCTCTTTATACTTTGCCGTTTACGCGACAGGCTCACCCAATGTATGAAAAGCTCGGCGGCATCCCTGCGCTAAAACCCGTGGAGTTCAGTATCACGACGCATCGCGGCTGTTTCGGAGGATGCAATTTCTGCTCCATCTTTTTCCATCAGGGCAAATCCATTCGCAGCCGTTCCGTCGAATCCGTTTTGAATGAGGCTGAAATTCTCAGTCGGCAGAAAAATTTTGGCGGCGCTATCAGCGACCTCGGCGGGCCGACGGCCAATATGTACGGAATGAGTTGTTCCCAATCCGGCGTGTGTGCGAGGGCGAGCTGTCTGTTTCCATCAGTGTGTCCCAATCTCAAAGCCGACCATACAAAACTTATCCGCCTGATGGAGGCCATTCTGAAATGGCAGGGGGGCAAAAAACGCAATCTCCGTACGTTCGTCGCCTCCGGTATCCGTCACGATTTGGCTTTGCAGTCACCGGAATATATGGAGCTGCTGGCCCGTCATTTTACCGGCGGCCATCTGAAGGTCGCGCCGGAGCATTATTGTCCGCACGTGCTGGAACTGATGGGCAAGCCTTCGTTTGATGTGTTCGAGGAGTTTGAGCAAAAATTTACGGATTTGTCCCGCAGGGCCGGTCGCCGGCAGTATCTGGTGCCGTATTTTATCAGCGCTCATCCCGGCTGTTCGCCCGACGATGCGATACGTCTGACCGAATACTTAGTCAACCGCAACTGGCGGGTCCGGCAGGTACAGGATTTTGTGCCCGTGCCTTTAACGATGTCGGCGGCGATGTATGTCGCCGGCCTTTCGCCGCGAAAGAGGACTGTGTATGTTCCCAGAGGTCAGGGCGAAAAGAAATTACAGTTTGCGCTGCTGCAATACCACGACCGCCGCAACGCCAGAATGCTGGCCAATTACCTGTCCGGCCGAAATCTGCACAGACTGCTGGCCCGCATCCACCGCGCTCAGTCTAATGAACAAAAGAAGAGAGGATAACTTAGTTCCTATTTCATTTTATTTCTGAACAGGAGGCGAAATGATTTCCAAAATACTTTCTTTTTACACTCGTTTGTTTGGTTTATGGATTGTTCTGGCGGGTGTGGTTGCTTATTTATGTCCAGGACTGTTTGAGGGATTGCAGAAATTCAATCTGTATTTTTTTGCCCTGACGATGTTCGGCATTGGGGCGGTGTTGTCGCCGAAGGATTTTCTGCCGGTGGCGCGTCAGCCATGGCTGGTGGTTCTCGGCACCGCGGCACAATACACGATTATGCCGTTTGGCGCGTACTTTATTGCCCGGATATTTCAATTGCCCGATGAATTGGCCGCGGGTTTGATTCTGGCCGGCTGCGCGCCGGGCGCGATGTCCAGCAATGTGATTTGCTATATCGCCGGCGCCGACGTTGCCTATTCGGTTGCCTTAACCTCGGTTTCCACATTGTTGTGCCCCCTGATGACGGCGGGCCTGACCAAACTGCTGGTCGGCGCAAGACTGGACGTGAGTTTCTGGAAAATGTTTTTTGATTTGGTTTTGACAGTCATCGTGCCGCTGGCGGCGGGATTTGCATTTCGTCATTTCTTTGGGCGATTCACAGAGAAGGTCAAAGACGTTTTTCCCGCCGTGTCCGTCACGTTTATTATTTTTATCTGTGCCGTAGTGGTAGCCGCCAATCACGACAGACTGGCGGAAATGACCTCTTTGATATTACTGACGGTGGTGATATTAAACGTCGGCGGTTTAATCGGCGGTTATGCCCTCGGATTGTTATTCAGGCTGGGCCTTCCGCAGCGAAGGACGCTCAGTATCGAAATCGGGATGCAGAACGCCGGTTTAGGCAGTGTTCTTGCGATTAAAAATTTTGGCCCCCGCGCTGCCGTCCCTACGGCCTTGTTTGTTTATGTATGCATCTTCACCGCCGCGATTTTGTGTGAATTCTGGAAGAGAAGCAAAGCCCGGAGTTGCCAATAAAAAAAGGCGTTATATTCCATTGTCCTTAGTTGCTGGTTATGTCGGTTCACTCCACCTCTTGAGTGACCACCTGAAGGATTTTCTTTTCCCGCTGCTGCAGCAGGCTGCCAAGACCAGCCAAACTAAGCCGATAAAAAAGGGCAAGGATTACCAACAGTACCATAGAAAAGAAGAAGTTTGCCATCGCAGCGGGCAGCCAACCCGCACTTGACAACAGCAGTCCCAAAGCGGGCGGAAGGAATATCGGAATCATAGCGGTCGGAAACAGCGCATGTGAAACGAAGATCAGTAAGACTGTTGTTGCAGGAACTTTAGTCAACTTCAGCGACCCGGAAGCAATGCGGTAAGGAACAAGTATGGACAAAAGGTTTCCCGCCATGCTGAGCAGCAAGAAGGCCGTCACCAACTGAAAGCCGGCGGCAATAATGATGACAAACGAGATATGCAGCGCGACCTTGACGAGCACAAGAAAGGTCAATCCGAGTCCGACTGCTATCGGCAGGATCGCAAGATTCTTTCCCAGCAGGATATATTTTCGTGGCACCGGCAACAGGACGAGTTCGCGAAATCCGCCCCGGTCGAAGCCAAACTGGTTGAACATGAGTTGACTTATGCCAAAGAACATAAACGCGACGGCGCCGGTGGCAATAAACGGCTTGAAGCTGTCGCCGAGAGCAACCGAGCGCCGTAAAAAAATCATCACCCCAAAAATTAGCATCATAAAGAAATTGGTCGCCAATGCCATCTTCACTTCCGGCGCTCTCACAAGGGAATGGAAGAAGGCCAGCGCCAACGCCATGGCTTCTTCTGGAATACCGGGTAGTTGTCTCTCAAGGATGTTCCTTCTGGTGGTGGCATCCTTTTCCACTTTCGGTTTCCGTGAGGTACTCTTGCCGGCCGCTTGTCCTTGATAGAAACGAAAGGTTGTCCGGTAGGCTCGCCTCAAACCCCATCCACCAATGAGAAACGCACCGGTAGCACCCAATACTGCGGGCCAGGCATTTCCCTGGGCCAGTGACATTGCCCCGTTCCCCACCCATAAGAAAGGCACGTAATTGTGCGCCACCAATACCACATAGGGAAGAGTAACCTCGTCGCTGCTCTTGGGGCGAATAGCCGTCTGTTGGTCAGATTGCGTCGATTTGGCCGTGTTATTTGGCCTGTATTGTTTATGATTGAATAGGATATTCCCGAAGAGATTTGGAAGCTGGCTCAGCAATATGAATGTAAAGGTGATTCCGGCAATAATAGCACGGCGGCGGCGTTTGTTTATCATGAGGGTGACCAGCCAGCCACGCAGGCAATAAGTCCACGCGGTTATCATGAATATAAAAGTGAGCACCAGCGGAAACAAAAAAATCATTGACCAGTTCCTGCCCCAAATGAGTCCCACACAAAGGCCCAGCATTCCGGGCAGAAACAGAATAATACTCAAGGTAAGATGCGACGCGATGTAATTCACCAGAAAGATATCTCTCTGTGAGATTGGCAGATGCAGCATCCGGTTGATGTCGATGGTTTCCGATCGCTGGATTTCAGTAACGATACCGATCATCCAAATAAACAGAAATGCGCCGATGATCAAGTCCCATACCACCAAAATGACTGTGGGCGAAGTGCGTGACAGCGCCAAAGCGCCTGCCAATACGCCAACAATTCCGCATCCTGCTCCGAAAGCTATTCCGCTGGCAACGGCAATCATCGTAATCACGACATTCAGCGGCCCGCCGCGAGACCATTGATTTCGGGTCAGGTGCCATCGCAGCCAGAGGATTGTGCGAAGTTGGCTCCAGTTCATCTAATCCTCCAGCCAGCTCAGTTTCTGCCGCTCAACGTGGTCGCTTCCTACGGTTTCGAGAAATCGTTCCTCAAGCGAGCCACTCCTGCGAATTTGGTTCATAGTGTCTTGATACACCAGCTTGCCCTTGGCAATAATCCCGACGTCCGTGCAGAGCTTTTCCACAATCTCCAAAACATGCGACGTCAGGAATACCGTCGTGCCGCGTTCCACACAACGCTTCAAAGTGTCTCGCAATAAGCGAGAAGATATGGCATCGATGCCCTCAAACGGCTCATCGAGAAACAGCAGGTCCGGATTTGGAATCAGTGCCGCTGCCAGGGTGAGTTTCTTCTTCATCCCATGTGAATATTCGAGAGTGAGTTTCTTCTCCTCGTTATCCAGATTCATCATGGCCAACAGCTCCTGGCAGCGGTTGCGCACCGTCGCCATGGGCAGTTGATACATGCGTCCAACGAAGGTGAGATATTCACGCGCAGTCAGGTTATCGAACAGAGCCAGTTCCTCCGGCACAACTCCGACGCGCCGCTTGATCTCCCTGGCTTTGTTGGCGTTGGTCATGTCCTCGCCCAGGATGTGCATCGCGCCGCGCGTGGGTGCGAGCAAACCCGTGAGCATTTTGATTGTGGTGGATTTGCCCGCGCCGTTGGGGCCAAGAAAACCATAGACCTTTCCGGCTTCCACGCACAAATCGAGATCATCCACAGCATAGAGATCGCCAAAACAACGGGTCAATCCATGAGTTTCGATGGCGATAGTCATACGAGTGTTGAGTCCACTGAGATTTTCCATTTTACCTGTTCAATTAACACTGCTGAACCTTATTTCTAATAGAGTATTAAACCTGTCTTGAAAAATCAAGTTTTTTAACTTTAGAAGATATTTCAGCCACAATGATTGCAAAAGTACGCATTTTCATCGCCCCCTAACCACTGGAGTAGATATCATCATATCTTTCTGAATACACATTTATCTTGCAGATATCAGCGACTATGAAGCAACCAATTTTATATCATAAACGTTGACATTTGTTCAGAGAAGTGCACAATAAAGACAGATAAATATTTTATGCGAGTTCTGGAAACGCAAGGCAAGGCCCGAAATTCTCAATAAATAAGAAGATATATGCCAAAGGATAATCGTCGATGGATAAAAGTTATTGGAATAGGATGGGAAAGAATTACCGCGATGAGATTTTCAGTGTTTCAGAGAACGACAAAAGCAAAATCATCAAAAGGGAGTTGAAGAAGTTCGCCGACTGCGGTGGTGTCGCTGCGGATTTCGGCTGCGGCATCGGTGGATTCCTTCCGTTGTTGTCTGAAAATTTCAGAAAAGTCTATGCGATTGATTTTTCTGCTTCTTGCTTACAGAAAGCAAAATTATTAAACGGGGATTTGGATAATGTATCTTTTCATTGTGCCGACCTGACCAGTCCGAAATTATCCATTCCCAAAGTGGATTTTATCTTGTGTGTAAACGCGGTCATTACTTCAGCTGTTTCCAAACGTATCGGCATACTTAAAAATATTTCCACTCATTTAGTCAAAGGCGGGCATTTATTTTTGGTCGTTCCATCGCTGGAATCCGCGTTCTTTTCAAATTTCCGTTTAATCGAGTGGAATTTGGATGATGGTATGTCGCCCTCTTCTTCCGTTCGCGGCGGTTTTGATATGACAAAACCTTCTGTCGCTTGCCTTCGCCAGGGCGTTGTTGAAATTGACAGTGTTCCCACAAAGCATTATCTGAAGGAGGAATTGCTGGTGGTCTTGGAAGGCTTCAACTTTGAAATAGTGTCTGTCTCTAAGGTGGAATATGACTGGGATACGGAATTTGATTCGCCGCCATCGTGGATGAAATCGCCGTATCCGTGGGACTGGCTGGTGGTGGCAAAAAGATAAGTGAGATTTTGAATTTTAACTTTCCACTTTTAAGTTTTTATAGATTGTATTCCTTGATTTTTCGATACAGCGTGCACAGGATAGCTTTTTGTGCAGCGGTTCGAATTTTGGGAACAAACCCCCACGGCATAAAATTATGTGAGTCGGAAGATACGACGCATTGCGGTCCGTATCGCCTCAGCGGTTTTAATCGCCACGGCTGCATCTTCCTGGTCCGCACACGTCCCCGGATACCTGACCTCGATTCCGATGGCGGATAACGCAGTCAGGTCGGAACGAAATACTTCAAGGGCAGGTTCATGGGGCAAAAGGATATCCAAAAGCATAAGCAGGTCGTGTGTACGGGGAAACTCCTTTTCTTTATCAATGATTGCCGCTTTCAGATACTTTTCCGCGCATTGCTGGGCGTGAAAACAAACGGCGTCATAATTGGGACGGGCCGGGACGTTGATTTCCCGCGAAGCCGTTTCAAAATCCCCTTCGGCTTTATCAATCCATTCCTGAACGGTGGCTTTCATAGAGAACCTGCCCTTTTTGGATAATATCTTTTATAAAGAGGTCGTTCATTTCCAGCCGCTGCCGTACCTGCTGCGGGGTACGAACCAGCAAGTCGATTGCGACAATGGATGACAATGCCTGGCGAATTATGGCTGCGAGACGCCAGTTTTTGCTGGTATGCTCGGCAATCACAAATAGATCAATATCGGAATCCGGTTTGGCGACGCCATTGGCATAAGAGCCATATAAAATCACCTTTTCCGGATGAAATTTCCGTCCGATTTGCTCGGCAAGTTCCTGAATTTGACTGGTCGTAACCATTTTCAGACTCTCATCTGTGATCGTATCATATAATACTATACCCAGTTGCGGCCGGATTTCAATCAGCAAGTCATTACAGTTTTATGCCGTGATTACAGATTATATTCTTTGATTTTGCGGTACAGGGTGCGTTCGCCGATTTTGAGGATTTTGGCCGCCTCGGTGCGGTTGTTGGCGGTCATTTCCAGCACCCGCCGAATATGTTCTCGTTCCATTTCCTGCAACGACCGGTCGGCGGACGGACCGGCGGTTTGTCCGGCGGGCAAAGACTCCACACTCTCGGTTCCCGTCCCCAATACTCTGACTCGGCTGATTTCCGGCGGCAAATCCCGCAGGTCCAGCGTGTCGTGGTCGCACATCACCACCATAATTCGGATGGCATTGCGAAGCTGACGGATATTGCCCGGCCACGAATAACTCATCAGCGCCCGCATCGCCGGTTCGGTAATCCGGTGAATGTCCGTACCGATTTCCTGGCAGGCCTGTCGCAGAAAATAACCGAATAATTCCGGGATGTCCTGCGGCCGGTTTCGCAGCGCCGGCAGTGTGACGCTGACGCCCTTGATGCGGAAATACAAGTCCTCGCGGAATTTTTTCTGTTCCATAAGCTTAGCCAGGTCCTGATGGGTTGCGCTGATGACGCGGACGTCAATTTTAATCGCCGCGGCGCCGCCGACCGGCATAATCAAGCCATCTTCCAGCACCCGTAGCAGTTTGGCCTGCATCGCCAGCGGCATATCGCCGATTTCGTCGAGAAACAGCGTTCCCTTGTCGGCCAGTTGGAACAGCCCCTTGCGGTCGGCCACCGCGCCCGTGAATGACCCTTTGACGTGGCCGAACAGTTCGCTTTCCAGAAGACTTTCACTCAGACCCGCGCAATTGACGGGCAGAAAAGGGTTGTCTTTTCGCGGCGAGTTATCGTGAATGGCCCGCGCGGTCAGTTCTTTTCCCGTGCCGGATTCGCCCTCGATCAGGACGCTCAGGTCGGTCCGGCTGACGCGGCGCAGCACCCGGAACACGCCGTGCATCAGCGGCGAGCGGCTGATAACGCCGGGAAATACAAAATCCAGCGTCGCTCCTTTGGGAACAACAACGGGCGGAATAGCCCGCTCGGCCAGCTCCAGCAGTTTTTTTGATTCAATGGGTTTGACCAGAAAGTCCCACGCCCCCCGGCGAATCGCGTCTTTGCAGACTTCGATATCCGCGTTGGCCGCGGTCAGAATAACCGGCGTGGTCGCAAAGTTCCTGCGTACCGTTTCCAGCAGTTCAATGCCGTCGGGGGTTTGGCCGGGAAACAGGTCGGAAATGACCAGGTCAACACGTTTTTGTTCCAGCAAATCAAGGGCCTGTCTGACCGAGTCGGCCGCGACGACTTTGGCGCCGGTCTTATGCAGCGACGACGCCATCGCCTCGGCGTGTTGCGGATTGTCGTCCGCGATTAAAATGACCGCGTCTTTTTTCATAGACCTTTGTACGCCGTGTATGGAAACCTGAACACACTCCTCCCGCCGGCACAAGCGTTCGACTCTCCGGCATTGCATTTGACCGGCCGATTCCGCCGGCGTCATCCGATGCGCCGTTTAACTCGACTGTGTTTGGTCTTTTATGGGTGTCGTCCGTGTCGAATCCGGCTTTGGAACGACGGAACAAATAATCCGGACCTCTTTGCCGTGAAGGCCTTTGTCCGAGCGGAGTTCGTTATACTCGACAATCTGACCGCTTTTGAGGCTCCGAAACCCATCGCTAAGAATACTGGTGTAATGGACAAACACGTCCTGACCGTCTTTGTTGATGACAAAGCCGAAGCCTTTTTTGGGATTAAACCATTTTACAGTACCTTTAGCCATACAACCTCCTTCTGCCCAGTCGCTGTTTATACGCCTGAACAAATGTTGTACTTGTTTTACGAAACGAATGTTTCGTCGCTCTTAAGGGTACTGCTTAACCCCTTAATTTGCCTCGATCCTATTTCAATTGTATCTTACGACGTTGCCTTATTCAACTCGGCCAGAGCCGCTTTTCGACTCAATTTGAATCGTCCCTGGTCGTCGATGGCCAGCAATTTGACCGGAATGACGTCTCCGACTTTGCAGACGGTTTCGATGTTCTTGACGTAGCTGTCCGCAAGCTCGCTGACGTGGCACAGGCCTTCGATGCCCGGTGCGAATTCCACAAACACCCCAAAATCCTTGACCGAAACGACCTTGGCGGTCTGATAGATTCGTCCAACCTGCGGCGGGGTGGTCATTGCCTCGATCATATCGCGTGCGACCAGATGGCCGTTGCCGCCAACACAACTGATGGCGATGGTGCCGTCTTCCTCGATTTCAACCCGCGAGCCGGTCTGTTCCTGAATACTCTTGACCATCTTGCCCGAAGGCCCGATGATCTTGCCGATATATTCCGGGTCGATCTTGATAATCACAATCTTCGGGGCATAAACGCTCAGTTGCGTCCGCGGCTTGTCAAGAGTTTGCCGCATAATATCCAGTATTTTCAGCCGGGCCTGACGCGCCTTTTCCATTGCTGCAACCATAATATGATGCGGCAGACCTTCGGCCTTGATGTCCAGTTGAATGGCGGTGACGCCTTTTTCTGTGCCGGCGATCTTGAAATCCATATCGCCGAAGTGGTCTTCGTCGCCGATGATGTCGGTTAAGAGTTCGTAGCGGTTACCGTCGGTGACCAGACCAATAGAAATGCCTGCCACCGGGGTTTCAATCGGTACGCCCGCATCCATCATCGCCAGACACCCGCCGCACACCGACGCCATAGAGCTGGAGCCGTTGGACTCAGTGATGTCGGAGTTGATTTTAAGGGTGTAGGGGAATTTTTCTTCCGACGGTTTGAGTTGTTCGAGGGCTTTTTCCGCCAGCGCCCCGTGGCCGATTTCGCGCCGACCCGGACCGCGAATGGGTTTGATTTCGCCGACCGAGAAGGGCGGGAAGCTGTAGTGCAGCATAAAATTCTGGTCGTATTCTTCCAGCAGGCCATCGATGGTCTGCTCATCGCGTCCGGTGCCCAGCGTGCAGGTGACCAGGGCCTGTGTTTCGCCGCGGGTGAACAGCGCCGAGCCGTGTGACCGCGGCAGGATACCGACTTCGCAGCGGATGGGTCGGATTTCGTCATATTTTCTGCCGTCGGGCCTTCGGCCTTCCAGCAGCAGTTTCCGCACCGCCTTGCGCTGGACGATTTCCAGAATTCGCCGCAGTTGAACCTCCGTACAGCGGGGTTCGGCGGCGCCATTGACAGCCTTGCAGTATTTTTCGAACAGCGGCTCAGTGATGTTGCTGATGGCCTGATTGCGTTGGGCTTTGCCGGTAATCTGGTAGGCCTTGTACAAAGGTTCAAAGCAGGTTTGATGGACTTCGTCGGTCAGGGCCGGCTCCAGTTCGAACAGTTCGATTTCTTTGGGTACGCCGCATTTGGCGACCAGTTCGTCAATCAGGTCGCAGACCTGGCGGAGGGACTTGTGTCCTTCCTGCACGGCCTGAGCCGCCACGTCTTCGGAGACTTGTTTGGCATTGACTTCAATCATATTGATGGCTTCGCGTCGTCCGCCCAGAACGAGATTGATTTCGCTGGTTTCGGTTTCTTTATAAGTGGGGAACAGCACAAATTGTCCATCCACACGGCTGACGCGGACCGCACCCAGCGGCCCCTGAAAGGGAATCTTGCTGATAGACAGCGCTGCGCTGGAGGCTATCATCGCCAGCACATCCGGGTCATTGTCGGTATCGGCGCTGAGGACTTGCACCATAATCTGGACTTCGTTGAAATAGCCGTCCGGAAAAAGAGGACGAATTGGCCGGTCGATCATACGGGCCGTCAGGATTTCCTTGGTAGTAGGTCGGCCTTCGCGTTTCATAAATCCGCCGGGGAATTTGCCCGCCGCGCTGTATTTTTCGCGGTAATCGACGCTCAGCGGAAAATAATCAATTTCTTCGCTGGGCGGCTCGGCTACGCAGACGGCGGAAAGCACCATCGTCTGGCCGCACGAGGCGATGACCGCGCCGTGGGCCTGACGGGCGATGCGGCCGGTTTCGAGCGTAATAGTTTTGCCGCCGATTTCCTTTTGGACTGTGTGAATGTTGAACATATTGTTCGCCTTTTCAAAGAATGGTTTTAAGTTCTGTTTGCGGCGTCGGGATTCGACACGACGCCGACACAGGATTCACGCGAATTACTTGCGCAAACCCAGTTTGGAGATCACCTGGCGATACCGGTCCAAATCCCTGTTGCGCACGTACTTCAGCAGCGAGGACCGGGTGCCGACCATCTTGAGAAGGCCTCTGCGGGAGGAATGGTCCTTGGGGTGGATTCTGAGGTGCTCGGTCAACTCGTTGATTCGCCCGGTCAGAATGGCAATCTGAACCTCAGGCGAACCGGTGTCATTGACTGCGGTTTTGTTGTCCGCAATGAGCTGTTGTTTTTTGTCCTTTGTTAACATAGACTTACGACTCTGCCTTTCAGTTGCTTCCGGGCCGCCCTGTGCGGCCCCTATAGTTCTTTCCTTTTTCTACAAGGCGACTATTATAGCGGACAAAAAGACGTTTGCAACTCATTTCTTGGAAAATCGACCCGCAGCCGATAGATTTCAAAGACGACATAAAATATGGACAAACCGGCTCAGAATCCGCCGAGGGCGTTTCTATAGAAGGGAAAATGTGCGAACGAAAAAATGGCGGAGGAAAATTAAAGGGAAAAAGTTTGTAGTTCGTTGTTCGTAGTTCTTAGACAGGATTAACCCCTCGACACTGCTCGGCGCGGGCAGGATTTTTTGCCACGGAGATAATATTTTTAACACGATGGGCACGAAGGAAAAAATTTTATTAACCACAGGGGACAGTGAGTTTGAGCCGCTTCTTGAACGCCTTCATCGCGCTCTTGAGCACCTCCGGCGTTATGCCCCCACCTTGTCCCTGTTGTTGGTGTTCTGTCATAATCTGCCTCCGTTTTGCCTACTATTTTCTGAATTATAGCCGCCACCCTCGTCATTTTCGCTTCTAACGACCCAATAATCAATGAAAATGGCCGTCGCCGTTTGTGTGGATCCCCGTTGCTTGAGGTTATTAAACGGCTCATACTGACCGATTCGATGTGTCATACCCGCGCAGGCGGGTATCCAGTATTGAATTGAATGTTCTGGATTCCCGCTTTCGCGGGAATGACATTTTGTTATATCTTCTTTTATGGTAAGAAGTTATAATATTTTTCCTTGACCAATCGGTCAGTTTGAGTAAACGGGTATTCGGATAGGCTCTAAAAGAAATTGTTTGACAAAGCCCAATAAAATGTGGTATAAGTAATATACCACAAAAGAGCAGCACATCTTTAAGCCGCAGAGGTGGTCAGCGACTACTTTTAAGCTGCGAGGTATCCTGGCGTACTCGTTTGCCTGCATAGCCGCACATAAAGTTTCGTGTACTCGTGTGGTTGAAGCCAATCGTCGTTGCCAAGGTACTTAGCCACAACCTGACTTGACATTTTTATTTTTTTTGTTTGGTGATTTTCCGATAGGAGTAACAATGGGAAAAATGCTAAAAACTTCGGCCACTGACAGGAAATGCCTGTTTCCGCACTGCACGCATATCTTGAGCATCTATAACCATGAGGCTTACTGCCATATACATCGGGATGGGGCGCCTCAGGGGCAAAAACCCAAGATTTTAACTCATTCTGATGCCAAAACCGATACCAGGTAAGGGTTCGATCCTTCGATTTCACTCCCTTCGATAAACTCAGGACAAGCAGGGGTGGGGGCTAACCGTGGAAATTTATCCGCTAATTATCGTGTCGGTTGTGCGTTTTTGGTTTAGTAATGCGGAGATAGTGGAAATTTTTTTACGGCTACTAAAATTACTTGAAAGAGCTCAAGGCACGGACTATTCTATATGCAGTAACAAGGCAACAAGTCTAAGGAGTAGTCCGTAATGAAGAATACGCCGATAGATTCTAAACTTGCGGGGCAGAGCAATGAACGGCTTATCCTGTCCCTGCTTCGTGAACACGGCCAGCTTTCGCAAACGCAACTGTGCAGGATGATTTCGCTGGGCAGCTCGACGGCCAGCAGCATCGTGTCGCGTCTGCGGGATAAAGGCTTAATCATCGAAACGCGGGGGCAAAGCGAACGGCGGGGGCCAAAGCCGGTGCTTCTTAAAATCAATCCGGCGGCACATTATGTCATCGGTATCGAAATCAATCCGAGCTATGTCTTTATGGGGTTGTTCGACTTTATGGGCGGTCTTGCGGAAACGAGGAAAATAACGCTTTCGGCGGGACATTCAGTGGAGCTTGTCGTGGAGGCTGTCGGGCGGGTGTTTCCGGAACTTGCGGCAGTGTGCAATAACGGCAGCGGCAATGGGAAACTGCTGGGCGCGGGCGTAACGGTCAGCGGCTCGGTCGCCAATGGAACGGTGCTGCTTTCGAGTCCGCTGGGGTGGAGTCAGGTGCCGTTAAAGGCAATGCTGGCGGAACGGCTGAAATGCGCGATGGCGGTGTATGGGACGCGGGTGAGACTGCTGGCGGAGATGGCGCAGACGCCGGGGCTGCAATCACAGAATATCCTGTACCTGAACGTGGCTAACGGCGTGGGGGCGACGGTGTATATGGAAGGGCGGCTGATGACCGGCACGACGGGGCGATTCGGCGAGGTCGGACATATTATTGTCGAGCCTGATGGGCCGATGTGCGGATGCGGACATAAGGGGTGTCTGGAGGCGATGATTTCCGGGCCGGCGTTGGCGAAGCGAATCCGAAACGATATTCAGCGCGGCGAAAAAACCGTGTTGGCGGAGCGGCTGAAAGGTGTGAATGTGAAGACGCCGGAGGAAATCGTTGCACTATGGGGCGGGGCGGTGCGGGAGAAAGACGCATACGCGATAACGGTGCGGGAGTTTGTGGCGTCGCATCTGAGCCGGGCGGCGGCGATGAGCATTAACGCCTTCGACCCGGATACGGTGCTGCTGGGCGGATATGTGTGTCGGCAGTGTGCGGAGTATCTGGCCCAAAGCATCCGCAAGGCAATGGAGGAGCAGGTCTATGACGCGACGCGGCGCGATATTCAGATTACGGCGGCACGGTGCGGCGAAGAGGCGCTGATTACCGGCGTGGCAATGGCGACGCTGTGCGATACGCTGGCAATCTAAAACGAACGAAATACCTGCAAAATCCAGCCGGGACTTTACACCGTCTTTTGGGCGCTCGCAGCTCAGCAGGGTAGAGCATCGGTTTCCCAAACTGCTTTTCCAATCGTATCATCGACAGACACTTTTTTGACACCGAAAATTATTACTGAACTGACTCGCTCAATACCCCACTTTTAAACCTTTCCGGGAGCCGGCAAGGTTTGGTATAATATCCGAAACCATATTACTATTATCTTTCGCGGTTGCAGCTTTTGCTGAGTGAAGACCCTGCTACGGTGATTATTGGCTGTTTCGGCGTTCATTTTGCCGAATAGATTGAGAAGGTAAGGCGCGACGTGAATGTTCAATGTGCATTATGTCCGAAAGAATGTTTGATAAAACCCGGCCAAAGCGGCGAATGCAGGGTGAGAATTAATATCGACGGGGTATTGCGAACCGTTGTTTATGGATTTCCCTGTTCCATTCATATTGACCCCATCGAGAAAAAACCCTTTTTCCATTTTCTCCCCGGCACCAGGACCTTGTCTCTCGCAACCGTCGGCTGTAATCTGCATTGCAAAAACTGCCAGAACTGGGAAATCTCACAAGCCAATCCCCAGGACAGCGAGGCGATGTTCTGCCCGCCTGAAAAACTTGTAGAGCTGACCCGGAGTTATAATTGTTTGTCATTATCCTATACCTATACCGACCCGGTTGTCTTTTACGAATACACTTACGATACTGCGAAGCTGGCAAGGGCCGCTGGTATTCGCAACACGCTCGTTACCGCCGGATACATAAACCAGGAACCCTGGAAGAAACTGCTCCAGTATGTGGACGCGGCCAGAATAGACTTGAAAGCAATGTCCGAAGATTTTTACCGGGAAGTCTGCTCGGCAACCTTAAAACCTGTTTTGGACTCTCTGGTTCAGACTAAGGCGAGCGGCGTTCATCTTGAGGTGATAAACCTGGTTATCCCCACTCTCAATGATAAGCCCGAACATATCCGTGCACTTGTTCAGTGGGTAAAGGTAAATCTTGGCAGCGATACGCCTTTGCATTTTTCGCAGTTTTACCCGCAGTACAAGATGCGACATTTGCCGCCTACTTCCGCGCAGACGCTGGATATGGCTCGTGAAATTGCCCTTGACGAAGGATTGTATTATGTTTATCTGGGAAATATACTAAGTCCCACCGGCCAAAATACTTACTGCCCCGACTGCAAAGGACTGCTTATCGAACGAAGCGGTTTTACGGTTTTGCAAAACCAGCTTAAAGACGGAAATTGTCCGGGTTGCGGCAGGAAAATTTACGGTGTCTGGAAATGACGCGAAGAGAATTCATTAAAAGTCTGACAGGCGTGGTAGTTGCATCCCTTATAGGTATAAAATGGCTGGCAAAAACAGTTATGCCGCGCAGATTTGTGCGTGCCTCTGGGGTCAAAAAATATCCCGGTACTTTAATTCCGATGGGAGATGTATCTCAACAAAGCAAATGGAGTGGTTAATATGAAAAAAGATATCTCCGAAAACACGTTTTGGGTATTAGCGATTGTAGCATCGGGTTTATTTCTCCAGCTTTTCGGGCAAGGATGTAAGCCCAAAATTACTGCTGAAACAGACAGCAAAATCTCGACGAATTCGACTGAACAGCCCTCAGATAAATCCACACAAGTTATTCTCCACTCACCATTGGCCGGTCAATGGTATTCCGCAGACACAGACGCCCTTAATAAAGAGATTGACAGCCTTTATGGTAAAACCGAACCAAATTCGATAGATAATATCATCGCCCTGATTTTACCGCACGCAGGATACCAGTATTCCGGTCAAACAGCGGCGATGGCCCTGAAGGCCGTCAAAAGGGACTACAAACGCATCATTATCATTGGTCCTACCCATTATGTCCCTATGGAAGAAATTCTCAGCGTTCCCAAAGTAACACACTATCAAACCCCCTTGGGACTGGTGCCGACAGATACGGAATTCATCGATAAACTTTTACAGTATCCGGTATTTCAGGATATCCCGCAGGCAAATCAGCGTGAACACAGCGTGCAGATAGAAATTCCGCTTTTGCAATACAAATGGAAGAACTTCAAACTTGTACCCATTGTTGCCGGTCAATGCTCATTACAAACAATATTCAAAGCCGCTTCAATTCTTAATAGTCTGGTGGACGGTGATACGCTGGTCATCGCCAGTTCCGATTTTGTCCATTACGGCCCCAATTATGACTATGTGCCTTTCACGGAAAATGTGCCGGAACAAATAAAAAATCTCGATATGGGCGCCTATCAATATATTGCGCAGATGGACAGCAGGGGGTTTTTGGAATACAGGAATAAAACCGGCGCAACAATATGCGGTTATGTTCCGATTGCAATCCTGCTTTCGATGCTGGATAAATCTTCGCAGGCCCATTTAATAAACTACGCCGCTTCAGGTCAATTGACAGGCGATTTCAGCAATTCCGTCAGTTATCTTTCAATCGCTTTTTCCGGCCGGTGGTCAAACACTTCGCCGGTCCAGCAGAAAACTGATACTTCAATCCTGACGGAAGAAGATAAAACGCAGCTTTTGATTCTTGCGAGAAAAGCGATTGTTTCTTTTCTGGAAAAACGTCAGATGCCGGATGTGTCTGATGTGGGTATTAGTGACCGGCTGAAAAGCCCGCGTGCTGCATTCGTCACGCTAAATAAAATCATGGAACCCGCCCCGCCCGGACCCCGGAAGAACTATCAGCTGAGAGGTTGTATCGGCGACATCTTTCCGCGACAGCCGTTGTATAAATCCGTAATTTCCAACGCCGTCAACGCCGCTGTCAATGACCCTCGATTCTATCCGGTCGGCAAAGATGAGTTAAAGGATATTACGATAGAAATATCCGCCTTGACGCCTCCGAAGCCTGTCGGCTCAGTTGAAAATATCAGGATTGGAATTGACGGAGTCGTTTTGAATAAAAATGGATATTCCGCTGTTTTTCTGCCGCAGGTTGCGCCGGAACAGAACTGGAGCCGTGATGAAATGCTTGAACATTTGTCGCTGAAAGCCGGCTTGCCCGCGGATGGATGGAAACAGGGCGCCAGTTTTCTCACATTCCAGGCCGAAGTTTTTGGCGAAAGTGAAAAATGAAGTTTGCCCGCGGTTTTCTGATATTTTGTTATGGCCTTTTCACCATTGCGGCGCAGGCCTTGCTTTTTCGTGAGTTTATCACGACGTTTGAAGGCAATGATATAAGCGTCGGCCTGTTTTTCGCATCGTGGTTTTTCTGGATTGGTCTGGGGGCAATCGTCGCATACCGCCCCCTTAAAATCACTGCCGGGTTGCTTAAAAACATTGACCTCTTATTTTTTGCTTATATTCCCGCTTTTGTGCTTGAGCTGGTTTTAATCATTCAGGCCAGGCAAATCGCAGGCGTCAGCTCCTATGCACTATGGTCCATTCGCCAGATGGTGTTTTTGTCGCTGCTGGTCAATGCCCCTGTGAGCATTATTACCGGCATGCTTTTCCCGCTTGCCTGCCGATGGATTGAGCAGGACAGTCTCCTTCCCGTTTCGAGCGTTTATATCTTCGAGGCGGCAGGCAGTTTCTTCGGCGGCATTGTTGCAACTATTCTGCTCGGCCTTAGTGTAAATTCCACGACTATTTTCTTTCTTCTTGCACTGGTCGTCTCTTTTGCCGTATTTGTTGTCCGATTTGCCGAAAGAAAGCTTTTATATGAGCAGCCAAAGGCAACGCTTATTTTTGCCTCTTCAATTATTGTTTGTATTCTGCTTTGCCTGTTGGCCGGTGTCGATAAGTCTCTCAACCGCTATATTCAAATTGTAAAATGGACTAAATTACTGCCTGCCGAGGCTTTAACAGGCTCATTTCAAACCGCCCAGGCCGAATATCTTTATGGAACTTACCGCGGCCAGTGGGTCGTCGTCCGCGAAGGCAGCACATGCGAGGTTTTGCCTGACAAGGCCGGCACCGGTCGGATTGCAGCCATTGCCTTATCTCAAAAGCCGGAGGCAAAAAAAATATTGGTTGTCGGCTCGGGGCTGGGGCTTTGCTATGAATTTCTCCTGCTGCCTCAGATTGAACAGGTAACCTGGACACATTGCGACAATCAGTACGTACGGCAGGTTGAGAGGTTCCTGCCGGCACAGTTCAAAATCAGCGATTCCCGCCTTGTATGCTTTAGCGGCGACACTCGCCGGCTGTTAGCCGACCCAAAAAACCTTTACGATATTGTGATAGTCAATCTGCCCGAGGCAACCAGTTCAGTTCTGAACCGTTACTTCACGTGTGAATTTTACCGGCAGCTTAAAAAATCAATGACGGCGGACGGCATCGTGGCCGTTCGAATTACCGGCGGCGAGAATATCATGGGTACGGAGTTGATCGATTTGGGCGCCTCAACAAAACGCACACTCGAAAAGGTTTTCTCGCATTTTGTTTTAACACCCGGCGATGATACGTGGTTTATTGCGTCCGATTCCGACAGGCTTACCGGCGCCCCCGGTATTTTGCAGGAACGCTACGCCAAGATAAAAAATGCCGAGGTCGTATTTGTACCCTCGGCGTTGCTTTCGGTTTATCTGCCTGACCGTGCGGCTGTCGCGTTGGAAAACTATAATAGCGCGGATTTGCCGCAAGAATTACTCATCAACAGAGACTCAAGACCTCTGGCCAGCCTGTACAGCCTTTTGCTTGCCTCAAAACAATCAGGAACACCCATTACAAGGATTGTAAAACTTCTTGCGACAGCGGGTGTTTTTGTGTTTCTGATTCCGGTTTTCGTCTTTGTTGTCCTGCGGTTTTTTTACATTGCCCGCGCAAAAAATCAAAATCGCATTTCGAGTCTTGATAGTTGTTTTCTGGTTTTCTCAGCCGGCTGGCTCGGCATCGGTATGGTCGTTGTGCTGATGTACCTGTATCAGACCAGCTTCGGCTCTTTGTACCTGCATATCGGCGTTATCTCATCTCTGTTTATGATCGGCCTGACTGCCGGCGCCGTCCTGATTCGATATCTGCCGGTTCATTTATCTAAAACCAAAGCCGGTTTCCGGAAGTACGGCATCAATCTGTTTGTGGTAATTTTAATTCACGCGGCATTGCTGGTCGCAATTGCTTATTTGCCTGCCGATTCCTGGACGCATTATAGTTTTGCAGCAGTATTTTTCCTGTGCGGCCTGTGCACCGGCGCGTATTTTCCAATTGCCGCAGGACAGCTTGCCGAGGGCGGCTTTGAGACAGGTTTAGCCGGTGCAAAGCTCGAATTGGCGGACCACATAGGCGCATCAGCGGGAAGTTTAGTCACTGGTCTTGCCCTTGTCCCGATGCTCGGAACAAAAGGGACAATATTGATATCTGTCGCGATCATTTTAGCTAATGTGCCGGCAGCTTTATTAAAAGCGTTCAGGAAATTACCTTCATTTGCTGCGCCGGCCCTGGATTTTCGCAGGGTTGGATATGTTCTGTTCGGCACGGCTGTTTCTGTAATCATCTGCTCGAATTTACTTACACACGTGTCTGCTGATTTTAAGCCTTCATTGCCAAAGGATGCAGCCCAGATGCTGGCAGGACCGTCCCGCATCGAGCTTGTCGAATCCACTTTGCCGGGCTTGACGGAAAAATTCCATTATTTCAAGGTTTACGAAACAAAAGAGAAATTGGCCGGCTACATCTTCAGCACCGGGGATTTGGCGCCTGAGGTTTATGGCTTTGGGGGCAAAATCAATCTTGCCGTTTATATTGACGCCACGGGCAAATTAATAAATTTTCACATACTCCGTTCCAATGAAACTCCTTCTTACCTTGAGATGCTGACGGACTGGCGTCAGAAGCTTAATGGTCGCCGGCTTTTCCAGGCTCATTCATTTGATGGCGTCGATTCTGTCACAGGCGCAACGGTCAGCTCCAAGGCCATTATTTCGGCAATTGAACTTTCGAGCAAAAAATTCGCCTCCCAGATACTTGGCCGGACTATGCCTGTCGTTGCCGGGGGAAAACCATCCCTGCCCGCTTATTTGCCTGACCGTAGCGCCCTTTATCTTTTGGTTGCAGTTGGTCTCTCGCTTATCGTCATCTATAGGGGTAATTTCTGGAGCAGATTGGCCGTCCTTGTGTTTAATCTTGTTGTCGGCGGTTTTGTTCTCAACGCCCAATATTCCAGCCAGCAGGTTGCCTCGCTGCTGTCCGGACAGAAATACGCTCCCGGATTATCAGGTGCATTTTTACTGATAGTCGGTGTTCCGTTGCTGGTTTTACTTTTTGGCAATATTTATTGCGGATATCTCTGTCCGTTTGGCGCTATGCAGGAACTATTGGGCTACATTATCCCGGACAGATTGAAACAGCCCGTTCCCTACGAAAAGATGCGAAAAGCGCGATTCGTAAAGTATGTCATACTTTTCGTTCTGATAATGGTGTTTTTCCTTTCCCGCAGCAAACAGACTTTGGTTCCGGACCCGCTGATTTCGGTTTTCAACCTTCCTATCTCTTTATGGTTTGCAGTTTCCGTAATAATGCTTGCTCTTGTCGGCTCTGTTTTCTACAGGCGGTTCTGGTGCAGGTATCTTTGTCCTGTCGGCGCCTTTCTGTCTTTGCTTAATAATCTGGTTGTGCTTAAACGGTTTATTCCTGCAAAAAGTTTTGCCGGATGTGAGTTCGGTCTGACGGCGAGGGATAATATGGATTGTCTTTACTGTGACAGATGCCGCTATCGGCTCAAACCTTCCTCGCCGGAGATTATGGCAGGATATCCGCCTGGCGGACTGACACGATATCTTTTATTTTCGGTGCTGATAATCGGGATTTTTGTATCAGCGCTCTACATAGATAAATTCTTCGATGCGATTCCTTCACCGGCCCAGTACTCATCCACCTCCGCCTATTCAGCCGGTCAGCCGCGGGATGTCGATTTACAGAAAATTCGCACAATGATTGAAGAAAAAAAGCTTTCCGACCACGAAGCCGAGTTTTACAAAAAAGCGGATTGATTGCCTGTCAGACTCCTGTCCCTCCCAAAAATTTCTTCCTCGTTTATTCATAAAGGCTTATA
The DNA here is from genome assembly GCA_964635075.1 of uncultured Pirellulales bacterium. GTDB lineage: Bacteria > Planctomycetota > Phycisphaerae > Sedimentisphaerales > Anaerohalosphaeraceae > Anaeroglomus. The sequence goes on along the minus strand of CAZWMN010000005.1, from coordinate 38,469 downwards.
TAACGTATTTCCATTTTGAGTAAAATTTACAGGAATTTTTGGGGAAATCAACGTTGAAAATCTATCTTTGAACCGTTCAGTCTTATATTCAATGGCCGGTGAAACCTGATTCTTGAAAATGTCAGGGACAAAAAAAGAACCCCGTCCCTGTGTATGGCGATAACAAGGCCATAACGAGGCCGCAGAGGCTCGAACCCTCAATCCCCGGATGGACAATCCAATGCTCAAGGTGCACTTGTTTTTGTAGATAGGACGAAGATTTTGAACCAAGCTCAACATCTTCCGAATAATAAATTGCAATATTGGTCGCCGGAATATAAAATATACCTCAGAAAAAAAGCTTGCGCTCGTAGCTCAGCAGGATAGAGCGTCGGTTTCCTAAACCGAAGGTCGCAGGTTCGAGTCCCGCCGGGCGCAATTCTAGATGACGGCGAAATGTCTATGATCGACTCATTCTGGACAAAGCGGCGAATTAAGCGCCTGGCGGGCGGAGATACTTTGCTTGTGGGCAAGTGGCTGGAAGACTACGCAGGATGGATTTACGGACGGGCGTGGTACTGCTGTCAGGGCGACCAGACACAGGCGCAGCAGATTCTGGAAGAAACGTTTGTGTCGGCTGCGGGACGAATAAACGGACCGGCCAAGACCAACCAAACAATGGGCGAATGGCTGTTATCTGTTTTTGAACAGACGGCGGCGGATGGACATCTCGGTCGAGTCACAGAAATGCAGGCAAGTCCCGAAATCCAAAAGGCAGTTCGGAATTTTTCGACACAGGCGCTTCTGGAAACGGAATTTTTTTGGCCTGAACTGGTTTGGCTTGGTCAACAGGCCCTGGCGATGCTGTCTCGAGATGAGCAGGAAGTGCTGGTGTGTCGATATGTTCGACTGGAAGGGCCGGCGGATATCGCGGCCAAATATGGACTGGCAATTTCCGAAGTGCAGACGCTTCTGTACAAGGCCAGACATTCCTTTCGAAGAATTCTGGAGTTGCTGACACAAGCAGGGGCGGAGGAGGCGTCGCAGCCCGCCCAGGCGGATTTGGCGGCGCTGGAAGGAAATCTGGAAAAAGTTTTCTGTGCAATGGCCCCCAAGCCCACCCCCGGCCCCCAAACGCTGCAACAACTGAAGGAACGTGTTATGGCCATTGCGGCTCAGAACAGGCCGAGGGGGTGGAGAAACTTCAATAAGAAAAAAGTGTGTGTCGGATGCGGCATTGCGGCACTATGCGGAACGATATCGTTTTTTGCGCTGTGGGGAGGCACATCCTCCAAAAGCAAAGAGAAAACAGGAACGCAGCCAAACGGTTCCCTTCGCACACGGGAAAACGGCCGTCGGTCCACTGCCTCCAATTCGACGGAAGATATCCAACTGGCTTTTGAACTGGGAGCGGCCCAAAATATCGAAGGGCTTCTGGGAATCCTGCGAACGGGTTCGTATCCGGCTCAGATTGTGGCGGCACATTACCTGGGACAATTCGGAGATAAAACCGCGATTGATTTGCTGGACCAGGCGGCTCAGAAATGGTACGCTGAGAACCCGATGGAAAAAAATCCCTTTATCGAGGCTATTGCGGCCATCGAAGGCCGTATGCAAGAACAGATGCGAGATGCGCTTCGCAAGGCACAAATCCCGCCTGAACCACGACCCGTTGCAAGAGAACCCAATTCCATACTGAAAGAACAAACAGCCGTGCGAGAACCCAATACTTCACTGCAAAAAGAATTCCATGCAACACAAGCTCCACCCGCTCATAAGCCCACAGTGGAAGACTCCAATTCTATTCAGCAAAAACAAATAATTTCACAAGAGCCAAATGCTCCGTCGATGCAGGAGACTTTCATCCCCGAACCCAATGAACTCCAGCAGGAACCCAATTATGTATCTGTCGGTGCGGCGGAGAATTGACAACGGTGAATTGCGAAGGGGGTTGAGGTCGTCCAATTCGGGAATTTGATTGCAATTCCAGCCGATGAGACGATAATAATTGCCAACCGCTGGACAGAGAGATTTTATATATTTACAAGGTATTTTGTGTCGCAGGAACATACACTCGGACAGATGTGGGAAGATATGGCTTTGACAAGGCTGGCTTACGCATTTAAGCTGGCTGTCGGACCAGCCAAGGCGCTGATTGCGTTTGCGGCGGTGGCGCTGATTTGCGCTGGGGGAATCACGATGGATGTATGCTCTCATTCGGTGGCGGTCAGCCCCAATCGCAAGGTTCCACGAGGGCTGTTCGGCGGCGAGTCGTCCGCGTTTATCCAAGACACCGAACTGGCGTCCTATCTGCAATATCCGGCGCATACCAGGCGGTTTATCGAAACCAACACAGGCCAATGCCGGGGACAGGGGGTTTTCTCGACGCTGTGGCACTTCTGGACGGGACGGTTCAACGATACAACGGTGATTTTGTTCAAATCGCTGTTCAAGTTTGAATCGCCGGCGACAACCAATGACAATACGGCTTCGGCGGGGGTGGCTTATCGGGTCTGGCTGAATCTGAAACTCTGCTTCCGTTCGCTGATGTGGGCATTGCAGTATCATACGGTTTACAGCCTTGTATTCTTAAGCTATTCGTTCGTGATTTTGTGCGCGGCCGGCGGCGCAATCTGCCGCTGTGCGGCGCTGGAATTCGCGGGTAATGAAAAGCCTGGCGTGTTTGAGGCGTTTGAATTTGTCCGGGAAAAATTTATCAGTCTGATTTCCGCCCCGCTAATCCCCAGTCTCCTCATGGGCGTATTTTCGCTGATTCTGATTGGGATCGGCCTGGCGGTGAATATCCCGTGGGCTGGAGAGTTTGTTCTGGCGATACTTCTGGCGGTGCTGCTGCCAATCGGCTTTGCCATTACGCTGCTTCTGGCGGCCTCCATCGCGGGCACCGGACTGATGTTCCCAGCCATCGCATACGAGGGGACCACGGGCCTGGACGCCATCGGCAGGTCCATCTGTTATGTGCTGAGCAAGCCGGTCTGGATGGTTTTCTATCTGCTGGCGCAAACTCTCTTAGGGACATTTTTTTACTTGGTGATGCGGGGACTGCTGTTTGCCGTTTTGTGGGTGACATATCATTCCATTTGCTTGGGAGTCTGGCAGCCCCAAAATGGGCCGAGTAAGCTGGAACGTATCTGGGCCGAACCGAGTTTGTTTTCCCTGCTGGGCGCTTCGGCGGGGGCGACCGACTGGTCGGAACACCTGGCCGGCGTCATTGTCGGACTTCTGATGCTGGCCATCACCGCTTTCATCGCGGCGCTGTCCATCAGTTTTGTTTTTTCCAGTATGACCATTATTTACGCCCTGATGCGAAAAAAAGTGGACCAGACGCCAATTGAAAAGGTCTGGATGCATCTGGAACGGGAATAAGAACAGAGCAATAGGCTCAGGTGAAAAGGGGATTTTTTATATTTGCATGTTCCCCAAATCCAGAAGATACCGAACAAATCATTGACAATCGGGGCGGTATCCGATAATACAAGGACAATCGCATCAGGGAGTTTGGTCTGTAAGACTTGAAAATGAGGGAAAAACAAGAAAATCAGATGGGGTCGTCGGCAGCGGCGGAGATTCACGTCCCCAAGGGACTGATACGTTATCGTAAAATCTTCATTATGCTGGCTCATGTCGGGACGTTTGCCGCGGCGCTGGCACTGGCTTTTTTATTTGCGTTTGTCTATGAGAGGGGGCTTGAGCGGAGGTGGGCGGTTTATCCGTTTTTCATTTTGCTGGCGGTGATTTTGCCGGTGAAAGTGGGAGTTTTTGCGTACTTCAAACAGTATCGCGGCTGGTGGCGGTACGTGGGCGTGTCCGACCTGCTCAAAATTGCCAAGGCGTCTTTGGTCAGCACCATTCTTTTAGTTCTTCTCTGGTACGTTTATGGAATGGTAGGATATCGAATCGTTCCGGATTTGGCGATTCAGACGATTCGCAACAGGATAGAGCAACTGAGGCGGGATATTGCTTCGGCGATTACCGACCAGCAGGCCTTGCCGTACCGAAAGCAGCATCTCTATTTAACGGGACTTCGGGATTTTCTGGAGGTCAGCCGAACAGGGGAAATCGTAGCCAGGCTGCAAAGGACGGATTTGGATAACGCTGCCCGCCAGCAGCTCCAGTCCGACCAGTTTCGACTTCGGGATGATGTGCAGCGTCCCATCGAGGGCGTTCTGATGCTGGATTTGTTCACCACCATTATGCTGCTTTCCGGCGTGCGGATGGTGGTGCGTTTGTATCACGAGGAGTTTTTCTCGGAACATCGAGGGATTGTCCGGCGATTTTTAATTGTCGGCGCGGGCAATGCGGGCGAAGCACTGCTGCGAGAAATGATGCGGCGAAGAGACGCCCAGTATGAAGTTGTGGGGTTTGTCGATGACGACCCGGCCAAGCAGGGGACGGAAATCCACGGCATCCCTGTCCTCGGAACCGTTGATGACCTGTCGCGAATCTGCAAAAGACAGAGTATCGACGAAATCGCCATCGCCATTCCCAGCGCCAGCCATAAACAATTACGTCGGGTAGTACGGGTTTGTCAGGGAACCAAAATCCGCTTCAGTACCGTCCCTTCGCTGATGGATATTGCCGCGGGCAAACTGCGGGTCTCCCAAATGCGCGATGTCGATATCAACGACCTGCTGGGCCGAGAAGCGGTGAACCTCGATATGGAACAGATTCGGGTGTTTCTGAAAGATAAAGTAATTCTGGTTACCGGCGCCGGCGGCTCCATCGGCTCGGAAATGTGCCGGCAGGTATGCACCTTTGAACCCCGACAACTATTGCTTCTGGAACAGGCGGAAAATCCGCTATTCTTCATCGAACGCGAATTGCAAAAATCCTTTTCGAAAATTCCGCTGGAATCCACCATCGCAGATATTACCGATAAGACCCGCATCGAACAGATATTTTCTCGGTATCATCCGCAGGTTGTGATTCACGCCGCGGCGCATAAACATGTGCCGCTGATGGAACAGAATCCGGGCGAGGCAATCAAAAACAATATCCTGGGAACACGGGTTATCGCCGATGCCGCGGACGCCTTTGGGACGGAGTGCTTTGTAATGATTTCCACCGATAAGGCCGTGAATCCCACCAGTGTAATGGGGGCTTCCAAACGGGTGGCGGAGATCTATATTCAGGACCTCAACAAAACCAGCAAAACGCACTTTGTTACAGTTCGTTTCGGCAACGTGCTTGGCTCCAACGGTTCGGTGGTGCCGATCTTCAAACAGCAAATCGCCGCGGGTGGGCCGGTGACGGTAACGCACCCTGAGATGCGGCGGTATTTTATGACCATTCCCGAGTCCAGCCAGTTGGTGCTGCAGGCGGCGGCGATGGGCAACGGCGGAGAAATCTTTGTGCTGAATATGGGCGAACCGGTGAAAATTGTCGATCTGGCCCACGAATTGATCACGTTGAGCGGTTTTCGGCCGGGGGAGGACATTGAAATCGAATTTACGGGCTTGCGCCCCGGTGAAAAATTATTTGAAGAGCTTTCCATCGAGGGCGAAGATATGGCGGCGACCCGGCATCCTAAAATCGCCGTGTGGAAAAATATTCCCAAGGACCGTGAAACAATTCGCGCCGACATCGAAAAGCTGCTCCAGGTCGCGCACACGCAGGATCGTTCACAAATCGTCCGCGTATTGAAAGAACTGGTGCCGAATTTTATCGGTCAGCAATAGCCGTAAAAAAATTTCGAATTTTGAAATCCGAGACACGAAACAAATCCAAGCGGCCGAAATTTAACGATACGGAGGGGATTCCTTATGAAAAAAAGATGTGGATTTTGGGCGGGGGTTTTGTTCTTTGCATTTGCCTGTTTTGGATATTCCGCTTCGCAGGGGCCTCAGAATATTGTTCTTATCGGATGGGACGGCGCACAGCGCAACCACGTCAGGGAAATGATTGGAAAAGGCCAACTGCCGAATATTGTTGCCCTGAGTAAAGAAGGTCGAATGGTGGATATAGATGTGACCAACGGCAGAACCGACACCAAGGCCGGCTGGACGCAGATTCTGACCGGTTATCGATGGGAAACGACCGGCGTCTTTAGTAATTTGATATACCAGCCTGTGCCGGAAGGCTATTCGGTTTTTGAGCGGCTGGAAAAATTCTTCGGGCCGGACAACATCGACACGATAGCCCTGATCGGGAAAAAAGGTCATGTCGATAACGACGCTCCCCGAAAGACAGAATACGACACCTGGCTGGCCGGCGAACAGAAACAAAAGAAAATCGACCGGAAAGCCCCCGGCTTAGGCAACCTGCAGGGGGGTAAAATAGTTGAGGAGAACGGAAAGAAATATATCGAAGTGCCCGGTAAGCCCTGGTATGTGGCAAGCCAGCGTATGGATTTGTTTGAAAACGGCCTGAAGGAAAATGAAGTCGTTGTCCGGCGGGCTATTGAGGAACTGGAAAAACGGAAAGACCATCGATTTTTTTTCTTTATTCATTTTGCTCAGCCTGATCATGTCGGCCATGCCTTTGGCGAGAACTCTCAGCAGTACTCTGACGGTCTCAAGAGCGATGATGAATCGACGGGTAAAATTATTGCGAAACTGAAAGCCCTCGGTTTATATGAAAAAACGCTGGTGTATGTTACGGCTGACCATGGTTTCGATGAAGGCCAGAAAGGCCATAGTTACGCCCCCTATGTATTTCTTGCGACCAACGACCCGAAAGTCAACCGGGACGGCGACCGGATGGATGTCGCGCCGACCATTCTAAAGCGGTTCGGGCTGGATTTGGGTAAGATTGAGCCGAAGCTGGATGGAACACCGCTGGATGAGCCTGCCGAACGAAAGATCGCCCCGGCGGAGAATCCTTATCCCAAAAGAAACCTGACTAAGCCGGAGCGGCAGGAACAAAAACCGGTGGAGCGAAAGAAGAAAAAGCAGGAACCGGTTTTGACAAAGTAATCGAAATCGGTCATTTCAAAATCTGAAGTAAATTGATATGGTCGTCGGTCCAGAGCCAAAGGCCGGCCAAATCCGCTTTGGGGGCGCTTGCAGCGGTCTGGAGCGAGGAGATGTTCAGCGCCGAAGCATCCTGACTCAGTAAAATCCAGTCGGAGGCCAATGTGCCGGTTTCAGGGTCGTCGTCGTTTTCAATCCATAAATTCGAAAGATTAAATTGTTGGGCCTGTTTCCATATCACCGGATGCAGGTTCAAATGTATCGTCGAAATATGAAACGCCAGGACGCCGTTTGGAGCCAGGTGTTTGAGATATATATCAAAAGCCTCCTTTGTCAACAAATGTACCGGTACGGCGTCTGAACTGAAGGCGTCTATGACGAGGACGTCATATTTTTGCGGCGGTTCGTTTTCCATCGAAAGGCGCGCATCGCCCAAAACGATTTCAATCTCCGCTTTGCTTTGCGATAAATAACTGAAATATTTGTGCGCCATCGCCTCCACCTGAGGATTGATTTCGTAAAAACGAATTATGTCCGAAGGTTGTCCGTAAACAGCGAGGGTTCCGACCCCCAGTCCGACGATGCCGATACGACGGTGATTTTGTCTGGACATATTCTGCAGTAATAGACCGACGCCGCTTCGGGGGCTGTAGTACGCAGTCGCGAGGAGTTTTTTGGCCGGGCTCTGGAATTGCAGACCGTGGAAGGTTGTGCCATGCTGCAGGAGCAGCTTATGAACCTGCGGGTCCTGTGGGGCTTCCTCCCAGATAGTCAGGACGCCGAAGAAATTGCGGCAGTTGTCAATCGCGGTTTGATTGGCGGTGGTTTTTCGCCCCTGAAACAGGATGCCGATTGTGCCGACAACAAGCAAGACACCGACCCAGATTCGCCGGCGTTTTTGCTGCGGGGCGGCGAGTCCCTGCTGAGTCATCAGTAATGTGACGGCGCAGGCCAGGAGTCCGAGATGCAATTCGTGATAAACCTTGAAAATCAGAGGGGCAACGAGCGCGACAAAAATCCCGCCGAGGGCGCCGCCGGCGGCAATGGCCAGATAATAAGCTGTTAATTGAGATGGATGTGGACGCAGGCGGTACAATTCGCCGTGACAGACCATCGAGCAGAAAAATAACATCGCCACATAGAGGGTGATTAACATACTGACATTGAGATTTCCTTCCATATTGCGGGCGAAAATGACACCGATGATACCCGCAATAAACAGCGACAAAAACAACGGTCGAACATACCAGCGTGGATGGTCAAAACAAAGAATAAACGACAGCAGATACAGACACAGCGGCACAATCCACAAAAACGGAATGACGGCGATGTCCTGGGTGATTTTAGCGGTGACCGCCAGCAGCTCCACCGACGCACAGGCCGGCAGCGCCAGCCAGAGTAAAACTCGTTTCCAATCGATAGAGTCTGCTTTCGAGCCCGTCGAGGGAATCGTCTGAGGGGATGTCATCAGGCGGTAATTTTTCCACATCAAGGCGGCAACTACGACGCAGAATACCGCATAAATGAGAAATCCTACCGACCAGATTTTGGCGATGATGAATCGCGTCAGATTCGGTTCGAACACGAATGGAAAACTAATCAGAGCCAACAATGAACCGGCATTACCGAGGGCGTATAGTCGGTAAGGAACCTTATCAGGAAACAGGCGTGAAAACCACGCTTGCAGCAAAGGTCCGGTTGCGGCCAGCAAAAAATACGGAAGGCCGACACAAACGGTACAAATCAGAAGAACCTGGAGAAGGGGATTTCCGTCCGGCGACGGTTTGAGCGAATCACCGGGCACGATGGAAAGCGTGACGGCGGCGATAATCAAAAGTGAAATTTGGCCGACGGTCTGCCAACGGGTCGAGAAAAAACGGGTGCTCAAATGCGCCCAGGCATAACCGGCCAACAAAAAAAGCTGGAAAAACAACATACAGGCTGTCCAGACTTCCGGAGAGCCTCCAAACCACGGCAGCAGAAATCGGCCTATCAGCGGCTGGACTGCAAACAACAAAAACGCCCCCAGAAAAATCGTCGCCGTGAACAGCGCAAGAATCCCCACCCGCCCGGCAAAGACAGCGGAGATATGCGAATTCTGTTTTTCCAGCGAGGTCATTTATCATCACATCCGTTTTGAGGCCACAAGATACCGTTTCCGGGGCGAAACTTCAACGGGATTATCTTTGATTTGCCGGATTGCCGACGCACTAAAGAAATGTTTCGTAACCGTCCTGTTTTATTTTCGACGGCAGGTTCATTGATTTCCGATTGAATCCGCTGGGAAGGTCGCCTGACATGATACGTTAATCCAAACCCCGCCTTAAAAAACGAGGCTAAAACCTTCCTCCCGACCGCAGGGGTCGAGGCTAAACTAATCGTGTCGCCCCCATTTTCGTCCGGATTTTTTCGCTGATTTGCGATTGAATCCGATGGGGGTTTTGGTATGATTTTGCGTCTGGAACAATCGACTTGCGAGGATCGAATGACGGCCAGGAGAGGTGTCCGAGTGGCTTAAGGAGCAGCCTTGGAAAGGCTGTGTAGGGTTTTCTCTACCGTGGGTTCGAATCCCACCCTCTCCGGTAAACGAAATGAATAATGTTTTAATGCCAGCGGCGAATTGCGGGATTTTCTGTGTGGATAAATAAAAAAAGGCCGATGTCTTTGACATCGGCCTGCTGAGACGTTCTTAATTTTAGTCTTTATCAATAACCTGCTATAATCGTCCCGCCTCAGCTCTTAGAGAGTTAAAAAAGAAAAAGAGCAATAAATCCACCTTGTATTATATACCATTCCGGCCTCTATGCAAAGGATTTTTTGAAAAAATTCTAAAATTTTTATAGATTTCCATACAAAGCAGGCACAGTTTATCTTGAATAATTCTAATTTTTTTGTCAACATTTCATGTATTTCCGTCGGCTCAGTAATAAAGTCCGGTCGGCAGAAGGTGAACTATATCAGGGGAGAAGGGGTCGGCCCCCTATTGGTTTTTTGGTGAAGTATAGAGAAGACATAAAGTGGTTAAGGGAGGGGATGCTTTAAAAAGTTAATGTCATCAGATATCACGAAAAAAGAATTTGTTTTAGGGTTTCAATATGCTTGTCATCTATGGCGCAGAGCGGATTTGGAACCGAAGCCATATAATATTGTTCGTGTGGCTCAAGTCTTGGCAGAAGCGGGTATAGAGGTGTTTGAAGTAAATCTCGAAAGCAACCGTTTAAGTTGCGCCCCCCGTCCATTGGCAGTCCGTGAGGCCTTAACGGGTGAATACACTGCCGATTATATCAGCGGGGAGGGATACCCCCCTGAAATCCCAGGAGAGGTCTTGAAGTTATTAGCCCAAAAAGGCATTCTGACTCATTTGGGAACAAATCTGTAAAATCGGATTATTTCCGATAACACTCTTCCAGCCAGTATGGTTTCTTCATTTATTGTTTCTCCTCATCTCGAATGCATTTCATTTTTTTGTCAACATCGCGTTCTTTCTAAACGACTTTAATTCACGGCAGGTGCGATGAGTGTTTCATAGTGATGGGGAGAATCGATGTTTCGCCATAAAATATTAGTCTCTATTTTTGTATTTAGTGGGGCTGTGTACGCTCAAGTTTTTATCCAGCTTTGCGATCCCTGTGATTTAACACCATTGATAACTAATCAGGTGATGGTGGGGAAAAAATGTTCTTTGTTGCTCACCTCCGATGCCAACGATTTATGGAGCGGGGGGTTGTTTTTATCAGGCGAAGACCGGGAAATGGGTGTTCTGCAGGGCAGGGGCAAAGACCCGAATTCGCGAGACTGGAAAGGGAGTCATCTGGAAGCGGCAGGCCCGATGGCTAAAGTCTATGCGTGGAGTGACTCGGAGATCAGCGGTTTTGATTTTTATACGAGCGAATACTCCTGCCAGGCCGGGATGTGGTTTTTAATTGATTATCTGGCCCAACAACCGGGATTCTGCTCCATCGGATATTATGACTACAGCTTTTCCTGGACACAGCCGGACCCGAATTTGCCGATTTCCATTGAAAACATCCCCAATCTGGATTTCCATCTCGACGACGTCATTGACCTGAAAGATTTTGCGATTTTTTCTTCTCATTGGCTCGAGGAAGGTTGCTCTGATCCTGCGTGGTGTGAACAAACAGATATAGACAGGAATGGAGTTGTTGGATTAACAGACCTTATACTGTTTGTTGAATACTGGTTGTGGGGTACGCCCGGATACCAACCAGACCCGCCGCCGCCTGCGGAGCCGAATAATGTGGAACCGCCTGCGGAGCCGAATGTGGTCTTCAAAATCATAGACGCCAATGATCTTCAGGAAATCACGCTCAACACCGGCGACAGTATTCGTTTGTATCTTGCAAAACAGACTTTTGAGGAAGATGTTTTTGTAATCTGGCTGGAAGTTAATATCTCCGACCCGAATTTCGGCTGGATTGACAATACGGAATATGACCCCAATAATCCCGGTTCGGGAACGGCTCAGATTTTAGCGTCTCCACGGGATACATACTTTGATTACTACGGCCCCGGATATACTCAGTTCGAAGGGATTCAATTTCTTGCTGTCAGTTTGGGAGGGGCGATACAGGACGGCTCCCTTGCCAGTTTTGTCTATACGGCAACTGGGCCGGGGGACGTCATATTAACGCTTGTTAATTATGATGATTTCATCCCGGCCCGCCTGGAACAGATTCTTATCCATCAAATGGACGCAACGTCTTATTCTTCACTGACGGAAACATTGGATACTAACGCTCTGGCGGAATTTCTGGAAGAGATATGGAATACCGACGAAACGCTTCGAAACTCAACCAGTGAAGCAGAGTGGAAAGTTTTCATTGAGGATGTCAAAAGTTCCAGTGAGTGAGAAAGAAACCATTGCCACAGAGTGTACGAAATGGAGGTATTTATATGAAAACGCTGATTATATTTGTGATGGATGCGTTTTTTGTCTGTAATCTGGTTATTGCGGATAGAACCCTTTCATCCGGCGAGATCAACACGATTCTGAACAGTCTGACCCAACAGCCGATTCAAACCTGGCTGCCGGCAGGAACCATCCAGGCCAGACATTTGGAGTATTACAAGGCGGAAAAAACCGTTTATGAATCCAATGAAACAATGCATTTTGACGGTTCGCGGTTCTACTGGGAGATTGTCTTGAACTCGGCAGGAAATGAAGAGGAAAAACCGTTTGGAAAAAGGAAGGGACCTGCCGATGCGAATGTGATGGACCTCAACAGAGAAAGGATATTCTGCTGGGACGGCAATACGTACACTCGATACTATAAATCCTCGGGTAGTGCGACGATGGAATCCCAGGAAACGCAAGCTCCTTTGGGTACATACGGTCCTTTCGGCGCAGGTATCGTTCCGTGGGGCTACGGCGTTTTTACCCTGCAACATTTATCCGAATGTGCCTCCGACGCTCGTGAAGTTTGGGTTGACGGGAAAAAACAAATCCATCTTCAGATTACAGACGAAAAGTCATCCCCTGTATTGCAGATGACTTTTGTTTTGGATCCTGACAAAAACTATGCAATTATCTCCTGCCTGCTGCAGGACCCGCAAATCTCCGGGATCGAGCAGAAATATGACCAGTACATCCAGATCAATAACTGCTGGATTCCCACGGTAATTACAATTGAACGGTTTCTCAAGACGCCGAAAGGCAGGGAAGCGGTGTCTTATGAAGACTGGAAATTTGAGTCAATAACGCCGGAAATCCCCGATGCTGCGACATTTTCAGTAAAATTAAAAAATGGCACCCTTGTGGAATTTCGTCCATCGAATAAGTTAAAATCCCTGATGTATTATGCCAACGACCAAAAAAATATGAAGTCCCTTTTAGAGGAAAAGATTGCATTTTCAGCTCAGCAGGATTCGGTTGGGAAAAATTGTGCTGTGGCGGCTGTCCAAATTGTGACCAAACAATTTGATCGTCCCTACTCAGCTCAGCAATTGGAAACGCTTGTTACGCAAAATAATAAAATGACAAGTCTTTATCTGCTGAAAGAGACGCTGGAAGAATCCGGCCTGTATTGTGTTGCTATGGAAACCAATCTGGAGTCATTGCGGGGATTGAAAGATTCCCAGATAATTCTGCATCTTTCAGGTTCCAACCATTATGTGATTCTGGATCATATTGACGACAAGGATGTCTGGACTATCGACCTGACAAGTCGCAAAGTCTATTGGAAAACCCCGATCCAGCAGTTCCTTCAGGAATGGAAACACGGGACGGCACTGGTTGTTTCGGATAACCTTCAAGATTTGACTACCGAAGTCAATGGGATGCCGTTATCACCCGTGGCCCAGCAGCAGATTATGGGTGGAGACCCGGCGGCGGCGGGTTATTCGTGTACCGACCTGCTTCAGGTAGAAGACCACCTCCTTTGTTCTGAACCGATGGGATTATTATGCAACGGTCTTTACTACAGATATGCGGAACGGTACGGATGTCGTGAGGATCCCAATGGAGGCGTTTGTATAGGGCAGGGAATGATTGGATATGATTATATACAATGCGTTACCAATTTTTACTATCCGGGTACTTGTACTGTGACCGGTCCCACGTACATTCGATATATACGAGCATGCCAATAGAAGACAATTTTTCGGAGCTTGTTTTTCCCATTAAATCCTGATATTATCAGGGTATGATGCGGAAAGCATTTACGCTTCTTGAATTATTGGTGGTCATTGCGATTATTGGATGTTTGGTAGTTGTTATTCTGCCTTCAATGTGGTACAGCAAATATCAGAGTCAGTCTGTCGTTTGTGCAGCCAATATTCGGCAGTTGAATTTTCTGCTGAGCGCTTATGCACAGTCTTCCACCTTTTATCCCCCCGGTTTCTACGGCCTATCAGGCGATACCTGTCTTCCTCCGGGAGGATATGTCGGCGATCTTTCCTATGACAGGAGGGGATGGTGGTGGTTTCATTTTTTGATAGATGAACAGGACATTCTTACCTTGCTTGACAAACTGGCGTTTTGCCCTTCTTCTACAACGGAAGGCGGCGATAAACAAAATGTTCTTTGCGGAAATTATGGCGTCAATTATTCCATCTGTAAAATCGCCAAATTGAATTCCGATGAGGAGTTTTTCGGTCGCTCTCTCAAACCGGAAACGATACAGCGTCCCGTTCAGGTTCTTTTGCTTGCGGATTCCGGATACAGCCTGGTCAGTTGGAAAGCGGCAACAGTCAACCCAGATTACAGTTTTGATTTCAGCCAAAGACAGGGGTCGTTTTATGTACCGGGTCTTTCCATCAATTCCGGGAAATTGATTTCTCCCAACCAGGAAACAGATGCAATCAAGGGCAGACACCCCAATCGAACGATCAATATCGGTTTTTGTGACGGTAGTGTGAGGAAACTTCCGGCTGAAACGCTGTTGCTTACGACGGACACGCCATCAGATTCGCCGGCTTATTCAACCTGGTCGCCTTTGAATAAGCGATAGAGCGGATTTGTTTCCAATTCTTTTATAATCGTTTGCGTATCCGGATATTGAATGGTTGTTTCTATGACAATTTTCTCCGCCTGCTCAGGTCGTTTTTCAAACCATTGGATTCGTACTGGGAGATGAGAATTTCTGAGCAAGTATCCTCGCCATGTTTTTTCAATCGTTACGCCGGTTTTTGAAGATTCTTTCCAGCTCAAGTCATAGACTTCCCACGCCTTGTTTTGAGACAGATTATCTTGTCGTTTCCACTGATAACCGGGGGAGATTTGGGTTATGTTTTCAAAAGGAAGCAACCCAAATCCGGTTTGATTTATCTCCGACAGGATTTTCTGTTTCGATTGCCCGGTTAAAATATCTGTTTTTTGCCGGGAGATGAGCGTTCTTTTATTTTTAATATCCAAAATAATTGTTTCATCTGCTTGCTGAAAAACAGCAAGATTCAGTTTTCTCGAAATCAGAATTTTCTGGACAGGAGCGTTTTGATCTAACGAGCTGATTTCGATTCTGCAATTAACGATGGAATTTACTGCGCGATATACGTCCTGAAGAGATACGCCGCCGGCGATTGTCGCTCTGAAGAAGACCAGAGAAACAACAAGCAGAATTGCGGCCGCGGCGGCGAACCGGGCAAGGGGACGAAATTGGATGGGCCTGATTTTCAGTCCGGTTTTGTACGGGGTTTCCACCTGAACGCGGGTTTTACCTTCCGTATCGACTTCCAATCGAGTTATAATTCCGGAAGGTTTTCTGTTCCGAATATTCTGAATCATGACGACAACCTGTTCACTCAAATTTCCCGTTTCACGAGGTTCATCGGAAAGAATCTGAGTTGCTTCCACAAGCTGCCTGTCGGAGAGATGCAGCGAGGCAATGGCCTGTAAATCCTTCTGGCAGAGAGGGCATTGGGTGATGTGTACTGTGATGGGGGTTTCTGTCCGGATGAATAGTTCAGGATGTGCGAGGGACGCCAGGAATGGTTTTACCGCATCACACTCTATCCATTGAGACAAATATCGATGGTGCAGGGCAAGGATATGGGGTTGTTTGTCGGACACTCCTGTTTTATTGCAAATTTCATTTTCCAGCCGTTTGATTTCATCCTGACACTGCGGACAATGCTCGATGTGCTCAAACCACGGTGTTGAGGCAGAATTATCCTGTCTGGTTAGATAATCAAAGTAAAAAAATTGCGCTTGTTGACAATTAGACTTATTTTCCTTCTTCATGGTCAGCCCTTTCCTGAACGTTCAATAAAACACGTGCCTTCTTTAGTCCCACCGAAATGTACCGGCTTACACTTCTTGGTTTTATGTCCATTTCTTTGGCGACTTCTTCGATAGTATGCTGATTCCTGTATCGCAAGGTAATGGCTTTGGCCTCTGTTTTGGACAAGTGTTTTTCGATCAAACTGAGTATTTTTTGTGCATTTTCGTATGGCTCTGCTTCTCTATACGAACTATTCTGTTGTTCTAATTTCACCTCCCAGTAGTAGCGAATTTTTGTTTGATACCTTATATATGACCGTTGCCAATCCCTGATTTTGTCGAGAATAACTTTATATAGATAACCTCGAATATTGAGCACTTCGTCCGGGACCGGCTTCGCTACAAAAAAAAGAAACAAATCATGAAACAAATCATCTACATATTCATTATTGGAAGCGATATATCGGATAACAGAGTGTATAAACTCGCCCTGCTCCAGAAATAATTGCTTGGCGAGCTCAACTCGATGTTGTACATCCTGTAGCTGGTCTGTTTCTCTTGAAAGCACGTATCGTTACTTACCTGTTTTGAAGCATTAATTCTCTCTCTTTCGTTTATTATACAATTTTATTAAATAAAATCAAATCACAATTGTATCAAGACATGGCATATCCTCTAATGTCTGTAAATTCTTCGTTTAATTTAATATATGCCGATTTTTTGGATTTTTTGTTGATATTTTTTTTGCAGCAGTTCTCGAAAAGTTCTTGTTGTTTGGATGAAGAATCTCTACAATATCCACACCCCGGACGGCTGCAGCAATCTAACAGGAAAGGAACGATATGTTGTCTCGGCTCTATTCGGTAACATTGGAAGGGATTGATGGCATTCTGTGTGAAGTGGAGGTAGATGTTTCCCGCAGCGGCTGGGACAAGCCGATGATTGTCGGCCTTCCCGATACCGCAGTTAAGGAGAGTATCGAGCGGGTTCGCAGCGCGATTGTCAATTCCGGGTTTCGTTATCCCCAAACGCAGGCGGTGATCAATCTTGCACCGGCGGATGTGAAAAAGGTCGGTCCGGCCTTTGACCTGCCCATTGCCCTGGGAATGCTGGCCTGCAGCGGCGGTTTATCAGGCGAAAATCTCGGCAAATACGTCGTGGCAGGTGAATTGGCTCTCGACGGCCGAGTTCGGCCTGTCAACGGCGTGTTGAGTATGGCGATGGTCGCCGCTGAAAAAAAATTTGCAGGTATTATCGTGCCTCTTGAAAACGTTTCTGAAGCGGCGGTGGTGCAGGATATCGAGGTTTTCGCCGTGGGGTCGCTGGCTGAGGCGGCGGCGTTTTTAATGGGGCAATTGCCGATTGAGCCGGCAACGGTAGATGTGGACGCGATGTTTCGACAGTCCGCCCTATATGAGGTGGATTTTTCCGACGTCAAAGGACAGGAGTCGGTCAAACGGGCGCTGACCATCGCGGCGGCGGGGGGACACAACGTGATGATGATTGGTCCGCCGGGGGCGGGCAAGACGATGCTGGCTCATCGAATGGCGACGATTATGCCGGATTTAACGCTGGCCGAGTCGCTGGAGACCACGCGGGTTTATTCGGCGGTGGGGCTGCTGGAAAAGGGAAAAGCGATCGTCGCGACACGGCCGGTACGAACGCCGCATCATACCGCTTCCGGCCCGTCGCTGGTCGGCGGCGGAACCTATCCGAGGCCGGGGGAACTGAGTCTGGCTCATCACGGAATTTTATTTCTTGACGAGTTCGCGGAGTTTCCGCGGCATGTGCTGGAGATGATCCGTCAGCCGATGGAGGAAGGGGCGGTTCTGGTCAGCCGCGCCAAAGGAACGCTGCGATTTCCGGCCCGGTTTATTCTGATTGCGGCGATGAATCCGTGTCCGTGCGGGTATTTCGGTTCCGACCATCGACGATGTCGGTGTTCGCCGGCGCAGATTGAACGCTATCTTTCCAAAATCTCCGGTCCGCTGCTGGATCGGATTGACATTCATTGCGAGGTGGCCCCGGTTTCGTTTCATCGGCTGCGAAGCGGCCCCGACGGTACGCCTTCCGAACAAATCCGAAAACAGGTTGTTGCGGCCCGGCAAATCCAGGCGACCCGCTTCGGCAAAAACGGCTTAATGACCAACGCGACGATGACCCACAAGGATGTACGGCAATACTGTCAACTGGATGAGTCCTGTCAGCAACTTTTGAAACAGGCGATGACGGAATTTGGTTTATCGGCCCGTGCCCACGATAAAATCTGCAAGGTCGCACGAACCATTGCAGACCTGGATAATTCTGAGAACATCAAGCCTGAATATATTGCTGAGGCGATTGGCTATCGCAGGCTGGATAGAAAATTGTAGGATTTATATTGTTCCGCTCAGCCAGTTCTCGGCCAGTCGCAACAAATCCTGCAGGTCAATGACCCCATCGGGGTTCTCCGGCGGGGCGATGTCGGCTTTGGGATTCCAGCCGGGGGATTCCGTCGTGGTCTTCCATAATTGACTGTAAGCGTTCAAATCCTGCATATCCACTTTGTTGTCACCGGAAGGCGGAGGCGCGATGTCGCCGGCGATGGGAGGAACAACCCGCTGAAATTCCAGCACAGGGTCGTTTTCGAGGAACAATCCGCCGCCACGAAGAATGAGGTTGTATTCGGTGAACAGGTTCATTCCGATAATGCCGTCGAGTGTCCCGCCTTCGGGGCTGGCGATGTCGAGCATCACAACGGGGATGTTGGTATATTCCAGCCAGTCGCCGATAGTGGGAATCGTCAGCGAATCAATGTAAAATCCCGGAGCCATAATGGTTTGGCCGTTGACGCCTTCGATTTCGACCTCAAAATCAGGCGCGTTCGGATTCAGCTCCAAATCCGCTGCGACACGCGAGCCGACCACAGTGGTTTGAGCGCCGGTATCGAGCATAAACCGGTGATAGTCTGTGAAGGTGTTTGACCCTTCCGATACAATGACGCGGTGAACGAAGAAGAGGCTCTGCGATGAGTTGCCAATAATGACTGAAGGGCTTGTGGGCTCGAAAATCAGGCTGAAATCTATGCCGGCGATATATTGCACGGAGACGCCGCCTAACGGTTTCAGTTCCAGCGGGAGTTTGTTGGGATAACTCGGAATATTCGGGTCATCCTGCGAATAAATCCGAATGTCCGGAGCGGTGATTTGCCGGCTGTTTCGCGTAATAGTAATCGGCGTATCGTTTCGAATCTGGGTTATATAATAGACGCTGAAGGGACTGCCGATGGCGGTGTTCAGGTCGGGTTGTGAGCCGGGATTGTCGCCGAGGATGATGGAAACATTACTTTCACCGACAAAACCAGCGGTGCTGCGCAGCACGGCTTCGGAGTTCGTGGGCGAATTAGGTTCCAGTGCCGCAAGTCCTTTGACGAACACGCCAAGGGGCTGGCTGACCCAGGCGTCAACAGAGCCGGTTACGCCGGTAATCGTTATCGTGTTGTTCGTTTTATAGGTGGAGTTGAACAAATTGGCGGCAACGGCGTTCTGGTAGCTGAAAACGTGAGCGCTGGCGCCGGTATCAAATATGCCGAGGGCATAGTTGCTCTGAATATCGGGGTTGGTAAGCTGGCCTGACAGAGTGGGTTCAATAACTGCTTCCCATATCATTTCGTCTTCATCGATGCGCTTATTGGTTGTGATTGCGACAATCCACGGTACAAAGCCGTCAACGGGAGGAGAGTCGATAACATTGGCGGGAAGCGCTGCAGCCGCAGGAGCAAATGCCACGGAAGGTTTTGGTTCTTTCAGGTACCGAATCTGCTTGATTCTGCCGCCGCTGGTAATACGCCAGTCAACCTGTTGGACACTTTGCTCGGCAAAGACACATTCCACCCAGACAAAAAGAATCGCAAACACAGACAAGGCAAGTCTTTTAATTGTGTGGTTTTTGCTCATACTTGTATTCCTTTGAAATATAACCGGAAAGTCTGATTTTTAATCTATACCGTCCCCGCAAAATTAAGAAGCCACAGAAATTATAGACAAAACTTCCCCTAAAAGCAAGAAAAACCCAGTAAGCACAGGCAAAATGGTCCTATAAGTATTTACGTTCCCTCTGAATCCCCGATTCGGCATCATTCGTCCTTTTTTTCGACCTGTCTTGTGGTTAAATGGCCTGCTTATTTTGCCGATACCACCATCAGGAAATATGCTAAGGAGTGAAATTATGGGGATTCAAAACTGGTCGGAAAACGTGATTTTGGTAAATCTTGCTGAGGAACCGTATCTGGGAGAGGAATTGCAGACGGTCATTGGGATGCTCTCCGGCAAATCCGATTGCGATGTAGTGGTCGATTTTGCCGGGACGTCTCTGGTAACCTCATCGAGTTTAACCAGGCTGTTGAAACTTCGCAAAACGCTGGTTGAGAACGGACGCAGACTGATTTTATGCGGGATGAAACCGCAAACGATGGGAATTTTCCGCCTGACAGGCCTGGATATGGTTTTTCGGTTTGCTGGGGATCAGCTTATGGCGCTGACGGGGCTGCAAATGGCGACGGTATCGAACGCCGACCCAAGTAGAAATTGACAATTTCAGGGATGGCTTTTATAATAAGAGACCATGGCAGTGAGCATATTACGAATGTCGCTGAGAAAACGGCCTTCGCAATCTGCTCGCACGTGAATACAATATCATAGAGCCAAAGAAAGGATTGTATGCAAGCCGAAAACGTGCGGCAGGCGGAAGCCCTGCTGGGGCATCATTTCCGTCACCCCGAACTTCTGGAAGAGGCACTGACCCATTCCTCCCAGGCTGACGACCGACTGGCAAGTAATGAGCGAATGGAATTTCTGGGGGATGCGATACTGTCATTGATTGTCTGTCAGGCATTATTTGAACAATTTCCGGAATACCAGGAGTGCGATTTGACCAAACTGAAAAGCATGATCGTCTCCCGCAAAAGCTGTTCGGAGATCGCTTCCCGTCTTAACCTGGTCGAATACATCCGGGTCGGCAAAGGAACCGATCGCGACCGGGCGCTGACCGGTTCGATTGCAGCGGGGGTGCTGGAAGCGGTCATCGCGGCAGTTTATCTGGACGGCGGACTGGAGGCGGCCCGCACCTTCATTCTTTCCGCTTTCGAAGAGACCATCACACAAGCCAATGCCTGTGAACATCAGGATAATTTCAAGTCCATGCTGCAACAGTACTGTCAGCGGAATATGGACGGGACGCCTGCTTATGAACTGCTGGATGAGAAAGGGCCGGACCACAATAAGTGTTTTGAGGTGGCGGTGGTCATCCGACATCGCCGCTACCCCGGCGCATGGTCGGTCACCAAAAAAGACGCCGAACAGAAAGCCGCCCGCAACGCACTGGTGGAACTCGGTTTGCTGCCGCCGGAACCGCAGGAGGAATCGGCCTGAGTTTAACGGGTAATCAGCCAGACCAGCAGATTCAGCACGACAATCGTCAGAATCATAAACCCGCTTAACACCCCAAAAAGCGTCAGCGTTTCATGCACAAGAATCTTCCACAAAATGGCGCGAAGCTTGGTGGTCTTGTAAATCACCGCAATGGCGGCCAGCAGGGGGAACATCCACAGCATAAAAACAGGATTGGTGGCAATGTCTTCCGGCTGCGTGAAGGAGGCCAGAATTCCAGACAGGTGTGCCGACATCATCTCGCTATTCCTCCCGCCCGATCGGTTCGCCACGACCGGCGTAGGCCATATACATTGCGCTGAGAATACTCAGCAAATTCAGCAACCCTGCCACGGCGGTGTAAATCTGTCCCAGGTCGCAGGGTCGTCCATAACTGGGATAGGAGCCGCTGCGGGTCAGGTGATCCAAAATCCATACCAGGGGCGTGGCCATCATCTGGGCGATATACCAGGCCCAGCCGCCGACGGAATCAATCACGCCAATCGACCCGATATACAGACCCAAACCAAACGTCAAAACGATCGTAATGAAAACAATCATTCCCCGCTTGGGCTGTTTGATGAGAAAATGACCCGCGCCGGGAATGAGCCAGCCGGCCAGTCCCACCACCGCCAGCCATAACAGGTAATCGGCTTTGTTTCGAAATTGCATCGTCATTCCTCAGCGGGAATTTCTTCGGTTTTCGGGGCCGCAGTCAGGTTCTGTTTGAGCGGCGCATAATTTATTCGCTTATGAATTTGTTTGGGGTCGAAATGAATCAGGCCCAGTCCCGATGCACTGTCCAATGTGGTTCGCAGCGCCGCGTAAGGCTTGTTCTGCACATAGTCCTCCATGGTCGCAGGCTGACGCGTAATACTCTTAACGACATAATATGACGCAGCGGGCTTGAATTCGATGATTGCCGAAATCACATTGGTTTGCGATTTATCCGCCAACAAATCAAAAAATTTGTGGTTGAGCATGTCGGCCACAATACGCGTCTGCAGGAAGCCGGCGGCGACGGGATTATCGCGCATCATCCGGCGAAGCTGTTCGATATCGCCGACGGAAGCCAAAAGCTGGCGTTTCAGCGAATCCACGGCCAGCTTTCGAAAGGCCTTACCTTCCACCGTGTTAGGGTCTTTGGGGGCGTATTGGGAATTATACTTTTCCGCCGCCTTGTCCCAGTCCGCCTGGGCAATGAGTTGCCTGAATTCCTCGGCTCTGGTCCTGGCGGCTTCCATCGCGGCCACTTTCTTCAGGTCGTCAATGACCTGCTGTTTGAGACTGAAAACCTTTTTTTCATTCTCGGCGTTTCCGCCAACTATACCGGCGATGCTGTAGGTCATGTCCATTGTCGCCGGAACCTCGGCGGGTTTTACATCAATCACTCTGCAAATAACAGTGATGGATGTATAAGTAGCTTCTTTTTCAGAATAGAAACCGCCGGTCATCGGGCCGATATTTTCCCACATCCTGGGGATATAGACTCCCACCTTTCGCGGGACGACGGCGTTCTGCGCGTCAACGGCGAAAACCGCTTCGGAAAGAAGCGTCTGTACACCGGAGTGACTGATACGAAGGCCGGATAAACAATTGTCGGCCCCAAAATCCGTCGGGCCAAGCAGGCCGGTTTTGCCGGTATGAACTGGCACATTGTATTTTTCACTGATTTTCGCGGCCACCGTTCCGAAATCCACCGCGGCCTGGCGGATTTGCTGGCCGGAGGCCTTTTCCATATCCAGACTAATCAATTCGGCGTCCAGCATCTCCCGCGCATCCTTGAAAATCAACTGGGTCAGCTTTTCGCTGCGCTGCTGTTCAAGGGTTCGGTAAATCTGATCGGACACCTCGGCAAAAGGCTGGGTTTCAGTAATGGTTTCACCGTCAGGTTTATTGGGGTCTTTGGGGCGGCTGGTGCGGAATTGCTCAATGTTGCTGCTGTAGTACTCTTCCATCGCCTCGGCGGTGGGTTTTTCAATGCGTTTTTTCACATCGTCATTGTGAACGTAAAAATACTCCAACTGCACACGCCCAGACAGCCTGTATCCGAAACCATAGGGATTCTGCTCGGAAAACTGGCCGATAGAGAGCTCTTTACAGGCGTTAAACTGGGCCTGAATCTGCTCGGCGGTCGGTTCGATCTGCTCGTTCACGAACCAGTCGGCGGGAAATTTGGCGAACTCAATGTCCATCCGCTCTATACTGCGTCCGACAACAGATTGAGTCTGGGTCAGCGTTGCGTCTTCATTATTACAAACCTGGTCGGCCCATTTCAGAACGCCAAGGAGTTTTCCAAAAGCAGCCAGAATCTGCTCCTCAGCGATGTTCATTTGAGCGGCGACTCCGCGAATCGCGGCCGCGGCGTCGATTCGATTGCTGGTTATCTGTGGAATCAGTTCCCGCAGCAGCGAGGCGGACTGCGCGTTGGATACGGCGATGCCGACCTTGCGGGCCTCGGCACAGAGCAGAATCCACATCACCTCCGGCCGTTCCTGCTCCTGGTTAAAAAATGCGTCAATCTGCGCAACAGTGACCGAAATCTGCCCCCGCTGGGCATATTGACAAAGCTGGTTGCGAATCCGCGCTCCCATTTGCGTCTCGCCGAACAGCAGATAACCCAAAAGCTGGGCGTTGACATCCGGCATTCCGTAAGCGTTGGGTTTATAAAACAAAAACACCTCAGCCTGGATGGCTTTGAGAGTCTCCAGCTCCTGGCGGGCAGCCATCATATCGGTGGTGGTGATTTTTTTACCGTTGTCATACGTGGCAAAAGTCTGTTTCCCGCCACGGCCCATGTATTTCAAGAGTTCTGTGAACCCAACGCCGCCGACGAAGGTAATCATACATCCAATAACGAGCACCGTCATGAGAATCTGGCGGTTCTTTCGTATCCATTTAATCCAATACATAATGCCGTCCTGAAACTTCAAAACCTGTTGTGTTTTGTACGCTTACGAAACACAGGAGTATAGTCATCGCCGGGGGATTTGCAAGCAAAAACCTTTCGGGGTAATCGGACTGCAAGTCCCGGCGCCGACGACGGCTATTTTGGTCTGTTTTGATGTTTTGGGGTTGACAGTCCGCCAATTTACGGATACGATTGCACCACTTTCAGTGCAATAACCATCAGATTCCGGCGCCCGATTGGTTTTGGCCAAATTGAGAGAAGGCTGGTCGCGGCTGTCGTTGATCTGGGCTGGCGGCGGCTATGGGGGAACCTTGATTGACTGGGCCATGGAAATTGGACATTGGGTCATTGAGATTGTCAAACGAGGCGATGCAGCCAAGACGTTCCAACTGCTTGCCCATCGGTGGATTGGCGAGCGAACGTTTGCGCGGTTCGGCAAATATCGTCGGCTCAGCAAGGATTATGAAACCCTGACCGAAAGCAGTGAAACGATGATTTATCTGGCCATGATCAATCTGATGATTCATCGGCTTAAACCGGGTTAATTATGACTTTTCACACACGTTCTAAGACAGGAATCCTATGCGATATAGCCAAACACTGATACCGACCGTCAGGGAAGTGCCGGCCGATGCGGAGATTACCAGCCATCAGTTGATGATTCGCGCCGGCATTATGAGGAAATTAGCCAGCGGAACCTACATTTATCTGCCCGCGGGCCAGCGGATGATTTTGAAGATTACGCAGATTATCCGCGAAGAGATGAACCGCACCGGCGCACAGGAAATCATTATGCCCGTCGTTCAGCCGCTGGAGCTGTGGCAGCGCACCGGACGCGACGTGGATTATGGCGAAACGCTCGGCAAATTTATCGACCGCCACGGCAGAGGCAACGTCCTTTCGCCCACCGCCGAGGAAGGCTTTACGTATCTGGCCTCCTGCGAAATTCAGTCGTACAAACAGCTTCCGATGAATCTGTATCAAATCAACACCAAATACCGCGATGAGTTTCGTCCGCGATTCGGCGCCCTGCGTTCCCGCGAGTTCATTATGAAGGACGCCTACAGCTTCCACGCTACCGAGGAATGTCTGCACAAAACGTATATGGATATGTACAACGCCTATTGCCGGGTGTTCACCCGCTGTGGCCTCGATTATGTCATCGTCCAGGCCGAGACCGGCGAAATGGGCGGCACTGGCTCGCATCAGTTCACCATCCCCTGCGACAACGGCGAAGATATGATTGTCTATACTGCGGATAATAACCTCGCCTGGAATCTCGAAAAAGCCCCCGTCGATCCGCTGCCCAAACAGCCCGCAAAAGAAGTTGGACCAATGAAAGAAGTCCATACGCCCAATGTCGGCAGCATCGAGGCGGTCTCGGCATTCTTAAAGATACAGCCGAGGGATTTGATTAAGACGCTCGTCTATAAGACTGCCGACAAAAAAGTCTCCGTCGCGCTGGTTTGCGGCGACCACGAAGTCAATATGGAAAAATTCACCAAGTTTTTCCTCGGCCAGCATATCGAAATGGCCGACGAGGCAACCATTGTCAAATTCACCGGCGCCGCCGTCGGGTTTGCCGGTCCTGTGGGTATCTGCGACAAGGCGGACAAAGTCGTGATAGATTATGCCGTCGCCGCGATGGCCGTCGGAGCGACCGGCGCAAATAAGACCGATTACCATATTATGAATGTCGTCCCCGGCAGAGATTTCCCATTGGAAGGGAAAAATATCGCTGTTGCTGACATCCGCAATGCTGTCGATGGCGATACCTACGAAGGCAAAAAATTATTATTCAAACGCGGCGTCGAAGTGGGACAAGTCTTCAAACTCGGCACAAAATACAGTGTCAAGCTCGAAGCCAAATTCTCCGATGTGGACGGCTCCATCAAGCCGTGTTTAATGGGCTGCTACGGCATCGGCGTCAATCGCATCATCGCTTCCGCTATCGAGAGCGGCAACGATGCCGATGGGATGATTCTGCCGATTACCATTGCCCCGTGGGAAGTAATTATCACCACTGCCGCTGTCAGCGACGATGTAGTACAAGCCGCCGAGAAAATTTATAACCAGCTTGAAGCAAAGGGTATAGAAATCCTCTTTGACGACCGCGATCTCCGTGCCGGCGTCAAATTCAAGGACGCCGACCTCCTCGGCATCCCCATTCGCCTCACCATTGGCCCAAAAACGCTGGCCGAAGGCAAAGTCGAACTCAAACTCCGCAGAGAAAAAGATAAGAAACTCATCGACCTCGCCGCCGCAGCCGACACCGCCGCCGCTCTCGTCCAGCAGCTCAAAGACGAAATCAGCAATAAGCTGTAAAATGTAACATCCGCCTCTGGCGGATTCTATTTGGAGCCCTTTAGGGCGATATGATAAAGCCACGGGCGTTAGCCCGTGGGATGGAAAGGTGCGACTATAAATTGAGCCCCCGCAGGGGGCGATATAATGTAGCAACCGCCCTCGGCTGTGAATTCGCCGGGTGCCATGCCCATGTCGGTTTGCATGGGCATGCAATTGCGAACGGGTGGCAGCCACCGAGCATAGCGAGGTGGATGGTTATTTTTCGAAGGAGAAAAATGATTACACAAGAAACAGTTCTGATTCTTGGCGCAGGTGCAAGCATGGCCTATGGCTTCCCTTCTGGACAAAAATTAAAAGCCTTGATTTGGAAGAAACTGGGAAAATGTGACGATGAAATTCTTCTTGCAATAGGCGCAGACATCCGGACTCCTACCAGAAGAGAAGATTCCGAAAATTTTGTGGAAAAATTTAGAAAAGATTTATTGTTATCTCCCGATTATTCTATTGATTCATTCTTAGAGCACCATAACGATGAATACAAAAAACTTGGGAAAGTGGGTATTGCGGCAGTTCTTTTGCCTTTGGAAAAAAGACGCTATCTCTTTGACGATTGGATGCTTTCGCTTACAGAAGAAAACTTTTCTTCGCATATCCTTCTGAAAGATGGTCATTGGTATCAATACTTGTTTAACCAAATGTGCAAAGACTGTAAGAAGTTTGGGGACTTTTCCGAGAATAAAAATGTATCAATCGTAACTTTTAATTATGACCGTTCACTTGAGTATTATCTTTTCAATTGCTTACACGCAAAATACAAAGAAAATTTTGTAGAATGCGCTGAAATGCTAAAAAACATACCAATAATCCATGTATATGGAAAACTTGGTAATCTTCCCGAATTATCAGACCCTGATTCCATTGAATATGATATGCCAGAAGATGTACCTATCGACAGTCTTAAGATAACCGAAAGGTCGATAAAAATCATTAATGATCCAAATGCAAACACAAGTCCTGAATTTCAGGATGCACAGAAATTGATTAAAGAAGCCAAAAGAATATATTTTTTGGGTTTTGGCTATTTAGAAGAAAACATGAGGCGCCTTTTTACAAATTACACGGCGACGCATCTATCCGAGTTTGATATTCTTAAGCAAGTTGGCAATCGATGTTTTGGTACTACGCTGGGTATTTCTCCTCATCATCTGAATGCAATATCTATGAAGGGGCTGGATAATTTGAAGCTTGATTTCAGAAATAAATCTTCTCATCCAAATCCCATTTTGTGTTTTCCAGCCACTAATATATATGAATTTTTGTTTTATAACCCCAATGCGGTATTGTAATAGTAGAGGACAGACGGATCGCAAGCAGGAACAAAACGCATGTTGTTTACATGAAAAGCATTAAAAGGAAGTATATTATGGAGAATTTGGACGAGGTTAGAAAATCATGGGGAAAGCAACCTGATGAATGGCTTATAAAAGCTGCAACTGTGGATTGTGAAGAGTATCCAAAAGAAATACAGGAGATAATACATAACGAAATTGAAAAAAGGGGATTAAAAGGGACAAAATATAGTAAGCCATCAATAGCGAAGGAGATGATAGAAAATGTGGCGGGAGAATTATTTAATCCAGAAAAGGAAGGGTATATGCCCCGATATTTGGGTTTAAGTAAGATGTTTTTGCCCATAATAATATTATTCGAAAAAGGCGGAGGGGCGGTTGGGGTATTTTTAGGAGAAGGATTGAAAAGACTTTTTTATAAACAAAAAGAACTGCCTAAAGACATAACGTATCGCAAAAAATAGTTAGGGGCAGGTGGTCTGACTGTCCACCTCTGGAGGATCGCAGGCAGGAAATGGAGAACAGCCTGCTTGTCCCGGACAAGCAGGGCACCTGCGGGAATAGGTTATGCTGCCCTTTCAGGGCGTGATAAAATTTATTAATCAGGCACCCAGCCCGCTGGGCTGGGCTATGGTATGCAGGTCTTTCAGACCGAAAAATGCCTATTTAGAATTGGGTGCATATTTTCTGGCAATTAAGATAAGAAAATATAAGGGCCGCCGGTATTTGACATAACAGAATTTTGTAGCCGGCCTGAAAGGCCAAAATAACATAGCCCAGGGCAACGCCCTGGGAATAAAACGTTAAAAACAAAAGACGCCCTGAAAGGGCAGGATAGACAGTTATGCCGCAGTCATTGGCTCAAGTTTATGTCCATATCGTTTTCAGCACCAAAGAACGCTACCCGTTTATCCAGCCGAGCATAGAATCCGAACTCTTCGCCTATATGGGCGATACCATCAAGCGACTCGGCGGTATTCCGCATTTAATTAACGGAACCGCAGACCACGTGCATCTGTTATCTTCGCTGCCGAGGACGGTGGCGTTGTCGAAGTATATCGAAGATATTAAACGCAACAGCAGTCGCTGGATAAAAACAAAAGAGGGTGATTACCAGAAATTCGCATGGCAGAACGGTTATGGTGCATTTTCCGTCAGTAGTTCACAAAAAGAGTCCGTCATAAGCTATATTGCTGGTCAAAAAGAACATCATCGCAACATCTCCTTTAAAGAAGAATTTCTTGCGTTTCTGAAAAAATATAATATTGAATACAATGAACGGTATGTGTGGGATTGATTATATTGCCCTTACAGGGCGAAATAAGATGCGGGTACTTTTTTCCCAGCCCGTTGGGCTGGGCTATGGTATATTAGCCTTTCAGGCTGGAATTAGATTTTGGCGAATTCAAAATCCGGCCCGAAGGGCCAGGATAACTTAGCCCAGGGCAACGCCCTGGGAATAAAATGGCAAAACAAAAACCCGGCCCAAAGGGCCAAAATAACTTAGCCCAGGGCAACGCCCTGGGAATAAATTGACCCGGCCGTAATTAAAAGATAAAATAGGTCGTATGATTGAATTAGTCAAACAATACCGTCAGACCCTCGACACACTGTGCCGAAAGTACCGCGTCAGCCGGCTGGAAGTATTCGGCTCCGCCGCCGCCGGCGGTTTCGACGAGCAGGCCAGCGACATCGATTTTCTGGTCGAATTTCTGCCCATCGAGCCGGGACAATCTGCGGACGCCTATTTTGGCCTGCTGTTTGACTTGCAGGATTTATTTGGCCGTCCCATTGACCTGGTAATGCCCACGGCCATCAAAAACCCTTATTTTCTCCAGTCCATCAATCAAAGCCGGGAATTGCTCTATGCAGCTTGAGAAGCAAAAACTGCTCGAAGATATCCGTCAGGCTGCTGAGGCGGTTGGTCGCTATACTCAGGGTAAATCGCTTGAGGACTATCTGGCCGACGACCAGCTTCAGGCCTCCGTCGAACGGAAATTCGAGATTATCGGCGAAGCGCTGAATCGGCTTTCCCATCTTGATCCGGATATGGTCGAGGGCATCGAAGATTATCGTAAAATCATTGCTTTTCGCAATACCCTGATTCATGGTTACAGTGCCATAGATAGTGGAATCGTCTGGGACATCGTTAAAACCTGTCTTCCCAAACTTCAAGCCGCAATTCAAAAGTTGCTATAGAAAGAAAAAAAGAGCAGGTACAATTTCCGTCTGACCATTTGGATTTTTGATTTTTCTTCTGTACATCTGTGCAATCTGCGAAATCTGTGGTTCCGTCTGCTTCCAAAAACAAACCCAATTTTTTTACGACCAAATATGCGTTATCACTATCAAAAACGCGGAAATGGATGCCAAAAAACAACCCAAAAAAACGAAACGAACCCAATTGTGGATAACTTTTGACACCCGGCAAAAAATCAAAAGTCGGGTGAAATAAAAATTTTTTTATTTTTTTAGTTGACAATTCGACATCTGTAGAATATCATTGGTATAAGTAGAATACTTGAGGATAGTATCGGAGACTAAACAATGAGCACTCAGACGGAAAAACCAAAAACGCAGCATCCCGCGTCCCTCGAATTGACCGAGGTCGAATGGACCATTATGAAGGTCGTATGGGACAATCAGCCCTGTGCGGCCGGGACGGTTCAGGAGGCCTTAGCCGAAGAAAAGGGCTGGGCCTACAGCACCGTCAAAACCACAATGGACCGGATGGTTCAGAAAGGTCTGCTGGAAATCAAAAAGATACGCAACCTGCAGCTTTTCTCTTCCACCATCAGCAGATCCAGCGCCCGCAAAGGCGAGTTTCAAAAGATGCTCAGCCGGGCGTTTGACGGCGCTCTGGGGCCGATGATGCAGTATCTGGTCGAAAATGAAAAACTGACCGACGATGATATTCAGCAGCTTCGCCAGTTAGTCGGCAAAACCAAAAAGTAATATCTATAGAGAGGTAAAAAATGACTTCTTTAATAGTAACGCTGAATGAGTGGGGCGATGTATTTTGCCGTCATGCGTTCTGGATGCTGATTCAGACCGGCGTATTGGTCGCTGTCCTTTGGGTGTTGGATGCTCTTTTGCGCAGGCATCTCAAGGCCTCAATCCGATACGGGATATGGGTGCTGGTATTGGCCAAACTGGTCTTGCCGGTGGATTTCAAACTGCCCAGCGGCGTCGGTTATTGGCTGCACTGGCAAACGCCGAAGAACTTCCCGGCGATGCAAATAGCCCGGCCGAATATTCCTCAAACGCCCGTGGTTATTGAAAATTCCGCCCAGCCGCAGGCTCCGATTGCTGCGATAACGCCGGCGGTTTCCGAAAAAAACGCTCCTGTTGTTTCTGCCATCGAAAGCCCGGCGCAAACAATACCGGCTCTTTCCATACAGGGCTGGATACTCGCGATCTGGACAGGGGGGGCAGGCTGTTTGTTTGTCGGTTTATTGATTCAGTTTGTAATGGTTCGCGCGATGATCGGCCGCAGTCTGGCCGTCGGCGAGTTTGCGATGCAATTGCTTGAACGGTGCAAATCCGCGCTGGGCATCACCGGCCTGGTTCATATTCGCCAATCCGATGAGGTTTCCGGCCCGGCGGTATGCGGATTATTCCGTCCGACCATCCTGATACCCTCGACATTGATGAACAAGCTGCAGGAAGAACAATTCGAGACGGTATTACTGCACGAACTGGTACACATCCAGAGGCACGACCTCTGGGTCAACTTTATTCAGACTATCCTTCAAATATTCTACTTCTACAACCCGTTTGTCCGGCTGGCCAATCAATGCATCCGCAAAACACGCGAACAGGCCAATGATGAGCAGGTCCTCGTGCGATTGAACGGCCGGCGGGACCATTACAGCGCTACTCTGGTGGAAATCGCCGCCGCCGCCGTCGGGCGCCCGATGTTTGCGGTGCGATTGATCGGAGTGGCCGAACCTCAAAACCAATTACACGAAAGGATTACGCTTATGATGCGAAAAGCAATACCAACCAATGCGAAAATGGGATTCGCGGGAATGCTCGTACTTGTTCTGCTTGGAGCAGCCCTGCTGCCGATGGCCGCCGGGCCAAAGGCCCTTGCCGCGGAAGTTAAATCATCTACTCCTGCGGCAGCCAAAGCAAACATTTCACCCATCACGCAGGAACAATTTCTTGCCGGAAGCCAAAATTTCGGAAAACAATTCCTGGAAGGATTCAGACTTGCCGACGGAGCCGCCATAGCAGCATCTTATGCGGAAGACGGTATGCTGCTTGCCCATGAAGAAAATATGGTAATCGGCAAAGGCACGATAACCACATTCTATTCCAATGCCATCGCAAAGGGAACCCGGATTCTTACAGCAGATACGGTATTCCACGACATTCGGGTATCCGGAAAATATATTTTTTCCACCGACAAGACAATTGCAACGGTTCGCGCAGCAGGCCTGAAACAATTTTTACTGGTTTATTTAAAAAGCCTGATGGTGTGGGAAATCCAGCCGGATGGATCACTGAAAATCAAAGTGGATTCGTGGAACTATGACAAGCTGCCGGACAGCGGACCGATTGTAATGGGCAAAGGCGACTCGGCCGAAAAGGACAGTTTCCATTGCCCCGCGAATAACGCCAAGGTTGCGAATGCTTCCCCCGAGACCCTCGACAATATCCGGCAGCTTGAAAAAGAATTTCATGCCAAGTTCCTGACGAAAAATACTGACGCAATTGCCGCTTATTATGCCGACAATGCGACACTGTTGCCAAATGAAGACGATTTCATCTGCGGACGGGAACAAATCAAAGCTCATACTGCGGGCAACTTGAGACGGTTTGATATCCAGAGTATTGGAGACCAGGTCATCTGTGCCGAAGGGACTGAAGAAATGGTCTTTGTGGTCAATACGTATCTGTTGAAACTAAAAGATACAACGACCCAGGGCGACGAGTTTTTGACCATTCCCTGCAAGGGTGTCCACGTCTGGCAGAAACAGCCGGACGGCTCGTGGGAAATCCTGATGGATATCTTCAACGCAAATACACAGTAAAAATATTTTCACTCGGAACATGAACAAACAAGGTCTGACGGGGTTTCCGACAGGCCTCTTCTATTTGAGAACACCGGCGTTAATCTGCAGATGCCTTTGACTTTGGCCTATTGTGTTTTCTGCCCTTTGAGATATTCGAAAAGCTTGTTGTCGGTTCCGAGGATTAACTTCGTTTTTTCACCGCCCAGCGAAGTCTCATACAATTCGAGCGTTTTCCAGAAGCGGTAAAATTCCGGGTCCTTGCTGTACCCGGCGGCGTAAATCTCCGTAGCTTTGGCGTCGGCCTGACCCTCGATTTCCCGCGCGGTCTTGTAGGCCTCGGATAAAATCGTTTTTACTTCGCGTTCCTTATTGCCCATAATCCTTTCATATTCCCCTTCGCCTTCGGAGATATACTTTTTGGCAATACGCAGTCGCTCTTCAATCATGCGGTCTTCCACTTTTTCCTTCACGGATTCGACATAAGTCAACCCCTTGATCAGAACGCCGTCTTCATGGATTCCAATGCCGTATTCCATGCAGGCTTTACTCGAAGCGGCTGTAATCTCCTTTACAATCGCCGCCCGGCCTTCCGTAACCTGTCCGACTTTAGTGGTTTCGCGGAGTTCCTCTTCGGCCACCGCCATCGGGCGGTTGTCGGTGCGTACGATTTCCAGCAGGTCGCGCCGAGTGATGGAGTTTCGCATCGTCGAATCGATAATATCATCCAGCCGGGCATGAGCCTGTTCCTCAGTGCCCACCGACCGCAGGAACTGAAGCGGGTCTTCGATATACCATCGCGCCGTCGAAGCCACCCAGATATATTTTTTGTCCTTGGTGGGGATTTGCTCCGGGTAGCCGTTCCATCGCAGCAGCCTTCGTTCCAGTTTTTCGGCCTTCTGGATATAGGGGATTTTTATTCGCAGTCCGGCCCCGGTGGAGACGGTGATTCCCTCCGCCTCATATTTTTTGCGGAGCCTGTCGGTCAGTGCCTGCGACCGGCTGTCCTCAATAGGATTTAAGATAATTTTCACGGGTTTGCCGAACATGGTGACCACCGCCTGCTGCGATTGGTCCACCGTATAGAACAAAGGCCAGCCTATGAAAATCACTGCCGCCAGAACAATCACTTCGACGACGAATCGTTTGCGTCGGGCCGCCCGATTGGAATCTTGAAAATCAGTATCGTGTATATTATTCATAATCGCACCTCACTTTGGATTAGCCAGGTCAAGTTTCATTAAAATGCCGCCTTCGGCTCCGCCTTGTTCGACAATCCATTTTTCCGCAATCGTCGGCAGAACACGGCTCATCGTTTCGAGGTACAGCCGTTGGCGGGTGATTTCTTTAGCTTTGCTGTATTCCGCGAGAATCTGGTCAAATTTGCTGACATTGCCCTGGGCCTGGTTGACCCGTTCAGCGGCATAGCCTTTGGATGCTTCAATCATACGCAGCGCCTCGCCCCTGGTCTTCGGGATGACTTCGTTGTAGAGTTTCATCGCTTCGTTGATGCGCTGTTCCTTCTGCTGCAGAGACCTGTTGACTTCGTTGAATGTCGGTCGAACCCGCTGCGGAGGATTGGAGGACTGCATTTTGACTGTGACGATATGGATGCCGGTTTCGTATTCGTCCATCAGCTTCTGTAAGGCGTCGCGGGCCGCGTTTTCATAGTCGATACGCCCAATGGTGATGGCTTCATCAACGCTTCCATTGCCGATGAGCTGTCGCATGACGGCCTGACTGGCGTCACGGATAGTATAGCGCGAATCCTTTATATTGAACAGATATTGCCGCGGGTCTTTAATCTTGTATTGCACAATCCATTCCGCATCCACGATATTCAAATCCCCGGTCAGAATGATGTATTCACTCTGAAGGATTTCTTTAGCCATCTCTTTGAGATTTCCTGATCTTGTGGTACGTCCGCCTTCACCGCTTTCCCGAATTAATTTGGTTAAATCGTCTGAGGAACATCGCCCCGCGTTAATTTCATCGACGCCGAGGAAGTGGGATTCTATGCCGGCCTTAATGGTGCGAAAGCCGAATTCTTCCTTCTGTACCCGCTTGACCGGGACCTTGGACACGGTTTCAATCCCAAACGGCAGCATAGCGTGAATCCCGGCCCCGGCCGTCCGCTCGTATTTGCCGAACCGTTTGACCACGCCGGCCGAGTCGGTATCGACGGTATAAATCGCGGTCTTGACGCCCAGCGCCGCAACAGCCAGCAATAAGAGCCATCGCGCTTTTCGCCATATCTCAAACGGCTGAAAATTGAACCGAATGGGATATTGGAGATTATCGGAAATCCTGACCATAGTGTCTTCCTTTCCAATCAAGTTTCCATTTATTTACAGACACGCTTAAGCTCCATTATGAACAATACCGTTATTATATCCGGATTGTTTTACGATGAAAGGTAAAAGCGAAAAATATCTTGAGCCTCGAAAGACTTTCATTCAATAAAAAAGGCCTGCCGGGGTTGCCGACAGGCCTTTGTGTGTTCAGGATGCCCCGAATATTCGCTTATTTGCACTTGCCTTTACAGCGGCAATCTTTGACCGCTGCCTGAGCCGCAGCCAGACGCGCAATTGGCACTCTGAACGGCGAGCAGGACACATAATCCATCCCGACCCTGTGGCAGAATTCGATGCTGGCCGGTTCGCCGCCGTGTTCGCCGCAGATGCCGACTTCGAGGTCTTTGCGGGTTTTGCGTCCGCGTTCGATGCCGATTTTAATCAGTTCGCCCACGCCAGCCTGGTCGATGCTCTGGAACGGGTCGCCCGGCAAGATACCCTTGCTGACATAATCCGGCACAAAGCCGCCGATGTCATCCCGGCTGAAACCGAAGCTCATCTGCGTCAGGTCGTTGGTGCCGAAGCTGAAGAACGAGGCGTACTCGGCGATTTTGTCAGCCACCAGCGCCGCACGCGGAATCTCAATCATCGTGCCGGTCATCGTGTGGAGTTTCTTCAGGCCGTACTTGGCCAGCGTTTCCTTATAGACTTTTTCCACGATTACGTATTGGTTCTTTAATTCGTTGACATCGCAGACGACGGGAATCATAATTTCCGGATACGGCTTTTTGCCTTCCTTGACGAGTTCCGCGGCCGCTTCATAAATCGCCCGTACCTGCATCTCGGTTACTTCCGGATAGGTCACGCCCAGCCGTACGCCGCGGTGTCCCATCATCGGGTTGGTCTCGTGCAGGTCGTCGGCTCGCTTGGTCAGTTCATCCATACCGATATTCAGCGATTGCGCCAGTTCCGCCTGCCGGGTCTCATCCTGCGGCACAAACTCGTGCAGCGGCGGGTCGAGCAGGCGAATCACCACCGGCAGACCGTCCATCGCCGCCAGCGTATCCTTGATGTCTTTCTTGACAAACGGGAACAGTTCATCGAGGGCTTTTTTGCGCTCGTCGAGTGTTTTGGAGACAATCATTTTCCGCAGGAAGAACAGCGGCTGTTCACTGTGTTTGCCGTAGAACATATGTTCCGTGCGGAACAGGCCAATACCTTCGGCGCCGAACGCCCGGGCCTTGGTGGCGTCTTCCGGCGTCTCGGCGTTGGTGCGGATACCCAGCTTACGGACGGCATCGCAGATTTTCAGGAAGTCCATCAGGATAGTATTTTCTTCTGAGGCGTCCATCATCGGCAGTTGTCCGCCATAGACATTGCCCTTGGTGCCGTTGAGTGTAATCCAGTCGCCTTCTTTAAACGTGCTGCCGGCAATGTGCATTTCTTTTTTGCCCAGGTCGATATGTACGGCGTTGCAGCCGACGATGCAGCACTTGCCCCAGCCGCGGGCCACGAGAGCCGCGTGGCTGGTCATTCCGCCGCGGGCCGTCAAAACGGCTTTCGCCGCACGCATCCCTTCAACGTCTTCGGGGTTGGTTTCTTCACGGCACAGAATCGCTTTTTTGCCCTGCTTAAACCACTCGACCGCCTCGGCGGCGGTGAACACGACCTGCCCCGTTGCGCCGCCCGGACCTGCTGGCAGACCCTTGGCCAAAACTTTTTGTTCCTTTTCGATTTTCGGGTTGATAATCGGGTGCAGCAGCTCATCCAACTGAGCGGGGGTTACACGCATCGCAGCGTCTTGTTTGGTAATCAGCTTTTCTTTGACCATATCCACGGCCATTCGTACCGCCGCCGGGCCATTGCGTTTGCCGATACGGCACTGCAGCATAAACAGCCGGTTCTTTTCAATCGTGAACTCTATGTCCTGCATATCACGATAATGTTTCTCGAGCCGATTCTTGATTGCGGACAGCTCTTTGTACAATTTGGGCATTCCCTTTTCGAGGGTGACCAGGTCTTTGTTGTGTTCGGACTGCGATTCGGCGTTGATGGGAGCGGGTGTGCGAATGCCGGCGACTACGTCTTCGCCCTGCGCGTTAATCAGGTATTCGCCGTAGAATATGTTTTCGCCGTTGCCGGGGTTGCGGGAAAATGCTACGCCCGTGGCGCAATCCTCGCCCATATTGCCGAACACCATCGTCTGGACATTGACAGCGGTGCCCCATTCATCCGGAATGCCCTCAATCCGGCGGTAGCTGACGGCGCGTTTACCATTCCAGCTTGCGAATACCGCGTTAATGCCGCCCCACAATTGCGCCTGGGCGTCATCCGGGAAATCCCTGCCCAGCGCCTCTTTGATTTTCTTTTTGAACTGTTCGCACAAAGACTTCAAGTCCGCGGCGGTCAGGTCGGTATCGGATTTGCAGCCTTTGCTCTTTTTGAGCTGGTCCATAATCCGTTCAAGCTGACGACGGATACCTTCGTCTTCCCTGGGTTCGATGCCGGCGGCTTTTTCCATTACGACATCCGAGTACATCATAATCAGCCGGCGATAGGCGTCATAGACAAACCGCTCATTGCCGCCGGTTTTGGCGACCATTCCCGGAATGGTTTTGCTGGTCAGGCCGACGTTCAACACCGTTTCCATCATTCCCGGCATCGACGAGCGTGCGCCGGAGCGAACCGAGACGAGCAGCGGATTTTGCGAATCGCCGAATTTGCTGCCCATCAGTTTTTCGACCTTAGCCATCGCCGCGGCCACTTGGCTGTCCAGGCCGGCCGGGGATTTTTTCTTATTGGTGTAATAATAAGTGCAGACTTGGGTGGTAATGGTAAAGCCGGGCGGGACGGGTACGCCGAGCGAGGCCATTTCAGCGAGGTTTGCGCCTTTGCCGCCGAGCAGTTCTTTCATTTTGGCGTTTCCGTCGGCCTTGCCGCCCCCGAAGAAATATGCCATTTTTTTTGCCTTGGCCGGGGATTTGGCCGCCGCTTTTGCTTTTGCCTTTGCCATTGTTCAGTTTCTCCTATTCTTAAAAACAAGCTGTTTTATATAGCGTTTCTGGTATAGCCCCGACCATCGGGGTACGAACTCGCCTTTTTCCGGAATGCTAAAGGGAGCCAAATATAGCCCGGCCCAATAGACGTGTCAACACGGAAACTCGGAGCACCAGGGCAACGGCATTAAATTTGCCTGAGTTCTTGTTAATTCTTGATACGCGATCTCTACGATGAAATTTGGGGTGGTTTTGAAAAAAAATGGCATAGAGGACAAGGAGACAAAAGTTTTCTTTTAGTCATTTTGGCATAAGAGGTTATGGAAAACGAGGTAAAAGAGGCAGAGAGAGGAAAGAATAAGGCACATTTGTTTTTGAGCGGGGAATGAGGGTCTCCATTCGCAAACTCAACGAAATATGACGAAAGATTGGGGCAATCGGAGCAAAAGTTGATGAAAGAATGAGCAAAGATGAGCAAAGTTGAGGGGATTTGAAGGGGTTTTTAAGCACGATTTTTAGACGGGATTTACAGGATATTAAAAAATCAAATTGCTCTGTAGAAACCTTTGCTTTTCAGACCCCGAAGGGGTCACGAAGTATAATA
>CAZWMN010000004.1:0-104283 GCA_964635075.1 uncultured Pirellulales bacterium | reverse complement strand
TTCCCAATCCCAATGGCCTATGTTTCTATGCGGATTTCTCGAAGGATAATGAGGTCGATGCAAACGACCTGGACTTGTTTAGACAAAATCGGCTGCTGACCGATCTCT
The DNA here is from genome assembly GCA_964635075.1 of uncultured Pirellulales bacterium. Classification (GTDB taxonomy): domain Bacteria; phylum Planctomycetota; class Phycisphaerae; order Sedimentisphaerales; family Anaerohalosphaeraceae; genus Anaeroglomus. The sequence goes on along the minus strand of CAZWMN010000004.1, from coordinate 104,175 downwards.
AAAGACCAACAGACAAAATCAAAATTACAGAACCCAGTCCTTCTGTGTGATTCATTTTGACAACCTTATTTCAAGCGGGTACAATCTGTCTCAGAATTTGGCCCTCAACTGTTCTAAACTAAGGAGAGGATTATGAACTTTCTGGAGGCACCGAGAGATTTGCGGTGGCGACGGATAAAATGGCATACTGTTTTTGCGGTTCTTTTGGCTGTTTCGGTTATTGTCCTTTCCCTCGGATGGCTCTTCCATGTTGCCGATCTGCCTCAGTACGCCGAGGTATTTGACAACATCCATATCTTCTTTTTCGCGTTCGCAATGGTGGTACTGGCCTTTGCGATACTGGCTTTACTGGGCGAAATTTTTCGTGCTTCCCGTGATAACGGTGCCAGACTGGACAATATCGCTGAGCTTCTTGTTCGGCACAGCAATCTGCTGACCCAGGTCACCCAGGCCGTCCATTTGAGCGATACCGCCAAAGAGATTGTCTTCCGTGAAACGGAGCAGATGCAGTTGGGCGAGGCTGCTCTGAGCAAGCTTCACCAGCACGATTTTGATGTGGCCGCAGCGATGATCGACGCAATGGAACAGTCGCCGCGATATAAAGAACTCGGCGCCAAGCTGCGGAAAATGGCTGAGAGATACCGCACTGCCACGGAAGAAGGCAGGGTACAACAGGTTATCGCTTACGTTGAAACCCTGATGGATCAGGCCCGTTGGGCGCAGGTGGCCGTCCACATTGACAATCTCATCAAGACCTTCCCTTATTCGGACAGAGCCAAAATCATGCCGTCGCGGCTGCGGGAACGTAAGGACATGCGCAAAGGCGAACTGCTGTGCGAATGGGACAAGGCGGTGCTGTCCAAAGAGACCGACCGGAGCTTAGACATCTTAAAAGAGCTGGACCAGTATTTAACTCCTGCCGAAGCGCTGGCACTGCAGGAATCGGCCAGCACGGTTTTTCGGACGAAACTGCACAATCTCGGCGTTCAATTTTCCATGGCCGTAACCGAACGAAAATGGACCGACGCTTTCGAAACGGGCAGACGAATTGTGCAGGGTTTCCCCAACAGTCGAATGGCCGCCGAAATCCGTTCGCGGCTGGACATCTTGCAGGAACACGCCCACAAACAAACGGAACAAAAGACCGGCAAAAAATAATACCAACCTGCAGACCGCCGGCCAAATGCCCCATTCATCACAAATTTTTGCGGAGGACAACCAAATTGTCTGCTCTGCGTTCCCGGTATCGACAATCATCCTCTATTCTTGTCATTGGCCCGCATTTCTCACAACTGGTGATTCGATAGTAATTTTTGTCATCATCGCAATGCCAATGAAGTGGGACAAAAAGGGGAAATCCGCCGTAAAAACCCTATGATATTTTTTCGAAAATTTTCCGCAATGGTTCTCGCAGTAAATCCGCCTGCCAGGGGAGAATTGAGCCGTCGCGAATCATTTTCTCAAGGCCTTCCGGGCCGGTCTGGGCGAGTTTCCCGATCAGGGCACGGGACAAGATCAACTCCGCGGAGAGGCCGTTTTGTTCGGCTGCTTTTTGGCAGGCCTTTCGGATTTTTTCTATGCGGGCCAGAAGCTGCGTGTCCGGACGAGAGGCGCGGGAGGAAGGTTTGGGTTGGGGCCACTGGGAAGGTTTCTGATGAAAGGCCTTTTCCATTGCTTTGTGCAGCGCGTCGAGGCGTTTGCCCCTGCAGTGTTTGAGACTTTGGCAAAGGTCGTTAAAATTTGGTTTTGTCCGCGATTCCGCCCCAACAGCCAGCGCAATCAGCCGTTCGTTGTGAAGAATACGAAACGGCGGCAGGTCAGCCCGCTGAGCCTGTTTTTCGCGCCACAGCCAAAGCTGCTTCAAAAATGCCAATTGCCGGGGCGTTAAACGGGAGCTTCCTTTAATGCGCCAATCTTTTTCCGGGTCGAATGTCCGGGTATGATTCATCGCGGCGCATACGGATTGTCTGCACATTTGCTTATGCCAGCCGGTACGATTCTGTTGGCACAGTTTTTGTTCCATCTTGTCGGCCAGTTCCAGCAGATGGAGGGTGTCCATCGCCGCGTAGCGCAAAAGAGAGTCCGACAGAGGTCGTCTCGACCAGTCGGCTTTCTGGCTGCCTTTGGAGATGGAAACGTTCAAAATGCTCTGTAGCATTCCCGCGAGGTTCAGCGATTCGACGCCGAGGAGTTTGCCAGCCAGCATTGTGTCGAAAATTTCGCCTTTCGGCTCGAAGCCGAAGCAGTGCCGCATCATCCGCAAATCATAGCCGGAATCGTGGAAAATCAGGTTTTTGGACGTCAATTCCTTCAGAAAACCGGACAAATCCAGCCCCGCGAGCGGGTCAACAATAAAATTGTCTCCGCTGAAACTGATTTGAATCAGGCAGACCTTGGGATAGTAGTGATGAAAGCTGTCGGCTTCAATATCCACCGCCACAATGGAGGCGCCCGAAAGTTTTTGTGTCAGGTCGCTTAGGCCTGATGACTCGTCAATATAATGAAAGTGTAAAGGGTCCGCATTCAATGCTGTACTCATCACAGTGTACCCAACGGGTATGGTTCTGCCGCGAGCAAGAGAAACAAGTAGTTGTCGTAACCGCAGTTGGCCGCGACCCAACCCAATATTCTCATTTGGAACCTGTATAAATTCAGTCTTATTGTATTTTTGAGCCTGTATTTTGTCAAGCGGCGAAAGGATAAAGCGAAAACATTCCATCTACTCTTTTTCTACGGCGGTAAAAACCCGAGGCATCCCAATGTTTTCATATAATTCTCGATGCGTGAGCTCTACGATGAAATTTTGGTGTGTTTTTAAAATCACGAGAGGCCTATTGACTTCGCATTAGAAAATGTCGTTAGTCATTTTTGTATAATGGGTTGCGAAAAATCAGGTGCGGCGGAGGGGAAAACGTGAAAAATTCAAGTCTTTGTTTTTTGGTTAAAAACGAAGGTGGGAATGCTCACAATGGTTCGACAAGCTCACCATCCCACAGCAAAACGCGCGCAAAAGCGCTACGAAACGACGACAAACGTGGACAAAGTGATGACAAAACGATGCGAAGTGAGGGCAAAGCGAAGGGGAAAAGGGGGTAAAGAATCCCTTGGGGATAAATTGACGATAGAGGGAATTGAGAATGTAGAATTTAGTCCTTCGACACTTCGACGTTGCTCAGGGCTGGGAAAATGGGTTTTGAAAATGGATATGGAAAGGGTATAATTTGGGGGGAAGGAAGGATACAAGGACATAAGGCCCCAAGAACCCAAGGCCCCAGGAACTCAAGAACACAGGAACTCAAGAATGTAGAGGATAGGGAAAGAAATAGAAATTTAAGCAATGGTTTTATAAAGGGTTACAGAAAAGGTGTCTGACCCCTAAATTCTTTTGTGACCCCTTAAATTCTTTTGCGATTTATGCAACGGAGCCGACATCACCGGCGACGGCGATGTGGATGTCGCGGATTTAATCTGGATGGCCGAACAATGGCTGCTTTTGGAAAATGTAAATTGCCGGGCGATGGATTTAAACACCGACGGCAAAATTGATCTGGCGGACTGGGCGATATTCGCCGGGCATTGGCTGGAAGGCCAGGATGGCGGAGGCGGCGAGGAATAAGACAGTCGATTTGTATTCGAACCAATAACCACGAATTCAAATTCGGTGCAACCATCTCCGACCCGGCTAAAAAATACCCTGCCGCCCACCCGGCTCGGCAATGTCGGAGATATTTAATCAGTCATCGGGTTGTCCCAACAGGAATCGGGCATTACTGGAGCCATTGATTAATAAAGACATTCAAATCGAAAGAATCAACTATATTATTTCCGTCCTTATATAAATCAGCGGGTAAAGCCATCCCTGCTTGCAGCCAGTATTCTGCAAACTGTGCAAAATCCTCAAGATCAATTTTGCAGTCCGGGCATAAATCCGCCGCCAGCGTCGCGGTACATCCGAATTTAAGTCCATCAGGCCCAAGGTATCCCAGCCGTCGGCCATCATCGGAAATCCGCAAAGCCCCAATGCCGTTGGTCGTCAACACTGGTTCCAGAACTGCTTCCGAGTAAACCTTCGCCGAATACAAGGTCATGGTGCCGGCAGACCAGTTGATTTTTGTAACCACTGCCAGCGACCCGTCATTCTTAAGATAGGGATAGCAGTACGCCTCTGTCCCAAGAACAATGGTTTCCCCGGAAATGATATTCTTAACCTTGACTTCTACCTCATCACTGCACGATTGCGTTTTGAAATACAACACCTTGCTTCCACTGGCTGCAAATCCCTTGAGACTGACATCGCTGTCAATCGTGGAAAGCACGCCTTGGTTATAGACAAGCAGGTTCCATGAACCTGAAGCGGTCTTGACTACAAAATATCCGAGTGTATCAGAAACGATATATTCCTGGGCCACGGTTCCTTGAGTCCCAATCAAACTCCGAATCGCCTCCATATCGGCAACCGCCTCGAAAGAATAGCTGCCGATTGCCGACTTGTTTAACTTGATAATCGATTCGTTTTGGGCCTCTTGGTTGCCATTATAGAGATAACCGGTCATATAAATGTCGCCGTTATATCGCGCTGCCGTTTCTGTCGCCCGGAATCCCGGAGTTTCGGATATCGGTTTCATCAGAATATTATAATTCCCGGCCGATAAATTCAGACGGATGATTTCAGAGCCGCCGTTACCAATCACGATTAAACTATCCTGGGTATCGGCAATGAGCTGTCTGATATTTGCAAACGGTATTTTGATACACGCCACGGACAGATTATCGCCACTTTTCTCAAACACCCACAGTCGCCTGGCTAGGCCGGCGGCAATATCACCGGCAGACGAATTGCGGTCCTCGAGAACAAATTTCGAACCATCCGGCCAAAGACAACCGACTGTTACTGATTGAAAGTCCATACCTATTGCTTCGAGGGCAGCTTTTGAAACCCAGCCGGATTCGACAGGTATAACGATATCGGGAATATAGATCTGCAAAGCAATCGGGGCTTCTTCCAGAGCTGCGACTGTCATCGGTGGAAAACCCGGACCTGATAAATTCTTTCTGGCCTGGGCATATGAAGGCCACCAATCCCATATAGTCAATGTCTGACCGGCCATAACGGCTGACCCGACTGTCTGGCCGGGACCAGGCAGATTTATACTGCTCAAATCCAACTGTGACATTGTGGAAAGCTCGCCGGAGTCAATCAATCCGTTGGAATCCACATCCACCCACAGATAAAGCCCGTCCAACTCCTGCCCGGATACCACGCTGTTGGAATCTGTATCTCGAAGGGCCAGCTTTTCAAATCCGTTGGTATGCCCCTCACTGGTTCCTAAAAGATTCCGACCGCTTAACGAACCTTCCCACGAAAGACCATCAGGACCTTCCACAACATTGCCGTCGGTACTTACATCCACAGCAACAAAAAGACCATCCTCGTTGTCAATCCACTCTGTAATATCTGCAAAACCGTCGCCGTCAATATCAAAAAGCACCAGTTTGTCTTTGGACACAGTCAGGCCGCTGTGGGGTTCTACGGCTCCGCCCAAAACTCCGGGGACGCCATCCCTATTCAAATCCAGGATAAGGGGGCTATGTGAAAGTATTATGATCGGTGTATAGGACTGACCTGAAAGTATCATTGGCTCTGAATCGCCTGCGGAATAGATACTCCCCCATGCACGATCGTTGTATCCATAGGCATGTGTTTGAAAACCAATATCCAAAGGAGCCCACTCCAAATCGTTGCGAGTCCATAACGTCTCCAGATACCCCGGACTGATTAGCGCCGACAGAAGAGTCTCTCCACAACCGGGAAACTCTGCAAGAGATGCCTCGACGGTCGGTCCCAGATTAGCTAAAGTGTTGGGGTCCAGAGATCCCAGCATCCCATTGGGAATCCATGATGTGGGATGACCTGACAGAGAGTCTCCAAAAGATTCTCCTGTGCAGCAAACAATTGTTACAATTACCAAGCCATAAAGAACCGTATTCTTCATTTTTCTCGCCTCCCTAAAAGCGAAAAACCACGCAATACCAAAAACCTACGCAGTTTCTCTTTATTGAACTGGAAGAAGTAAATCAAAGAATTGGATATTTACTTTTACTTAATCGCCTGTTGTATGAACAGATGTATATATCATTTTATAGTTCCGGGCTAAAAAGTCAATAAAAAAATTGAGGGCGAGTGGAATGGGAAGGGAACATCGTATCCCCCTGATGAAGATAAGATGTATGACGATGAAACGGTATCGAGAGATGAAGAAACTATGGGCAGGGGCGGGGGGAAGCCCCTGCCGCCGAGATTCTACCTCCAGAGTAACTCGTAAAAAGACTTGATTAAAAAAGACCCTTGCGTAATGTGTGTTGCCTTCTACAGAAACGCCATTACCACAAAGGGTCTTCTATGAACCATAAACCTTATGATTACTTTGAACAGATTATACGTATGAAACACAACGCAGACAAGTTTGAATTGCGACTGCGGATGATACGGTTCGCAACGCAGGATGGCGTCAAACCCGCCGCTCGTGCCTTCGATACCACGCCTAAAACCGTTCGCAAATGGCTTCGCCGGTATCGCCAGGAACGTCTGGCTGGATTGAATGAACTGCTGCGGATACCGTTGTTCTGTCCGCATAAAATTTCCGCGTCGCTGGAACGTAAAATCGTCGCCTTGCGAAAACGGTTTCCCTTTATGGGGGCCAAACGGCTGCGGGACGTATGCAAGATTAAAGAGGATGAGAAGCTGTGGCTTGCGGGGCGCGGGTTTGTGGTGCGTGATTTGCCGTGGAGCGAAAAGCAGCTTCGGGAGATTCCGCCGTTCGAGTTTGAGAACTGGGCGGTGATTGCTTTGGGCGGGATACCGAATAAGGCGCAGGTGGGGGATATGGGGATTGACGGGCGGATTTATCCGGCGTCGGCTATGCCGAGAAAGAAAGAAGGCGAACTTGAGTTTATGGACGTGTGGTATCCCTCCAGGTCAAGCAGAAGGATAAAGTGGGTCGGCCTGATATTGACGCATTCGAGGTGGTGATGATGCGCGAAGACCGAACGAAGGGATTTTTTGTGTCGTTTGATTTTTCGTCGGATGCGATGAGCGAGATACAGGCGTTTTTCAAGAAGACGGGCAAGAGTATTATCGCGCTGACAGTCAAAGATATTTTAGACGAGCAAATCGCCTATAAACTGGCGTAGAAGTTGCGGGATGGACCCATTCGGCACCTCGACAGGCTCGGTATGAGTACAAGCTCAGGGTGACACACGGGGGAAGTCGGACCCGTAGGACATGTCGGACGTATAGGACAGGTCGGACCTTAAAATTGACGATTGACGACATTCGATTTTCGATTGGGGAAACACGGACGAACACGGACGAACACAGACAGGATGGACTCCCGCCCCCCATCTACATGAGGGTAAACTTCGCGAGGACAAGCTTGGCCGGAATGACATCGAGTGACAACGGGTTTTGTGGGGCGTTCTTAATCCGTAATCTTATAAACCACATCCCCGCTTCTTACCCGCTCACTGACCTTCACGCCAATAGAGTCACCTGCTTTGGCCTCTGTGACCTGTGCATTCTTGATCTGGATTGAGCCAACAGTGATTTCAAGGTCGGTCGTATGACCTTTGATGTGGAGTTTATCTCCAATTTTTAAGCCTGCTGTTAATTCGATTCCAGCAACTACAGGTCGAGCAAAGAAATCCGATACCTTTCCAATTATCTCTTCAGACATTTTTTTACTCCTTTCTTGTTTTATTGGCCCACCGCCGTGCGACTGTCGCGGCAAGTCTTCTAAAGATTCTCAGATTTTAATCTTTGACGGCCAACGAATGATTTTACATCAGTCCATCCAATTAAACAAGTGCAGAATTTTTAAAGGGCCGGGGCTGGCCATAAGAGATTCATTTCATCAGTTGGAAGCCGAGTTTTCTGGAAATGACCTTGACGGCTTCGAACCAGAGGATGCTGGCGACGCCTGCCGCGACGCAAAAGAGAATATGGGTGTAGCTGACCATTCCGAAATAGAACAGCCGACTTAATACGGGGACAGAGAATATCAATCCGAGGGATAAGACCACCGCAGTCAAAACGAACAGCAGAACCTTGTTTGTATCCAGCAGATTGCGGAAAAGGCTCTGGTTCCAGGAGCGGTTGGTGAAAATGAGGCACAGATTGGACACAATCAGCGTTAAAAAGGTGAGGGTGGTGGTTTCTGTTTCTTTATCGTGCTCGGATAGAGACATTTTGCAGACAATCAGAATCATCGCCAGAGAAAACAATCCCTGGAGGATGCTGAGGCAGAAAAGTTTTTGGGAGAACAGCGGTTCGCGTGGATTGCGCGGGGGCCGGCGCATAATGTTGCTTTCCGGTTTGGCCGACTCGAAAACGAGGGTGCAGGTCGGGTCGATAATCAATTCGAGGAAAACGATATGGGCCGGATAGAGAATGACGGGCCATCCAAACACGAGAGGCAAAAATATCATTCCGGCGATGGGAATGTGGACGCTGATAATGTAAGACATAGCTTTTCGCAGGTTGTCGAAGATGTAGCGGCCCATCCGGACGGCTTCAACGATGGAACCGAAGTCGTCGTTGAGGACCACGAGGTCGGCGGATTCTCTGGCTACGTCGGTGCCGCGCTGCCCCATTGCCACGCCGATATGCGCGGCCCGAAGGGCCGGGGCGTCGTTGACGCCGTCGCCGGTCATCCCGACGATTTCGCCGCAGGATTTCAGCGCGTTGACGATATTCAGCTTCTGCTCCGGCATCACCCGGCAGAAGATGTTGACATGTCTGATTTTCTCGGCAAGCTGGGCCTCATTCATCGCCTGTAATTCCGGGCCGGTGATAAATTCGTTTTCATTGGGCAAGCCGATTTGTCTGGCGATATTTTGTGCTGTGCCGGGGTGGTCTCCTGTAATCATCATGACTCGTATCCCCGCCGTGGTGCAATCTTCGATGGCGGCCGGGACGGTGGGTCGAATCGGGTCTTCCAGCCCGAGCAATCCGACGAAGGTGAAATTAAAATCGTGCTGAGATGAAGGAAGGTGCTCTTTGTCGAAGAGCGCTTTGGCGACGCCCAGGACGCGGAGTCCTTCGGAGGCCATTTGTTCCACCGTTCCCGCCAGCATCTGCTGCTGACCAGCGTCCAAATGGCACAAATCCATAATGGCTTCCGGCGCGCCTTTGGCTGAGACGACATAGAGTTCATTGCGAGGGATTCTCCATACGTGGGACAGGGCGAGCAGTCCTTTGCTCAAAGGGTATTCCTTAATCAGCGGCCATTTTTCGTGGAGATGTTCGGTATTGCGGAGTCTTTCTTTGCCTAGCGATTCGAGGGCTTTTTCCATTGGGTCGAAAGGGTCTCTTTTGCTGGCGAGGATGCCGTATTCGATGAGTTGATGGTATTCTTCAGGCAGGGATTCGCCGGACCGGCTGGAGAGCGTGAGCGTGTTTTTGCCGTTAAAAATTTTTCGAATGACCATTTTGTTTTCGGTCAGCGTGCCGGTCTTGTCGGCGCAGAGCACGGTGGTCGCGCCGAGCGTCTCGATGGCGGAGGATTTTCTGGCGAGGACGGATTTTCCGGATATCCGCCAGGCGCCGAGCGCCATAAACAGCGTCAGCACTACGGGGAATTCTTCCGGCAGCATCGCCATGGCCAGACTGATGCCGGACAGAATCGCCTCAAGCCATTTGTGGCGGGTCAGGCCGTAAATCAGGACCACCAGAAGGCACAGGATTATGGCGATGATAAAAATTTTTCTGACGAGGATGCCGGTTTCCTTTTGCAGTATTGTGGGCTGCTGCTGGACGCTTTCGAGCATTTTTCCGATGCGTCCCATTTCGGTGTTGGCGCCGGTGGTCAATACTTTAGCGACGCCCTGGCCGCTGACAATCAAGCTGCTGGAATAGAGAAACGGCAGGTCGTCTCCGCCGGGACGACAGGATTTTAAGTCAGCGGTATCGCTCGGCATTTTGCGTACCGCACAGGATTCGCCGGTTAAAACGGATTCGTTGGCCGCCAAATTGATTCCCCATAACAGAACGACATCCGCCGCGACGCGGTCTCCCTCGCGCAGGATGAGAATATCCTCCCGCACAACTTCCCGACCGGGGATTCGTCTCTGTTGGCCGTCACGGATAACCAGGGCGCGGGGGCTGGACAGGTTGCGCAGGGCCTGAATGGCTTTTTCCGCTTTGCCTTCCTGATAGACGGTGATGCCTACAATCATCAGGACGAATCCCAGGAGCATACAGGCCTCTTCCGTATCGCCCAGCATCAGATAGACCAGACCGCAGGCCACCAGCAGGAGAAACATTGGTTCTCGAAAAACCTCAAGGAGCAGCTTCGCCAGGCCTCTGCCTTTGTCGGTTGGCAGCTCGTTATAGCCCTCCTGTTCGAGGCGGATTTTGGCTTCGGCTTCGGACAGGCCCTGGATTGTTTTCAATTGGTCTTCAGATAAACTCATCCGGATGTTCCTTGTGACTGAATTTTAAGGACAGAATAAAACACAACGGGATAATGCTTTCCACAGCGCTGAGGAGTCAAATGGACCGACAGGTTTTCATGGCTATTTTCCTTGCAGTTTATTCGGGTATGGAAGTCCCACAGCCTCACCGGCTGCTGCCCTGCAAGGGCCCGGCATGAAACCTGCTCTTCCATGTCATGTCTGGGGGAATTTTACGGCAATTCGATTTTTTGTCAAGCGGTTGCCGGAGAATATGTGGGCCGCTGTATAGTGCCGGCGGCATAAAAAAAGGCCCGCGAAGCGACTTTGCGGGCCTTGTGATTATTGGGTCGCGGCACACTATTTAATTTCCGCTTCGATCCAGCCCAGCAACTCTTTGAGGTCGCGCATCGTATGGTCGCCCATGTGGGCGATGCGGAAGGTGACGCCTTTGAGATTGCCGTAGCCGTTGCTGATAATCACGTTGTGCTTTTCCTGCAGCGCCTTGTTTAAGGCGGAAATATCAATGTTTCTGGTATTCTTGACGGCGGTCAGGGTGTTGGTGCAGTATTTCTCTTCGCAGAACAGTTCGAAATGCTTTTTGGCCCAGGCACGGCAGTAATCGGCCATTTCCCTGTGGCGTTTCCAGACATTTTCCATTCCTTCCTTGAGCAGGCGCTGGCACTGATAGTGCAGAGCCATAATGTGCGGAATGGAGGGCGTCGTTGGGGTCTGGTCTTTTTCCGCCGCTTTGGCGAATTCCAGGAAATCAAAGTAATAGCCGCGTTCGGGGACGGTTTTGGCTTTTTCCATCGCCCGTTTGCTGACAGCGGCAACAGCCAGTCCCGGCGGAATCGCAAAGGCCTTTTGAACCGAGGCGAAGGTGACATCCCAGCCAAGCCGGTCAAAATGAATGGGCATCCCGACCATTGCGCTGACGGCATCGACAAACACCAACACATCGGGGTATTTTTTCCTGAGCATTTCGCTGATTTCATAAACCGGATTGATCATACCGGTGCTGGTTTCGCTATAGACCAGCGTAATGGCGGCATATTTGCCTGTTGCCAGTTTCTTATCAATCATTTCCGGCGTGGCGGGTTTGCCCCATTCGGTCTTGAGGGGTTCCATATTTCGTCCACAGGACTGAACGACACTGCCCCACTTGTCGCTGAACGCGCCGCACATACAACTCAGCACGGTTTCATCTTTTTTCACGCAGTTGCGAATACTGGCTTCCCAGATGCCCGAGGCTGAGGATGTACTCAGAAATACATGCTGCTCGGTGAACAGCACTTTCCTGAGCATCTGTGAGGTTTGGCCGTGAAGCTGCGCATATTCTTTGTTGCGGTGTCCGAGGGTGGGGCGGGCCAACTGCTGCAATACCTCCGGCAGCACGTGCACCGGCCCTGGGATGAACAGTTTCGGCGGGTTTTTCCAGTCAACCATGGATTTTATTCCTTTCCAATACAAAGTGTCTGAGGACATTTTTCATACGGAGCCATCGGGTCGATGGGTAATAAATTGATTGTTACGCCGGAGAAGAATTTCGGGTAGAAGAACGTGGATTTCTGAGGCATTTTTTCGCCCGTTTCGGCCACGGCCTGCACCTGCTCCATCCGGGTCGGGTTGACAAAAAAGACCGCCTGGCAGGAGCCGCTATCGACTTTTTTGATGGATTTGTCGATGACGTCGCCGATGTCTTTGACGTATTCAACGTGGCTCTGGTCGGCAAGCTGTTTTTCACCAATACCGAGGTGTTTTTCGAGAATCAGAAGATGCAGCACATTGACGTCCAGTCCGCGCGTCGCGTCGCTGAGCGCCGGGGCAGCTTTTTTCATCGTCTCGCCGTCGCGCAGCGCCGCGGTATAAAACGCGCCGTCCGCCGCGTAAATGCCAAAGACGTTTTTACCCTGGCGGCCCAGTTGTTTGAGTGTTTCGAACATTTTCGTTTTGGCCTTGTTTTTCGACGCCGTGTCGGCAAAACGGAACTTCTGAATGTCAAATTCCGTCATCGCGTTCAGCAGTTTTTGTATGGAAAAGTCTGCAAGCCCGACAATGAGCCGATGGGTCGGCTGGATGACCAGGCCTTCGTTGCGCATATTGACAAAAGTCATCATCAGGTATTGAGCTTCCGGGCGACCGGTCTGTTTCCAGTAATTCAGGGCCGTCTCGTAGCGGTGGTGTCCGTCGGCGATGACGGTCTTTTTGGTTTCAATCATCCGGCGGAACGTCTCGATTTGTTCAATGCCGTCGATGACATATAACCGATGGCGGACATTTTCATGGTCGGTATAATCCAGGGCGGCAGGGTTGGATGCGGCTTTGCTGATGATCGTCTCGGCAGTTTTTTTCGGGTCGTCGCAGAGCATAAAAATCTGGCCGAACTGCGCCGCGGTGGCCCGACTCAGGCGCAGCCGGTCAGCCTTGGGGCCTTCGAGCGTTTTTTCGTGAGGCTGGACGCCTTTGCCGAACGGCTCAATTTTGCCCAGCGCAATAATGCCGCTGCGGCGATATGCTATTCCGCTGATACTGAAATCCTGAATATAAGCGTAGATTGCTTCTTTAGGGTCTTGCTTTATCGCTCCATCAGCGACGGCCTTTTGCAGATACTGCCGCGCACGGGTGTACTGGTTTTGCTGTTCGGTATCCGACGCAAAAGTCTGCCCCCGAATTGCCCTTACGATATTATAAGGGTTCAGGCGATAAAGCTCCTGCTGAAGAGTTTCGTCAATGACATCGTACGGCGGGGCGATACATTGACCCGCATCGCTTGTTACCGTGCCGTCAAACCGCCATGCTCTGAAAGGTTTAATTTCCATAGACTTGCGGGAATTATTATTATTTCGGTTTCACATTCAAAAGCGGCTTATTATTCTTCGCAGAACAATAAGCCGCCTTCCCTTCGCAACGGAAATGTTACTATAATGAAAAAATTACACATTTCAATGGAAATACGGGGAAAATTTGGTAAATAAACCAAAAGCCCCATACCGAGGGGCAAAGTCAGGCAGATAAGGTCTTTAGAAACGGCATACCATTTCTATTCCTGTTTTTTGAGGTATTATAATGGCCAAGCGTGAATATACCAGTTATCAAAAGAAGGCAATTTCGAATTATTATCAAAATCTCGACCGAATAGCCCTGCAGCGATTGCAGGAACTGGTGACAGAATTGTATCTTGCGGATACGGATAAAAAACGGAACCGGCTGTGGGAACAGGTTCAAAGGGCGATGAAGAATCTCAACGTCCAGCCGGCGATTGCCGAACACATCCTCAAAACCAGGGACGTCCAGGTGCTGGCCAGGAACTTGCAGGACTGGCTGAAGAAAGATTAAAACTACAAATCAAAATTCAAAATGTTTTTTCAACAGCCCCACTGACACCTTTAATTATCCCAATAAAAAGTTATATTCCTTTTTCCTCGCAGGTCTGCTACAACGCCTGGTTGGGCGATTCATATTCGTCTTTCTCTTTTGTGTCGTACAAAGGTGAATACTCAGACAACTCTCTTTCGACGTCGGGCTTTGGCATGATATTGAAGAAGGCATCACCCCGAGAGAAGAACCCCTCCAAGTTGCCTTCATAGACTTCATTGAGGACGAGTTTGCAGTTCTCTCTTGTTATACTGTCCATGGCGGCATAATCCCAAGACCTCTTGCATGGCCATGATTTGAGTAGTTTCGCAGTCGGTGCTGATGTTTGATGTTCGGTAAGACGCGTCTCAACATTATCGGCAAAGCCGATCTTGACACGATTAGGTAGTGCTTCAGGCACAAGCTGGATTACATAGAAATACCCGAAACGGTCATACTTGGAAGTGTCTTCACTTTGTGAGATGGGACCACGGCGAGATTCATACGCTGAAATAAGGCGATCTGCATCTTCTCGCGACAAGAGGAGCTTATCACCTTTTCCCCGGTGCAGTTCAACTTTCAATTCTTCCTGCTCACGTGCTATGAAACGACGAACGGTTCCACCATCGATATTGAGCCTCTTGGCTATTTCCGGGATGCTAACCATTTCTGGCATCTTTCTTCTCCTAATTTGTAAGCCCAAATACTGTTTATATGGTTTCCAGCAAAACCCGCATTCAAGTTTCGGCTTCGTTTATAAATTATTTTTTATCCTGACTTACGCCAATCTTCCAAATGCCTTTTTCAAGAAAAGCTTCTATGGTTTGGCGATTCGCTTTATTGATCAAATTAGAGTGTGATACTTTATACTTTTTTGCATATTCAGCAAGCGTCATAATGTGCGTGCCTTCCAGATACGCAATCCTCTTGTGATAACTATTTGTAAGCGATTTGCCGACTATTTCCTCCATGATATTTGCAGACCCTTTTTCGCCAAACTCCTTAAACGCCTCGTAATACATTTTTCTATCAATGAATTTAATATTCACCGGCACAAAACCTTCTCGTATCAGCAAATAATTATTTATGACTCTTCCAATACGGCCGTTACCATCAACAAATGGGTGGGTGTGTTCAAAAGTAAGATGCAGCAGCGCGATACGTTTTATAATATTTTCATGACTGTTTGCGTTATACCCCGCAAGCATTTTTTCCAATCTTTCTACTACTTCTTTTGGGTCCGGCGCTATGTGGTTGGCAACCCTGACCCACTCCCCGTCCTTGCGAAATCTTCCGGCAATATCATCCCGGATATTCGATATAAGCATTTTGTGAAGCAACAGAATAACATCAAGAGTGAGTTCTTGTTCTTTGGCTTTTGTATCGATATAAGAAACTACCCGCGCAAGGTTTTTTGCTTCAAAAATTTCTCTTTCAGTGATGTATCTATCCAAGTCTATTTGCAAAAGGATTTTCTCTGTTTCTTCAAGAGTAAGAGTGCTGTTCTCGATGGCATTGGAGTTATACACCTGCTCGGCGATTTCTGCTTCACTCAATAATTTTATAAGCGATTGTTTACCGATAGATGCAGTATAATACCGCTCTCTTAAGCGATTGATTGTATTAAAAATATGTAATACTTTTGCCATAAGTTAAAGTATATGCTTTTTCACTCTTTTGTCAACATAACCGTGAAAATTTATAAAAAAACGGCAAATTTCACGGTTTTGAGCTATATGTCCCCATTAAACATCTTAAAATAAACGACTTACCAGCCTTTCCCCGCCTGCGCGAGGACAAGTTTGCCCATTTACAACGCCACGATGTAAAGCCGCAATGCCTTAATGTGAACCCACTATGACACTCTGTCAATGGGTGTGGGATTATCGGACGATGTACTTTTGTCGGATAGAAGATTCTCTCATTAAAAATCACCTCGCCTTTTTTTTACCGGACTTTCTCGTAAAGCCGTCAGACTGGTTTGCCGGTATGACGAAGACAGAGACGGACAAGGTGCAGAGTCTGTAATCTGGAGAAGAACAGAGATAACGTATGACATTGCGGGAACGAATTTTGATTTTGTTGTTTTCGGTCTTTTGCGGCTATTGGGGGCTGGAATATGCCGCCTATCGCTGGGTTGTTGAGCCGAGGCTGGAACAACTGGAGCATTCCATAGCCCGACAGCAGGCGCAGAAATGCGAAAGAGCACTGAATGATGAGGCCCGCGATTTGCAGGAATTTGCCGAGCGGTTTTCCATCGCAAATGATCTGCAGAGTGTGCTGCAGAGGTCTATCCTGCCCGACGACGTCTCCGAAAAGGCGGATATGCTTTGCCTGGCCGATGAAGCCGGGCGGTGGGCCGCTTTTGCGGTACGCAAAGGGGTTCCGGCAGTTCCGGACGCGAATGATTTCCTGAATGAATTGCGAAAAGGAAAGTCTCCTGTTATTTTGAATACGCCTTGTCGGTTTTCTCAAAAGGGGATGGTTGCTTCCACGGCCGGGCCTTTGCTGATAGGCAGCAGTCCCTGTACGACTTTTCAGGCGGGAGGCGCCAAACCCGCTACGCTGATTGCAGGGCGTTTTATCACTCCGAGGCTGATTGATAGTTTGCGGAAACAGATTTACACCGATTTTACCTGCACGCCTTATACGCCAAAATCGGCGACGAGACTGGCGGAGGAGTTGGGATATGTTCCTGGTGTCGGAGGGAACGACTTTTTCTATCGGAGGCTGGACGAGGAATTGCTGCAATGCTATACGGCGCTACCGGATATGGCGGGAAAACCCGTTTTGATACTTCGCGCGGATGTATCCGGAGAGGCGCTGAGAGGCAATCGGCGGGTTTTGTATATGGCCGGCTATATTCACCTGGCCGCGGCGATTCCAGCAATCGTGATTTTGACGATCCTCTTTCAAATTATCGTGGTGGTTCCGATTCTTCGATTGATTCAGGACATCGTTGCCATCGGTAAAGGACAATTCGTCCGCCGGCATCGTTCGAAGAAGCGGCGGGACGAAATCGGCATTTTAGCCCGCGAGTTCGACCAGATGCTGAAGCAGCTGGACGCGGCCCAGAAAAAACTGGTGGAAAAATCGTTTGTGTCCGGAATGGCGGAGATGTCCAGCGGGATTCTGCACAATGCCCGCAATGCGCTGAGTCCGGTGGTGTCCGGTCTGGAACGGATGGGCGAAAAGGTCGCGACGATGAATTCGCCCGAACTGCAGCAGGCGATGCAGGAAGTCGAGCGGAGCGGTGCGGACCCGCAGCGAAAAGCGAATTTACAGCGGTTTCTGCTTTTGTCGATGCAGGAACATCAGCGATTTCTGTACCAGACCAGAAAGAATCTGGACGAGCTGGCCCAGCAGGTCTATCAGGTGGAGGAGGTACTCAACGGTCAGCAGTCTTTCGGCGGCGCGGCAAAGCCGCTTGAAAGCATCGGTCTTAAACAATTAGTCGAGGAGGCGGTTGAACTGATACCTGCGAATCTGCGAGCCGGGGTTCGGATTAGTGTGGATTCGAAGATGGAACGGCTTCGTCCCATCCATGTGCATCGTGTGGTATTTTTGCAGGTGCTGGAAAATCTGCTGATTAACGCCGCTGAGTCGCTGGTACTGGCCGGGCCGTTGTATCCCAAAATCAAAGTTTCAGGCCGGGTGGAGCTGATAGACAATATCGAAATGCTGTGTCTGGAGATTGAGGATAATGGCGCCGGCATTGAGCCAGAGATTATGAAAAAGCTCTTTGAGCGGGACACATCCACCAAGCCGCGGGGAATGACCGGCATCGGTCTGCACTGGTGCGCCAACGCCATCGCGGCAATGAAAGGTCGAATCTGGGCCGAGAGCAACGGGAAAAACCGAGGCGCCTGTTTTCATATTGTAATGCCTGTTTTGCAGGACAAAGAAAGTCTGATAGTCAATGAAGAAAAAGGGGCAGACCATGAGTCAGAACATAAAACGCAGGATATTGGTAGTTGACGACGAAACCAAAATTCTTAACGAACTGCAGGAGGTTCTGTGTCCCAATGTCGCCGGACGCAAAGAACTGCAGGAACTGGAAAAACACTTGTTCGGACGCGCCGAAGGCGACGCCGCTGGCAAGGTGGAGTATCAACTTGTCTGCTGCCGACAGGGCGACGAGGCGGTGGAGCAGGCGCGTATTGCGTGTGAAAAGGGCGAACCATTTATGGCGGCGTTTCTGGACGTGCGGATGCCTCCGGGGATGGACGGTGTGTGCACCGCCGAGGAAATTCGCAAATTCGACCCGGAAATAGAACTGGTGATTATGACCGGCTACGCCGATTACGACATCTCGGAAATCAATCGGCGAATCCAGCCCGCCGACAAACTGTTGTATCTGCAAAAACCCGTCCACGCCCCGGAAGCCAGACAGTTGGCTCTGGCGCTATCCACCAAATGGCTGATGAACCGGCAGATTCAAGATCAGAACCAGGCGCTTCAGGAAGCCAATGAACATCTCAAGGAACATGACCGGCTCAAGAGCGAATTTGTGCTGACGGTTTCGCACGAACTGCGTACGCCGCTGACAATTTTCAAGAATATTCTGTCCAATGCACTGGCGGGCGTGGCCGGCAAGCTGCCGTTGAAGCTGCGGAAAAATCTGGAAATGGCCGACGAGGCCGTGATTCGACTGACTTCGATTATCAGCGACTTTCTGGATATTTCCAAACTCGACCTGGGCAAAATGAAATTGCGTCAGGAAGTGATGAGTATTCAAATCCTGGTCGAAAAAGTGACGGGAATACTGCGGCTGATGACCGACAGCAAAGGCATCGACCTGCAGGTTCATCTGCCCGGCGGGGAGACCCTGGTTTATATCGACTATGAAAAAATGGCTCAGGTGCTGACCAATCTGATTGACAACGCGACCAAGTTTGTACCTGAACAGAAGGGACGGATTACGGTGGACGTTACGGACCGGATGGATTCGGTTCGGGTCAACATCCGCGACAATGGGCCGGGTGTGCCGGAACAGGATCGTCAGCGGATATTTGAGCGTTTTGAGCAGGTGGAAAAGGACCTCACCGCCGAGAAACGCGGCACAGGCCTGGGACTGGCCATCTGCAAAGAATTAGTCAATCTGCACGGCGGACGCATCTGGGTGGATAACAACCCCGACGGCGGCGCGAATTTCCAGTTTTCTTTGCCGCGATATCTATCCCAGCGGGAGGAAGAACCCTGCCTTGCCGGTTCCGAGGCACAAGAGTAATCCCGTTTTACAAAAACACAAAAAAGGGCGGTTTGCGCCGCCCTTTTTTTATTTTACGATTGAACTTTAATTATTGCTCTTTGAATAATAAGCTAAACATTTTAAGACAAAAACCATCGCTTGTCATTCCGGCCTTGAGCCGGAATCCATGGGGTTTAAGCTGGATTCTGGCTTTCGCCAGAATGACATATCGTGTTTAGCTATTTTTTCAAACGTCAATAGATGAACACATCCCTCATCCCTTTGACAGGCTCAGGGGATTCGGAATGACGATTTCTCATTTCGCCAAGGTTTTCTACGAAGCAATGTTTTTTACTTTTTGGAAGTTGGTTTTAAATCGCAGTTTAATTTTTCGGCGGTCATACGCGCATAACCTTTGGAGATGTGTTCGTTTTTATCGAGGTTCAGTTGGTTTAGTACTTTTTCGATGGATTTTTCATTTGGGCCTTCGACTTCGACAAAAGTACCTAACCATCGAACTTTATCGAGGCAGACCTCGCAGTCATCCAGCCGCCAAATTTGACGGACCTTTTTAACGGTCAAACGCTCTATGTATCCCAGACCCAGCAGGATGTTTTTGGCCGCGTCGAAATCACCGACCTCTACCTGGGCTTCCTGGCGGGACTTGAAAATGGATTTTCCTCGCGGGCCTTTATAAGTTAAAAAGATTTTTTCTTCTGCCTTCTGCCTTTTGTCTTTTTCCTTTTGTCTTTTTCTTAGTCGCAGTCCGCAGTCGCTTTTCATCAGTGTACCGTCGGCGCTGTTGAAATAGAGGTCTTCTTCCCGCACGGTTTCTATGAGTTTGGCGTCCAGTCGGCGAAGTTTTTTCGCCGCCGGTTCCAGGCTGTTGACTTTGACCTTGGCTTCGATTTCCAGTTTCATTTTTCCCCGTAAGCCTGCTGGGGGTCATAGACTTTTTGAGCGATTTGTTCGAGTTTATCCGAAGAGCCTTTTTTGAGCGCACGGTAAAAACAGGATTGGTAGCCGACGTGGCACTGACCCTGGTCAACACGGACTTTGAGAATCAGGCAGTCCTGGTCACAGTCTGTCAGTACCTGTTCGACCTTCTGGAAATGGCCGCTTTGTTCTCCTTTTTTCCAGAGTTTGCGGCGCGACCGGCTGTAATAGACTGCATTTCCCGTGCTGAGGGTCAGTTCAAGAGCCTCTTTGTTCATGTGCGCCACCATCAATACCTGGCCGGTGTCGGCATCCTGAGCAATGGCGGTAATCAGGCCGTTGGAGTCGAATTTCGGGGTAAAATCCAGCCCTTCTTCAATGTGTTTGTCGGCGGTCAAGGTTCTTCTCCCGATATGGTTTTTGTGTTTTTCCTGTTTCATCTCTTGCGGGAGGTCTTTTTACACGGTATGCTTAACAAAAACAAGCTTTTTTCAGGAAGCATAATTGACAGACGAACACAAACGCTCAGCGAAAAGACATCTTGGCATAGTATTCCGGGTTGGAATAGCAATACTGGCCTGCTGGTGGGTTGCTAAAGGGATGAATTTTGGGAAGGTCGGTGAGGCCTTCTCAAGGGTGTCATGGTTCGTTCTGGTAGAAGTTGTAGTTATATTTATTCTCAGCCAGATTATCTTAGCCCTGCGGTGGTGGCTGTTTATGAGGGCCTGGGATATCCATATTGCCCCGATGTCGGCTATAAAATTAACATTTCTGGGTCTTTATTTCAATAATTTTCTTCCAGGTTCTGTCGGTGGCGATGTAGTCAGGGCCTGGTATGTTGCAAAACATACTCATAAACGGATGCCTGCTATCGTAAGCGTTATTGTTGATAGGGTATTGGCTTTATTCGGTACCATCTTAATGGCTGGCATAATGGCCAGTATTGCATTTAGGTTGGCCGGCTCGGATTGGTTGGATAGCATAAAAAGAATGGTTACACAACAAGAATCGTCCGGAATTATTAGTATGTTTTCCAGACATAAAATCATGATTCTTAGCTCCATTTTGACCGTTTTTATCATTAGTAGTTTAATTCTTCTCTCGCCATTTGGCAGGAGAAGTCTTAAGTATTTATATATAAATATCTTACAACATGGAAAGAATGCCGTTAAGCAGGCTTTGCAAGCGGGATTAATGTTGATATGGAAACCATATTTGCTGCCAGAATCGCTGTCGTTGACGTTTATTTTACAGGGAATGGTGGTAGTATCGCTTTGGATTCTCGGCAGACAGATGGGGATTCCAACAGAATTAAAGATGTATTTTGTATTTTTCCTTGTGATGTGGGTGATCGGTTCTATTCCCATCAGTATTGCTGGGATTGGCATTGTGGAGGCAGGGCTAATTATGTTGTTTATGAATTTCGGGGCAGTGCAGTTCGGGGCGTTGCCACCGTCGGTGAAGGACGCTGTAAATGCTTTGGTTTTATCTCAAAGGGCGATATGGCTGATTGCGTCTCTGCCGGGGCTTTGGATTTATTTAGCTGGAAAGCATCTGCCGGCGAACTTTGCCCAACAGTTTTCTGTTGACGACAAAAAGACAATATCATAAAGTAAAACCCGGATATAACCGTCTTTTGTTGACCGTACTTAGAAAGAATAATTTGGTATTTTATAAAATCACGCTGACGTGGTTTTTGTAACCCAAACTGGGACTGCAGCGAGATGACTGCGGAATGCGAGCATTGAGAAACTTCCAGAGGCATCGTATTGGGGGATGGAGGGCCGTATTGTTTTCTGCTTTGAGGAATGCTGACGGTGAACGGACGGTTTTGTATTCTCAGGGCGGGGGAAAAGCGGTTTCTCGTCCGATCAAGATGAGAGACAAGATTTGGTTACAATTGTTTTATAGACGGGAATCTTTTCGGCCAAAAGCCGAAAAGCGGGGGTGGTCTTTTTGTGTTGGGGTAAGCGTTTTTGAGATGAACAGGAAAACCATGACAAGTTAAGAGACACAGGAAAACAGCGAATAACGCAGCGGCCATGGACGAAAACGTGCAGGGAGACAGGTTATGCTTTTTACCATTACCGGAAAGCACATTGAGATTACAGAAGCAATTCGGGCCCGTGCCAAAGAGAAGGCGGATAAACTGCCGCGGTTTTTTGATCAGATTTCGCATGTGGACGTGATTATCGATGCCAGCCAGGGCGGAGCGCCGAGCGTAGAGGTGATTGCCCGTGCGGAACATTTCGGCGACATCGTGGCTCGTGAAACCGGACTGGACGCTTATACCTGCATTGATCTGGCGATGCACAAGATGGAGCGACAGCTTAAGAAAATCAAGGAAAAACAGCGCGATAATAAACATACTTCCACAAGCCAATAAGAAAAGAAGTCGCGGTTTTCGTGTTATCTACTGTGTATAAGGTGTTCGGATGACGGCGGTGGAAGGTCGTTTTTGAGATACGGGAGCAGGTATGAAACTTTCGGATATCGTGTGTTTTGACGGGATTGTGGCTCAACTGAAATCGAAACAGCGGGACGGGGTCATTCGCGAACTGGTCCAGGCTCTCGGCAAAACCGGGAAAATTCCGAAAGATTCGGCGGAGACAATCGCCAAAGCGGTCATCAAGCGGGAGAACGAAGCCAGTACCGGCATCGGCAAAGGGGTCGCGGTGCCGCATATCAAGTATCCGGGCGTCAAAGACACCATGGCGGCGGTTGGATGTTCGCCCGAAGGATTGGATTTTTCTTCGCTTGATAAGCAGCCGGTTTATAGCGTGATTCTGCTGGTCAGCCCGGCGGACAACCCGGACAAACATCTCCAGGCGATGGAGACGGTGTTCCGCAACCTACAAAAGGATGATTTTCGACGGTTTTTGCGCCAGGCCCAAAGTGCCGAGGAAATTCTGGAGATCATCCTCGACGCCGACGGCGGCGGCGCAGATTAAAAATGGATTGGTCCCAACGGAAGGATCAAGGTGAAGGGCGCGGTTTGTGAAATTGAGGTGGAAATTCGCAACGCTCAGGGATTGCATTTACGACCCGCGATGCAGCTTGTCGATTTGGCCGGCGGCTTCAAATCGGCCATCACCGTCAGCGACGAAAAAGATACCGTTGACGCCAAAAGCATTATGCAGATGATGAAAATTGTGACGCCTTATGGAACCAAACTGAAGGTTCGCGCCCGGGGGCGCGACGCCCGCGAGGCGCTGGAGGCCATCCGGAAACTGGTAGAGGAAACTCTGTTTGGCGAGCCGCCGCCGGAACCGGCCGCACAGTCGAACAAAGGGTAACGGCACACTATGGAAATCAGGAAGGGAATCGGGGTATCGCCGGGCATCGCAATTGCGAAGTGCGTAGTTATTGATTCCAAAGACTACCGCATCCCCCGCCGGTCCATCCTGGATTCTCAGCGGGACAAGGAAGTCCAGCGAGCCCGAAACGCCTTTGCCGCGGCCATTAAAGGACTGACCGAAATCAGTTCCCGCAAGACTATTGAAGAAGGCAAGATCAAGGATATTTTTGCCGTCCACATGCGGTTTCTCCGGGACAAGGCTTTCCACAAGCGCATTACGGATTTCATCCGCAAAGAACGGGTTACGGCTGAATTTGCCGCATCGACGATTCTGCGTGAAATTGCCTCTCATTTTGAGGGCATTGGCGACGCCTATATCAGCGAACGTGCAGCGGATATCTATGATATTGAAAAACGTCTTCTGACGAACCTGCTGGGTAAAGTACAGGAAGACGTGGAACATCTGCGGGAAGAAGTGGTCGTCGTGGCGCACGATTTGAGCCCGACGCAGACAGCCAGCTTCAACAAAACGTTTGTCAAAGGCTTTGCCACCGAGGCGGGCGGACGCACCAGTCATACCGCGATTATCTCCCGAACGATGGGTCTTCCGGCGGTGGTTGCGCTGGGCGATTTGACCTCGGCGGTGACCGCCGAAAGTATGGTCGTCATTGATGGCAACCGCGGCATAGTCGTCGTCGATCCGGATGAGGAAACGCTGCGGCAGTATCGCAATTACGCCCGGCAGGTCAGCCTGTTCGTCCATCAGCTCGACGAACTGAAAGACAAGCCCGCACAAACCAAGGACGGTGTTAAAGTCCAACTGCTGGGTAATATTGAATTTCCGGAGGAGTCGCAGGTGGTTCGCGACAAGGGCGGCGAAGGCATCGGGCTGTACCGGACGGAATTTCTGTATCTGTACGGCGGTGTGGAGCCGACCGAGGAAGACCATTATCAGGCTTATGCCGAGGCGGTGAAGGTGTTTGGCCGTCAGCCGGTGGTGATTCGGACGATGGACCTCGGCGCCGACAAACTGCCGCAGACGATTCGCCAGGCGCCGGAAGCCAATCCGGTACTGGGATTACGCTCGATTCGGTATTGTCTGCAAAACCTCGGGTTGTTCAAAACGCAACTGCGTGCGATTTTGCGGGCCTCGGTTTTAGGCGATGTGCGGCTGATGTTCCCGCTGATTACGAATGTGCAGGAGCTGCGCCAGGCAAAAATGATTCTTCGGGACGTGATGGAAGACCTTGATGAATACGCGGTGCCGTACAATGCGAAGATGCCGGTAGGGATTATGATTGAAACGCCCAGCTCGGCGCTGACGGCCAATCACCTGGCGGCGGAGTGCGATTTTTTCAGCGTTGGCACCAACGACCTGATTCAATATACCTTGGCGGTGGACCGGGGTAATGAACACGTGTCGCTGCTGTTCTCGGCGGCGGAGCCTGCGATTATCCGGATTCTGCGCAGCGTCATCCACGACGCCAACAAGGCGGGAATCGGGCTGAGCGTCTGCGGCGAAGTGGCGTCGGACCCGGAATACATTATGCTGCTTCTGGGGATGGGCGTGCGGGCGCTGTCGCTGGCGCCGCCGATGATTCCGGAGATTAAAAAAGTTATTCGCTCGGTCAATATCGAGGGATGTAACGCGCTGGCCCGGCGGGTTGCGACACTGGATTCCCAGCGGCAGATTAAGAATCTGCTGCGGGATGCGACCACGCAGGCTCTGCCGGAGACGCTCTGACCAGGACAAAAAAATATACGATGGTTCCGTCCCGAAAATCGGCGGCAAAATGCGCGGAAGGACGAGGCCGAAATGGATGATACAGTCGATAAAACACTGATGATTCAATTCTCGATGGAAGGGCCGGTGTGTTATCTGTCGCAGCGGGAGACGCTGACGATGTGGGGACGGTGTCTTGCGCGGGTGGGCGTCAATATGTCGTTTTCGCAGGGGTTTAATCCGCATCCTAAAATCTCGCTGCCTTTGCCGCGTTCCGTGGGCGTGGAAGGAGACGAGGAATTATTGCGGGTCGGTCTGAGCGATGATGCGGACTTGGCCGAGGATGTGCCGTATCAATTGAATCAACAGCTTCCCCAAGGGTGCAGAGTCCGGAAAACGGAACGGTTCGACAAAAAGATCGGATGTCAGCCCGTCAGCATTCTGTATGTTCTGTCGCCTTGGCCGCGATGGTGGCAGAATGGCTTATCGCAGCGGCTGGCGCAGTGCCGAACAACGATTCAATCGACTGAATCGTATGTTGTGTTTCGCCGCGGGCCCAAGCATAAAACGGGACGCAGAGTGGATATTGGAGCATATTTTCAAAGTCTGGAATGGAGCGATGGGAAACTTTACGTGCGGTGTCGATTTACGCCTGAAGGAACGGTCCGGACCGAAGAGGTGCTCGGTCGGCTCGGGCTGGAACGAGGCGACCTGGTACGGCCCGTGTTGCGAACAAAAATCGAATGGCGTATGCAATAAAAATGAACAGGAATGGAAGACGATATGTCCGAGGAAATGCTGATTAACATTAGCGAAGGGGAGGAATCCCGCATCGCAGTGGTGTGCGACAATGTGCTGGAGGAATTGTACATTGAACGGTCCGGGACGGCCAGTCTGGTCGGCAATATGTACAAAGCCAAAGTCGTGAATGTGGAGCCTGCGATTCAGGCGGCGTTTATTGATTTTGGGGTGGTCAAGAACGGCTTTCTGCACGTCAGCGATCTGCATCCGCGTCATTACGGCGGACAAAAAGAAGGCGGAGAAAATATCGGCCGGCGAAAAAGCGTGACATCGCGGCCGCTGATTCAAAAATGCCTCAAAAGAGGCCAGGACATTATCGTGCAGGTCATCAAGGAGGGCATCAATACCAAAGGACCGACGCTGACGAGTTATTTGTCGCTGCCGGGCAAATATATGGTGCTGATGCCGTGGATGAACAGTATCGGCGTGTCGCAGAAAATTGAAGACGAAGAGACGCGAAAGCGACTGCGGGATATGGCCGCGGACCTGAAACTGCCCCCCAACGCGGGGGTGATTATCCGCACCGCGGCCATCAGCGCCACGAAGCGGGAACTGCAAAATGATTTGTCCTATCTGACCCGATTGTGGGGGGCGATCAGTAAGCGAATAGAAAGAGAAAAAGCCCCGGCGGAATTATACCGGGAATCGGATTTGGTGCTGCGAACGGTGCGGGATATTTTCGACAGCCAGATTTCAAAAATTATCTGCGACAGCGAGACGGTGAGCCGGCAGATTCGGGATTTTATCTCGATTGTGCAGCCGCGGCTGAGAAACCGGGTATCGTATTATGACGGCAAGGCGCCGCTGTTTCACAAATATAACATTGAAAAAGAAATCGAGAAAATCCAGACCAGCCGGGTGGATTTGAAATGCGGCGGGTCGCTGGTGATTGAACAGACGGAGGCGATGGTGGCTATCGACGTCAACAGCGGCAAATACCGCAAGCCTGACAACGCCGAACAAACGGCGCTGAAAATCAATCTCGAAGCGGCCAGGGAAATCATCCGGCAGTTGAAGCTGCGAGACCTGGGCGGGCTGATTATCTGTGATTTTATCGATATGCGGGATAACAGGAACAAACACGCTGTGGAAAAGGCATTCCGCGAGGAATTAAAAACCGATCGGGCGCGGACGCGGGCGCTGAGAATGAGCTCGTTTGGACTGATAGAGCTGACGCGGCAGCGGTTGCGTCCGTCGCTGCAATCGAGTACGACCCATCGCTGTCCCCATTGCCGGGGAACGGGAACGATTAAAAGCCCGGATGCCCAGGCGACAGAGATTTTACGGAACATCCGGATGGCGCTGAGTCGCGATGAGATCAGCCGGGTGGAGGCGA
This sequence comes from uncultured Pirellulales bacterium, assembly GCA_964635075.1. GTDB lineage: Bacteria > Planctomycetota > Phycisphaerae > Sedimentisphaerales > Anaerohalosphaeraceae > Anaeroglomus. Next base: position 77,084 of record CAZWMN010000004.1, on the reverse strand, counting down.
CGGTCGCGGCGCCGGTGGCGGAGTTTTTGCTGAATCGCCGGCGCGCAATACTGGCATCACTGGAACAAGAATCCGGCAAACAAGTTCAGGTCCATGCCGACTCCATAGCGCCTTCGTACAGTTGTCAAATTGTTTGCTTTGACGAACGCGGCAGTGTTGTGAAAATATAAAAAGTCAAAAATTAAATTGCTCTGTAGAAACCTTTGTTTTTCAGACCCCGAAGGGGTCACGAAGTATAATAGCCGGGCGGCGTAAGCCCCCGGAAAAAGGGACTTTTCTTCTTTTTTGAGCCCCGAAGGGGCGATAGAATTTGAACTTTTCTACAGAGCAAAATTAAATATAAAAAATGAGGAATCCCGACTAGGGTCGGGACAAGAAAAATGTTTGATTTGGAATACGCCAAAGCAGTTTTGCGTGCCGAGGCGGCGGGTGTTGAGGCCCTGACACATCTGGTCGAGCAGCCTGTGTTTGAACAGGCCTGCCGAATGGTCTATGAATGTACCGGTTCGGTAATCGTTACAGGCGTGGGCAAGGCAGGCATCGTCGGCCAGAAAATCAGCGGGACACTGGCATCGACGGGAACGCCCAGCCATTTCCTGCATCCGACCGAGGCGGTTCACGGCGACCTGGGCAGGGTGCAGGGCAATGATATGGCGCTGTTTCTCAGCCACAGCGGCCAGACCGACGAATTGCTGCATCTCGTTGAGCCGCTCAAACAAAGAGAAGTCAAACTGCTGTCGATTGTCGGCGACGGCCAAAGCCGCCTGGCCCGCCACAGCGACGTCGCTTTATGTATGGGTACGCTGACTGAGGCCTGTCCGTACGGCCTGGCGCCGAGCGTTTCGACGACATGTATGCTGGCGCTGGGCGACGCGCTGGCATTGACGGTGATGAAGGCCCGGGAGTTCAGCGTGGAAGATTATGCACGATTTCATCCGGCAGGCGCTTTAGGAGCCAAGCTGATTACGGTAGGCCAGACGATGTGGTTTAAGCCCGGCGAAGAACTGCCGCTGGCACAAATGGGACAAACCGTCGGCCAAATGCTGGAACAGACGGCCCGTCAAAAACGCCACGGCGCGGTAATGGTGGTGGATAAAGAAGGCAAACTGGCCGGGATTATCACCGATGGCGACCTGCGACGGGCGATGACTCGTTTTGGTAAAGAGGCGTTTAATAAACACACGCAGGATATCATGACCGCCAACTGCAAACGGGTCAGGGAAGATACGCTGGCGGCCGAGGCGATGGCGACGCTGCATAGGTATCGGATTGACGAACTGCCGGTGGTGGACGCGCAGGACAAACCCGTTGGGTTGATTGACGTTCAGGATATTGTGGCGATTAAAATCGTTGGGTAATGCGATGGCGGAAAAACAGGCGGACCTGCACAAAATTAAACTGTTAGTGATGGATGTCGATGGTGTGCTGACCGACGGCGGTATCGTTATTCATTCCGACGGTACGGAAAGCAAACGATTTCATGTTCTGGACGGCCAGCGGCTTACGGTGTGGCACCGGGCCGGGCTGGACAGCGCCATTCTCAGCGGACGGGAAACGCCGGCGACTAATATTCGCGCCGAGCAGATCGGCGTCAAATATGTGCTGCAGGGCTGCAAGCAGAAACTGCCGGCGTTTGAGCGGCTGCTGAAGGATATCAACTGTGCCGCCGAGCAGACGGCGTATATCGGCGACGACTGGCTGGATTTGCCACTGCTGCGGCGGGCGGGATTCGCGGCGGTGGTGGCCAACGGCGTCGAAGAGGTCAAGCCTTACGCCCATTATGTGACAAAACGGGCCGGCGGGGACGGCGCCGTGGCCGAGGTCATCGAATACATTCTCAGGCAAACCGGACGATGGGATAAGCTCATCGCGCGATATATGACCTGATGGAGGGAGACGAATAATGACTCGCAAGGCGATTATCGGCGCAGCGGCGCTGGCGGTCGCGGTACTATTGTTTGTCGGCTATATCCGTTTGACGGGGACGAAAGGAATTCGTGTCTCTGATACATCGGGAATAGCGGATATTCCGGATAAACCGCTGACCGGACAGGCCCGTCAGATTGATAAGACCACGGTTCATTCCGTTCAGCAGTCCCGCTATATCATTCTCGATCCGCAAACTAAACGGACGAAACGGGTATTTGGTTTTGAAAGTCTTCTCAACGCCGGCGAGGAGTCTAATAACTGGCAGGTGCGCAGGCCTTATATGAATGTGTTTGAGAGTCGGTTTCGCTGTCGGCTGGACGCGGAAGAAGGCGCGGTGCAGGTGGAGTATTCCGGCGGTGATGTCATTCCCAAAGACGCCCGGCTGATGGGCAGGGTGGTGATTCGGCTGTTGCCGACGGATGAAAAGCGATTCGGCGAAACAGTGATTTTGCTGGACGACCTGAATTACAGCAGCGAGCGGTCGGAATTTTTCACCGGCGGGCCGGTTCAACTGATTTCCGCTGGGACGCATCTGGTCGGCAAAGGGATGCAGATGATTTACAACCCGCAAAACGGCCGGATTGAATACTTTCGCATCAAAAACATCGAATCCGTTCGCATCAGGAAGGTTGTGACATCAAACCTGCTGGGACAGTCTTCATCCCAACCGCCATTAGGAACGGGAAAAGCCGAGCCTGCCGTTTCGACGGTTCCGTCTTCGGGGAATGCGGAAAAAACAGCGACATTAAATACAACCTCACAGCAAAAAGCTGACCCTAATGCCAATTCGGCGGTTAAGCGCCCTGATAGCTCGCGGGATTTATATTATGTGTGTTCCCTGCGAAACAACGTGAAAATCCGATATGGCAAGCAGGTGGTAGTGCAAGGGGCCGAAGAGGTTAATATTCTCAATCTTTTATGGGGTTCGCAAACGACGGGGACTTCACCCGCGCAACCCGCCGCCCAAGCTGTTTCTACGGAGCCAAACGGCGGTGCAGCGCCTCAACAATCCATAGCGGCCGCCAATCAGTCCGAACCGCAAATCAGTGATGACTGGAGTCGTCGGACTCAATTGCCGGATGTGCCTACCGATGACGATGAGACGGATGTGCTTGCGACCTGCGCTGGGGGGATTGTCGTTAAACCAATGGACAGCGCCTTTGACCCGGCAAAAGAATCTTCCATAAATAATTCCTTACAGGCTGTGAACATCCAGGGAAATGTCGCTGTTGCGCAGACTCCGACTGCTGCGTTGAAAGCGCCGCCGGTTGAGGAGCTTTCTGATTCGACGCGGAAACCGGCTCAATTTGAGGCTCAAAAGCTGGATTATGATTCGAAAACAGGCTCGGCTGTCGCGCAGGGTCCGATTCGGTTCCTTTTTTATACCCCGGCTGACGCGAATGATCCGGGGTCGTCGCTGCCGGTGGTAATTACGGCGCAGAGAAATACGGAATTTCTGGCCGACGCGAAAAAATCTATCCGGCAGGTGATTTTCCACGACAACGTCATTGGTGACGCGACAAAAGAAACGGCCAATGAAAAGACAGTGCGTCGTTTTTACGGGCAGACACTGACGGTGGATTTGACCGCCGATACCAAAAACAGGACAAAAGTCAGTCATGTGGCTGTTGCGGACGGCAACGCGAAATTGCAGGCGATTCGTTATCGCGACGGCGCAAAGATTAACCATGTGGAACTGCACTCCGAACAATTCGACTATGAAGATGCGCAACGAAGTGTGATTGCCGTAGGGCCTGGGAAAATCGAATTGAATAATCAGCAGGTACCGGCCGACGCCAAAGCGGCGGCGCAGAAACAATCATTAGACCTGCGTCAGCCGTGTTATGCCCTGGTGGAAGGGTTTGACAAACTGACCTGGAAAATCAGTGAGCAGAAAATGCTTGCTGAGGCCCAGCGGGATACGCTGAATTTGTCTTATCTAACGATGAAGGATAATGTGCCGGATAAACTGACCCACGCAGCGGTGTTGAATGCGGAATTGCATTTCGCCAAAGATGACGCCGGTAAAAGTATTCTGAGCGAATTGACCGCCGACGGCGGAGTCTATCTGGAACAAAAGGATGAACATATTCTGACGGGTCAGACGCTGCACTATACCGGCAAGGACGGCTGGATACATATTGAAGGCACTGAAAGCCGACCCTGTTTTGTCGATGGAGCGAGGGCGCCGGTGATTGATTATAACTTCCGGACCGGCCAGCTTAAGACTAAACTAAGCCGAAGCCCCAGCGCGGTGACTTCGCCGCAAAAATAAAAATCACAGATATGATAATCCTGTGGAAACGATAAATCACAGTTCGCGCCTGTTTTGGGATCGCGGGTCGGTCAGTTCGCCAGGGCCGTTGCTCAAAAGGCCGCGGATGGCCAAATCGCGGAAGGGGGCAGAAGGGTCGTAAAATGTCTGCGACGTATCCACACGATTGAGAATCAAACCTTCCCTGTGGTCTTCCATCTGACTGATGATTTGGCCGTCGGGCTGGATGAAGCAGGACGAATACGGACAAAACCATCCGCAGGAATTGGTCAGACTGACCCAGAAATAATTCGTCGCGGCGTTGGCCTGCATCGTCTGACGCATAATGTGTGTGTGAATACTCGGCTCCATCTGGCGGGCGTTATAGAATGACTGGAAGATACACTGCGCACCCTGTTTGTACAACGCGCGGTAAATTTCCGGGAAGCGCAGGTCAAAACAAATCAGCGGGGCGCACTTTACGCCGTTGAGGTCGAATATCACAAAATGATTGCCAGGCGTATAATAAGCCAGGTCGTTTTCGGTGCAGAACCGCTTATCATAACGGTCGATAATTTTGCCTTCGGGATTAATCAGGTACAGGCAATTATGCGGTTTGTTGGATGTGGTCAGCGGATGGGTGCTGCCCAGGACAACCCACAACCTCAGTTTTCGGGCCAGAGCCATAATCTCCAGCGTTTTTTCCCGCAGCAATTGCCAGTTAAAATCCTCAAAAGAGGAAAAATCCGTTCCCGCATAGCCGCTCAATGCGCATTCGGAAAAATGTGCGATATCCGCTTTGTTTTTAGCGGCCTGTTCTATCAACTGGCAGATCGCCTCCGCGTTGGCGCGGATATCCGCACTGACGGCAAACTGACAACTGGCGACAGTAAATGTGCCCATTGCCACGTTTCAGATCTCCTTTTCGTTGCTATACTATTTTAGTCCAAGTGTCTCATCCAGGCCGAACAGGATATTCATATTTTGGATTGCCTGGCCGGATGCGCCTTTAATCAGGTTGTCAATAGCCGAGAAGACCACCACTTTGCCTTTGGCAAATGTCGGGAAGATGTGGACATAGTTTGTTTTGGCGACATTTTTTACCGCCGGCGGAGCCGAAAGAATCTGTACAAATTGTTCGCCTTTGTAGAAGTCTTTATAGACTTTTTTGAGCGTATCCGGCGAAATCGGCGCAACAGGGTCGCAATAGACGCTCGACAAGATGCCGCGGTCGAACGGTCCGACATGCGGCTGAAAGAGCAGTTCGATGGGTTTGCCGGCCAATTCGGAAGCGACCTGTTCGATTTCCGGCATGTGCCGATGAACGCCGACGGCATAAGGATAGATATTTTCGTTCATATACGGGAAATGAAAACCCGCGGCGGGTTTTTTGCCGCCGCCGGAGACACCGGTGATGGAACTAACGACGATGCCGCTGATTTTAATAAGATTGTTCTTCAGCAGCGGCGCGAGGGCCAAAACAGCGCCGGTCGGATAGCATCCGGGGTTGGCGACCAGCTTTGCGCCTTTGATTTTACTGCGGAACAACTCCGGCAGACCATAGACTGCGTGCGTCAGGTTTTCCTTGTCCGTGTGCGGTTCGTAGTATTTCTCATAGACCGCCAAGTCCTTGATGCGATAGTCTGCGCTGAAGTCAATGATTTTGACGCCGGTGGAAAGCAGTTTGGGCACAAAGCTCATCGACACCTTATGCGGCAGACAACACAACGCCACGTCAGCCAATTTAGCCAGCTTGTCCAGGTCCAGCGGCTCAATCTGCATATCGCAGCGTCCGCAAAGCTGGGGATAGATGTCGGCGACGCAGCCGCATTCCTCCGGCAGCGCCGTCAGGTAGGTCAGTTTAGCCTGGGGATGCCGCAGCAATATCTCAATGGATTCCACGCCGGTATAACCGCCGGCCCCGATTATCGCTACACGAATCATAATTTGTCCTTTCCAACTGTTGGTTCTATGCTGAAATTAAAAATCCTCCGCCTCGGAAAAGCAAAGAGAATTTTTTCAAAAGAAGTCAGAAGAAAAAAGAGCGACCCTGATATTTTCCAACAAAAAAGGCCGCCAGGTTCCTGACGGCCTTTGGGATGTCCCTAATAATTTGTTTACCGTTTGGAGAACTGGAAGCGCTTGCGGGCGCCGGATCTGCCGTATTTCTTTCTTTCGACCGCCCGGCTGTCGCGGGTCAGGTAGTCGCCGTCGTGCAGTTCCTTGAGGAAAGCCGGGTTATAATTCTTCAGCGCCCTGGCGATGCCGAGCATTACCGCGCCGGCCTGTCCGGTGATTCCGCCGCCGCCGACGTTGACATACACATCGAAACTGTCAACACCGTTAACCGCCTTGAGCGGGGAGTGGACGGTGTTGCGGTCTTTTTCCAGTTTGAAATAATCGTCCGCCTTCCTTTGGTTGACCATCAGTTCGCCTTTGCCGGGTTTAATCCGCACACGGGCAACACTGGTTTTGCGCCGGCCGAGGCCCCACCAGAAACCGCTTTTGGAGGCAGCGGGGGCCGCGTCGGCGGCTTTGCCGGTCAGGATATTCGGGTCAATCAACGGGCTTAAATTTTCGTTTTCCGCCATAACCTCTGTATGTCCTTATTCCAAAAATTACAGTTCCACTTTCTGCGGCTGCTGAGCGGTATGGGGATGCTCGCCGCCTTTATAGATTTTCAGTTTCCTGAGCGACTGATGCGTCAGGGCGTTATTTTTGGGCATCATCCCCTTGACGGCCAGCATAATGACACGTTCGGGGTGTTCTGCCAGCCATTTTTTGATGGGAATGGTTTTTTGACCGCCGGGGTAACGCGAATACGTCTGATAGGTCTTGGTTTCCATCTTGTTACCGGTCAGACGTACTTTTTCAGCGTTGACCACGATGACGTAATCGCCGGTATCGACATTGGGGGCATAGACGGGTTTGGTCTTGCCCATCAGGATCATCGCGATTTTCGAGGCCATCCGGCCCAAAACCTTCCCATCGGCGTCCACCAAGAGCCAGTTGTGCTGGGCGGTTTCTTTTGTCGGCATATAACACTTCATAGATACACTGCTCCACAGAATTCTTAGTGAAAACAACTTATTATAGCGGCAGGGGTCGTTCTGTCAATTGTTTTTGGACAAAAAATACGACAATAATGACAAAAAAACAGGCCCGGCTTTCATACCGGGCCTTAAATTAGACTTTTTTGGTCCTTAATTTTGCCTTTTTGCTTTTACCTTTTCACTTTTTTATGAGCAGCCCATAGAGTTGCCACAGTTGTAGCACTTATAGCAGGCGCCGTTTCGGACGGTGATGGAGCCGCAGACATCGCAGGCCGGGGCGTCGTCCTGGAAATGCTCAAACTGAGCGTTAAACTGCTGCATCGCCAGGGCTTCCGTGCCGGAGCTGTCGTTGCCGAGGACGGAATTGACCAGTTCAGCCACGCGGTCGGCAGTCAGTTCCCCGCTGAACCGGCCGGATAAAGGTTTGGCGGTACGGGAGACGGCGGGGTCGTCGCCATTGCCGTCGCCTTTTTCAGGCTGCTCCGAGGTTTTTTGGCGAATTGCGCGGGCCTCATCAATTCTTTTGGCCAAATCCTGGGTCTTTTCGACAATCTGTTTTGCCGCAGTAACGGCGGTTGTCTGTGCCGGGGCCGAATCGCTGCGGTTGGGTGTGTTCTTCTCAGCATATCCTGGAATGAACTGACAACCCATCCAGCAGAAAATGTAATCAATCAGACTCTTGGCAAAGGGAATGTTTTTGTTGGAGGTCATTCCCGATGGCTCAAAACGGGCGTGACGGAACTTCTCGACCAGCGTAATCAGCGGCACGCCGTATTGCAGGGCCATCGAAACGCAGGTTCCAACCACATCCATCAGACCGCCGACGGTGCTGCCTTCCTTGGCCATCGTGATAAACAACTCGCCCGGCTGGCCGTCCTCATACAGCCCGACGGTCAGATATCCTTCATGTCCGGCGACGGAAAATTTGTGGGTGATACTATTGCGCGTCTCCGGCAGGCGTCGGCGAAAAGGTCTGGGGGGAGCAGAGTCGTCGGCTCTGGTAGTTTTTTTTTCCTCTTTGGTTTTGTTGTGGGTATTGACCGGCTGGAGGCGTTTGGAGCCATCACGGTAAATGGCCACGGCCTTAAGCCCCATCTTCCAGCCTTCCATATAGGCGTTCATAATTTCTTCGGCGGTGCTTTCCTTAGGCATATTAATGGTCTTGCTGATGGCGCCGGAGATGAAAGGCTGCACCGCCGCCATCATTTTGAGATGGGCCATATAGTGGATGTGCCGTTTGCCGTTTTTGGGTTTGAAGGCGCAGTCGAACACGGGCAGATGTTCGGGACGCAGTTTGGCCGCCGTTTCGATGGTGTCGTCCTTGTCGATGGCGTCGCAGATATTTTTGACGTCTTCGGGACTGTATCCGAGCCGTTCCAGCGCCATCGGGATGGTGCGATTGACCAGCTTGAGCATCCCGCCGCCGACCAGCAGTTTGTACTTGACCAGCGCGATATCCGGCTCAATGCCCGTGGTGTCGCAGTCCATCATAAAGCCGATGGTTCCGGTCGGGGCCAATACCGTGGCCTGGGCGTTGCGAAATCCGTGGCGGCTTCCGAGCGTAAAGGCCTCGTCCCAGGCATTCTTGGCCGCGTTGAGCATATAATCTGGGCAATGCACTTCAGGGATGTTATAGGCGTGCTCCCGGTGCATCGAAATGACATTCAGCATCGGCTGATGATTCTTTTCGAATTCGGCGAACGGACCTTTTATCGAGGCCAGTTCTACGCTGACGGCGTAGGCGGTTCCGGTCAAGATAGCCGTGATGGCCGAAGCCCAGGTGCGGGCCTCGTCCGAATCGTACGGCAGCGCAAGACTCATCACCAGACTTCCGAGATTGGCATAGCCCAGTCCCAGCGGACGGAATCTATGGCTGTTTTCGGTAATAGGCGCTTCCGGATAGCTTCCGTTATCGACGAGGATTTCCTGGGCGATAATGAAAATTCGGATGGTCCGTTTGAAGTTTTCGATATCGAATGTGCCGTCTTGGCGGCGGAATTTCATCAGATTCAGCGAGGCCAGGTTGCAGGCCGAATTGTCGATGAACATATATTCGCTGCACGGGTTAGAGGCGTTGATGGGGCCGAAATTGGGGCAGGTATGCCATTTGTTTACGGTACTATGATATTGCAGACCCGGGTCGCCGCAGACGTGCGTCCCTTCGGCAATCAGCTCCATTAGTCGGCGGGCCGACAGTTCTTCGAAGGGATTGCCGGTGGTGACGGAAGTGGTTGTCCACGGAGCGTCTTTTTCGACGGCTTCCATAAATTCATCCGTGACCCGCACGGACAGATTGCTGTTCTGGAACATCACGCTGCTGTAGGCGTCGTCGGGTGTATAACCTTCCTCAATCAAGGCCCAGGCCTTTTTTTCTTCCTCGGTTTTGCAGGTAATGAAGTCCTTGATGTCGGGATGACAGACTTTTAATGATTGCATTTTGGCGGCGCGGCGGGTTTTGCCGCCGGATTTAATGACTGCGGCGATCTGGTCATAGACCCGCATAAAGCTCAATGGGCCGGAAGGTTTGCCGCCGCCGGACAGCTTTTCTTTACTGCTGCGAAGCGTCGAAAGGTCGGTGCCTGTGCCGGAGCCGTGCTTAAAGAGCATCGCTTCGCTGCGGGCCAGACGCATAATGTCTTCCATCGTGTCGGCCACCGACTGGATGAAACAGGCCGAGGCCTGCGGAAACTCATAGCTGCCGCAGCAGGGAACAGCCTTACGGGTCTTTTCGTCCCAGTGAAAGTTATGTTCGCTGCCTTTGATGCCATAGACATCGTGAAGACCGACGTTGAACCACACCGGCGAATTGAATGAGCCATACTGATTGACGCATAGCCAGGTCAGCTCATTATAAAAATTCTCCGCGTCGGCGTCGGCGTCGAAATAGCCGTCCTTTTTGCCACGGTCGGCGATGGCCCGGCAGACGCGATGAATTAACTGCTTGATGGAATTTTCTCGCTGACCCGTCGCCACGTCGCCGTAGAAATACTTGCTCACGACGACTTTGGTGGCCAGCGGACTCCACGAGGCAGGAACCTCAACGTCTTTTTGTTCAAAGATGGCCTTGCCGTTTTCGTCGGTTATTTTGGCCGTCCGGTTTTCCCATTCGATTTGCTCGAAGGGATGCTTGCCGGGCGTGGAAAAATGCTGTTCAATTTTCAGGCCGGGGCCTTTTTTACCCCGCGAGTTGACCCACGGCTGAAACGCAGATGCCGACTGCTCTGTTTCTTGTCTGGAAATCCGTTCGTCTGACATGAATATACCTCCCTGTTGCTACTATATATAGTTAATTTCCCTGTTATAAACCCAACATCTTGCCAATTATCACTACGTTATCATAATACCCGAAACTTGGGACTCAAGCCCAAAAAATCAAAAAAATTGGTGGATTCTTGTTAGTCCTTGTAATTATTGAACCTATAGCGAAAAAGATTTTTCTATCCATTTTTTAAGATAGCCAAAACCGCTGTAAAAATGGTTTTTGATGTTTTTCGGATACGTTGTAAGTGGCTGACAGATAAAGAGATATTGCATTTTTGTGCGGACTTTGCTAAAATTGGCGTAAAATTTTGAGAGAAAAAGGGATTTTTACGGCTTTTATCAGGTAAATCAGCAACGTATCTGGATTTTTCGGGTCTGGCGGCTTTGGGGGTTGCTGCAAATGCTCCTTTTCTTATGAGGGCCGAGAAGATACAATTATCTTCCAAAATAGAGAGGAAAACAAATGAAGGCACTGATTGTTTTATTGCTGTGGGCGATTCTGCTGGTCTTATGCTGGCCGATTGCGCTGCTGATTTTGATTCTCTGGCCAGCCATCTGGCTGCTGTCCATCCCGTTTAAAATCATCGCCATCGCCGCCGATGCGCTTCTGGCCTTGGTCAAATCCATCCTCTTCCTCCCGGCCAAAATCCTCGGATGCCGGGAAAAAGTTTAAAACTTAAAAGCCAAAACGCAAAACCAAAGTCCAAAAGTTAAAATTAAGATAGATAAACCACAAGACAACAGGTAATTTGCTCACGCCTGTGTGAGCAGGGGTCGTATAAATAATTCGATAACGAGGAGTTGATAATGAAAAAAGACAACGAGGCGGGTAAAGCGGAAGGGGGGCTGTTCACCCTCGATGTGGTTATTTTGAACGGGCCGATGATGGATGGATTTGCCCAGGAAAATCCGGTCATTTCACGCACCATTCAAATTCGCGGCGACCAGACCCTCGCACAGTTGCATAAGGCCATTTTCAAGGCCTTTGACCGATGGGAAGAACATCTATATGAATTCCAGGTCGGGGGCAAAGGGCCGAGGGATAGAAAAGCCAAACGTTATGGATTGGCCGAGATAGAAGAGGGTTCGATTTTTGGCGATTCCTTAATTGGTGATGTGAAAAAAACCACGATAGGCTCTCTCGGCCTGAAAAAAGACGACCGGTTCGGATACTGGTTTGATTTCGGCGACGACTGGTGGCATCAGATAAATGTCGCGGCGATTGAGAGTACTATTCCGAAAGGCGCCTATCCCAGGGTGATTAACCGACGAGGTCAAAGTCCTCCGCAGTATCCGGATATGGAGGAAGACGAATAAATCAACAGCCTGACGTCCATATATAATTTTCTCCCGCTTGTCCGGTACAATAAGGACGATGACGACGAACAAAGACAAGATAGAGCGAATTCGCCAACAGATACGGTCTTTCCCGGCCGGACCGGGCCTGTATCTGATGAAAGACGCCCGCGACCGCGTGCTGTATATCGGCAAGGCCGCCAATCTGCGAAGCCGGGCAGGCAGTTATTTTCAGCCGTCGGCCAGACTGAACGAAAGCCGGGGGCCGTGGATTGCCGAGATGATTGAAAAAGTCGCGGCGGTGGAGTGTCTTGAGACGGCCGGCGAGGTCGAGGCGATTCTGCAGGAGGCGCGGCTGATTAAGGATGTCCATCCGCCGTACAATACCGATCTTAAGGACGCCAAGACGTTTCCCTATCTTGAAATCACGACGCGGCAGGAATTTCCCGGCGTGTATATCACCCGCAACCCGCAGGATTCCCGCAGCCGATTGTTCGGGCCGTTCACGAGCGTCAACGAATTGCGCGAGGCCTTTGTGGTATTGCAGAAGATTTTTCGCTTCCGCACCTGCAAACTTGACATCCGCGCCAATGATGAAAAACGGCGATTCTTCCGCCCATGTATTTTGTACAATATTAAGCAATGCACCGCGCCATGCGCGGATAAAATCTCCAAGGCAAAATATAAAAAAAGCATCGCGGAACTGATTAAATTTCTCCAATCCAAGCGGATGGCGGTATTGAGTAATTTTAAAAAACAGATGGGACAAGCCTCGGCAAATTTGGATTTTGAGACTGCGGCGATATACCGCGACCGCATTCGCCTGATTGAAAATCTCGACAAGCGCGGCGCGGATGTACATATTCAGCCGGAAGTCTTTCAGACCGACCCAACCGAGGCGCTGGAAAAATTACAGGAAATACTGCAATGCCGGCAGCCGATACGGATTATCGAGGGGTTTGATATTGCGCATCTTGCGGGCGAGCAAACAGTCGGCTCTTTGGTGCAGTTTATCGACGGCAAACCTTTCAAGGACGGCTACCGGCGATTCAAAATCAAGACCGTTTCGGGTATTGACGACTGCGCCTGTCTGCAGGAAGTTTTGAGTCGGCGATATAAACGGGCGGCCGGCGGCGAGGAACTCTGGCCGGATTTGGTGCTGATTGACGGTGGTCTGGGGCAATTAAACGCCGCTAAAGAAGTGTTTGAGAAAATGAATGTGCCGATGCCTAATCTGCTTTCGCTGGCAAAAAGGGAAGAGATTATTTTTATCGCTGGTAAAGAAAAGCCGCTGAAACTGCCCGCCACGTCACCGGTGCGGAAATTACTGCAATACGTCCGCGATGAGGCCCATCGCTTCGCCCAGCATTATCACCACCTGCTGCGCAGCAAAAAACTGCTGGAATTGAAATAGAGCTTTAGTGGCGCAAAAGTAATCTTACAGGGAGCTTGAAATGGAAAGGAACAAGTCATTTCCGAATAAGACGGGCGGGGGAGGCGAGTTTTGAGCGGCAGATACTTCAGGCTTTTAAGGGGATTGTCTTGGTCAAATCCTGGATTTGAAGCCGGATGTTTTTAAATGTTTTACGAAAATGAAAACCGTAAATTGAAAACCGCACGGCCATCGGAAAACGCCGCGGTTTTTTCAATGACCAGAGGATGAGGCTCCAATAGTGCAGCCTGCCCTTGTCGAGAATGCCGATATGCCAGACGGATTTCAAAAAGGCTTCGATATCACGATAATGGATTGTCCCTCTTATTTTTGTGGAGATGTTATAGTTCTTTAAGAATGTTTTAATCCGTTGGCAGTAGTATTTTTGTGAATAAATTGTGTCAATAACTTTTTGATATCCTTTCAGAAGTTCCTGCATATCCATTTTAGGGATGAAATTCATCGTGCAATCCATATTATCTCCCGTCGGCGTTTTCGACAGCCGGTTTTCCCGCATCATCCGCTGATACAATTTTGTGCCGCGCGGGGCGTTTAACAGCCCCACCATCGCCGTTACGACGCCGCTGTCCTGAATGAATTGAATCACCCGGTCAAAAACGGTCGGCTCATCGCTGTCAAATCCGATGATGAAACCTCCCTGCACCTGCATACCGGCCTGCTGGATTTTCTTGATGCAGGCCAGCAGGTCCCGCTTTTCATTCTGCACTTTATTGCATTCGGCCAGGCTCCGCTCATCGGGGGATTCGATGCCGATAAAGACGCAATTGAATCCCGCCCGGACCATCTGGGCCATTAGCTCGTCGTCGTCGGCCAGGTCAATCGAGGCCTGCGTCAGGAACGTGAACGGATGGCGTTTCTCCTCCATCCAGCGAATGATTGCCGGGAGCAGTTCCTTTTTCAGTTTTTCCTTCTTGCCGATAAAATTATCATCCACAAAAAACACTTCTTTCCGCCAGCCGTGAGAATAGATGCCGTCCAATTCCTCCAGAATCTGTTCGGTCGTTTTGGTTCGGATGGCGTGTCCAAACAGCGTGGTAACATCGCAAAAATCACAATTAAACGGACAACCCCGCGAGTACTGAATGCCCATAGCGGCGTATTTTTGGGGGTTAATTAAATCCCACTGCGGAACAGGGGTTTCCCGCAGGTCGGCCTTTTCGTGCGTCGAATAAAAGGGCCTGGCGCAATTCGTTTCCAGGTCTTTCAGAAAAGCCGGCAGCGTCAGTTCCGCCTCTTTGAGCACAAGATGGTCAACCGTGGGATAGAACTCTGGAAAAGAAATAAATAACGGCCCACCCGCGACCACCTTGACCCCCAGCGCGTTGCATCGCTGGATGACGTGGTCGGCGGATTTTTTCTGAATCAGCATCCCGGAGATAAACACATAATCCGCCCACCGAAGATGCCGGTCGCGCAGGCGAGTGATATTCATATCGATAAGTTTTTTCTTATAGTGTTTAGGCAGCATCGCCGCGACAGTCAGCAGCCCCAGCGGCGGCAATAACGCCTTTTTTGATATGAATTTCAAGGCGTTCTTCAAACTCCAGAACGTCGTCGGCACTTCCGGATTAACCAGTAAGATATTCATTGGCAGCCTCGCTGCTCCAAAGGCGCTGTGATTACAAGATAATTCGCAGAGCCGTATTATTTTGGGTCATTATAACAGGCGTACTATAGTACTTCAATGATTTATCGGCAAGTTTTATTTGATATATTTTTTAGGCGGAAGCAATCAATCGTTTGACGATTTGGCGGATGGATTTAAGGCCGAATTTTTCCGGGTCAAGTTGACGGATGGGAATCCATTGAATTGTTCCGACGTCATCGGCGGGTTTCATATCCGCGAAGTTCCGCACTTTACAGCGATAAACCATATCCAGCGTACGATAAAGCACTCCGCCGTAGGGATATTCGTTGGGTACGGAAAACAGATATTTTGTTTCGATGACTTCGAGATTTAATTCCTCGCGGATTTCACGGCGCAGGGCTTCCTCGGCGGTTTCGTCGGGGTCAACGAACCCGCCGGGTAAATCCAATGTCCCTTTGGCCGGGTCTTTGGCGCGGACGGCAACCAGCAGGCGATTGTCGTCGTCCGTAATAATTGCCACGACAGCCGCAGCGACATTTAGATAGAATCGAAAACCGCACGAGCCGCATTGATACGCCATTTGCTCACAGGGCCGCAGTACCCTGGCCCCGCATTTGGGACAGTACGTAAAACAGGAATAATCGGCAAAATCTTCATTCATAACAATCATTCCGAGCTATCAGCATAAATTGCCTCTGCGCAAATGATAACAGGTTATAGAGCGATAGGAAAGATGTTTTGGAAGCGGTACGTGGGTTAGCTATTCAAAACTCAACAACAAGGGGGAATGCATATCTATTTTATAAAATCGAGCAGACCCGCTGAATCGCCCGCAAAATCTGGTCCGGCTCCTGCGGTTCGGTGACCGCCGCATCAAATCCTTTCTTTTGAAGTGCCGCGACTTCATTTTCTCCCAAACCGGAGGCAATGGCGATAATTTTGCTGTCTTTGAGGTCGTTGTTTTGTCGAATTTGGGCGCAAAGCTGATGCGCGTCGATGTTCGACGCCATCAGATTAATCAAAATAATGTTAGGCAGGAATTTTTGTGCCAACAGTCCCGCGTCAAAGCTATTGTGAACACAGCGAATGTCAAAGGCGCCTTTCGAGGTGAGCATTGTTTCGAGGGCGGCGCACATTGTTTCATCGTTGTCAATCAGCAGTATCCGAATATGGCCTTTTTCGAGGACTTCGGTCGGGATGTTGTGGGCCTTCATAAAGCGAATAAGCTCACTGACCGGGATTCTTCGATCCCGGGAGCCGGGGATGCGATAACCCCTGAGCCGACCTGAATCGAACCATTTGGTAACAGTTCGAGGCGCAACATTGCATATCTGAGCGACCTGCCCGGTCGTAAGCACATCTTTTCGTTTTGACATCATTTTAACCCTGTAGCGAAGGCTACACTTTTTACGGGGATGAATGATCCCACAATTCAAACGTCGGCATGGCGAGAAGGGAGTTTAATCAAATCCGCCGTATTCAGGGAATATCGAGGTTTTCCGCCGGAAGAAGTCCTATAAAATGTTTCTATTCCCCAAAGAGCGATAAATTTCGAGATATATGGGGCAAAAAATATTCTTGTCCCCCCAATTTGTGTTTTTGGGAGTGTTTTTTGCTTGACCTGAAGCGGCAATTGGTTAGGATTAAAAGAGATCCTTGTGTAGAGGGTCGAAATAAAAGGCGTTTCACGGCCTGCGGAGGTATGATTTTTGGGTCAATGGCCGGGAAACCCGCACAGCAACCCGCATGGGCGGGTTGGTGGCAGAGCTTCATAAACACCGGTTTCAGACAGATGGGCGAAAGGCAGAGGCAAAGAGTGGCCCTGTCAAGTCCGAAATCTTTTCTGTGCCGGCGGATGTGGTCCGAGGTGGAAATCGCCGTATTTTTAAGGTTCTTCGGCGCCGGGAGTTGCCGAGGTATGAACATCAGCAGCCGTAAGGAAGATGTCCTGACAGCCGGTCAGACCGCAAAATGGGTATCTGTGTCGGCTCAGAAAAAAAGGGTCTTTGGCTTCAAATATCGCTGACGGTTTATTTCTGCGCTTTTTGGATTTCATCGTCATTTCTGCTGCCCCCAAACCGCGAGGTTTCTGGCAATGATAGTGTGATTCTATAGAATGATAGTGTGATTCTATAGAAAGGAAAGGTGCAGCATGGAAATGATAGCACAATTACAGGGGGGTAGTATTATTCTGGGGGTTGTTCTTGGGGGTCTGGCGTTCGGTCTTGCGACCTTTGCCCTGATGCAAATGCTGGCCAAAATCCGCGCTTCCAAAGTAGATATGGAAATTCGAAACCGTATTGAAACCGCCCGTCGAGAGGCCGAAACTATCGTCAAGGAAGCCCGTCTGGACGTCGCCGCCAAACAAATCAAAAAGCGGGAGGAATTTGCCGCTGAAATTGCCGAGAAAGAAAACGAACTACGGGCGCAGGAGTCGCGTCTGAATAAACGGGAAGACGTCCTTGAACGACAAAGCGAACAACTCGCCCAGCGGGAAAAACAGGTTAAACAGTCCGAGCAGGAAGTCCAGCGGCAAACCCAGAGCTACAACGCCAAGCACCGGGAATTAACCGCCGTTCTGGCGCAACAGAAAAGTCAGCTTTTGAAAATTACCGGGATGGACGTTGAACAGGCCAAACAGCTTCTTCTGACCAACCTCGAAGAGGAATGCGAAAAAGAAATGAGCCAGCTCATCACCCGCAAGGTGGCCCAGATGGAGGAACAGGCGGAGGAAAAATCCAAGGAAATCATCAACCTGGCGATTCAGCGGTACGCCGCCGAGCAGACCTGCGAGGTGAGCGTTTCAATGGTGGATATTCCCAACGACGAGATGAAAGGACGGATCATTGGTCGGGAGGGCCGCAATATCCGAGCCTTTGAAAAGGCTACCGGCGTGGATGTGATTGTGGACGATACGCCGGGGGTGATTGTGGTCAGCGGCTTTAACCCGATTCGGCGGGAAGTGGCGCGGCTGAGTATGGAACGGCTCATCCAGGATGGCAGAATCCATCCGAGCCGAATTGAGGAAATCGTCGCGCAGACTAAAAAAGACGTTCATGCCCGCGTGATTCAACTCGGCAAGGAAGCGGCTGAGGAAGTCGATGTCCGCGGCCTGAATAATAAGATTATTGGAATGCTCGGCGCACTGCATTACCGTACCAGCTACGGTCAGAATGTGCTGCGGCACAGCGTAGAAGTGGCGTTTCTGGCGCAGGTAATGGCAGATGAACTGGGTCTGGACGGCGCGATGGCCAAACGGGCCGGACTGCTGCACGACATCGGCAAGGCGATGGACCGTGAAATCGAAGGCGGCCATCCGTCCATCGGCGCCAATTACCTGCGGCGGTTCAAGGAACCGCAGATCGTTATCAATGCCGCCGAAGCACATCATGGCGACTGTCCGCCGGATAATCCCTATACGCCGCTGATTGCCGCAGCCGACGCCATTAGCGCATCGCGCCCCGGCGCCCGACGCGAGACGCTCGAACGCTATATCAAGAGGCTGGAAAAGCTCGAGGAAATCGCCGGCAGCTTCAAGGGTGTGGAAGGATGTTTTGCCATCCAGGCCGGCCGTGAGGTGCGAGTGATAGTTGACGCCAACCAGATAGATGACGAGTCCGCAATGAAAATCGCCCGCGATATCGCCAAAAAAATCGAGGAAGAAATGACCTATCCGGGTGAAATTAAGGTGACGCTGCTGCGCGAGGTCCGCTGCATCGAATACGCCAGGTAAGATTGACGATTGATGATTGACGATTTACGATTTGAATAATTTCTTCAATCGTCCTTCGGAAATCGTCAATTGTCAATTGAGTTTCCAAGAGAGTGAAGAATTAACGTTGCGCCGTAGGTAAGCGAATGAAGGTAAACATCCTTTGTATTGGCGATATTGTAGGCCGTCCCGGTCGGCGGGCGCTGGCACAAAAACTCTCCGGGCTGGTGCGGGAAATGCAGATTGACTGCGTCATCGCCAATGCCGAGAACTCCGCCGGCGGGTCAGGCCTGACACCGCAGATTTACGACAAACTGCTCAAATACGGCGTGCATTTAATTACGCTGGGCGACCACGCCTATCGCAAAAAAGAAATTATTCCCACCCTCGAAAGCAGTACCAACATCGCCCGTCCGGCGAATCTCTCACCCGCGGCGGCGGGGAAAGAATTTGCCCTCTATCGAACATCAAAGGGACCGACTGTGGCGGTGATTCCCCTGATTGGGCGCATTTTTATGAAACCGGCGGATTGCCCATACGCCAAAATCGACGCCATCCTGTCGCGGGTACAGCAGCAGGCGGAAATTGTTTTAGTCGAAATGCACGCCGAGGCAACCAGCGAAAAGGTCGCGATGGGCTATTATCTGGACGGCAAGGTCGGCTGTGTCTATGGCACGCATACGCACGTGATGACCGCCGACGAGCGGATTCTGCCCAGAGGCGAGGCGTATATTACCGATGTCGGGATGACCGGGGCGCACGATTCGGTGCTGGGCCGTAAAACCGATTGCGTGATTCGGGCGTTTCGCACGCAGATGCCGTATCCATTTGAAATCGCCACCGGCGATGTGCGCCTCAGCGCAATTATGGTAACCCTTGACAGCCACACCAGGACCGCTGAGCGGATTGAACGCATCCAAGTGAATCTCGATGAAGCCGATACCACCGAATACGACAGCGACGACGGCAAACCCGACTACAACACCGGCTTCTGATGAATCGTAATATCATTTTGCCCATCCCTGTTCTTCTGAACACAGACGATGCATATCATCTTCTTGGCCGCGGTTTCCAGCCCAATCTTTTCTGTTGACAAGTTATTATGTTGGTATAAAACTATGCGGTCTTATTTTTGTGAAAGACCGAATCCTATAACAAAAACGAACGATGGAGATTATACGTGGCTTATCACTGTGTAGCACTCGTCAAGCAGGTGCCTGATACCAAGCGGATTACCGGCCAGGCGATGAATGAAGATGGCACGGTCAACCGCGCCGCGCTGCCGGCGATTTTCAACCCGGAAGACCTCAACGCGCTGGAAATGGCCCTGCAAATCAAAGACCAATTTGGCGGTACGGTGACCATAATGACGATGGGACTTCCCGCCGCGGCGGATGTTCTGCGGCAGGGGTTGTTTCGCGGCGCCGACCGGGCGATTCTGATTACCGACCGCCGATGTGCCGCCAGCGATACATTGGCCACCAGCTACATTCTTAGTTGCGGCGTGAAAAAACTGAACCCCGATATCGTGCTGTGCGGTCGTCAGGCCATCGACGGCGATACCGCCCAGGTCGGCCCGCAATGCGCCGAGAAACTCGGCATTCCGCAAATGACCTACGTGGAACAATTGCTCAAGCTGGACGGCAAGACCATTGTTGTCAAGCGCAACCTCGGCAACGGCTGGCAGGAAGTCAAAGGCAAACTGCCGATACTGCTGACGGTGATTGATTCGGCCAATGAGCCGCGGGTGCCCTGCGCCAAACGGCTGATGAAGTACAAGACCGCCGCCTGTGAAATCGAAATCGAACAGCAGATTCGAGCCGCTGACCCGACGGCTTCCGATGAGCAGATTAAGGCGACGGCCAAAGAAAAATGCAGACAGCTTCAGAGCAAAGGGCTTCTCATTGAACAGTGGGATTTGGATATGCTCGATGCCGACTTGCAATGGTGCGGACGCGATGGCTCGCCGACCAAGGTACACCGCATTCAAAGTGTCGTTTTGACGGCCAAGGAAAGCAAATCCGTGGAACCAATCCAGACGGGTATTGACGCGATGATTCACGAACTGGTTGTGGACCGCACCCTGGGGTAAAATAAAAAATCAAATACCCAAAATCAAAATTCCGGAAGCCCTTCGGGCAAAAAAAGGGATAAGCGATGATCGAGGTGAATAAGCGGGGAGAAGTTTGGGTATTTTCCGAGCAGCACCATGGCAGGCTCGAAGATACGCCGCTGGAACTGATGAGCAAGGCCCGCGAATTGGCTGATACGCTGAAGGTCAAAATGGCCGCGGTATTGCTGGGCGACGGCGTGAAAGAGCTGGCCGACAAGCTGGGCCATTTTGGCGCCGATAAGGTTTATCTGGCCGAACATCCGCTTTTGAGCCATTACCAGGCCGGCAGCTACGGTAAAATCATTGACGAGCTGATTCATAAATACAAACCGCAAATCGTTCTGTATGGCGCGACGCCGACGGGACGCGACCTGGCCCCGCGGATTGCCAGCTCCATCAAGGCGGGCCTGACCGCCGATTGTACGGATTTGCAGATCGGCACGCACGAGATTAAAAAAACCGGCGAAGTCTATAACAACCTGCTGTTTCAGATTCGCCCGGCCTTTGGCGGCAACATCATCGCCACGATTATCAACTATGACCGCTGGCCGCAAATGGCGACGGTGCGTGAGGGCGTGATGCCGATGCCCGCAGCCGACGGACGACGCAAGGCACAAATCGTCATCGAGAAGGTTCATTTGACGCAGACGGATTTGGCGATTGAAATGCTGTCCGAGCATGTTCAGCAAAAAAAGGTCAACCTCAAGACCTCGCGAGTCATTGTCACCGGCGGCGCCGGCGTCGGCAGCAAAGAGAACTTCAGACTCATCTGGGATTTGGCGCACTGCTTAGGCGGCGCTCCCGGAGCGACCCGTGCGGCGGTGGATTTGGGATTTATTGACCGCGACCACCAGGTGGGGCAGACAGGCACGACCGTCCGGCCCAGTTTATATATCGCCGTCGGCGTCAGCGGCGCCATTCAGCATCAGGCCGGGATGAGCGGAAGCCAGAAAATCATCGCCGTCAACAACGACCCCGACGCCCCGATTTTCAATATCGCACATTATAAAATTGTCGGCGACCTCAATCAGGTGGTGCCGATGATGATTAAATCTCTCAAAGAGAAAACCGTAAGGGAAAAAAATTAACACGCGACGGTAAACAAGGAAAAAAACGATGGGAAATTTCTTTCGCGATAATGAGGATATTCAGTTTTTATTTAAGCATATCGACCTTGAGACCATTGCCGGATATACGGAAGAAGGTTTCAAGTACGCCGGGCAGTTTGATTATGCTCCCATCGACGGCGCGGAAGCCCGGAAGAATTATGAGATGGTACTCGATTCGCTGGGTCAGCTTGGCGCCGAGTTCATTGCCCCTCGCAGTGAAAGTATTGACCGCGAAGGCAATACCTTAAACCCCGATGGCTCTGTCAGCTATGCCAAAGGCATTGCCGAATCGCTGAATGCTCTGGCTAAGATGGATGTGATGGGTTTTACCCTGCCGCACCGTTTCGGCGGATTGAATTTTCCCAACACAATTTACTCCATTGCGATTGAGATTGTCTCCCGCGCCGACGCCTCGCTGATGAACATCTTCGGCCTGCAGGGCATCGCCGACACAATCAATTTCTTTGCCGATGAGGATATTAAGAAGCGTTATCTGCCCGATTTTGCCGCCGGCAAAGTGACCGGGGCAATGGTCTTGACCGAGCCGGACGCCGGTTCGGATTTGCAGGCCGTTAAACTCCGCGCGTATCAGGACGACAGCGGCCAATGGTATCTGCACGGCGTCAAACGATTCATCACCAACGGCTGCGGCGAAGTGCTTCTGGTGCTGGCCCGCAGCGAACCCGACCGCAGCGGCGGCCTGGGACTGAGCCTGTTTGTCTGCGACCGCGGGCCGACGGTTCACGTGCGGCGACTGGAAGAGAAACTCGGTATTCACGGCTCACCGACGTGCGAATTGTTCTTTGACAATACGCCTTGTCAATTGATTGGCGAACGGCAGCGCGGGCTGGTGACGTATGTGATGAGCCTGATGAACGGCGCGCGTATCGGCATTGCGGGACAATCGATGGGGATTGCCGAGGCGGCCTGGCGTGTCGCCCGCGATTACGCCCACAGCCGCCGGCAGTTCGGCGTCCCGATTGAAAAACTGCCGGCCGTGCGCGATATGGTGATTAAAATGAAAACGGAAGTCGAAGCCGGACGCGCCTTGCTGTATGAGACCAGCCGTGTGGTGGATATGGAACTGAGCCTGAGCAAAATCGCCGAAGGCTCGGAGGCGGAGAAGAATAAAGATGCGGCCAAAGAGGCCAAACAGCAGCTCAAGAAAATTAAACGCCTGGCGGTAATGCTGACGCCAATGAGTAAATACTACTGCTCCGAAATGTCCAACCGTGTCACCTATGATTCGATTCAGGTGCTCGGCGGCAGCGGCTATATGCGGGATTACGCCTGCGAGAGACTTGCCCGCGACGCCCGCATCACGACGATTTACGAAGGCACCAGCCAGTTGCAGGTCGTCGCGGCGGTTCGCGGCGTCTGCGGTGGGGCGGCTGAAAAATATCTCGAAGAACTGGCCGCGATGAATTACGCCGACAGCGTCAAAGATTTGATTGCGATTCTCGACGAAGGCCGCAAGACACTTCTGGACTGTGCCGCCTTTGCCAAAGAGCAGGGCGTGGATTATATGGACCTCTACGGCCGGCAGTTGGTCGATATGGCGATAGCCTTGGTTATCGGCTACCTGTTCTGCGACCAGGCATCGAGCAAGGTGCAGATGAATGCCTCCGTGGCCGACAACGGCCAGGCCGACGCGGTCAAGTCGATTCCGATGACCGAGCGTAAGCAGATGCTGGCCCGTCGCTGGGTCAGCCGCAATGCGGCCTTGATTAAGGCCTGGGCCGAAGAAATCAAAGCCGGCGACAAGTCGAGTTTTCGCCAGTACGAAATCCTCGCCGGCCCCATCCCCGAACTGGCGTAGAGCAAAAAGATGTGGTATAAAAGCTTTCGCGATAGTGAGAGTTTTTTTTGTAAATGTGTGGGTGATTAAATATGCTTAAGGCGGTGATATTTGATTTTGACGGAGTCGTGGCGGATTCGGAACTACTGCATTTTAAGGCGCTGAATCAGGCCTTTGCCACTCGCGGCCTGCAAGTGTCCAAAGACCTCCACTGGCAAAAATACCTCGGCCTTACCGACCTTGAAAATATTCTGGCCGTCAACGAAGATTACAAAATGAACTGGACGCAGGATGATGTTCGGCAACTTGCCGAGTTAAAAGCCGTCAATTTTCACGCCCTGGCCCGCACGGAAGCGCCAATTCTCGATGGCGTAAAGGAATTTATTGATCGGCTCAAAAAGGCGGGTCTGTTGCTGGGCATTTGTTCCGGTGCAATCCAAGAAGATATCCGCATTATGCTCGAACACAGCGGTTTTGCCGATGCGTTTGATGTGGTGGTTACCGCCGAAGATATCCAGAAGGGCAAACCCGACCCGCAGGGGTATCTTTTGGCCCTTGAAAAACTCAGTGAGAAAACCGGTCGAGAAATCCAGGCCGGCGATTGTATCGTGATAGAAGATTCACACTGGGGGCTTCAGGCCGCCGCCACGGCAGGGATGCACCGCGTTGCGGTAACCAATACCTATTTGAAAGACTATCTTCAGCAATGGGCCGAACTGGTGGTTGACCGGCTTGACAAAATCACAGTTCCTGACCTGCAAAGAATTTGTGATTCTATCTGAAGGAACGATAAGCTGATTTCTTCTTTCCCTATAAACGAACATTGATTTTGTTAAGTTGGCCAAATGTCTATTTGCATTAAAAAACGCATTTTTTAGTATTTAAACGGCATTTTTTGCGGGATGGTTTGACTTTTTGACTTTTCCGTCTATACTTTAGTATCTGTCCTTCTTTTTATTCACTTGCCGACCTTCAGGGGTGATTTTTTTGTTACGTGGATAAAAAGAGACAATATGCTAAGAATGGGCTTGTTTGCGAAAATCGGCCCCGGAAGGTACTAAGGACGGCCATTAAAATAGATTGGAGCGGGTTTGCCGATACAATTTGACACCAGTCTGATCAGCCGAATTCAACAGGCTAACGATATCGTCGATGTCGTTGCGGAGCATCTGAGCCTGGCCAAAAAGGGCAAGGAACTGGTCGGACTGTGTCCGTTTCACACAGACCACAGGCCCAGCCTGTATGTCAATCCCGCCAAGCAGATTTTCAAATGCTTCGCCTGCGGCGCCGGCGGAGACGTCCTGAAGTTTGTCCAGATGAAGGAAAATCTTTCCTTCACTGGGGCGGTGGAACGCCTGGCCCAGCGAGCGGGCATTCGCCTGGAAAAGAGAAAAGCCGAAACGAGTCAGACTGGTTCCATCGACGCCAATCGCCTGGCCAAACTGAATGAATGGGCCCAAAAGCACTGGGTTGACAATCTTTGGAACGAACAAAAAGGGGCCGCGGCCAGAAGTTATCTGGAGCAGCGGAAAATCAGTGTCGCGATGGCTAAACAATGGCGGCTGGGGTTTGCATCGGACAGTTGGGACGACCTGACGCAAAAAGCGATGGCACTGAAAATCAGCGAACAGGTTTTGATTGACGCCGGACTTAGTGTGCGAAAGGAAAACACCGGCCGCTACGATAAATTTCGCAATCGTCTGATGTTTCCAATACACGACGTTACGGGGCGGGTCACCGGTTTTGGCGGACGCACGCTGGCCGACGACCCGGCCAAGTATATGAATTCGCCGGCGACGGTTTTGTTCGATAAAAGTTATTCGCTCTATGGTCTGGACAAGGCCCGCCAGGCGATTTCAGAATCCGGTACCGCCGTCATTGTCGAAGGTTATACCGATGTGATGATGGCCCATCAGTATGGCATCTGTAATGTGGTCGCGGCACTGGGCACGAGTCTTACCACCGGCCACGCCCGCATCTTGCGGCGGTATGGCAAACGGGTCATTCTGGTTTTTGACAGCGATGTCGCCGGGATGGCTGCGTCGGAACGGGCACTGGAAGTATGTCTGGCCGAGAAACTGGATTTACGGCTGGCTTTTGTCCCGCAGGGCAAAGACCCCTGTGATTTTTTACTGGCCGCGGGCGCCGACGCCTTTCGCGCCGTGCTGAATAACGCCGTCGATGTGATGGAATATGCCTGGAAGGGCTTATCGGGTGATTTGACCGGTAGTATGGCTCTTGCTGAAAAGACCCGGTTGGTGGAGAAATTTCTGGCCACAGTCGCCTCGGCGCTGGTTGCCGGCAATGTTGACGGCCTGAGTCGAGCGGTTTTATCCGCCCGGCTCAGTGAGTTGATTGGGATTTCACAAAGCCGTATTGATGCCGAGCTGACAAAGCTGGTTCGGCGGAAACAAAAATCGCAGGAATCCCCCGCCCCGCAGCCGAGCAGCCGGCCGCAGAGCGATATGTTTTATGCGGCACAGCGCGAGGTTATTGAAGTGCTTTTGCGGCAGCCCGATATGTTCAGCAAAGTCGAAGGGCAAATTGACCCCGCGATGTTTGGGGACGATTTGCGGGCGGTGGCCGAGCCGCTGTTTGAGATGCTTCGTGAAGGTCGGGAGCCGACGATAGCGTTACTACTGGGCCGGATTGAACAGCCCAAAGCGGCGCAGATACTGCTGGAACTGGACGAACGGGCCGGTCAAAAAGGCGATTTCAGCCGTCGGCTCAGCGATGCGATGGAAACGGTTCGATTATGTTTGTGGAAGCAGCAGACGCAAACGCTCGGCGGTGCATTGGCCGACGACGATACCGAATCGCTGCGAAAGATTAACGAGTTGCTTCTGCAGAGAAAAGACAATCTCAGAAGCCCCGGAATCAGTCGATAAAGTTGTCACGATACAGAGGATGAATTCGCGGCGTAGATAAAAATCAGGATGAAACAGGATATGTCGGAAAAGAAGAAAAAGAGTGAAAACCCGCAGGATAGGTGCGATGTGAACCTTCCCGATGGGGCGGATTTTGATCCGGCCGAGGAACAGGATTTTCCCGCTTCTGCGGAAAAAGGTGTAATCAATCCGATAGGACTCGATGCCGTGGATGCGTTCGAGAGCGACGATACCGCCAAACAGAGAGTCGATCAGGCCCTTCAGGTAATCATCGAAAAGGGCAAAAAGAAGGGCTACCTGACATACGAGGAGCTGAATGACGATTTGCCCGATGAGGTCATCAGTCCCAATCAGTTAGATAGTCTATTGATGACCCTCGACGAGATTGGGGTTCAACTTCTGGATGAGGCGAATGTTAAAAAGCCACCGGAAGACGAAGAATTTGAAGAAGCCGTCCCGATGGAAACGGAGGAGGAAATCTCCGTAGAAGACCTCACGCTCGAAAAGGAACTGGCCGAGACGGAAGGCCGCAAGATTGACGATCCTGTCCGAATGTATCTGACGCAAATGGGCGAAATTCCGCTGTTGACCCGCGAACAGGAAATCAGCCTGGCCAAGAAAATTGAGCTGACGCGAATGGCCTTTCGGCGAAAAGTGCTGGAATGCGACTATTGCGCCCACACCGCCGTGGAGATTTTGCAGCAGGTGGACGACGGTTCTTTGCCCTTTGACCGCACGATGAAGATGGGCAGCAGCGAACTGCCGGTGCGTTCGACGCTGAAGGATCGTATGCCGCTCAACCTGGCTACGGTCACGCGTCTGCTGGACAAGACCGCCGAGTATTTTGCGCAGTCGCTGGCGGCCATAACGATCGAGGAAGCCCGGTTACCGTTAAAATTTATGCACCGTAACCGGCGTAAAATCGCCACGCTGCTGGAAGAGCTGGGTCTGCGGACCAGCCGCATTCAGCCGATGATGAAGAAATTGCAGAGTATTCAGCAGAAGATGCGCCAGTTGGAACAGGTCATCCAGGCCGGTACGGGAAGAGAATATATGACCGAGGATATCGAGGCGATGAAGCAGGAACTAATGGGTTTGCAGGAACTGGTTCTGGAAACGCCTCGGCTGCTGGACAAGCGGCTTCGCGCCATTGAAGCGGTATTCAGTCAGTATGAGCAGGCCAAGCGGGAGCTGTCCGGCGGCAACCTGCGGCTGGTCGTTTCGATTGCCAAGAAATACCGCAACCGCGGCCTGAGTTTCCTGGACATTATTCAGGAAGGCAACACCGGCCTGATGCGCGCGGTGGATAAATATGAATATCGCCGCGGCTATAAATTCAGCACCTACGCAACGTGGTGGATCCGCCAGGCCATCACCCGCGCCATCGCCGATCACGCCCGCACCATTCGTATCCCGGTGCATATGATTGAGACGATGAGCAAGCTTCGTATGGTCAGCAAAAACCTGATGCAGGAGCTTGGCCGCGAAGCGACAATGGAGGAAATCGCCGAGGTCGCCGAAATGAGTCTGTCCGAGACCCGCCGGGTGATGAAAATCAGCAAGCATCCGTTCAGCCTTGACCGGCCCATCGGAGAAAGCGAAGACAGCTATTTCGGCGATTTCATCGAAGACGAACGCGCCGAATCCCCCGTCCAGTCGGCGGCTCAGGAAATGCTGCGCGACCGCATCGACCAGGTGCTCAAAACCCTCACCTACCGCGAACGCGAAATCATCAAACTGCGTTACGGCATCGGCGACGGCTATACCTATACGCTCGAGGAAGTCGGACGCATTTTCAAGGTCACCCGCGAACGTGTCCGGCAGGTGGAGGCCAAGGCCATCCGCAAACTTCAGCACCCCGTCCGCGCCCGCAAGCTCGAAGGCTTTCTCGACCACCATAAGCCGCCAATCGAGGAGGAGGAGTAAAAGGATTTTAAACAGGCTTTGGCTCCCGTGGAAACATCTCTTTCGGAACTGATACAACTTTCCCGTTCACTCGGTTCAGACATCCGCCTGGTCTGGAAAGGCGGAGGCAATATCTCTGTCAAAACCGACGACGGCTCGATGCTCATCAAAGCCAGCGGAACTGAATTGGGACAAATGAGCGAAACACGAGGCTGGCGCAGGGTAAATGTTCAGAAGGCGCGACAACTTTTATACGACCTGTCGGCACGCAAAGCCAACCCGGAGGGAATTAAACAAAGATTGCTGGGGGTCTGTTGCGACGGGTTGGCCGATGCATCAATGCCGTCTATCGAGACGTTTTTTCACGCTTTGCTGGGACGCTGCGTAATCCATCTACATCCGATGATTTTGCTGCCCTATCTGTGTTCTCAAAACGGCCAAAAACATCTGCGGGAAATCCTGTCGCCGGAGTTTGATTTTCACTGGATTGCCTTTCACGGCCTGGGCGTCGTCACCGCCGAACAAATTCGGGAACGCATCAGCAAAAAGAAACTGAATTTGAGCCGGGCGAATATCTTTTTCCTTTCTAACCACGGCTTGATTGTGAGCTGCGATTCTGTCAAGGAGGCAAAAAAGGTCGTTCGCAGGATTTTAAATATCTGTCGTAGAAATCTGCCGCCGACCGGTTCATTGCGGCTGCCCGCAAAAAATAAAGCGATGAGAACCGCCGCGAAGATTCAGTCTGTCTATGGACAGCGCTGCGGTTCCAATACCCCTCAGATGACAATTCCGGTAAGACCTCTTTATATTGCGCAGGGCGTTTCGCCTGCAAAGGAATGGTTGGCCGGCGTCATTACACCGGAGGAGTTGACTTATTTGGGAGCCGGCATCGTCTGGCTGGAAAATCCCGAATCTGGCACGATACAAAAAGCGATACTGACTCATTTCCGCAAAACTAATCTTTGGCCCAAGGCCTTTTTCGTTCCCAGACAGGGCTTATTTGTTTCCGAAAAAAAGCAAAACCTGCCGCTCTATCGGAAAGTGTTTGCATATTACCTGCAAATCCGCAGCCAGGCGATACAATTTGGCGGATTAAAGCCAATTGCACGCAAGTATATGCTCGGCGAAGGGCTGTAGTTTTGGGGAACAAAGGTTTAAATTTAGGCGTATAATATCCTGCCGGAACGGTATGATATTGAAGGGAAGTCGATGTTACACTATCTGCAAATGCTGGTTGTTAAATTTTGGGCGACGATGACGGAGATGTCGCCTTATTTGTTATTTGGTTTTTTTGTTGCCGGCATATTGAGTGTCTTTATTTCCGCAAAGACGGTGGAACGACATCTCGGCTCCGGCGGTTTTTGGGCGGTTCTCAAGGCGTCGCTGTTTGGGATTCCTCTGCCTTTGTGTTCCTGCGGCGTCATTCCCGTCTCGATGTCGTTGTATAAACACGGCGCAAGCAGAGGGGCGGTCGTATCTTTTCTGCTTTCGACGCCCCAGACCGGCGTGGATAGTATTTTTGTCACCTACAGTCTTCTGGGGCCTGTGTTTGCGATATTTCGGCCTATCGCGGCACTGGTGACCGGACTTTTTGGCGGGACATTGGTCAGCGTGTTCGATAAACGGGATTCCGAACAAAACCAGCCCTGCACGGACGAATGCTGCAATAATACGAAGAAAGAAAATCGTTTCTGGAAGGCCTTGAGATATAGTTTTTTTGTCCTGCCCGCCGACATCGGCAAAGCAATGTTGGCAGGGTTGATTATCGCCGCGGTGATTTCCGCTACGATTCCCGATGATTTCTTTTCGGTTTATCTGACTGCCGGAGGCGGGGTATTGGCAATGGTGGTGATGATGGCCGTCGGCATTCCTATGTATGTCTGTGCCACCGCCTCGGTGCCTATCGCAGCGGCCCTGATTGAAAAAGGTCTCGACCCCGGCGCAGCAATGGTGTTTTTAATGACCGGGCCTGCGACCAACGCCGCGGCCTTTACGACGTTATGGTCAATGCTGGGCAAAAAGACGGCAATACTCTATCTGGTGTCGGTGATTATTTCCGCCTTTGCCGCAGGGTTCGTGTTGGATATGATTTTTCGCGGCACACCCAAAGAAGGCATCTGTACTCACGGCTGGATGCTGCCCGGATGGTTCGGCAATCTGTGTGCGATAGTCCTGCTGGCCGTTCTGGGCTGGGCCATTTTCAAAAACCCTCACAAAAGACAGGAAAGCGACGCGGACACAGCGGCGGCGTAAGCGGTAGTCAAAAACCTGTTTTCACATCATACCAGGACGCAATAAGCTGCTTGAACAAAAGGGGGTCTTTGACCTTCATAAAATCCGGCAGGGCTTTTTTACGCTGCGGATGACGCCGAAGGTAGCCAATCATAAACTTGCGGAAGAACGACACGCCGCGACGGCCCGGACGCTGCTTTTGAATCATTTCAAAATGCTCCGTTATGATTTGGGCCTGCTGTGCTAAACTCGGCGGCTCTGGCAGGGGGTGTCCCTGCCAAAGTGCGATACATTCACTGAAAATCCACGGATTGCCGACGGCTCCGCGGGCGATTAAAACGCCGTCCACTCCGCTTTCGCGCAGCCGCTGCATAACGGTTGTTGCGTCCATTAAATCGCCGCTGCCGAAAATCGTCAGGTGGGGATATTTTTTCTTTACTTCGGTTACGACTGACCAATCCGCTTTGCCTTTGTATTTTTGCTCGACGGTACGTCCGTGGATACCGAGGGCATCTACGCCGTCGGCGGAGGCGTTTTCGATGATTCGCCAAAAGTCTTCTTTGGCTGCGTCGCCGTTGTCAAAACCGATTCGCAGCTTCATCATCACCGGGCAATCCACCGCGTCGCGCGTTCGCTGGAAGGCCTCGTGAATCAGGTCGGGTTTTCGCAGCAGCCAGCCGCCACGTTCCCGACGCAATACCTTCGGCACTGGACAGGCGAAATTCAGGTCAATGATGTCATAACCGAGTTGGCGAAAGGCAACCGCGGATTGAGCAATGACTTTCGGGTCGTCGCCGAAGATTTGCGCAGCGATGGGGTGTTCGTCGTCGCGGCAGTGAAATTTGCTCTGCTTGATGGCCTTGGGGTGCAGGGAGATTCTGTCGAGCATTACGCCGGTAAAGGTCAGCGGACATCCGAACCGCCGAGCCAGAATCCGCATCGGATAATCCGTATAGCCGCTCAGCGCCGCCTGCAAAAACGGGTTTTCAAGTTGTATGGAACCAATTTTCAGCATTTTTTTGTCTCGGATAAGAGGGTGGGATTGTAGGCCCGGCGACAGCCAAAGTCAAGCTACATAGCCGTACGGAAAGTTATCCACAAATGGGTTCGTTTCGTTTTTTTGATTACATTTTTCGCCTTCCTTTCCGCGTTTTTGGTGTTAAAATCCATAATTGGCCGCAAAAAAATTGGGTTCGTTTTCCGGGTAGCGTCCAGTTTTCCACAATTGGCTTTAATGGGTTCGTTTGGGTTTGGAATGGGTTTTTTAGCGTATTTTTCGTTCATTTTTGAGTACTTTCGGCGTACTTTTGTATATTTTTATGCCATTTTTGGCTTCAAATGGCTTAGAAACGACCACAAACGACACATACTCCTTTTGTTAAAGTTCATAGTTTACAGTTTATAGAAGAATTGGTGGGTCAATGATCCACCCTACGGGAACTACTTTTTAAAGAACCACGGGGCGCAAAAGAGGCGCTCCCTATATAGGGGCGGAGTTGCGGATTTGTGTCGAACCCCGATGAATCGGGACGCTAACGCGAAACGTAAGTGCTTGTGAGACAATGAGAAGAAAATTTATGGAATTTTTGAAGATAGCAAGATAGTGCTGTCGGACTTTGTGCGTTTCTTAGACAGGAAATACAGGATTTAGGAACCACAGTCCTTCGGCAAGCTCAGGATAAAATTTCACAGATCCCTTGGGGATAAATTTTCGCAGATTAGTTTTTTAGACGGGATTTTTTGCCACGGTTCGACACTTCGACAAGCTCAGTGCAGGCAGGATTAACCTCTCGACGATGCTCGGGACAGGCGGGTTCGACTCTTTCGACGTTGCTCAAGACAGGTTCGCTCACCGCAGGCGGGATTTACCCCTCGACGATGCTCGGGACAGGCAGGATTTTTAAAGCCAAATAAAAGAGATAAAAAAGCGAGAGAAAAATCAGGAAGAATGCGATTTGAATAATTCGGAGTGCGAACCCATTCTCACAAGGATAAGCGAGTCGCCGTCAATTTTGTAAATAAGAACCCAATCCGGCTTGATATGACAATCCCGGTAATGACTCCAATCGCCCTGCAGAGAATGATCTTTGTGCCGCGGGGGCAGTTTTTGCCCATCGGCAAGCAGCACAAGCACATCCTTAAGGGGCTTTATATCCTTTTTTTGTTTTTGTGCCCGTTTCTAGTCTTTCTTGAACTGATTCGTCCAAAAGATGCTTTTCAACGATTAAGCGCCTTAAAAAGCTTGTTCACGTTTGCCGCTTTACGCAATCTTTTCTTTTTGTCGGCATCGGCCAATACTCTGGCCGTAAGCTCATTGGGAATCTCGATATCAAAAGGAATACCCCGTCGCAGAATAATTTGCCTGAAATACAGGGATATTGCCTCGGACATAGAAAGCCCGAGGAAATTCAGAATCTTCTTAGCCTGTTCTTTGCTTTCCGCATCGATTCTTGCCTGTATGGTCGTGGTCATGACACTCTCTCTTTCTTACACCATGTAATACTATTGTACATACACTATCTATACATATACTATACGCTTTATTTCGACCCAAAGCAATCGTATTTTCATAAAAAATGGAATTATTTGATAATTTGAGGTTTTTTTTATTCCCCCATTGTTTTTCGGACATTTTATAGGTACTATAGCCGACAAAGCCAGGAGTCGGTACATCGAGACAGAATCAACCCATTCGACTCTCCGGTCTGAAGACCGGAGTATGCTCAGGGTTGATACTGAGGGGCGTTTTCTACCCCATCCTAAAGGATGGGGTTTGACGCCATCGAACGTATCAACTTTGGTTGACTATCCGCTAAAAACAGAACTCGAATATCGCGTTATAGCGATAAATAAATCCGGCGAAGGTTCACCTTCAAATACCGTGATGGTGGTTTTGTAAACGGGTTTATGCAGACTGTATAATCATTGTCATACTGAAAGGATTCGAGTAAAGTGGAATACACAATTGAAATACTGAAGATTATTATCTCCTGGCCTTTGGCCGTTTTTATCCTTGGCCTATTCTTTATATTTACTTTCAAATCTCCAATATCAGATTTCTTCCGCCGTATTGTTCGTGGCGAAGCCTACGGGGTTCGCATAGAAGCCTCTGCACCTACCGAGCAACAAAAGGCTGTCGGAGAAACACAAAAATATCCTTCAAAGGACGAAATTGAAAAGTATGTCGCCGAGAACCCCACTCAAGTTATTAGGGACTACTTACGTCTCTCTAATGGATACCACTTTGAACGAGCCTACAATCTCATTTATGGAACACAGTTAGATGTTTTAGAGGATTTGGAAAAGAAAGGCAGTGAAGGTGAGAAATATATAAATCTTATTAATTTCTATAATGAATTCCAGAGACGTTCAAATTTGCAGTCGACACAATATGCTGATTATCTTGGTTTTTTAGGTTCTATGAAGTTTATCGAATATAAAGGGTCTGATACTGACTTGACCGTTCACATAACGCCATTTGGAGTTAATTTCCTGAGTTATATCAGGGGCCAATATTCCAATGCATATAAGTATCGTGCGTATTAAATAGGCTGAAATAATCTGTGTTTCCCATTTTATACAGACTGTATATCATTGTCAGTACGAGAAGAAGACATAAGCTACGACGCAACGAGGAAAAAATTCAAAATTGGGCGAAAAAAGGTGGGGTATTAAAGTTTCTCTGAAAGAAGGTATTATGAAAAAAAGGGAATCGTTGATCATAATAGCATCAGTATTTTTTTTAATTCCAATTACATTTATAGGCGGGTGTGTCGGGCCTAACTCTGACAAAACGTTTAACGGTTCTGATACAAAAGAGATGGATATTCATACGGCTGCTACGCTTGGGAGGGTTGATGAAATCGAGTCTATATTGGCAGAAAAACCTGAGTTGGTTAATGCCAAAGACGAAGAAGGTATGACACCTTTACACTTTGCCGTGTCCATATTGGGTAACAAGGAGGCGGTCAAACTCTTAATCACTAAAGGAGCAGATGTAAATGCCCAAGAAGACCGTTTTGGGGCCACTCCTTTGCATATGGTGTTTACTGAATTAGGGGGTAACAAAGATATAGTCGAACTTCTTGTTGCTAACGGTGCCGATGTGAATGCAAAAAGAAAAGATAATGGCAGTACGCCTCTGCATATGGCAGTGAGTCGTGGCCTTAAAGATACCATTGAATTTCTTATGTCCAAAGGGGCTGACATAAATGGTAGAGACGCAATTGGTGGAACCGCACTACACCATCTTGCTCAAGATCAAGAGGGACAGGAGGACAATACGGACATGATCGAGTTTCTTCTATCTAAAGGAGCTGATATTAATGCAAAAGATTATGCTGTGGGCGGAACTCCTTTGCATTATGCCTCGATGAATGGCTATATAAACATAGTCAGGTTTCTTATTAATAAAGGTGCTGATATAACTTGCCAAGGCAAAGGCGATTTTACTGCTCTGTCATTGGCAGAAACTGAAGGACATAAGGATGTAGCCGAATTGCTTCGAAAGCACATGAAAGATATAAGTGATTTGTTGCGTTCTATTAGTGAGGCTGATTATGATGACAAAAGAGTACTTGTCTTTACTGGGAGGCTTAAGGTCATAGCACCTGAAATGAATAAAAAACTAGGAGACGCATTAAAGCAAGAGTATGGTTTTGATTGGTATGCGCAGACTCTGGTTTCTTTAAAGATGGCTGAACAAATGTCCAAGGCATTAAAAATGTTAGATGAAGCCGATCAAATAAGCAAAGCTGTTGATTCCCTCGAACTTGCATGGTCAGAAAGCGATTTGCATTCAATTTTAAGATTACGGTTTTACAATCAAGATATTGACAAACAGTTGGATTCTGTAGCAGACAACTTGTCTGAGGAAGAACGGGGGAAATTAACCGTTGATGTTGTTCCGGTAAAAGCCTTGGCCCAAAAATTACTCAAACAAGGCGATCCTAATAGTCTTTTATAATCAAATCGCATAGTTTTTGAGCAGCTTTTACTCATGTATTGGCTGGCTCTGACCCTGTGCTTCCTGTGCGGCTAAGTAGCGTGCCAATTTACGCTTGACTGACGCGCAGCATAATAGTGGGCGCTGCCCACTATTTCTTGATAAACGTTTTTCGGGAGATAGGGCTTAGGAGTTTGCCGTCGGAGGCGATTTTGCGGCAGGAGATAGTTGCGCTTTGGCGTAATGTGAACGGCTCTTCATAACACAGGCTGCCGGCGTTGGGGTCAGAGCCATCGAGCGTGTAATAAATCCGGTACGAATCATCGACCACAAAATCGCTGAAAGACACGTCGATGGGGCGGGTAAATTCCGTCTGTTGGGGGAAAATTTCCGGCCCGCAGGTAATTTCCGGCGTCCCCTCAAATTCCAGTTCAATTACCGTCGCTATTGGGTCGAGAGCCATATCCGGTACGGCCAGAATGATATCCGTCGGTTCACGAGTAATTCCAACCGGGCAGTTTGGTTCGCTCAGAAATTGCGCCGAGACCGGATTGCTCATCAGGCCCGGTAAAACAATTCTGCCGTCTTTCGGCCAGTCAAAGATGTGCAGGTAAATTCGATTGCCTTTTGTCGTACTGTGTCCGAACGGCAGAGCCCGAAAACGGCTTGCGGTCGTGCCATAAATACTTTGGCCGTTGGTCTGCATCCACAGGTCGAGCTCTTTCAGCCGGGGGCTTTCTTCGGCGGGGAAAATCACTTTAGCGGCTGGGCCGACACCCGGCAGATGGGTTTTGCCTTTGCTTGCCGCGTCAATCAGGTGTCGGACGTAGGCCTGGATGGACGGATAGTTTTCGTCGGCCTGGTTCGGGTCGGTCTGCACGACTGCCATGTTCGGAAAACCGCATAGTCCAATTCCCCACAACAGAAAGATCGTCCATTTGACCATAAGGTTATTTCAGATATCAGCCTTGAAAATCACAAGGGGCGCATCCCTGCGCCCCGTGCTACAACATCCTGTTTTGGTACAACTCGCATCATTCCTTAACGCGGGTGACATACTCGCCGGTGCGGGTATCGACCCGAATCAGTTCTCCAACTTTGACAAAGGAAGGTACCGATACCACCAGTCCGGTTTCGAGTGTGGCCGGTTTATATTGATTAGTGGCCGTTGCGCCTTTGATTTCCGGCGTCGTATCGGTCACCTTCAAATCCACCGTGGTGGGAAGCGAAATCTGCACAGGTTTGTCCTGATATATACTCACCTGAAGCTGGGTATTGGGCTTGAGATACTTCGAGCCTTCGCCGAAGACATCGTCGTCCAGTGAAATCTGGTCGTAATTTTCCAAATCCATCAGGATATGTTCAGCACCGGTGGAATACAGGTATTCAAAATTCCGCTTGTCCAGATATGCCTCTTCGAGGATTTCCTCCGCCCGAACCCGAATGTCCCGAATGGAACCGTCGGCCAGACTTTTGAGTTTGGTCTGATAGACGGCGCCGCCTTTGCCCAGTTTGACATGTTGATAATCCACAATGACGTAAAGGACGTTATCGACCTTGAGGGTCTGTCCTTTCTTCATTTCCGATGCCTTCATTCGACACTCCGCCTTGTTTCAAGGCTTCTTTACTTTTGATACAAGGTTTTGTTTTTGCCGGCCCCGCTCCGGCATAAATAGTGAAGCTGATTGAGGGCGACAGTATCGCACAGGCCGATGAAAAAGTCAAGTTCGAGATAGCGATAAAGGATGGAAATTTATTCAAATAAAAAAGGCCGTCGGGGAAACCGCTACGGCCTTTTGGGTTGGTATGAGGAAAAGCAGAAGTTTATACGGAGAGCAATTTGATTTCGACGGCCATTTCGTTGTCGAGTTTTTCCGTGTCGGCCGGCTTAAACGGCAGAGGCTCGGCAAACTGCACCGCCACCCGGCGAACATAGGGGCTGATTTCGTCCACCCGGCAGATTTTGCCGTGACGGACAAAATTGGTCATATCGAACGTGTGCGGGCCGGTGTATTTTGGCACGCTGAACCGGGTCGTAATTTTGTCGCCAGGCCAGGGGCACCGGTCGGCAAAGCAACTGAACGCCGCTCCGCCGCTCGATACGTCAATCATTTGTCCCTGGGTCAGTTCGTCTGCAAAATCCTCCGCGAACCAAATCGGCCAATTATACCGAAGTCTCGCCTCGGTCCTGCGCTCCTGTCTTGTGAACATTTTACTCTCCTTGAGCTGCTGTCTGTTGGTGTCTTTTTTAGCAAGTTGTTTATGGTTTACCGTTTACTGAAGAAAAGTTCGGCCTTTACGGGGGTTTTGTTAACCTGCCGCAAACAAGAAAAATCATCAGAGAAAATCTCTATGCGGCGAAGAAAAAGACAAAGGCCAAAAGGTATCGGCTTGGCCGTTTTCTCGGACTTTTGAGGAGAGGGTGGTATGAAGGAAAACTTTAAAAGTGAAATTTTTTACAGCCCGTCCGATAACCGTGTATGGTATCGAATAGAAAAGACCGGTAGAAAGAGTATGTGAGAATGCGGGTTATGTTTAGCCGTTTAGGACACTTTCGGTGAAAATGTGTGCCCGCTGCTGGTAATTTTCGAACATATCCCAACTGGCGCAGGCGGGACTCATCAGTACCACATCGCCGGACAGGGCCAATTCACGGCAGATGTTGACCGCCTGCGGCATCGAGTCGGCCCTGCGGATGATGACATTGCCGCCGCCGGCGTCCTGAATGGCTTTTTGAATCTTCTCGGCGGTTTGCCCGATAAGAACGACGGCTTTAACCCGGCGAACGATGACTTTGCCCAGTTCGTCGAAGGGGATGCGCTTGTCGTAGCCGCCGGCGATGAGGATTTTCGGGTCGTCGATGCCTTCCAGTGCGGCAATAGTGCTGACGGGAGTAGTGGCTTTCGAATCATTGTACCAGCGGATGCGGTTAAGCTCGGCCACCAGTTGCAGCCGGTCGGGCAGCGACTGAAAGCCGGTCACCGCGGCAATCTGCCGTTCTCTGTCAACGCCGAAATGTTCGGCAACCTTCAGCGCCGCGGAAAGATTGGCCCGGTTGGCCCGTCCAATCAGCGTAAAGACCTTCAGAATATCAGGGGGTATGTCGTCCGGATGAAACAAAACGGATTTTCGACCTGCCTGCGTCCTGTGTTTTTCATACCAGCCGCGGGTGATGGGATCCTCGGCATTAAAAACCGACAGGCAAAGGTTCTGTGCGGTTTGTTTTTGATTGCTGAAGATGAATTCCTTGGCGGCGCAATAGGCCTCAAATGTGCCGTGACGGTCTAAATGATTGGGCGTCAGATTGGTAATTATGGACGCATAGGGGGCGGCCCCGATACGGGCGAGCTGCTCCAGTTGAAAACTGCTCAATTCCAGGACCACCACATCCCGCGGCTGAATTTGTTCAAGCGTCCCCAGAAACGGACGGTTGCCGATATTGCCGGAAAGCCACGCCTTATGATAAGAAATGGTCTGTTTTTGCCCTTCGCTTGCGGCTAATAAGTGATAAATCAGCGAAGTTGTGGTGCTTTTGCCGTTGGAGCCGGTGATGCCGATGATGGGGGCCGGACACAGTTGAAAGAATAGTTCCACCTGCGAGGTAAGAAGTACGCCGGCCTGCTTTGCAGCGGCCAGAAATTTATTCCCCGGCGGCACGGCGGGGTTGACGATAACCACCTCGGCGGTGGTGAAATCCTCCATCCGGTGTTCGCCCAGACGGTATTCAATCGCAAGCCCTTCGAGCTGTTTGAGCGTTCTGCTCAGCTCTTCGGGTTTGGCCAGGTCGGTGACGAGCACTTTAGCGCCGGACCTGACGGCGAAAGTCGCGCTGTCCTGGCCGCCGCCAAAACGACCCAGGCCCATCACAACCACACGCTTGCCGCCAAGAGGATTGGTTTTCATATTTATTCTGAAAAACCGAATTTTGCGGTTCGAAATTCGGATTTTTTACATTGCTTTTGACAATTCGATTTTTGCGTCGATGGTCGCCTGCTCGATGCACTTTTCCCAGTTGTCGCTGAACTGCTGGGCGTACTGCGGATTCTCGTAGGCGTAAATAATGGAACGCGACGCGTTGATTAAAGCGCCCAGGCCGTCGGGATTGCGGAACCGCAGGCAATCGGCGGCGGTGGCTCCCTGAGAACCATAGCCGGGGACGAGAATCCAGCATTTCGGGTATTTTTTTCGCAGGGCGGCGGTTTCCTGCGGGCTGGTTCCGCCGATGACCATGCCGACGTTGCTGTAGCCGAATTTTCCGATGCGTTCGGGCTGATTGGCGATTTGGCCGACGACCTCGGCCAGCTTTTCGTACATTTTTACGCCGCTGGCGTCCGCAAAGTCCTGAATGACGCCGGCGGAAGGGTTGCTGGCCCGCACCCAGACGAATATGCCTTTGCCGTTTTCCAGGGCCTTGTCGGCAAACGGCACAATGCCGTCGGCGCCGGCAAAACCATTGACGGTAATCGCATCGGGGGCGATAACGGAATCCATCCCCTCAAATTCCGGGTTGACTAAGTGCGCGTCGGCATAACAATCGGCGGTATGGCCGATATCGCCGCGTTTGACGTCGCCGATGACCTCAATCCCCAGCGCCTCGGCCTCGCTCAGCAGCGAATGATAGACTTCCAGACCTTCCCAGAGATATTTTTCAAAATAAGCAATGTTGATTTTCACCGCCCCGACGATGGGAGCGACGATTTTCAGCGTCCGTGTGCAAAACTCGAAGATGGAGTCTATCGCCGCGGCCAGGTCGGTCTGACCGTCGCCGCGACCGTCCCGCAGCGTCTGCGGAAGACGCGAATAAACCGGGTCCAGTCCCACAATCAAAGGCGTGCTTTTTTTCTTTACCGCTTCCGCGATTCTGTCGCTAAAATGACTTGACACAAGTACATCCTTTCTTTTTTCATCGATGTTGTTTACAATTTCATTTTTCCTGAAGTGAAGTACTATAATCGGCAACGCCGAATCGTGCAAGAAAGATTCTCGAAATGTACAACAATGAATAATGGTTATGGATTATGCTGCGAGGGAGAAAAAAATTTATTCGTACCGTGCTGACCGTGTCGTTATTTGTTTTACTGACGGCGGTGGCGGTGGTGATGATACTGCTGGGGCATACGCCGCAGATTTATCAGCCGCCGGTTGTGCCGCCGTCGGGACAGGTCAGTCCGTATCTGACGCATAAGCTGGGGCCGGATTTTTTTGCCAGTCTCCAGCTTGAACAGCCGTTTGAACTGGTTCTTGAGCAGCAGGGGGTCAATGAGATTTTCGCTTCGACGGCGGGCGTTTTGGCACTTGGGGAAATAACATTATCCCGTCCGGTGGCGGTGTTTTATCCGGATTCGGTTGTGCTGATGGCTGCGGTGGGATTGGGGGGCGCGTCGAGCGTGCTGTCGATTACGGCACAGCCGGCAATAGACGAAAACGGACGATTGAATTTGAATATCCGTTCGGTGACGCTCGGAGCGATTCCGGTGATGAGTTTTGCGCGAAAAATCGCTCAGCAGTACGCCGATCAGTATTTATCCGCCGATGACGGTCAGGAAATTGTTGCAATAGTCAACGGTATTTTGGATAATCGGCCGTTTGAGCCGGTGCTGACGATTTCCAAATATACCATACGGCTCAGGAAACTGACGCTGGAGGCGGGGAGGCTGACGTTGTTAATTGAGCCGGTCAAAAAAACAGGGGATATTCGCGGGACGCATGTGCCGTAATTTTGCGAAAGGGAGTTTTTATGGCGGAACTGGCGGTATTCATAGCGATTGTCGGGGTCGCATTGGCCTTGTCCGGGCCGGTCGCGGTTATCCTGGCAATGGTGTGCCTGAACAAAATCAATCAATTGGAACGTCGTCTGGGCGCAGGCCTGGCTGAAAAGGAAAGTCAATTGCCGAGGACGGCAAAACCGACACTGCCTTGTGTGGAAATACCCGTGGGGCCTGTCGTCGAACCAGAAACTTCAACCGTTGAAGAGACAATTCCATCCGAAAAAAGCATACCCGTGGAGGCCGCGGCTGTTTCCAAGGCGTCGGTCTCGTCTGGAGTATCCAAGCCGACCTTTGCGGAAGTTTCGGATATGGATGCGATTCTCAGGAGATATTACGAAAGCAAACCTGCTGCGACACCGGATACAGAACAACCGTCATCGCTGGAACAGACGATTGGGACACGCTGGATTCTGATTGCCGGAATCGTCAGCGTTATCGCGGGGGTGGGGTTTTTCCTGAAATACGCGTATGACAACGCCTGGCTGATGCCGTGGGCGCGGGTTGGTGTCGCGGCGGCAGGAGGGCTGGCGGCGCTGATTATCGGGGAAATTACACGTCGGCGCGGGTATGAGATTGTCGCCAAAGGCGTAGCCGCGCTGGGGTTTGCGATTCTGTACGCGGCGGCGTTCTCGGCGTATCGGGTGTATGATTTAGTTGGAGCCGTCCCCGCTTTTTCCGCAGCGATTGTCATTACGATTGCTGCGATGGCCTATGCGATGGCATTAGATGAGGTGTTGATTGCGTTTTTGTCGCTGCTGGGCGGCTTTGCGACGCCCTTGATTGTCTCGACGGGGGAAAATCTGCCTCATCCGCTGTTTGGATATGTGCTGGTGTTGAGCTGCGGCGCGATGTTGTGCGGTTTTTTCCGGCGGTGGCGGGCGGTGAATGTAATGGCGTTTATCGGCACGTTTCTTCTCTATACGCTGTGGTTCGAAAAATTCCTGCGGCCGATTCTGCCGTATGTACAGACTCATCAGGATAAAATTCTGATCGCGGAAGGCTGGCTGGGCGTGTTTTTCGTCGTTTATCTGATTGTGCCGCTGCTGTATGGATTCATCAAAAGAGTACAGACTTATGAGGAAGATATTGCCCTGCCCGCCGTGGCGGGCATCGTCAGTTTTTATTATCTGTGGACGATGCTG
Source organism: uncultured Pirellulales bacterium (assembly GCA_964635075.1). Lineage (GTDB taxonomy): Bacteria > Planctomycetota > Phycisphaerae > Sedimentisphaerales > Anaerohalosphaeraceae > Anaeroglomus. The sequence continues at coordinate 34,638 of CAZWMN010000004.1, read as the reverse complement.
GCTGAATTTTTCCGCGCGGAACTGGCGTTATGTACGGCGCTGATGGGAACGGTGTATCTGGTTATGGCCGCCGTGGCGACAATTCGCTGCAAAGAAGACCGAAACCTGCGGGACGTATTGACGGTTGCGGGGATTGCATTCCTCACCGCGGCGATTCCATTGTATTTCAAGACGTATGCCCTGGTTATCGGCTGGACGATTGAGGCGGTTGTGCTGATTGCCGCGGGAGTCATTTATGCCGGTCTCTGTACACAGGTAATGGGACTGCTGGTTACGCTCTTGAGCATCGCATCGCTTTACTGGATTGGCCGGCAGGGCGGCACATTTACGCCCGTCTTTAACGGGATATTCGGGACGTGGATGTTCGCTGCGGCAGGCGTATTTGTCAGCCATTTGTTTTATCGGCGTAAAAAAGAGATTTCTTTCTATTGTATGATGAGCGAGATTTTATTCATTGTCGCCGCGGCGGTGATTTTGGCTGCCTGTAGTCTCGAGTGGCGGGCTTACTGTCAAATGACATACGCTGAGGGATGGCTGGAAGTATTCGGGAGAGGAATGCCTTGTATTCTGACTATTTTCGGAATTCTTTTTACCGTCGTGGGTTTATTCTATGCCAGCACGCTGATTCGGGCCGCCGGGATTCTGACTATAGCGCTTGGCATCCTCGGCCTGTTCGATGTCATTTCTCATACCGGTCTGTATCGGCCTATTTGGAATTCTTTGTTTGGGGTATGGCTGGTTGTCGGGGCCGGTACGGCGATAAACCATCTGCTGTACCGCTTCTGGAAGAAATCACGTTTTGAAGATTACGATTTTTTTAGCGAGTGGTTGTTCATCGCCGCCGCGGCGGTGATTACGGCGGCCTGCTGCTTAGAGTGGCATCGGTACTGGAGCCATCAAACACAGCTTGCGTCGGCGGTGATACAGTCGCTGACCTTGCGTGGGATTCTGGTTTCGGCGGCGGCGTTTATTGTGGTGCAGGTGCTTCGGCCGGTAAGCCCCGGCGGGAAATTCTGCCGGACGGTTGCGGCAATTGCCGGCGGCGTTGCCGGGCTGATGGCTGTCGGCGCCGCGGAGGAATTGTACTGTTGTGAATTTCGTTTCCTGTTCAACGGCATATTCCCGGCCCATTTGGCGCCCGCGGCGGCACTGTTTATCGCGGCAATTTTGTTGAGGAAACAGATGCAGGCCGACCCTGTCAACCCGAAATGGTATCAGGGGTTTGCATTGGCCGGCATCATTCTGCTTTGGGTTATTCTCAGTCAGCAGGTGTATCTGTACTGGTATTGTCAGGACAAATATGGGCCGGGACTGATTGATTGGCGTTTCAGGGCGAACCTGTGCCTTTCGCTGCTGTGGGCCGGTTATGGGGCGGCGCTGCTGATTGTGGGCTTCTGGAAACAAATCGCCATAATACGCTATCTGGCTCTTGGACTGTTCGGCTTACTGTTGATTAAGATTTTCCTTGTGGATATGGCTGCGGTGAAGAGTATTTATCGCATATCCGCGTTTCTGGCTACGGGGCTGACATTAGTCGGAGTATCGTATTTGTACCAGTTTTTGAAAAAGAAAGGCTTCTTTGAGGCAATACTACCCGCGCAGGAAAAGAATCAGTGAAGCATTGTAAATTTGTTATTTTGGTGATAGAAAACAACAAAATGGAAAGGAAAACAGCAGGATGAAAAAAACAATTTACTTTCGCGACGTGATTATGGGTTACCTGGGAGTTTGTATTCTGGCAATACCATTTTCACTTGTCGGATGCGCTATTATTGCAGATTCTGATGATGGCGAAAAGAATATAATCGCTTTTGATGACCGAGCATTTGATTCGAATTGGCGTTTTGTCCGTGTGGATGTGCCGGGTGCGGAAAATCCGGAATTCAATGATTCGGCATGGCGCAGCCTCGATGTGCCGCACGACTGGAGCATTGAGGATTTGCCGCCGGCGGACAATTCTGTTCCTGAGTTGCCGGTGGTAACCAATCACTGGCGGTTTCACAAGGGCGATGATGCGAACTGGAAAGCCCGCGAATTGGACGACAGCGATTGGCAAGTGGTTACGTTGCCGGATACATGGGAACATCATTCCAATTATACGCAGGATAACGTTTTTGGGTGGTTTCGCCGGCATCTTGAGATTCCCGATGATTGTAAAGGCAGGGATTTCGATCTGCTGCTTGGCTGCATTGATGATGTCGATGAGGCCTGGCTCAACGGCCAGCGCATTGGTCAAACCGGGTCATTCCCGCCGAATTACCAGTCAGCCTATTCATCCCAAAGACGTTATCGTGTCCCAGCTTCACTGGTACGCGGTGATGGCCATGATGTATTGGCCGTTCGTGTTTATGACAGCGCCGGCGAAGGCGGCATCTATCAGGCCGGGGCCAAATCCATTCGTATCGGCCCGTTTGATTCCGGCCAAAGCGAAGGGGGTGCATCCACCGGCCACGTTCTCGGCGGTATCGGTTGGTATCGCAAGCATTTCATTTTGAATGAGAGCAATAAGTTTGTTGCCGTGCGGTTTGACGGCGTTTATATGAATGCGGATTTTTGGATCAATGGCCGGCATCTCGGCAATCATCCTTACGGCTATACGAGTTTTGAATTTGACCTGACGCCTTATTTAAAACCCGCAGGCGAAAATGTACTGGCGGTACGTGTCAATAATGATGGCAAAAACAGCCGCTGGTATTCCGGATCCGGAATTTATCGCCATGTCTGGCTTACTATCAATGAGCCGATTCATATTCCGACCTGGGGAGTGTTTGTGACCACGCCCGATGTTTCAAAGGAGAAGGCGGTTGTGAAAATAACCGGCGAGGTTCGCAATGCCGGCAGCAAGGAAAGTGATGCGATTGTCCGTGTGCGTGTACTGGATAACCAGGGTAAAACCGTTGGAACAGCTGAGAGTAAATTGAACCTGCAGGCGGAAAAGACGTGCCTTGCGGAACAGACGGTGGAAGTACGTTTGCCGAAATTGTGGTCGCCGGATTCACCCACTATGTATTCGGCGGATGTGGAAGTTATGGCGGCAGGCAAAACGACCGACCGTGTTTCCACGCATTTTGGAATCCGAAAAATTGAAGTGGATGCTGAACAGGGTTTTCGGCTCAACGGCCAAATGCTTAAACTCAAAGGCGGCTGTATGCACCATGACAATGGGCCGCTCGGGTCGGCTACAATTGACCGTGCGGAAGAACGCCGTGTCGAATTAATGAAAGCAAATGGATTCAATGCCATTCGCACCAGCCATAATCCGCCGTCACCGGCATTTCTTGACGCCTGTGACCGGATCGGCGTTCTCGTGATCGACGAGGCGTTTGATCAATGGGAAGAGCCGAAGAATGGACGGGATTATCATCTGTATTTCAAAGAATGGGCCCAGCGTGACATTGCATCCATGGTACGGCGCGACCGCAACCACCCGTCAGTTGTGATCTGGTCTATCGGCAACGAAATTCCGGAACGCTTTCGCAGCCCGGATACGGCAAAACATCTGCGAGAGGCGGTCCTTGCCCATGATTCAAGCCGCCCAATCACCGCAGCCATCTGTACGGAATGGGCAATTTCCGGCTGGAACTGGGACCAGCTTTCCGACCCTGCGTTTGTGCATCTCGATATCGGGGGCTACAATTATCTTCAGTACAAATATGAATCAGATCATGTCCGTAATCCCCAGCGAGTTATGATGGGTACCGAATCTTTTCCGAAAGAAATTTTTGATTATTGGACTTTGGTTGAGAAACACCCTTACGTGATTGGCGATTTTGTCTGGACGGCGATGGACTATTTCGGTGAAGCCGGCGTTGGTCACAGCGTCCTGAGCAATGAGAAAGACAACTACTCTGTGGCATGGCCGTGGTTCAATGCGTGGTGCGGCGATATTGACGTGTGCGGTTTTAAGAAGCCGCAGTCGTTCTATCGTGACGTGGTCTGGAGACGCAGTCCGATTGAAATGGCTGTGCATTCACCGATTCCGTCGGGAGTTTCTGAAAAAGTCAGTGGCTGGGGTTGGCCGGATGAATCACAAAGCTGGAACTGGCCGGGGCAGGAAGGTAAGCCTTTGCAGGTTTCGGTTTATTCAAGATGCGACCGCGTCAGGCTCGAACTCAATGGGAAAGTAATCGGCGAAAAGCCGGTTTCTGCAGAGACAAAACTGACGGCAAAGTTTGATGTGCCTTATGCCCCCGGCCAATTATGCGCCATCGGCATGGTCGATGGTAAAGCGGTCGCGAAGACGACGCTGAAAACCACCGGAGCGCCGAAGAAACTGAAGCTGACAGCGGACAGAGACTCAATACATGCTGATCGCAATGACCTTTCTTATGTAACCGTCGAAATCGTTGATGCAGACGGCAATCGCGTTCCCAACGCCCAGATTCCCGTGCATTTTTCAGTCAGCGGTGAAGGCGAGCTGGCAGCGCAAGGCAGCGGTAATCCCTGTGATGCGGCAAGCTTTCGTGCTTCAGTACGTCGGACTTTTGAAGGACGTTGTCTTGTGATATTGCGCCCCTCCGATTCGCCGGGAAAAATTCAACTTCGTGCGGAAGCTGAGGGCCTGGATCCCGCAGTAATTATTGTGAATGCCCGCTAATCCGGGAAATCCTATTATAAAATCCAGCAATAAAAAGTGATTAAAGGTTGGTATAATTGAGACAATTTCAGTAACGGAATTACCGTAAGAGCAAAATGGAAGAATGAATAAATATCATTGGTTTGTCATTGTGATAATTTTGTCGGCTTGTGTGAGCCGGGCCGAAGATAGTGTGCGTGAAAAGGCGCTGGAGATGGCAGGACTGCACGAGTCTGTCGCGGTGGCTTAATGCGCCGGTTTATGTTGATTTTACGCCACAGGGGACGGTGACTATTCGTGATGAGGGGATATACTTTTTTCAGTATGACCTTGAAACGCCTCAAACGGCCGGGGAACCGAACGTAATTGTTAATGCGGCAGTGCGTGTGCCCGCCACGGCGGACAAGGCGGTTTTTATTACGCACGGCTGGATTGATAAGGCCCAGAAGGACTGGCCGGAGAAAATGGCGGATGCGATTCGGCAAAAGAAGGGATTCGGAATGACGAATGTAAATCCGTGTTTTGATTGTTAAGCTTGTTATTCAATGGTCAATAGATATGACATCAGGCAAAAAGAGAAAAAGTGTTGGTTTGAAAATAGGTTTTGGTTCGGCGTTGTTTTTACTGGCGCTGGTTGCGATGGCGATGATTCTGCTGGGGCATACGCCGGGGGATTATCTGCCGAGGGCGATTCCGCCGTCGGGACAGGTCAGTCCCTACCTGACGCACACGCTGGGGCCGGATTTTTTCAATGCGGTTCAGGTTGGGCAGCCGTTTGATTTGGCGATTGAACAACGGTACGTCAATGAGATTTTCGCATTTACGGCCGGGACGATGGAGGTTGAGGAGATGACGCTTTCTTCGCCAATGGTCGCATTTTATCCGGGGTCGTTTGTTTTTATGGTGACGGTGGGAATGAAGGGGGTTTCGAGTGTGCTGTCGGTGACGGCGGCGCCGGCGGTGGATGAGGCGGGATTGCTGCATCCCAACATTCGTTCGGTGACGCTGGGTGCGATTCCTGTGATGAGTTTTGCGCGAAAAATCGCTCAGCAGTGCGCCGATCAGTGTCTGTCTGCCGATGACGACCAGGAAATCGTTGCAATTGTCAATGGTGTTCTGGGTAATCGGCCGTTTGAGCCGGTGATGAAGATTAGTAAATATACGGTGCGGTTAAAGGGATTGCGGCTTGAGGCGGAGAAATTGATATTGCGGGTTGAGCCGGTGGAGGACAAACGCGGCGTTACAGGCTTGCGCGTACCGTAGGAGAGTTAACGAGAGGGACAAAGGTGAAAATCAAAAACCGCCCGAACGAGGCGGGAAAAGATACTTGACGCCTCTCTCGAAGTCCTGTAGTTGTAATATGAATAAAGCGACGGTGGAAGATTCAAATATGAAATTAGGCTTATTTGCAGGGAAAGAAATTGCGTCTGGGAAGATGTGGACATTCGCTTTTCTTCCGGTTCGATTTAACTATCTATAACCTATAAGAAAAGGGATCGTTCGCATGGTAGAACAACTTAAGAAAATAAATAAAAAGATCGGCTATTTCCGTTGGACTATTTGCGGGCTTCTGTTTCTTGCCGCCACCATTAACTACATTGACCGGCAAGTGATTAGTGTCCTTAAACCAGATATTTTGACTTGGCCGGGATGGTCGGAATTGTACTATGGACGTGTCATTTCTGCTTTTACGCTTGCCTATGCCCTGATGATGCTCGTTGCCGGGGCATTAATCGATCGAATAGGCATCCGCAAAGGATTGATAATTGCCGTCGTTTGGTGGAGCTTTGCGGCAACGGGGCATGCAATTTCAGGAACCGTTTTGTCTTTCGTATTCTGGCGTATCATGCTGGGAATTGGCGAAGCATCCTACTTTCCCGCATCCATCAAGGCCGTTGCCGAATGGTTTCCCAAAAAGGAACGCGCCCTGGCAACCGGCATTTTCAACGCAGGAACAAACATAGGCGCGATGGTGACGCCTTATCTTGTTTTTTGGATTATTTCGACGATGGGCAGTTGGCGCTGGGCTTTCATCATGACCGGCGCTTTGGGTTTCTTCTGGGCTGTCCTGTGGTTCCTTGTTTACAAACGCCCCCAAGAGCATCCGCGACTTTCGAAAGAAGAACTGGCTTATATCCAAAGCGAGCCTCCGGAAAGAACCGAAAAAATACCGTGGCTGCCTCTGCTTAAATTTAAACAGACATGGGCTTTTACAATTGCGAAATTTATGACGGATCCCATCTGGTGGGTCTGGCTATTCTGGGTGCCCGGGTTCTTCTTTGAAAAATTTGGCGTGGACATAAAATCCGTGGGTGTGCCGCTTATTGTCATTTATATCATGGCGGACATTGGCTCCATTGGCGGCGGCTGGCTTTCAGCGATATTTATTAAAAAGGGATGGTCGGTCAATGCAGCCAGAAAAACAGCCATGTTGATTTGTGCCCTGGCAGTCATACCGGTTATCTATGCGTCTATGAAAGCGGATAAATGGACGGCGATACTATTAATCGGATTGGCGTGCGGCGCTCATCAGGGCTGGTCTGCCAACCTCTTCACACTTACATCGGACATGTTTCCAAAGCGCGCGGTTGGTTCCGTAGTCGGTATTGGTGGAGCAGCCGGAGGGATAGGCGGTTTTTTCATTGCCAATCTTGTAGGTTGGGTTTTAAATAAAAATCCGAACAATTATTTGCCCATATTTATCATTGCAGGTTCAATTTATTTGATAACATTGCTTGTTATCCAATTTTTAGTTCCCAAACTGGAACCGGCAAAGATGGAATAAAATATTCTTGACGTATTGGTCAGCCGTACGGTGGTCGCTGCTGATGATGACCGGCAAAACCGCGTCGGAGAAACTCCTGGCCGTATCTGCGGTATAGTAAAATCCGAATAATACTCAACGGGTATTAAATCTGACTTTACGCGGTTATTTTTTATCGCAGCAGATGGTTCAGAAGAATTTTGAGGCCGATGGCGATGAGGATCAGGCCGCCGAGGATTTCGATTTTGTTCTCAAAGAAATGTCCCACCCGCCTGCCGAGTTCCCAGCCGATATAACTGATTATAAACGTGATAGCCCCAATCATCAAAACCGCCTGAAAAATGGAGCCGGTTATGAGCGTCAGTGTAATTCCGACGACCAGTGCGTCAATGCTGGTCGCGACACTCAGCGCCAGCAGCGCCGCCAGATTGGAGGGGTCCTGCGGTTTGCTTTCAACCTCTTCAATCTTGAACGCCTCATGAATCATTTTGCCGCCGATGACAGCCAGCAGAGCAAAGGCCACCCAGTGGTCGCAGGAAGAAATGAATCCGGACAGCTTTTCGCCTGCAAACCAGCCCAAGAGAGGCATTACCGCCTGGAAGCCGCCGAAAAACAACGCCATCCGCAGAGCGTGTTTGATATGCAGTTGCCGATAGACGCCGCCGGAGACAATCGCGATGGCAAAGGTGTCCATCGCCAACCCGACACCAATACCGCAAATGGTAATAAATTCCGCTGTCGTCATAGCGATTTATCCGGGATGAAAAATGCCACGGTTTACCATTGCGCCTCAACATACGGGCCGACGGGACCCTGTGGTTTGGGCTTTGGTCTGGAATCGAGAATCGCCTCGGCGATGGGCACATCGTTTTTGCGGGTGATTTTCAGATTGGTAAAATCTGTTTCTACAATCGCAACCGGATGGCCGAGGGCTTCGACCAGCATCGCATCGTCGGTAATTGCAGCCGGGTCGAGGTTTTTCAGATTCGCGTAGGCTTTTTTCAGCAGGGCCGCGTCAAAAACCTGCGGCGTCTGCGCTTCCCATAAATTCATTCTATCGACGGTCTGTTCAATTACGCCATTCCGGACGCGTTTGAGCGTTCCGTTGAGCGGACAGGCCAGAATCGCCGCCCCGGTCTGAGCGGCCTTCTCAAAGACTTTGTCAATCCACTCCTCAATGAGACAACACCGCACCGCATCGTGAACGGCGACCAGTTCGGCATCTGCGCTGACTTTTTCCAGTGCGTTGGCGACGGTCTCGAAACGTTCTTTGCCGCCGAGGCATATTTTGACATTGTAAAAGCCCAGCGTCGGTCCCCATTTAATCCGAACCAGTTCGTCATCCTCCGGGGTAATCGATAAAAGAATCTGAGCGACATCCTTTCGTGTGGCAAAGGCCTCGATGCTGCGCAAGAAAGCCGCGCGTCCGCCCAGTTCCACAAACGGTTTTTTCTTATCTCCACTGAAACGAGCACTTGCCCCAGCGGCGCAAACGATTACGGAAACCTTTTTCATTTACTTTTTCCTTTTCACTCCATCACAAGCCCATCTGGCGTGCTTCTTCTTCCAGGCCGTAGCGTTTCATTTTTTTATATAACGTGGTGCGGTTGATTTTCAAGGCCATGGCGGTTTCCTGTCGATTCCAGTGATTGGCCTCCAGCGCCGTCCGCAGGATTGCCCGTTCGGGAGCTTCAAGGGCCTTTTTCAAACTGCCCGCACGATATCCGTTGACTTGTTCCTGGGAGCAGTATCGGATGACCGTCGTGGGCAGGTCGTCCACATCAATGTATGCATTTTTGCTGAGCAGTACCGCCCGCTCCATCACGTTTTCCAGTTCGCGCACATTGCCGGGCCAGGGATACCGCTGCAGACATTCCATCGCTTTTTCCGTAATGCCCAGTCTGGGTTTGTTATGACTTCGGCTGAAATACTTCAGGAAATGTTCGCACAACAGCGGGATGTCCACCGGCCGTTCCGCCAGCGGGGGGATGTTAACTGTGACGACATTGATGCGATAATACAAATCCTCTCGAAACCGCCCGGCTTTGACTTCCGCGGCAAGGTCGGTATTGGTCGCCAAAATAACCCGCGTATCGATAGCCAGCGTGCGGTTGCTGCCCACCGGTTCGAACTGGCGTTCCTGTAAAACGCGCAGCAGTTTAACCTGCATCGCCGGCGAGGCACTGGAGATTTCGTCGAGAAAAATTGTTCCGCCGTCGGCGGCCAGAAATTTTCCCTCTTTGTCCCGAATGGCGCCGGTAAAGGAACCCTTCACATGGCCGAACAATTCGCTTTCCAGAAGCGTTTCCGGAAGCGCCCCGCAACTGACCTCAACGAAGGGTTTTTCCCGGCGACCCGAGCGGTAATGAATCGCACGGGCCAGCAGGCTTTTTCCCGTGCCACTGGGGCCGGTCATCAGAATCGTAGTTCGGCTGTCAGCCACGGCCTCAATCAATTCAAAGATGCGGGACATTTTGTAGTCCTGACTGATGATATTTTCCAGACGATAGCGATTCTGCAATTGGTCGCGGAGCTGACGGTTTTCATCCATCAGGTTTTGCTGGCGGATAGCCCGTTCCACCGCCAGCCGCAGGTCATCATCGACAATCGGTTTGGTCAGATAGTCATACGCTCCGTTCTTGATTGCTTCGACGGCACTTTCGATGGTGCCGTAGCCGGTGATTAAAATCACGACTGTGCCGGGATAGCTTTGTCGAACGAGCGACAAAAGCTCAAAGCCGTCGCCGTCGGGCAGATTGACGTCGGAGATGACCAACGCGAAACTTTGCTCCTGCAATTTCTGCTTTGCCTGCGCCAGATTTCGACCCCCCGTAGCGAAATAGCCTTCGACTTTGAGAAATTCACAGAGTGAATCGAGAATAATCGCGTCGTCGTCAACGACCAGAATTGCGCCTTTGTGAAACATCATGGTCAAACCTTAACTTTGAATTTGCGGCTGTACCAGGCTTTGAATTTACGGCTGTACCAAGCGAGGCGGGAAGTCGGACTGTAAAGAGACTTCCGCCTTCGGCGGGGCAGTGAACGGAAATCGTTCCCTTGTGTTTTTCGACGAGGTCTTTGCAGATTGCCAGTCCCAAGCCTACGCCTTTGCCCGCCGTTTTGGTGGTGAAGAATGGCTGAAAGATGGACTCTCTCAGTTCAGGCGGAATCCCCGGGCCGGCATCGAGAAAAGAAATCAGCCAGTCCGTGTCGGACTGTTCGATGGTAATGGTCAGTCTCCCCTTGCCCTGCATCGCGTCGCAGGCGTTTTTAATCAGGTTGCAGAAAACCTGGAACAGGCTGTCATTGCGCATCTGAAGGGCCTGGCCTTCGTATTTTCGCAGAATCTGTACTTCAATTCCGCTCATAGCCGAGGTCATGGCCGATAAGGCGTCCTGAACGATTTTGTCCAGCGGCGCCGGCTCCATCGCCTGACTGGAGCTGCGTGAAAATTCCAGCAGTTCGCCCAGAATATGCATCATGCGCAGCAGGCCTGTACGGCTTTGGCGAAGATATTCCTGTGCTTTGTTGATATCCCCGTGTTCGAGGACACGCATCGCCAGGTTCAGGTACCGCAGAATGCCATCCATCGGGTTGTTCAATTCGTGCGCAACTTTACCGGCGACTTTGCCCATTGCGATTAAGCGATCCGCCTGCAACGGTGTTGTTTTTTTTATCGCAGAATCTTCTTTTGTGAATGCCGTGTCCACCATAATAGAAATATAAACAACTTTAGAGTAAAATGTCAACATCAATGATGAAAAAACGCAACAAACGAATAAAAGGACTAAAAAAAAGCTTTCTAAATGACTTATAAGTCCTGTAAAATTAAGGGGTATAAATTTTTTTTATGACTGATTTTCTATATTATTGTGATGAAAACGAGCGATAATATCAACAGCAGGATGTTTATCGTTGTCATCGTGTTCTTGAAAAAAGCGTTGAGACTATTTTAGTGCGATTTTAGATGATTCCTAAGTCTTTTTGCTGGAATGAGTTAAACGGATTTACAGGAACCTGCAATTTCCTATTGAATATGGAATAAATTTTGCTGATATATTCCCGGTGGAGAATGTCAAATATTGCTTCGTTGCATGGAGGCAACAATTATGGAATCAGATAGAAGAAGTCACAAAAGGCTGCCGGTGAAGTTTTCTGTGCTTTGCCAGAAGGTGGGGCTTAGCGACGGACGCTTTTACTCCGGCAATACCGTCAATGTCAGTCCAGGCGGGATGCTGGTGGAGGTGGCCAACGCGCAACTCAAAGACGGCGAACTGGTGAGCGTGGAAATGACTGTTCCGCCGACGGAAGGGTTGTTGGAATACGGCGGCAGTTTTTCCGGTTACGCCCGCGTGGTGCGTGTCCATCAGTCCCAAGCGGCGATGTCTTCCCGTTCTTCCCCGGCCAACGCCATAGCGGTTGAATTTTGCGAATCCCCCCGCCTGCGTGTGTAGTATCCGGGCGGATTTATTCCCCGCTGATGGCGTTGACATCGTCCAGGCGGCGGCTACAATCTGCCTCTATGCGAAAACTCAATTCATTTTGGGTGTGCCTGTTTTTGTCCTTTTGCGTCGGCTGTGGGAGGCAGTCCGCGCAGACTTCGCCGCCGCAAGGTCAGAAATTGACGTTGCGGGACCTCAAGCCGACCAATGCTTACCAGTTTCAGCCGCAGATTGTTTTTGAAATTGTCACCTTTGAGCTGCCTACGGCCAGGGTGAAAGAAATTAAGCCGGCGTTGGCTCCATTTATTCCAACAGATGTGCAGTTTGGGAACGAGGAGCTTTTTTCGAAAAACGGCCTGTGTTTGTTTCGCGGCAAGGGCGAGAACGGGGACAAACTCACTTCGCAACTGCGGTTTCTGGAGGCCAAACGCACTATGCGAACCAGTCTGATTACGATGGACAAAACCGGCGAATTGTTCTCCACGAACACTTTTTTTGTCGAGCGGTATGTGTTCGTTACTTCTCATGGGGGTCAGACAACTGGACAGGCGTTTTTGCCGGGGCAAATCGGATGGATGATTACGGCGGCGATGACGCTACGAAGAGACGTTGTCCAGGTGAAAGTGGTGCCGGTGTATGCTCCTCTCGAAGGGTACAGTATTCGATTAGCCTCGGGGCGGAAGGGATATGGAGAAATGCCTTTTGAGCAGGGTCGGTTTGAACTGACGATACGGGAGGGGGATTTTCTGGTTTTGGCGCCGGGACGTGTGCCGACAGAGACGACCCTCGATAGGATGCTGTTTGGGTCCGACGGCAAAAAGGACAAAATACGATTGTATGTGATTATTTTTGTTGGCGCGGGGCAGGGATGAGTTCGGTTGTGGGAAAGTCCGCCGTGGCTGTTTGCCGATGTGAGGATTATGAGCCTGTGCGGATACGGCGGGAAATTGAACGGTGTTTTGCTCTGCTGGGTGGGGCGGGAAAATTCATTCGACCCGGACAAAAAATCCTAATCAAGCCCAATCTCATTGTGCCGGCGCCGATGGAGCAGCCTGCGCAAACACATCCGGAAGTGATTCTGGCGGCGGTGCGTCTGGTCAAGGACTGCGGCGCAACGCCGATGGTAGGGGATTCGCCGGCCTGGGGCGACGTCAGAGTCTGTCTTAATGCAATGGGGGCGATTGAGCCGTTGCAGAAGCTGGGGGCCGAGATTGTGCAGTTGAACCGGCCGGTCGTGCGCAACATTGACGGCTCGCGGGTTCGTCTGAGCCGATACGCCCTCGAGGCGGACGCGATCATCAACCTGCCTAAATTTAAATCTCATCAGCAACTTGTGGCGACGTTCGCGGTCAAAAATATGTTCGGCTGTGTGGTCGGCAAGGAAAAACCCTATTGGCATTTCGCCCGCGGCAAGAGCGAAAGGCGTTTTTGCCGACTGCTGATTGAGATTTACAGGACGCTGTCGCCGGCGTTGAGCCTTATCGACGGCATTGTCGCGATGCAGGGACAGGGGCCGATCCGTGGAACGCCATATCCGTTGGGGTTTCTAATTGCGGGGGTGGAGCCGATAGCATGTGAAAGGGTGTGCGGGAGGATGATTGGGATGGAGGCGGGGGAACTGCCGATTGTGCGGACGGCGGAAAAAATGGGGTTTGGCAGGAGCCGGTGGGAGGAAATAGAGGTTGTGGGGGATGACTTTGAGCCGTTTATCCGTAAAGGCTTTCAGCGGGCACAATTGACGCCGATACGGTTCACTCTGCCGCGGATTTTCAAAAGCATCGCCAAACAAATTTTGCTGCTGGGCAAAAACACACTCGAAAAATATACGAAAGGCTCGTAGTTCCCTCCTTCGCCAAGGCTTCCTTCTTTGCTAAGGCTACGAAGGACAAGACGGAGGGCAAGCTGTTGTTCTTAGAACTACAACGCTACAAACGACAATAAAAGATAAGCATAACATATTTCCATATACAAATCATCCCAAAACCCCCTGAATTTGCGGTTTCAGTATCGGTTCCCCCGTTTTCCGGCAGATGAGCGATGTCGTTCAAACAGAAATTCAACGTTTATGGGAAGTTGCATTTTTATACCTGTACCTGTATCGTATCTTCTATGTTCAAAACACATTCGGCTTATGAAATTATAAGATTCAAGGTATTCTATTTGCACACAAAAAGCAATGGCATAAAAAGAGCGTTATGACTATCCGTGTTTATTTCAGATTTTGCACTACCTCAGCGCAGCGGTCGCACAGGTCGGCATAGTCGGTATTTTGGCCAACGGAAGGACGATAATTCCAGCACCGCTGACATTTGCTGTGCGTACTCTTTTGCGCAATAACCTTTAGTTCCGGACCTTTTTCAATCTTCGCCTCGCTGACAATGCACAGCGCGGCGAAATTGTCGAGGCCGAGGTTCTGAATATGGCTCAGCAATTCGTCATCGTCTGTCGTGATACTGACAAAGGCTTCCTGATTGGAGCCGATGATTTCGTTTTTACGCAGGTTTTCGAGGGCCTTCAATACCTCATCGCGCAGGGCCATCACTTTATCCCACATCGGCACGCCGGCTTCATAATTCACCTGAACCATTGGTTCAGCCATCGATGCGATATGGACGGTGGAGACATTTTGTGATTTATGCTCGATGGCGGTCCAGGCTTCTTCGGCGGTGTGGGCCAGGATCGGCGCCAGCAGCCGCGTCAGCGCGTCGAGGGTATGGTACATTGCGGTTTGTCCGCTGCGACGGGAGAGACTCTCTTTGGCGTCGCAGTACATCCGGTCTTTGAGCACATCCATATAGATACTGCTCATTTCCACCGTACAGAAATTATAAATCAGCGAGAAGACGCGATGGAAGGCGAATTCTTCATAAGCCTGGCGGACTTTAATAATCAGGTCTTCGAGTTTTTCCATCGCCCAGCGGTCGATGGGCAGCATCTCTGCGTAAGCGACACCGTGTTTTGCGGGGATGAAGCCGTCGATACTGCCGAGGAGGTATCGCAGGGTGTTGCGGATTTTGCGATAGGCTTCCTGCAGGCGGCCGATGAGTTCGTCGCTGCAGCGCATATCTTCCTGATAATTGGCGCTGGCGACCCAGAGGCGGAGGATGTCGGCGCCGTATTTGTGGATTTCTTCGAGGGCGCTGACGTAATTGCCTGCGGATTTGGATTGCTTCATTCCTTTTTCATCGACGGTGAAGCCGTGGGTAAGAACGGTTTTGAATGGGGCTTTGCCCATCGCCCCCAGCGCCGGCAGGAGAGACAACTGGAACCAGCCGCGGTGCTGGTCGGAGCCTTCGAGATATAAATCTACGGGGATGGGAAAGCCGGCTTTGACGGCGACAGCGTGCCAACTGCATCCGGATTCAAACCAGACATCAAAGATATTTTCTTCTTTTTTTAAAGCATCCCAGGCAAAACCCTGCGGCAAGACGAAGTCTGCGCCGAGGATGTCTTTGGGCGAATCGGTGAACCAGGCGTTGGAGCCTTTTTTGCCGATGTGGCCAGCGACGGCCAAGACAGATTCTTTGGTTAAAAGCGCTTGGCCGCTGCTGTTGACAAAGGCGGGGATGGGAAGTCCCCAGGCGCGTTGCCGGCTGATACACCAGTCGGGTCGTGATTCGAGCATGCCCTGGATGCGTTTTTCGCCCCAGGCGGGAATCCATTTCACCTGGCCGATTTGTTCAAGGGCCATCGTTCGCAGACTTTTGCCGAATTTGGGGATTTTTCTGTCCACGCTGATGAACCACTGTTCGGTGGCGCGGAAGATGACGGGTGTTTTGCTTCGCCAGCAGTGGGGGTAGCTGTGCGTGATTTTTTCTTCGTGCACCAGCAGGCCGACTTTGCGAAGGTGGTCGTTGACTTCCTTATCGACGTTGAGCACGTTTTTGCCGCGTAGCCATTGGGGGACGGTATCGTCATAACAGCCGTTGTCTTTGACGGGCGAATAGACAGCCAGATTATTCTGCATCCCGGCCTGATAGTCTTCGACGCCGTGGCCGGGGGCGATGTGGACGATGCCAGTGCCGTCTTCGGTGGTGACAAAATCGGCGGTGATGGCGAACCAGCAGTCTTTGTCCGTCGGATTCTTTTCGATGTAAGGATGAAGATAGCGCAGGCCTTTGAGGTCTTTGCCGAAGACGGATTTGCTGACGCTGTATTGGCCTTCGGCCAGTCCCGCAGCTTTAATAATAGCTTCTAATCGCTGGGCGCAGACGATAGATGTGAATTTTGTGCCATCTTTTTCATAGGTAAGACCGACATAATCCAACAGGGAATGCAGGGCGACGGCCAGATTGGCGGCCAGCGTCCAGGGGGTTGTGGTCCAGATCATAAAGCAAAGTTTGCCGGCGTCGGCCAGACCCAGCAGTGATTTGGCTTTCTGCGAGGAAGCATCGTCCATTGGGAAATTGACATAGATACTGGGGGAGACGATGTCCTCGTACTCCAATTCGGCCTCGGCGAGGGCTGTTTCGCAGCCGACCGACCAGTGGATGGGTTTGAGTTGTTTATAGACCAGGCCGTTGCCGACCAGCTCGGCGAAAATTTCGAGGATACTCTGTTCGTACTGCGGTTTGAGGGTGAGGTACGGATTTTCAAAATCGCCGAAGATGCCAAGGGATTTGAACTGTGTGGTTTGCAGTTTGACATATTTGCCGGCGTATTTCTGGCAATGGGTGCGGATTTCGGCCTTGGTCATTGTTTTGGCTGCGTCGCCGAGTTCAGACATCACCTTGGCCTCGATGGGCAGGCCGTGGCAGTCCCAGCCGGGGATATACGGGGCCGCAAAGCCGGCCATTGTTTTATATTTGACGACAAAATCCTTGAGAACTTTGTTGATGACGTGGCCCATGTGGATGTCGCCGTTGGCGTAAGGCGGGCCGTCGTGCAGGACATAGAGCGGACAATTCCGCCGGGAATTGAGGAGCAAATGATAGATATTTTGTTTATCCCAGTCTTTTCGCTGCTGCGGCTCACGCTGCACGAGGTTGGCCTTCATCGCAAAATTGGTCCGCGGAAGGCATAATGTGTCTTTGTACGTTTTCTTTTCGGAATCCGACATAAGCTGTCCTTATCTGAAGAATGAAACAAAATATCCTATGGTTTATCGGAAAAACTGTCAAGACCGCGTTTCGACAGACTGTTGTTGCGTCGGGGGGCGAAATCCGGTATCCTGTGGCTCGTCGGCCAAAAGGAATTGGAGTCAGGGATGCGAATTGTACAGCTTGCACCGGGAGCGGGGGGCGGGTTTTACTGCGAAAACTGCATTCGCGATGCGATGCTACTGCGGGAGTTCCATAAGCTGGGATATGAGGCGATTGCGCTGCCGATGTATCTGCCGGGGGGAGCCAATCTGGAGGCGGCTGAGAAGGGGCCGATGTTTTTTGGGGGTGTCAATGTCTGGCTGCAGCAGCATCTTGGATTGTTTCGCAAAACGCCGCGATGGTTAGACCGGTGGTTTGATTCGTCGGGACTGCTGAAACTTGTTTCCAGAATGGCGGGGATGACCAGTGCCGAAGAGTTAGGGCAGACGACCATTTCGATGCTCAAGGGACAGGACGGCAGACAAGTTAAGGAAGTAGAACGACTGCTGGACTGGCTGAGTATGCCGGAAAATAAACCTGACGTGGTGATTTTGTCCGATGCGCTGCTGCTGGGATTGGCCGGGCCGATTCGCAGGCGATTGAATTGCACGATAGTATGTTTATTGCAGGACGAGGATGGGTTCGTTGATGGTTTGGGCGAGCCGTGGGCGGGCCGGGTGTGGGAGTTGATGCGACAATGCGCGGCGGAGGTTGATTTGTTTATTGCCGTGAGCCGATACTATTGGGTCCTAATGACTCAAAAACTTTCTCTCGAGCCGCATCGTATCAGGATGATATATCCGGGATTGAATCCGGATGAATACACGCCTGCGGCGCAAAAACCGGCGGAACCGGTAATTGGTTTTCTTGCGCGGATGTGCGAAGATAACGGGCTGGATATTCTGGTTGATGCGATGGCAATTCTGATTAAAGACAGGGCGTTTGATTCTGTGCGATTAAAAATCTGCGGCGGAAAAACCGCGGCTGACAAACGTTATCTGCGAACGATTCGGGAGAAAATTCAACGACAGGGACTTGCAGGGTACGTGGAATGGATTGAGGATTTTGGAATGGAAAGCCGAAAAGCGTTTTTGCGGAGCATTTCGCTGATGTGTGTGCCGTTTCGCAAACCGGCGGCCTGCGGTCTGTGTGTGCTGGAGGCGATGGCCTGCGGCGCGGGATTTGTGGGGCCGAAGATGGGTGTGTTCGGTGAATTGGCCCAATTGAGCCAGGCGGGCGCGTTGTACGAACCGAATCGGCCTGATGCGCTTGCCGATGTACTGCGGCCGTTGCTGGCCAATCCGCGGACGATAACTGAAATGGGACGAAAGGCACGGCAGGCGGTGGAAACGCATTTCAATATACAAAAAAGCTGCCGAGCGACGGCTGAACTGCTAGAAGGAATGGTTCGAAAATGAATACGAATTTTTTGTGTCTTGAGGACATTCAAAAGAGCTATAGTCAGGGCGAGGGGCAGACGGACGTGCTCAAAGGCGTCCGTCTGAACGTTTTGCAGGGGCAGACGGTTGCCATCGCCGGGCCGTCGGGCTGCGGCAAAAGTACCCTGCTCAATATCGTTGGTCTGCTGGATAAACCGACGGCGGGCAAGGTGATTCTGGAAGGGCGGGATTTGACCTCGCTGGGAGAGTCGGAAGCGGCGGCGGTGCGGAATCAGAAAATCGGTTTTGTGTTTCAAATGCATCATCTGCTGCCGCAGTGCAGCGTGCTGGAAAATGTGTTGATGCCGACGCTGGCGGCGAAAAACAAGACCGCACAAAATAATGAATTGCGGCAACGCGCGGAGAATCTTCTGGAGCGGGTGGGTCTGAAAGACCGGATGAGGTATCGGCCGGGACAGCTCAGCGCCGGTCAGCGGCAGCGGGCGGCGATAGTGCGGGCGATGATTTGTCAGCCGGTTTTACTGCTGGCCGATGAACCGACAGGCGCTCTGGATCGGGACAACGCCGAGCAAGTCGCTCAATTGATGATAGAACTGAACCGGCAGGAAAAAATTACGCTGATTGTTGCGACCCATTCGATGGAACTGGCGGGAAAAATGGAGCGGCATTACCAGTTGACGCAAGGCATTCTGCAACAGAGCGAAGTATGAACCGGATTCGAATTGCACAACGGGGTTTGCGGTTTTATTGGAGGACGCATCTGGCGACGGGGCTGGCAGTGCTGGTGGCCTCGGCGGTGCTGGCGGGTGCGCTGGCAGTGGGCGATTCCATCCGTGCCACGCTGAGCCGGCACACTGCGATGTGTCTGGGTAAAATTCAGGCGACGGTCAGCCGCCCCGGATTATTTCGGGCCGACTTGGCAGCGCGGATGGAGGATAAGCTTGCGCCTCAGCGAGGTCGTACGACCCCGGCGAATGAGTCGCGAATCCTCGTTGCGCCGATATTGCAGATTACCGGCTTTGCGGAGAATTCAGACGCCTCGGTTCGTGTGGGCAATGTACAGATTATCGGCGTCGATGAGCGGTTCTGGAAACTGGGACCGGGATTGGCGGAGAAGATTACCAACGAGCCAGACAATGCGGTTGCAGTCAGCCGGGCTCTGGCGCAGCGGCTGAACCTGAAAGTCGGCCAGGATATTGTAGTGCGAATGCGTGACGCAGAAGGAATGCCGGCTGAAGCGGTATTGACGCCGGAAGAGCAAAAACATATCTCGCTTCGGCGCACGGTGCTGCGAATTGCTGAAGATGAGCAATTCGGGGGATTTGATTTGTATTCCCGGCCTGACGGCGGGTTGAATGTGTTTATGCCTTTAGGTGAATTGAACGCAGCGATGGGCAAAAAGGGCAATTGGCTGCGGGCCAATACGCTTTTGTTTGCGGGGGCGGCGGGGACTTCCGGGATTGGACAGACGTTATCCAGTGTGTGGCAGCCGGAGGACGCGGAACTGGAAGTGCACATCGTGGATTGGCCGCGGGCGCTGGAGGTGAGAAGCCGCGATGTGTTTATGCCCGATACGATTGCGCAGCAGATTCAAAAAAACGTGCCCGGCGGACAGGGGATATTGACTTATTTTGTGAATGAATTTCGCCGGGGCGAAAAAAGCGTGCCGTATTCTTTTATCTGCGCTGTTGAGGGAGGGACTGACGAGGGGTCTTTTACAACATTGGCGCAGAATGAAATGGTTATCAATGAATGGCTGGCGGAGCAGTTGGGCGCGTCGGAAGGAAACAAGGTGGAGATTCGTTATTTTGTTCCTTCCCAGGGCAAGAAGTTGTCCGAAGAGACGGCGACCTTTACAGTCAAGGCGGTGGTTCCAATGATGGGCGCCGGTGCGGATGAGACGCTGATGCCGGCAATTGAGACGATGGCGGACGCCCGGAACTGTCGGGACTGGAAATCGGGCATTCCCATCAACCTGTCAAAAATCCGGCCTGAAGATGAACGATACTGGCAGAAATACAAAGGCGCACCGAAGGCGTTTATCTCAATGAGGTCGGCGAAACTGCTGTGGTCGAGCCGATTCGGGACGCTTACGGCAATACGGTTTTCGGTGAACGACTATGACGTGCGGTCGCTGCGTTCGAAGATTCTTTCTGCGATAGAGCCGTGGCAGGCGGGGTTTGTGGTGTCCGAGGTTCGACAGGCCGGTCAAAGAGGAGCCAGGGCGACGACGGATTTTGGCGGGCTGGCGACAGGACTGAGTTTGTTTTTGATTGCGGCAGCGATGATTCTGGCGGGGCTGGTGTGGTCGTTCGGACTGCGCCGGCGGGCGGGACAGGTGGGGATACTTTCGGCGATGGGATTCGGGGCGGGGCAAATCGGATGGATTTTTCTGCTGGAAGAAGGGCCTGTTATTATGGCGGCTTCAATACTCGGCGTGCCGGTCGGAATCATTTATACGAAGTTGATTTTGGCGGGTCTGAATAGTATCTGGGCCGGGGCTGCGGGCGGAATAAAAATCATCTTCGCGCTGCGATGGCAGACGGCAATACTGGCGGCGGGAATTTCGATATGCACAACTCTGGTCGTCTGGCTGTTTCGAATACGCAATTTGTGGAAGCGGCCGGCCGTGGAACTGCTTGACCGCACGGAGGAAATTTTTTTGCCCAGGGGACGAATTAGATTGTCGCTTGTCGCGGCAGGGGTGGTTGGGTTTGCGGCGGCGGGGCTGGGCGCTTATGGTACGCAGGTTTCGGCACAGCAGGCGGCAGAGATATTTTTCTCGTCGGGTATGATGATATTGATTGCAATGGGACTTTTTTTGTCGGCGGGGTTGTCCTGGCTGGCGGTTCGGCACGGCTCACCGCAGGGGGTTCGGGCGGCCGGGGTTTCGAAATCAATCCGAATGCTGGTATTGAAAAACGCGGCGTGGCGCCGGGGGCGCAGCGTTGCGGTTTCGATGACGCTGGCGATGGGGGTATTCGTTGTTCTTGCGACGGGGGTTTTTCAACAGGCCGGGCCGCAAGACCCAACAGAGAAAAACAGCGGCACGGGCGGTTTTACATTATGGGCGCAAAGCAGTGTCGGACTGGTCAATGACCTTAACGACAAGACTTTTTTGCGTGATATTGGGATTTCATCTGGCCAATTGCAGCATTTTAATGCGGTACCGTTGCGGCTGTTGTCGGCCCAGGACGCCAGTTGTCTGAATATCGCACGAGTGCAGCAGCCGAGCTTGTGGGGGGTGCGTGCGGAGGGGCTTGCCGGCAGATTCCGTTTCAAGAAAGTCTTTGATAAGCGCGCGCCGGCGAATCCCTGGGAATGGCTGAACCTGAATTTGGGGCAAGAGGTCGTCCCGGCCATCGGCGACTGGGCGACGGTGTATTGGGGGCTGCACAAAGACATCGGCGATGAGCTGGATTATACGGACCAGAGCGGCAGGATTTTTCGTCTGAAAATCGTTGCGCTGCTGAACGATTCGATATTGCAGGGCGGACTTTTAATCAGTGAGAGGCAATTTCTCAAACGCTTTGAAAATACCAGCGGCTGGAATGTTTTTTTGATTGATATGCCGCTGCAATCGGCGGAATCCATCAGCGAAAAACTGACGCAATCACTGACGGCGTACGGATTTGAAGTGCAAACAACCGCCGAAAAGCTTGCGCGGTTCCATCAGGTGGAAAATACATATATCAGCATTTTTATGGTTCTCGGTTCGCTGGGTTTGATTCTGGGAGCAATCGGGCTTGGACTGGTGGTGCTGCTGAATGTGCTGGACCGGGCGGGCCAGCTTGCGATGATGCGAACCGTCGGTTTTGAAAAGAAAACGCTGGGGCGGATGCTGTTTTTGGAACATGCGGGACTTTTGACGGCGGGTCTTGTGTTCGGTATGATTTCGGCGGCTGTGGCGGCGGGGCCTCAATTATTGCAGATAAGCCATCTGCCGTGGAAAATCATAATGGGTCTTATCGCGGTGATGTGGGCAAGCGGTTTGCTGTGGGTATGTATCGCCGCTGCCGCGGCGATGCGGGGCGATTTGCTGGAACCGCTGCGCAAAGAATAGAATTGACGATTGAAGATTGACGATTTTCGATTGGTTTATAAAGGTATGCGATATCGGTGGATAAAATGGCTATTGCCGGGGCTGATGGTAATGGGGGGCGCGATTTTATTTTTTGTGTGGATTTTCGATTATCTGCGATTTGAGTCAGCGCAGCGTCTGCCGGGGGCGGATGGTCGGCCGGCGACGTCGGCTGTTGCCGGCGGGGGCGGCCCCAAGGCGGGCAGTTTGCAGACCTTTGACGGCAAGCCCTCTTCTGTTGAAAGTTTATGGCCGTGTTTTCGCGGGTCCGACTTTGACGCAATCAATAAAGAAAACATTCCATTACTGCGGCAATTTTCCGTTAATGGGCCGAAAAAGCTGTGGCAAATACAACTTGGCGAAGGCTATGCCGGCGCCGCGGTGTGGAAGGGCCGGGTCTATGTGATAGACTACGATATGTCCAGACAGGCCGATGCGATTCGCTGTTTTGGTCTTGATGACGGTAAAGAAATCTGGCGGTATTCCTACCCGGTCAAAATCAAGCGCAATCACGGGATGAGCCGAACGGTTCCCGCGGTGGCGGACGGATTTGTGGTGACGATGGGGCCGAAATGCCACGTCGCTTGTCTCAATGCCGAGACGGGACAGTTTATCTGGGGGATTGATTTGGTTGGTGAGTATGGTACGCAGGAGCCGCTGTGGTACGCGGGTCAGTGTCCGCGAATCGAGAACGGACGCGCGATTATCGCGCCGGGCGGCAAGGCTCTGATGATAGCGGTTGAATGCGCGACGGGTGAGGTTGTCTGGCGGACGGAAAATCCGGAGCAGTGGCAGATGACGCATTCGTCCATATTGTCGATGACGTTTGCGGGAAAAAGAATGTATGTTTATTGCGCCAGCGGCGGCGTTGTCGGAGTCGATGCTGAGAACGGACGAGTACTCTGGAAGACCGATGCGTGGAGACTCAAAACCAATGTGCCGACACCTGTGGATGTGGGGGATGGGAAGATATTCTTTTGTGCCGGGTACAACAAGGGCAGTATGATGCTGCAATTGAAACGGGAAGGCGAAGAAATTATTCCGCAAATCCTGTTTACATTCAAGCCGGATGTTTTCGGGGCCGACCAGCAAACTCCTGTCTTTTATCAGGGATATTTCTACGGCGTGGGCGCCGACAAGCAACTTACCTGTATGGATACCAATGGAAAAATTCTCTGGAAAAGCGGGGCGGCGAACAAATATGGTCTTGGGCCTTATATAATTGCGGACGGTAAAATCATTATCCTGAATGATGAGGGGATTTTGTCCTTTATTGAAGCCCAACCTGACGTATTTGAGCTGATAACGCAGGCTAAAGTACTGGATGGACACGAAAGCTGGGGGCCGCCGGCGCTGGTGGGCGGGCGGCTGATTGTGCGGGACCTTACGAGTATGGTGTGTCTCGATGTGAGACAACAGTAGCTACATTGTTTTTGTTGTTTAAAAGCGTTATACTGAGAGTAAAATTTTCGATGTTCAATTTTCGATTGACGATTGAATAACGAAAACCAATCGAAAATCGTCAATCTTCAATCGTCAATGAAATATTCGGGGAAACAGTTTGAATTATCGGCAGGGAAAATTTGACTCCGGTTTGTGGGCGGGGATTGTGGTTGCTTTGGCCATCGCGGCGGGGTTTTGCGCGGTGATGTTTTTCGATACGACCGGCCAAAAGGGCAGCGGTCTGCCTGCGGATTATGTCTATGATATTTCACAATATGCCAGGATCGACCCTGCCCTAATTCTGTATCGGCAGGCTGGGGCGGCGATTCCAACGGGTCTGAAAACCACAAAAGCCATCGCGGTACAAAAAGAGATTTATGTGGCAGGGGACAAAGACATTGTAATTTTTGATAAGACCGGTACGCTGCAAAACAAGATTACGCTGGATAAAGAGCCGACGTGCCTTGCGGTCAATGATGAGGGAGTGATTGTCGCGGGGCTGGGCAGTATGATTGTTATGATGAATTTGCAGGGTAAGGAACAGTCAAGATGGGCGGTTCCTGCAACCGATGCGATTTTAACTTCTATTGCGTTAAATGATGATTTGATTTTTGCGGCCGATGCGGTCAACGGGCGGATTTATTGTTATGATCGGGCGGGAAAACTCGTGGGTACCATCGGTCAAAAAGGCACCGACAAGGAAAAACAGAGCGGATTTATCATTCCCAGTCCGTATTTTGATATTGCGATGGCGTCGGATGGCCTGCTTCGCGTGGTTGACCCGGGGAGACATTTGATTGTCGCGTTCACGGTTGCCGGCGACAGGGAATGGGCGTGGGGCAAGGCAACGCCGGCGATTGAGGGATTCAGCGGGTGCTGCAATCCGGTCAATTTTGCGATTCTGCCCGATGGGTCGTTTGTGACGGTGGAAAAGGGGCTGGTGCGAGTAAAAATTTATAATGCTGAGGGGAAATTTATCGGCGTCGTGGCAGGGCCGGAGCAATTGGAATGGACCCAGCAGCAGCAGGTCTGTAATACGCCGCAGGAATGTCAAAGCAAAGGATTTGATGTGGCCGTTGGTAAAGACGGTGAGATTTATGTATTGGACACGGTGAAAAATGTGGTTCGGGTTTTTGAGAAAAAGTAGTGCTGGACTGACGTTGGACAGTCGGCGGAAATGGCTGCTGACGGCGATGCGGTGGAGTGTGCTCGGTCTAATCGCCTTGGCGATGGGTGGACTTTGGAAGCGCAATGGAATTGCGATAAACCGACAAACCTGCACGGATACACAAGGTGAAATCGGCTGCCGCCGGTGCGCGCATTTTGACGATTGCGGGCATCCGAAGGCATTATCGGTAAAACAATTTCTGGAAAAACACGGATGAGCGAAGCGAATAAACCATCCTATAATCGGCGGGAGTTTATGCGGCAAGGCGTGTGGGGGGCTTGTCTGGCGGGCGTTGCCGGGGCGGGGGCGGTACTGGCCGCAAAAAGCCGACGGCAAAAATACGTCTGGCAGGTGGACCCGTATAAATGTATTGCCTGCAACAACTGCGCGACATTCTGCGTCCTGCAGGAATCGGCGGTCAAGTGCATCCACGCCTACGCGATGTGCGGATACTGTGATTTATGCACGGGCTATTACCGGCCTGAGCCCAAAGCGCTCGACACCGCGGCGGAAAATCAGCTCTGCCCGCGCGGGGCGATCAAACGAACCTACGTCGAAGACCCGTATTTTGAATATACAATAGACGAAACGAAATGCAACGGCTGCGGCAAATGCGTCATGGGATGCGGCTCTTTCGGTAACGGGTCGCTGTTTTTGCAGATACGACACGACCGGTGCGTCAACTGCAATCAGTGCGCTATCGCCACGGCCTGTCCGACAGGGGCCATTCGGCGAATCAGCGCGGATAATCCTTATTTGCTCAAGGACCGGCAATGAAGCGACATAAGATGTTATGTCTATTGCTGGTTCTGGCGCTGTGCGCGTCGGCGTGGGGTGTGCAGCGGTTTGGGCCGCCGCAGTTTGAATCGGGGCATCAATTGCCTCAGACGACGACGCCGGCGCCGCGGGCGGCGGTGTGGGACTGGATTGATACAACAGTGTTGTTTGCTGCGCTTTGTGCGGCGTCGTGGCTTACGCTGAAGAAACGAGACCGCCGGTGGATTTTGGGGCTGATGATTTTTTCGCTGCTGTATTTTGGATTCTGGCGGCGCGGCTGTGTGTGTCCGGTTGGTTCCATCGGCAATGTAGCGCTGGCAGCGGCGGATTCGGGTTATGCGATTCCATTTGTGGCAGCGGCGTTTTTTTTGATGCCTTTGATTTTTACGCTGTTTTTCGGCAGGAGTTTCTGCGGGGCGGTCTGTCCGCTGGGGGCGATACAGGACTTGTTTGTCATCCGCCCGCTGCGTGTGCCGGGACCGATTGAGGCGGCTTTGCGGCTGTTTGCGTATTTATACTTAGCCGCGGCGGTGGTGATGGCGGCGACGGGGACATTGTTTTTGATTTGCCGATATGACCCGTTTGTGACGCTTTTTCGTTTCAACGGCAATTGGGACGGCTGGGTATTGGCGGTCAGTTTTCTGGCGATTTCCATTTTCATCGCGAGGCCGTACTGTCGCTTTCTGTGTCCTTACGGCGTGATACTGCGGAATCTGAGCCGACTGTCCAAATGGCGGGTGACGATTACGCCGGATGAGTGTATTCACTGCCGATTGTGCGAAAATGTCTGTCCATTCGGGGCTATTGCCGAGCCGGTCAGGGAATTACCTGCGGCGGAGTATGCCAAAAACAAACGCAGGCTGATACTATTTACCGCTCTTGTGCCGATACTGGCCGTGGGCGGCGGATGGCTGGGCGCGGCGGTGTATCCGCTGCTTGCCAAATCGGCTGAGGTGGCGGATCCGGCGCGGCCGCTGGGTGCGAAGGTAGCTATCACGGCGGGCGTGTTTGTGGGGCTTGCGGCGGCGGGAAAATTGATTCTCAGCGTCATCCACAGGCGACAGGACGATTATGAAGCCAGACGGGCGGATTGCCTGGCGTGCGGACGATGTTTTGCATATTGTCCGAGAGAACAGGCAAGGAGAGAAAAATGTAAAAATCAAAATGCAAAAATCAAAATGACACATCAAAATGTAAAATGAATTTTTCGATTACATATATCCTCGTTTAATAAATAGCGAATGATGAATTATTGCGACAATACAGAAATCAAATTATCTCCGCTGTATCAGGGACTGATAGGCGGAGCGGTTGTGGCGGCGGTGTTTGCGGGTATTGCCGTGGCACTGCTGATGACAAACGCCTATCAACTTCGGGTTATCGGCCCGCAAAGAGCCGAACAACTGCAGACAATGCAAAAACAATTCGACAGTCGGCCAAACGATGAAACCCTGGCAGGACAAATCCGCACTCTCGACGTCCAAATCCGGCGGGATACGCTGCGTCAGCAGCGATTTGTACAGACGGGGACGGTTTATCTCGTCGTCAGCGTTCTTATCGCAGCGGCAGGTTTTGCGGCTACGCGCTTGATGCTGCGGCCGGCGCCGGTGATTCCAACCCGACCTGTGTGCGGCGGAGACGTAATTCGCCGGGCGATGCAGGTTCGAATGGCGGTGACGATTGCATTTGTCATTATTGCAGCGGCAGGATTGTATTTGACGCTGTCGAAGTCCCCTATTTCAAAACCATCGGCAGACGTTGTCAAGGTCGATTGGGCCGAGGCGGTCAAAGGACAGTGGCCGTCATTTCGCGGGCCGTGGGGAAATGGCACGGCGG
Source organism: uncultured Pirellulales bacterium (assembly GCA_964635075.1). Classification (GTDB taxonomy): domain Bacteria; phylum Planctomycetota; class Phycisphaerae; order Sedimentisphaerales; family Anaerohalosphaeraceae; genus Anaeroglomus. The sequence continues at coordinate 7,070 of CAZWMN010000004.1, read as the reverse complement.
AAGAAAAAGACGTTCCCGTAATGTGGAATGAAAAAGAAAGCAAAGGTATAGTCTGGAAATCCGCGGCGCCGCTTGCCGGGCACAGTTCGCCGATTGTATGGGATGATAAAATTTTTCTGACGGGGGCAACAAAGGATGAACAAAAAGTTTTTTGCTACGACGGCAAGAGCGGAAAACTGCTCTGGGCGGGTGTAGTCAGGCCGGCTGATATGGAAGGGCGTAAGGCGCCGGATGTGACGGAAGATACAAGCTATGCGGCTTCGACACCGGTGGTCAACGGCCAGTACGTCTGCGCGATTTTCGCCACGGGCGATATCGGCTGTTTTGATGTGCAGGGCAAAATCCGATGGCAAAAGGCGATTGGGGTTCCGGAAAGCGCTTACGGTTATGCCAGTTCTCTGGCGGTGTTCAGCGACTTTGTGATAGTGCAGTTTGACCAGGGTTCGGAAGAAGGCAAAAGCGAATTGATTGCGATGAATCTGGTGGACGGCAAAATCGCCTGGCGGACAAAACGGCCGACGCCGAATACGTGGACATCGCCGACGGCGGTCAAAACTCAGAAGGGATATCAGATTCTGACCAGCGGTTCGCCATGGGTAATCGGTTATGAACCGCAGACAGGACGGGAATTATGGAGGGTATCGTGTCTGGGCAGCGATATTGCTCCGACGCAGATTTTGGCGGGGGGATTTGTGCTGGCGATACAGCCTTATGATAAATTGTACGCCATCCGAATTGATAACCCCAGCGGGGATGTGACACAGACGGCGATTACCTGGCAGACGCAGGGCGATATGCCGGACATTTGCAGTCCCGTCAGCGACGGCAAATTAGCCTGGACACTGACCACCAGCGGGACGCTGAGCTGTTTTGAGGTGGCGACGGGGTCGCTGGTTTATAAACAATCGCTGGAAGGGGATTTTTACGCTTCGCCTTCGCTGGCGGGCGACAAACTGTATCTTCTGAAAGAAAACGGACAGATGATTATCGCGCGGGCCGGGCGGGAATATCAGGAAGTTGGGCGATGCGCAATTGAGGAAAGCGGGTGTTTCGCGTCGCCGGCCTTTGCGCAGGGACGCATTTATCTGCGCTCGGCGAGAAGTCTTTATTGCATTGAGCAGGTTCAGTAATGCAGCAGACGGATTTAACCATTGTAGATGAAATTTTAAGCCGTGTCGGCTCCGGCGGTGAAAAGACGCTGGCGATTCTGCAGGCGATTCAGGACAGTTGCGGCTATCTGCCCAAAGAGGCGCTGGAGCGGGTCTGTGAAAAGACGCAAATCAGGCCGGCGGATTTGTGGGGCGTGGCGACGTTTTACGGTCAGTTCCGGCTGGAGCCGACGGGAAAGCACCGCATCCGCGTTTGTGTGGGGACAGCCTGTCATGTCAAAGGCAGTCAGCGGGTCTATGATGCGTTTTTGCGGCAGTTGAAACTCTCGGCGGGAAAAGATACGGACGAGCGGGGACTTTTTACCCTTTCAAAAATCGCGTGTTTAGGATGCTGCACGCGGGCGCCGGTGGTGCAAATTGACAAGAAAGTCTATGGCCCCGTGCGGTCGGAAATGGCGGCGGAAATTCTGGAAGCGGCGCAACGCAAAGAAGACAGAGGTTCCGTTTCAGGCAAAATTGCCGTTCCTTCGTCGCAAGACATCACGGCGGAGTTGCGCATTGGCGTTGGTTCATGCTGTATAGCTGGCGGAAGTATGGATGTTCGCAGGGAACTGGACAGGACGGTCGCCAGGCTGGGACTGGACACAAACGTCGCGGTCAAGCCGGTCGGTTGTGTGGGGATGTGTCATCAAACGCCGCTGGTGGAAGTGCTGATACGCCGACCGGTGGTGCAGACAGCGGACGATCATCAGGATGGAATTTTATATACCAGGGTTACAACGACCGAAGCGGGGCGGATTGTCAGACGGCATTTTCGTCCCAAGGGATTGTGGCGGCGAGTCAAAGGCGCCGTCGATGGAGCATTAGAGGACTTGATTGGGCCGGACGACAGGATGCCTGTCCCGCGAGCGGTGCGCGACGGGGAAATCTGCGCGTTTCTTGGCCGGCAGCGCAGAATCGCGACGGAATACTGCGGTCATCTGGATCCGCTGGATGTCGATGAATATATCCGGTATGGAGGCTTCGAGGCGTGGCGGCGGGCCGAGGAGATGGGTTCGTGGGACATTATCGAAGAAATGAAACAATCGGAACTTCGCGGGCGCGGCGGCGCGGGGTTTCCCGTAGGACAAAAATGGGACATTGCCCGCCGGGCCGACGGCGACGGCAGCGGCGTCAAATACATCATTTGCAACGGCGACGAAGGCGACCCCGGCGCGTTTATGGATCGGATGATTCTGGAAAGCTACCCGTATCGCGTTCTGGAGGGGATGGCTATTGCCGCGAAAGCCGTCGGCGCCAAAGAGGGCTTCTTATACATCCGGGCGGAATATCCACTGGCGGTCGAACGGGTACGGGCAGCGATCAAAATATGTGAAGAACAGGGGCTTCTGGGTGAGTTAAAATTGTTCGTCGTTGAAGGCGCTGGCGCATTTGTCTGCGGCGAAGAAACAGCGCTGATTGCCTCGATTGAAGGCCGACGCGGGATGCCGACGATTCGGCCGCCATATCCGGCCCAGCAGGGTCTGTGGGGGAAACCCACGCTGATTAATAACGTGGAGACCTACGCGACGGCGCCGTGGATTTTGCGAAATGGGGCGGATGCGTTTGCACAAATCGGCACACAAACGAGCAAGGGTACAAAAGTTTTCGCCTTAGCCGGGAAAATCAACCGCGGCGGACTCATTGAAGTGCCAATGGGAATTACCATTCGGCAAATCGTGGAAGAGATTGGCGGAGGTGTCGCTGGTGAGGCGAAATTCAAAGCGGTGCAGATCGGCGGGCCTTCGGGCGGGTGTGTGCCGGCGGAGCTGGCCGATACGCCGATTGATTTTGAATCGCTCTACGAGGTCGGCTCGATGATGGGGTCGGGCGGGATGGTGGTACTGGATGAAAATGACTGCATTGTTGACATCGCGAGATACTTTCTGGAATTTACGCAGGCGCAATCCTGCGGCAAATGCACCTTCTGCCGTGTGGGAACCAAACGAATGCTTGAAATGCTGGAAGACCTTTGCCGGGGCAAAGACTGCAACCTTGATGAACTGGAAGCTCTCGGTCGGCGAATCAAGGCCGGCAGTCTGTGCGGCCTGGGGAAAACGGCGCCTAATCCGATTCTTTCTACGTTAAAGTATTTTCGTGAGGAATATGAGGCGCATCGGCGGGGCAAATGTCCGGCGGGGAAATGCCGGGAGCTGATACATTATGTCATCGGCGATAAGTGCATCGGTTGTACGATTTGTGCGCAGAATTGCCCGGCGTCGGCGATTACGCCGAAACCTTATGAAAAACACGAGATTCAACAAAGCGTCTGTATTCGTTGTGGGACATGTAAAAGTATCTGTCCGGCACAGGCGATAGAGGCAGAATCATAGAGTTCGTAGTTCTTGGTTCGTGGCAGGAAAAGAAAGATAGCGGCGATTTGTGAACAGTGGGACAAAAATAATTCAATTGGTAATAGATGAAAAACCCGTCGAGGTTGAACAGGGAGCGACGATTTTGCAGGCGGCCCGGAAGGTGGGGATTTCAATTCCCACGATGTGTTATAAAAATGGGTATAAACCTTCGACGAGCTGTATGGTGTGTGTGGTACAGGTGGAGGGGAATCCTTCGTTTGTGCCGTCCTGTGGGGCGCTGGCGCAGGAAGGAATGCGGGTCTGGACGGACACGCCCGATGTTTTGCAGGCGCGGAAAATGGCGATTGAATTATTGTTAAGCGAACACGCGGGCGATTGTGAAGGGCCATGCCGGGTGGGGTGTCCCGCGAATATGGATATCCCGCTGATGTTGCGGCAGATTGTCGCCGGTCGGCTGGATTTGGCGATTCAAACCATCAAGGCCGATATCGCACTTCCGGCGGTGCTGGGGCGGATTTGTCCTGCTCCGTGCGAGAAGGTCTGTCGCAGAGAAAAACACGATTCGGCGGTTTCGATTTGTCTGCTGAAAAAATTTGTCGCCGACTGGGACCTGCGGCGGTTCGATTCCTATCAACCCCGGTGTGAACCGCACGGCGGCAAGAGAGCGGCAATTGTGGGAGCGGGGCCGTGCGGTCTGGCCGCGGCATATCACCTGGCTCAGCAGGGAATACGATGTGTGCTGTTCGATAAGAACAAGAGCGCAGGCGGAATGCTGCGGTATGGAATAGACGAAGCGACCCTTGAGCGGGACGTTCTTGATATGGAAATCAATCAAATCCTCACGCTGGAGCATATCGAATTTCGCGGTGGTGTGAAGGTCGGGACAGCGCCGTCGTTTGAATCGCTTTGCAAAGATTATGATACGGTGTTTGTTGCGACGGGAAGCGAAAATATACGTTCCTTCGGATTGGGAATGACGGATAAGGGAGTGAAGGCCGACCTTGCGACTTATCAAACAAGTCAGGAGGGGATTTTTGCCGGAGGCGCAGCGATTGGAAGGCGCAGGCTGTGTGTGCGAGCTGTGGCCGATGGGAAGGAAGCGGCGGTTTCAATTTTGCAGTATCTGCAGGGGCAGAATATTGTCGGGCCGGGAAAACGATTTAACAGCCGTCTGGGTCAGCTTGCGGATAGCGAGATGGAACAATTTTTGACGGGGGCGGAAAAAGGGCCGCGATGTCCGGCGAGGAAAAAGGGTTTTTTGACGCTGGAAGCGATGGTTGAGGCGAGGCGATGTCTGCATTGTGACTGCGGCAAGGCGGACGATTGTACCTTGCGCAAAATGGCGGAATTGAACCATGCCCGACAACAAGCGTATAAAGGGCAACGCAAGTCTTTTATTCGTCAGGCAGGTAATTCGGGGCTTGTTTTTGAGCCGGGAAAGTGTATCCTGTGTGGGTTATGTATCGAGGTGACACGAAAATACGCCAATGACATAGGATTGAGTTTTTCCGGAAGGGGTTTTAAAACACAGGTGGCTGTGCCTTTGGGAAAGGTGCTGGACGAGGCTCTGACGAGGGAAGCCGCGGAAAAATGCGTCGAAATCTGTCCGACCGGAGCGATCTCGAAGAGTTAAAACCGAAAATTAAAAGTCAAAAATAAGTGGAGATTATTATGAGTGGAATTAACAAGCAAAGAGTTTTGACAGGGTTGTTTTTGGTGTGTGTTGGGATAAGTGTGTTTGCGGCGGACTGGCCGAAGTGGAGAGGGCCCAACGGCGACGCTATCTCCGCGGAGAAAGACTGGGATCCGCTGGCGGTCAACGACCAGAACAAGCCGCTGTGGCAAGCGGAAGTGGGAATCGGTTTTTCAACAATCGTGGTGGCCGAGGGCAAGGCAGTCACAATGGGCAATGTGAAGGACACGGATATTATAACCTGCTTTGATGCGCAGACCGGCGCGGTGTTGTGGAAAAAAGAATATGCGGAACCGCTGGACGCCAATATGCATGAGGGAGGTCCTCATGCGACGCCGACGATTACCGAGGGTAAAGTTTACACCATCAGCAAGACCGGCAAGGTTTTTTGTCTTGATTTGGCCGACGGCAAAGTCATCTGGCAAAAGGAATTGACCAACAAGTCCCCCCAGTGGGGCATTGCCGGTTCGCCGGTAATTGTGGGAGACAAAGTGATTTATAATGTTACAGACCGCGGTCTTGCGCTGGATAAAACGACAGGGCGGGAAATTTGGGCCGGCGAAAACAAGCCGTCGGGTTACAGTACAGCGGTGGTTGAGACTCAAGGTAATCAAACAGTCGCTTATCTGTTCGACGGCGATAATCTACGGTGTGTCAATGCGGACACGGGTAATATTCTCTGGTCGTATCCGTGGAAGACCGAGTGGGGTGTCAATGCTTCCGACCCGATAGTAATAGGTCAGGAAATTTTTATCACCTCCGGTTATAATCATGGATGCAGCCTGTTGAAGGTCGAAGGGGGGCAGCCGGTCAAGGTCTGGGAAAATAAAAATATGCGGTCGCAGCTTTCCGGGCCGGTAGTACTCGATGGCTATATCTACGGTATCGACGATAATCAGCTTGTCTGCCTGGACTGGAAAACGGGCGAGAGAAAATGGGTGGAAAAGTCCGTCGGCAAGGGAAGCCTGATGGCGGCGGACGGGAAATTGATTGTTCTGGGCGAAAAGGGCAAGCTGATGATTGCCAGAGCGACGCCGGAGAAGTTTGAGATGATTTCGTCGGCACAGATTCTGGATGGTAAATGCTGGACGATGCCGGTGCTGGCCAACGGCAAAGTCTATGCCCGCAACGCCAAAGGGACGCTGGTGTGCGTGGATGTCGCTCAAAAAAAAACAAATCAGTCGGCGGTGAGGGAAAATAAACCTGCTGCACAACCTTCCTGGCCGCAGTGGCAGGGACCGAAACGAGATAACATAAGCGAGGAAACCGGCTTGCTGAAGAGTTGGCCGGAAGGCGGCCCAAAGATGCTGTGGCAAGTGGGCGGTCTGGGAGGGGGGTTTTCAACCGTCAGCGTTGCCGATAGGAAAATTTATACAACGGGGATGGTCAATAAAGAAGGAGTCCTTTTCTGCATTGACTGGGGCGGCAAAGAATTGTGGAAGCAATCCTACGGTCCGGAATGGACAGGAGATCATCCGGGTGTGCGCTGTACGCCGACGGTTAATAACGGCAAGGTTTATGTCATCAGCGGCCAAGGGGTTGTATCCTGTCTAAACACCGCCGACGGTAAAATACTTTGGCAGGAAGATGCCGCGACAAAGTTCGAAGGAAAGCCGCCCCGCTGGGGATATGCGGAATTGCCGCTGATTGTAAAAGACAAAGTGATTTTTACCGTCAACGGGGCCAAGGCAACGATGATTGCGCTGAATAAGGACACCGGCAAACTGATCTGGGCCGGCGGCGACCTCCAGGACGGCGGCGCTTATAGTTCGCCGATTGCGTTTGAATATGGCGGACGTACAATCATTGCAGGATATACGGCCAAGCAAATTATAGGTGTGGATGCCGCGGATGGGAAAATTCTGTGGGCGCATACCGTCTCCGAATCGAGCCGAATGGGCGGGGATATTCACT